>JBCCLH010000031.1:0-66614 GCA_039026955.1 Bacteroidota bacterium
GAATTACCTTTAACGGCGGAAGCAGTCAATACTGTTTATCAGAAACAGAACGACAATCCTTAATTGATACCTACGGATGGACAATCGACGATGGTGGATTAAGTATCAATTGTGGCGATGTAGTATTGGAAGTAAAAGTATGTTTACAAGGTGCAGCACTAAATCCAAATGTGGGCGAAGAAAATTTAATGCGTGACGATTTACGTGTGGCAGGAATGATTCCGACCAGAAGTCCATATGCAGATATGCTTACCTGTGAACAGACTGTTTTAGATGTTGCGGGTCCTGATGCTATTGTAGATTGGGTTTGGGTAGAATTGATGGAGGAATTTGATCCAATGATGCCAACACCTCCGCCAGGTTTACCTACTGCTCAATCTGCCTTATTACAACGAGATGGTGATATTGTAGCTGTAGATGGAATTTCGCCAGTATCATTTGATGTCAATGCTGGAAACTATAAAATAGTGATCAAGCATAGAAATCACCTAGGTATCATGTCGGCAAATACTATAGCCTTGAGTAGTACAACTACAACTGTAGATTTTACAGACGGTTCCACACCAACTTTTGGAAGCAACGCACAAACAACCTTTGGAATGCCAGCAGGAGTCACCGCAATGTGGACAGGAAATGTAAATGGAGATGCGATTGTACAGTATTCAGGAACCGATCCAGATACACCAGAAATTCTATCGACTGTACTCAACGATCCAGGAAACTTCTTGAATTTCCCAACCTATGCGGTTAGCGGATATCTTTCAGATGATCTCAATATGGATGGAAATACGCAATACTCAGGAACCAATCCAGATACGCCAATCATCTTACAAAATGTATTATCGCATCCAGGAAACTTCCTAAACTTTAGTACGTATCAAATCATAGAACAATTACCAAATACGAATTGATGATGTAGCAATTTGAAAATGTACTAATATGTGAATGTATTTCAAAGAACATTCATAAAACAGCTAAAATCATACGAATTCAAACTATAGCTGTACGTCTTTGAGTTGATGAGTTTGTGAGTTTTTCTATTATTTGTTTGAAAATATCTTTCAAAGAACACTCACAAACTCAAACACTCTCAGACTAACATACTCCAAAAACGTAGTTGTGAGTCTTTGAGTTGAGGAGTTGATGATGTGCTAATTTGAAAATTTGAAAATGTACTAATTTGTGAATGTATTTCAAAGAACACTCACAAACTCAAACACTCTCAGACTAACATACTCCAAAAACGTAGTTGTGAGTCTTTGAGTTGAGGAGTTGTGGAGTTGGTGAGTATTTTAGTTTAACTATTTTAAAAATTCAACATTTAACATTCAACATTTAACATTTAAAATATTCAAAAGTGCACAAGCACAGTCTAAGAGCTTCCTGCACAAGCAGAAACAAGTCTAAAAGTGCGTAAGCACGGTCTAAATTCCAACAGCGAAGCGGTCTAAAAGCGCAGCGATCTAAACCAACCATACGTACCACCACGTAGTATTTACGTACTATCTCTTATTTCAAACAAAAGACAGCTACTATACCTTGCAAACAATTACAAGAAGAATAAAAATTAAAAAACAAAAACAATCAATTCATAAAAAACAATACTAAATACGAAGTGTCATGAAACAATTTACATTAAAATCTATATGCATTGCCATTCTTTGCTTCTGTTCGACACAGTTACAAGCACAAGATGGATATACTTATTCCTTAGTGGACAACGGCAGCTTTAATTATACCATTACAGCCGTACCAAATGCAAGTACCAACAGTTTTGCAACTTCAGTACAAAGCTACGGATTCACGATTCTGTTGCCAGATGGAATAACTGCCACCATTACTTCCTCATTAGGAAGCAGTGCGGGAGCCAACTTTTTCAATGGAAGCGACGTCGGACAAGCAGGTATTGATGGATATTTAATCACAGAAACACTGGGAAGTCCAATCGCATTAACAGCACCATCTAGTGGAACGCCTACCGCAATGGTAACCATTCAACTAGATCAATCGCCAACTTCTGGAAGCATTAGCATTTTGGAAAACAATTCTGCATTAGCAACTACGGTAACACCACTCAAAAGTTTTATGTCTGCCGATATGGTAGATGATAGCATGGCAGTATTTCCAAACGTAGTAGATGCAAATGCATCAGGAACTTCAGGGACAAGCTCATTCATATTTGCTACGTTAAGCACACCGGATGAAATTACGATTGACTTTTCCATCTACCCAAATCCTACTACGGACAAATTATATATCAATCTAACACAAGACCTAGAAAAAGTGGAAGTGATAAATATGAATGGACAATTGGTATTATCTAAAGAAAATAATCTAAAAGCAATTGATGTAAGCCGATTACAAAACGGAGCTTACTTCTTAAAAGTCTACGCTCAAAATGGTAGTACAGCCAAAAAATTCATTAAGAATTAGAGCGTTTAGTTACTAAATACTTTTCTTAAAGGCTATTCATTCAGTTGGATAGCCTTTTTTGTGAAATGTAAGATGAGATTACGCAGTATAAAAAGATAGTTAATAAGTTATGATATACGTACCAGTACGTACAACATTCGTATTGGCTCGTATTGATAAAAAGTCTATGCGCTAGTAAATTGGTATCCAGAATAAAGTGTGTATCCTGCACATTATGAAATGATTTGTACTATATCAAAGCAAATTCAAGATGCAAAGGGTAGAAGCGCTTACAGATCAACCAATCACTATGAGAAAAAATATACTAGGGACGTTTATTAGTAGCTTTTGCTTGTTTTTTGTGACTCATACACATGCGCAAAAAATGGCTATTGCAGAAAAAGTGAGCGACCTAAAAATACAAATTCGTCAATCTGACGGAGGTCAAAAACTAACACTACTCGACAGTCTAAGTGTACTCACAAGAGACATGACACAGTTCAAATATGATTCTATTGCAAGAGCGACTGTCTCACATGCGATTGCACTAGATTCATTTGATTTGGCCAACAGAAAAGCGGCTCGACTCGTTTGGTCACTCACCAATAGATTGGGAAAGCCCAATGAAGGGAAAGCTTATTTTGAAGAAATTGATGCGAAACAATTGCCTGTTACCAACAATAAGCTACTCGCACGATTTTATCTCAACGGCGGTGATAGTTATTACTTTTCAGAAGAAGTTGAAAAAGCCATAAAAATTTACAAATTGGCAGCTAGGTATGCGTTAAAAGCGAATGATTCTATCTTGTATGGTATTTCTAGAAAATATATTGCAGATGCATACACACGTATGGGAAATTTAGTAGATGCATCTCGTATATTGCAAGAAGTAGAAGCGATTTACCGAAATACAAAAGACACCATTCGGTTAGTAAATACCAAAAGTTCTAGAGCTGATTTGTATAGCATGAATGGTTTTTATGAGGAAGCTAAAGTAGAGCGCGATGAAGCGTTACTATTGTCAAAAACCATTAATTATGAATCAGGAATCATTAACAGTTTATTAAACGAAAGTATTGATAATTATGCGCAGGAAGATACTGAACTAATGATCAACAACTTGAATGAAGCACTCAAATACACAAAAAAATCTACTGAAATCAGAACGCGTTATGAACCACAAATTCTCAACAAATTACTGCTGGGATATTCATTAGCAAACGATCTTGAAAAAGCAACGGAGATTTACAATGAAATACAGCAAAATCCGGAACGCAATACGCAAGGATATTTTGAAAGTATCTATTATAAAAGTGTAGCCCATTATTATCTAGCAAAAAAAGAGGTAAACAATGCGTTATTCTATGCTCAAAAACATTATGATTTTCAAATTGCGAATAATGCCACCCAAAATATTACCGCAGCGCACAATTTGTTATTTGAGATTTATGAAGCTAAGAACGACTCCAAACAAGCATTGTACCATTTCAAAAAAGCGACACATATCAATGACTCTATTTTAAGTTTGAAACGTACCAAAGCTTTATCGTATTACCAAACCTTGTATGAAACAGAGAAACGCGATGCTAAAATTGCTTCGCAAGAATCGGAAATTACTATTTTGGACAATAAAAACAGCATCAAACAACAGTGGATGCTATTTGGCGGATTGGGTTTGTCGTTACTTTTTATCATATTCTATTTAATTCGTTCTAAAAAATTCGCGCAAAAGCGACAAACACTGCAACAACAATTTTCACGAGATTTGATCAATGCACAAGAAGAAGAACGTTCCCGATTGGCTCGTGAATTACACGACAGTGTAGGACAAAAGCTCATGCTACTCTCCAAACAAACCAAAAAAATAGAAAATCCAAACATGGAACATCTGGCAAATTCCACCTTGGAAGAAGTTAGAAATATCTCGCGCGGTTTGCATCCTTCTAATTTGGAACATTTGGGTCTTACTGAAGCAGTGAATGCGTTAATCTATAACATCAATACCAATACAGATCTGTTTTTTATAGAAGATATAAACAATATTGATTATATTTTACCAAAAGAAGCAGAATTGCATGTATACAGAATCATTCAAGAAGTGTTGAGCAATATTGTAAAGCATTCCGAAGCTAAAGCAGTTAAAATTGAAGTGCAGAAGAAAGACAAAAGCATTCATGTGTTGGTGAGTGACAATGGAAAAGGATTTGATTTAACGATTGCTAAAAAAAGTATTAGTCTAGGAATGAATACTTTATACGAACGAGCTAAAATCATTGGTTCGCAACTCAATCTCAAAAGTGAACTCAACAAAGGCACGACGCTCACGATGAACATTCCAATATAATTATGATGAAAAAATTTATTTTCTTTTTCGTTTTAAGCTATTCCATTGCGGTGTTTTCGCAAGAAGATTTACAACCGAAAATTGACGCACTACAACAACAAATTGCTACGGCTAATTCGTTACAACAACTCACTTTACTGGACAGTCTTACGAATTTGATAATGGACAAACCTCAATACAAGTATGATTCTATTGCCAGAGTTACCATTGCCAAAGCCGTAGAACTCGATTCTTTCCAAATAGCGGTTCAGCAGGTAGCAGATTTGATTTATTACTACGGAAGTGTCTCAGAATCGCCTGAAAAAGGAATTACAGTCTATGAAGATTACAAACATCTCATTTCAAAAGTGAACGATTTAGCACTTCTTTGCTTGATTTATTTGTATGTGGGTGATAGTTACTCGTATTCTGGAAAACTAGAAGAATCCATTTCGTTTTACACAAAATCAGAAAACTTTGCACTGCAAGACAAGGACAGTGCCAATTATGCCATTTCAAGAACAAGTAAAGCTGGTGTGATTACTGATTTGGGTGATTATACAAAAAGTTCTAAATTACTTAGAGAAACGACTAGAATATTTACGCGATACAAAGACACATTTAATCTTGCAGGCGCTAAAAGTAATCTATCTATTTTATACAGTAAAATGGGCTTTTTTGAAGAAGCCAAAAAAGAACGCGATGAAGCCATTGAACTATCTTTATCAATAAAAGACTATTTTAGTGTAGAATCCTACTACCATAATGCTTCAATTGATGCCTACAAAACAGGCAATGAAGTAGCGCGTATTGACAATTTGAAAAAAGCTTACAAATATGGTGAACTTTCAGAAAATGGTTTTTCATCTAAACCGATTATTGTGTTTGAATTGCTTCGTGCGTATGCAGCCAATGACAGTCTGGCAAAAGCCAAAACCTATTTTGATATTGCGAAAGAAGCGTATAGTACGAAAGAAGTAATTCCGTATGAGGATTTTTATAGAATCGCTTTGGCGGAATATTACATAGCTACAAACAAACCTGAAAAAGCACTCACGGAAGCAAAAATCGCTTTGGAATTGTTACTTGATATTAACGATGTGGAAGGTATTTATGAAGCATATGAACGCTTATCCAACATCTACAAACTTTTGGACGAACACGAGAATGCTTATAACTATGCGGTAAAATTTGCCAACTTAAAAGATTCTGTGAACAGTCTGCAAAAAGCGCGGGCACTCTCTTATTACCAAACCTTGTATGAAACAGAAAAACGCGATTTTAAAATCGCTTCACAAAAAACTGAAATTGCTGTATTAGATCAAAAAAACAAAGTCAAGCAGCAATGGATTATTTTCGGCGGATTGGGATTGATAGTACTTTTTATCATATTCTATTTAATTCGTTCTAAAAAATTCGCGCAAAAGCGACAAACACTCCAACAACAATTCTCACGAGATTTGATCAATGCACAAGAAGAAGAACGCTCGCGATTGGCTCGTGAATTACACGACAGTGTAGGACAAAAACTCATGCTGCTTTCCAAACAAACCAAAAAAATAGAAAATCCAAACATGGAACATCTGGCAAGTTCTACCTTAGAAGAGGTGAGGAGCATCTCGCGAGGTTTGCACCCTTCCAACCTAGAACGCATGGGCTTAACCATGGCAATAAACGCGTTGGTATACGACATCAACGTTAATACCAATCTATTTTTTACAGAAGATATTGATAATATTGATTATATTTTATCTAAAGAAGAAGAATTACATGTTTACAGAATCATTCAAGAAGTACTGAGTAATGTTGTAAAGCATTCTGAAGCAAAAGCTGTAAAAATTGAAATACGCAAAAAGGATCATATGATCAGCTTTTTGGTGAGTGATAACGGAAAGGGATTTGATATTGAATCAAAATACAAAAACATAAGTTTGGGTTTAAAAACACTGTACGAACGTGCTAAAATACTGGGTGCACAACTACAATTGGATAGTAAAATTAATGATGGAACCGAAATGCGATTGAACATTTCTATTTAAAAAATTATGAAAAAAATTAGTATTGCTTTACTACTACTCACATACTCCTTTCTGGCAACGGCACAGGAAGATATCACTGCTGGAATAAGGGAATTAAAAGACAAAATTTCAAAAAATGAAGGAACTGAAAAATTAAAACTACTCGATAGTCTAAGCCGATATATCGGCTTTAACAGCACAGATAACACTTATGATTCCATTACCAGAGAAACTATTGCATTGGCATACAAGCTCAACGATATGGATATTGCGTTGGCGCGGACTTCTTCTTTAATTTTTTATTATGCGAATAGAGCCAATAAACCAAAAGCAGGCATTAAAGTTCTGGAAGATTTTGAGCAAAGAAACATACAAACCAACGATTATGACATCCTTGCTAGATTGTACACAAATGCAGGAGACGCGTACTTTTTTTCAGGAGCTACAAAGGCATCTATTCCCGTGTATGAAAAAGCAGAAAACTTTGCGTTACAAGATAATGACAGTTTGTTGTATGCAACCGCCAGAACATATAAAGCTTCCGCGCATGTAGATATGGGAAATTATGCTACGGGATCAAAACTTTTAAAAGAAACTACGGCCATTTTCACAAAACAAAAAGACACTATAAATATTTCATTTGCAAGAAATACCTTAGCGGTAATTTATAGTAAAATGGGATTCTACAAAGAAGCAAAAGAAGAACGTGATCAGGTCATCTCATTATCTAGATTAAACAATGATTTTCGATCCTTCATACCCAATTTATACAACGCTTCTATTGATGCGGATAAACAAGGAGATCAAGAATTACGTATCAACCACCTTGAAGAAGCGTATAAAGAAATTGAAAAACTTGCTGAACCTTTTAATTATACGCCTATCATTACCTACGGCTTACTATCTGCGTATGCACAAAATGGTAGAACTATAGAGACTCAAATCTTTTTTGATAAAATTCAAAAAAAATATGCTATAAAAAATCCGATCCCATTTGAATCTGCCTACAGATTTGCCTTAGCAGATTATTTTATAAGCATTGAGGATTTTAAAAAAGCACAAATAGAATCAGATAAAGCGCTTCAACTACATTTAAAAGCTAATAACACAGAAGGTATTAATCAAAGCTATGAGCGATTGGCTGAGATACATAAAGCGTTAGGCAACTATGAAAGCGCCTTTTCGTATGTGTCAAAATACAATCATTTCAATGATTCTGTAAATAGTATTCAAAAAGCGCGGGCGCTGTCGTATTATCAAACATTGTATGAAACAGAAAAACGCGATTTTAAAATAGCTTCACAAAAAACAGAGATTGCAGTATTGGATGAAAAAAACAAAGTCAAGCAGCAATGGCTTATTTTCGGTGGTTTAGGTTTAGTGGTGCTATTTGTGATCATCTACTTGATACGATCAGGAAGATTTGCCAAAAAACAACAAGTCTTACAAGAACAATTTTCACAAGATTTGATCAACGGACAAGAAGAAGAACGTTCGCGATTAGCAAGAGAATTACACGACAGCGTGGGACAAAAACTCATGCTGCTTTCCAAACAAACCAAAAAAATAGACAATCCAAACATGGAAAATTTAGCAAGTTCTACGCTTGAAGAAGTCAGAAGCATCTCGCGTGGCTTGCATCCTGCCAACTTGGAACGTTTAGGATTGACAACTGCTATAAATGCCTTAGTATATGATATCAATGCAAACACAGAATTATTTTTTACAGAAGAAATTGACGATATTGACAACATGCTGTCCAAAGAATCGGAATTGCATTTATACAGAATCATTCAAGAAACATTAAGTAATATTGTAAAGCATTCCGAAGCCAAAGCGGTAAAAATGGAAATTCATAAAACAGCAAATAGTATCTTTGTATTGGTGAGTGATAACGGAAAAGGTTTCGATTTTGAATCAAAATACAAAAACATGAGTCTCGGTCTAAAAACCTTGTATGAACGTGCCAAAATACTGGGTGCGCAACTACAATTAGATAGTAAAATTAATGATGGAACCGAAATGCGATTGAACATTTCTATTTAAAAATTATGAAAAAAATTAGTATTATTTTACTGCTTTTTCCAGTTTTTGTGATGCTTTCGCAAGAAGGCAATACAGAACAAATCAATACGCTAAAAGCGCAAATTACTAGGGCAGAAGGTGGAGAAAAATTAACTCTTTTGGACAGTCTAACAAGGTTGACCTTATACAATCTTGAATACAATTACGATTCTATTGTAAAAGTCACGATCGATCTAGCCATTAAAGAACAAAACTACAATATTGCAGCAGCACAAACAGGCGATCTCATTTTCTATTTGGTAAATAGAAGAAGACAATTTGAGGAAGGTTTACAACTATTCAAAGCTACTTTAGACCGCAATTGGCACATTACTGATTCTTTATCGCTAGCTACTTTATATGGAAGCGGCGCAGATAGCTTTTTAGAATCCGGATTTGCGGAGGAATCCATACAATATTACGAAACCGCTGAAAGACTCTATTTAAAATTCAAAGATTCTGTAGCGTACGGCAATATCAAAGGATTCAAAGCCTATGCCCTGTCACGAATAGGAGAATTTGCTGCAGCTTCTCGGGAATATCAAAAAGCACTTTCAGTATTCATCAAAAAAGAAGATTACTTAAATATAATAAAGTTGCGAATCGGCCTATCTATTCTGTACAGTCAAAACCGATTTTATGAAGAAGCTGAAAAGGAATATCTAGTCATTGATTCATTATCGATCAAGGTAGAAGATTATGGCGCACACTTAGCCAATTTAGGGAATATGGCGTATGATTATGCAGCACAAGGCAAATACAAAAAAAGTATTGCATGCCATAAGCGAAGACTCAACGTATTGGAAAAATATCCTGAACTTAATTTCTTTGAACCATTAACGTATCAGGAATTGGCAGTAGATTATATTGCAACGGATAGTTTGGAAAATGCACGATTGTACATACAAAAATTAAAAAGTCTAATCACCAACGACCCAGAAAACTACAATCTCAAAGATCTTTACACCAAAGCGGAAACTTTACTTTTCCTGTCGGAAGGCGAACTAGACAAAGCTGAGGTTAGCGCAAACAAACTCCTTGCATTACGTGAAGGAATTAGTGATTATGAATTCACAATGGAAGTCTATGAGATGTTGTATAAAATTTACAATGCTAAGAACGACGAACAAAAAGCACTAAAGTATTTAGAATCTTTTATCAACATCAAGGATTCCATAGAAAGTGTGCAAAAAGCCAGAGCCTTATCCTACTACCAAACGCTCTATGAAACCGAGAAACGCGATGCGAAAATTACTTCTCAGAACGCTGAAATTACCATATTGAATACTGAAAACAGACTGAATCAACAATACATGTTTTTTGGTGGAGTAGGGTTACTGGCGGTATTTCTGATCATTTATTTGGTGCGATCGCGAAGATTTGCACAAAAACGTCAAGAACTACAAGCACAATTTTCGCAAGATTTACTCAAAGGACAAGAAGAAGAGCGCTCACGACTTGCAAGAGAATTGCATGATAGTGTGGGACAAAAACTAATGTTACTGAGCAAAACCACGAAAAAACTAGGAAATGAAAATGCCGAACAATTGGCAAGTTCTACCTTAGAAGAAGTCAGAAGCATCTCGCGCGGTTTGCATCCGTCTAACTTGGAACGCTTAGGCTTAACCATGGCCATCAATGCATTAGTGTATGATATCAACGCAAATACTGAACTATTTTTCACAGAAAACATCGAAAATGTTGATAATCTACTATCTAAAGAATCTGAGTTGCATGTATATCGTATAATTCAAGAAAGTTTGAGTAATATTGTAAAACACGCAGAAGCGAAAGCGGTCAAATTAGACATTCAAAAAGAACCTACCAAAGTAACCTTGTCCATTAACGACAATGGAAAAGGTTTTGATATTACCTCCAAACAAAAAAGTATCAGTTTGGGAATCAAAACCTTATTTGAACGCGCACGTATCATCGATGCATATATCGATTTGCAAAGTACTATAGGAAAAGGGACAAAATTAACTGTAAGTATACCGATCAACCATGGATAAAAAAATTACAATCGTTACCGCAGACGATCATCCGATGCTATTAAAAGGCTTAACGGAAGAGTTAACCACCAACGGCTATAATGTTATTGGGCAAGCGACTAATGGCATTCAAGCATTGGAATTAATCATCAAACTAAAGCCAGCTATTGCATTATTAGACATTGATATGCCAGTGTTGACAGGTTTTGAAGTCATCAAAATGGCACGTGAAAAAGGGGCGAAGACTAAATTCATCATTCTATCGTTTCACAAAGAATCGTATTACATTGTGCAGGCAAAAGCATTTCAAATTGATGGATACTTGCTCAAAGAAGATACCTTTTTTGAAATTGAACACTGCATCAACGAAGTTTTGAATGGCAATGTATACTTTAGTAAATCCATTGACGATCAACCGTTGCAAAATGCCAGTGAAGAATTGAAGCGTTTAAACTTACTCACGCTTTCCGAAACTAAAATTCTAAAACTTATTGCGCAAGAAATCTCCAATCAGGAAATTGCAGATACACTTTCGGTCTCCATCAGAACCATTGAAAAACACCGTAGCAACATCATTGAAAAACTCGGACTCAAAAAAGGAAACAATGTATTAACCAATTGGGCTTTACTGAATAGAAATGTGATTCTTTCACAGTAAAAATAGCTACAGAAATACGTACCAATACGTAGTTTTTACGAGTTGGCGCTTATAGGATATGCTAAGCACGCATACTATCTTGCAGTACTTTGAATCATGAATGAATTCCAGATGAAAATTGTACTAGCGCACAGCGATGAAAGCTACACAAGACATTTAAAACTTTACTTTTTGGGAAAAGGTGTGACTGACATTCACGTTTTTTCAAACGGTTTCCCTGCGTTAAAACATATTATTCAAAATCGCAGCAATATTGTCATTATTGAAGAAAATCTTCCAGGACTTAATGCGGAAGACATTAAAAGCGCACTCATATTCAAACACATCAAACCTGAAATCATCATTATAAATGCTTTTCAGAAAATTCCTCCGACAACAATAATGAATAAAATAAAAACACAGTTCAGTTTAGATAACTCCACATTTTAATAACTATGAAAAAAGAAAATTCCCCGAAACCTCACCCCGAAACCACTGTAATATAATTAATTAGGGTTAGTTGAAAACGCTACGGTATTGAATGCTCTGAGGGGCTATGAGCATTCAATTACTGATAGCGTTTTTCTTTGATATTGGGTTTTTGGTCTTAGGTGTTAGGTCGCTCACTTCGGCAAGCTCAATGAGCTTTTAGATATTAGTATTGAGTATTTAGTATTGAGAAGTTTCAAATAAAAATTTATAATTCAACATAAAAACGAAATAGAATTTAAAATGAAAAAGTATTTTTCATCAGAACCTAAAATAAGTCTAACAGCGCAAAAGCGCGATCTAATATCTAACAGCGAAGCGGTCTAAAAGCTAACCTAAAACCCAACACCCAAAACCTAACACCCAAAAATACGTACCACTACGTAGTATCTACGTATCGTCTCGTATTTCCTAGATTTCTCTTACAAAGTACCTTGCAAACAATTTAAAACTAACTGCTATGAAAGCAAATCTATTTGTAAAAACCGTTATTGTATTTCTTTGTGTATTGGGAAGCAATCATACTTTATTTGCAAACTCAATTGATACCGATACCTGCGAAATACCTGTAAACACACAATCGTTACTAATCACAGGGATTATTTCCAAAAACAATGAAGATTTAGGAGCTATTGAGTTGTATGTAGTCAATGACATTCCAGATTTAAGCATCTACGCTGTAGGTGTTGAGAATGGTTTTAATGGTTCAGAAGGCGCAGAATACTATTTGTCAGGTTCAGCTTCCGCAGGAGATTTTTTATATTTAGCAGAGTTTCCAACTGCTTTTCAAACCTTCTTTGGTTTTGCGCCAGATTTTGATATGGGTGGAACAAACCGCTTACTTCCATCTGGAAGTAATGCGGTGGAGTTATTTGTAGATGTAAATAGTACTCCAACACGTATTGATGTTTTTGGTGACCCAACTGTAAACGGATTTGGAACCGCGTGGGCGTATAAAAATAGTTGGGTATATCGTAAAACAGGGACAGTAGCCAATGGAAGC
Source organism: Bacteroidota bacterium (assembly GCA_039026955.1). Lineage (GTDB taxonomy): Bacteria > Bacteroidota > Bacteroidia > Flavobacteriales > Flavobacteriaceae > Kordia. The sequence goes on from JBCCLH010000031.1 coordinate 12,938, forward strand.
TTTGTGATAAACGATTGGAGAATTCCAGGTCCAGAAATCATTTCTAGTATAAGTAGTACAAATGGCAATGCGCCTGTACCGTTTCCAACGGGAACCTACGGACAAGCCTATGACGATGTGCCGCCAGTAGCAGTATGCCAAAATATTTCTTTTCAAGTAGATCAAGGAATTACTCGTGTAGATGCAAGTTTGCTTGACAATGGTTCTTCAGACAATATTGGTGTCACCTTCATGAAATTGGACGATGATTCTTTTAGCTGTCCGGATGAAGGTGTAAATCCAGTAGTATTTACAGTGTATGACGCTGCAGGAAATAAAGATACCTGTACGGCAACGATCAATGTAACACTGGCACCATCACAAGTAAACTGTCAAGACATTACAGTCAATTTAAGCTTTAATGGTCAAGCTACGGTAGAGTTTTCAGATATCAGAAGTAGTATTGACGGCGTTTGCGTGGGTGAAGTTTCGCAATTTTATGTTTCAACTATCGATCCTAACGGTGGTACCACAAGCGGACTGTTTGACGGTGCAACCACGACAAGCAGCCCAACAGATGACATTATTGGCACAGGCACAGGCGTATACTATCAAGAATTTCCGTTTACCGTTCCTACTGATGGAAACTATTTTCCAGTATTCAGCTTTAGTTCTTCTACTACAAACGATTTGTTGGTCGCAATCATATACGATCAGCCAGTAGTTCCCAATTCAGGTGAAGTTACAGACAGAGCTTCATTCTTACAAGGGTTTGTATACGAAACACCTTCAACCTACCAAGATTCTTTTACGGGAGATGACGAAGTAGCACTCACAGCAGGAACCACTTATTATATGCAAATAATTATATTTAATAGTGATGATCCGACAATGTTGTCTACAGGAACTTTTACAGGAGATTTTGGCGGTGGAAGTCTTTCCTCTGATGAAATTACATATACTACCTCAGATTTAGGCGATAATACTTTATATGCCGTAGTGATTGACGATTTAGGACGAATGTCCTCTTGTGCAGCAACAGTAACTGTAGAAACGACCAAACCTTTTATCACCACTTGGAAAACAGACAATCCAGGCACCTCTAATGACAATCAAATTACATTGCCTTCTATAAGTAGTGAGCATTTTGATATCGACTGGGGAGATGGTACTATTCAATATAACCGATTCGGCAATTCCAACATCACACATACCTACGCTACACCAGGAACATATACTGTAAGAATCACAGGCGATTTAAGACGTTTAAGTTTCGCTAATGGAGGCGATAAAGACAAACTCTTGACCATTGAACGCTGGGGAAATATCAAATGGACAAATATGAACAGGGCTTTTTTTGGATGTAAGAATTTAGATGTAACTGCTATTGATACGCCCGATTTATCTAATGTTACAGACATGTCACTCATGTTTACAAGTTGTGAAAATTTAATTGGCACAACGGCTTTTGGTTCATGGGATGTTTCGAATGTTCAAAACATGTCAAATGCCTTTAGTGGTACAGATGCATTCAACCAAGATATTTCAACTTGGAATACGAGCAATGTCACTGACATGAGTTTTATGTTTCAAGGATCTGAAGGTATCAACCAAGACCTTTTACAAAGCAATGGCGGTTGGAATACAGGCAATGTAACGAATATGACCTCTATGTTTAGTGGAGCTGTAAATTTTAATGGTAACATCAGTAACTGGAATGTCAGTCAAGTGCTCACCATGAATTTCATGTTTGAAAACACACCACTAAACCAAGACTTAAGTACCTGGAATCCAAGTAGTACTACTGAAATGAGAGGAATGTTTTTAAATGCTTCTAGTTTTAATAGTGATATTGGGAATTGGAATGTTTCCAATGTAGCTGATATGGTGTCTATGTTTGCAAACGCTACAAGTTTTGACCAAGATCTAGGGGATTGGGATCTCACAAACTTAGGGAATAGTCCCTTTGGTAATGCAAGTAATATGTTTGAAGGTGTGACACTTTCTAAAGACAATTACGACAACACACTAATAGGTTGGCATACAGATTCTAGCGGTATAGCTGGTGACGGAATTGACGATGTTCCTACTGGAATCAATTTTAACGGCGGAAGCAGTCAATACTGTGTAGCAGAAACTGAGCGAGAAGATTTAATTACTACGTACAATTGGACGATTAATGATGGCGGAAAAGCCTGTCCAAGATTCCAAGTAAAAGTCTTTTTACAAGGTGCTTCTTTAGATGTAACTGTCAACAGCTTTCTGCAAATGCGTGATGCATTACGCACAAACAATCTAATTCCAACAACAAGTCCCTATGATGGAATCGCTTCGTTTGATCCTTCAATTCTAAGTAATAACGATGAAGAAGCGATTGTTGATTGGATATTGGTCGAATTAAGAGATGCTTCAGACAATACCAACGTAGTATTCAGCGATTCATATTTATTACGAAGAGATGGTTTCGTTACCAGTACAAGCGAAGGAGTTTTACAACCTAAAGTTCCTGACGGAGATTACTACATCACTGTAAAACACAGAAATCATTTAGGAATCATGAGTGCAGCACCAATCACTTTGAACTCTACAGGCGTGGTAACAGTTAATTTTACAGACGAATCTACGCCAACCCACGGCACCAATGCACAAACTACCTTTGGGATGCCAGTAGGAGTCTATGGAATGTGGGCTGGAAATGCAAACGATGATGGAATCATTCAATACTCTGGCACCAATCCAGATACACCAGAAATTCTATCAGAAGTATTAAATGATGTTGGAAACTTCCTCAACTTCCCAACATTCACCATCAGTGGTTACAAAAATCAAGACATCAATATGGACGGAAACACACAGTATTCTGGCACCAATCCAGACACACCTATCATATTACAAAATACTTTAGCACATCCAGGAAACTTCCTAAACTTTAGCACCTATCAAATCATAGAACAATTACCAGAAAACCACATAGATTAAAAAAATATATACATCTTAAAATATTGACCCAACACAAAAAAACAAATCCACAAATTCACAAATAGACAAATCCACAAACAACAAACAACAAACAACAAACAACAAACAAATTAACAGTTCCAAAGAAAAAGTGCATAACTTTCAAAAAGAACAGTTGTAATAGCGAACCGAGTGTTTTATTTTTGAAGTTAATTATGGAGCAAGATATTCAACACTATATTGCGCAGCTAAATGATGCACAAAGAGCACCGACCATTCACAAAGATGGTGCGTTGATGGTAATCGCGGGCGCAGGTTCTGGAAAAACAAGAGTACTTACGTATCGCATTGCGTATTTAATGAGTGAAGGCGTCGATGCCTTTAATATTTTGGCGTTGACGTTTACGAACAAAGCAGCACGTGAAATGAAAGAGCGTATTGCGCGAATTGTAGGGGGAAGCGAAGCTAAAAATCTGTGGATGGGAACGTTTCACTCAATTTTCGCAAAGATTTTACGTTTTGAAGCTGATAAATTGGGCTATCCGAGTAATTTTACGATCTATGATACGCAAGATTCCGAACGTTTGATTCGCTCCATTATCAAGGAAATGCAGCTTGATAAAGACATTTACAAGTACAAGCAAGTCCGCTCGCGAATTTCTTCTTTTAAAAACAGTTTAATTACCGTTAGAGCGTATTTCAACAATCCCGAATTGGTAGAAGCCGATGCAATGGCAAAACGTCCGCGTTTGGGCGAAATCTATAAAGAATATGTAGATCGCTGTTTTAAAGCTGGCGCAATGGATTTTGACGATTTATTATTACGAACGAACGAATTATTAAACCGTTTTCCAGATGTCTTAGCGAAATATCAAGATCGTTTCCGTTACATTTTGGTGGATGAGTATCAAGATACCAATCATTCACAATATTTGATCGTGAAGGCGTTGGCAGATCGTTTTCAGAATATATGTGTGGTAGGAGATGATTCACAAAGTATTTATGCCTTCCGCGGTGCGAATATCAATAATATCTTAAACTTTCAAAAGGACTACGAAGGTGCTGTATTGTATCGTTTGGAGCAGAATTACCGTTCGACAAAAAACATTGTAGAAGCCGCCAATTCTGTCATCGAACACAACAAGACACGTTTAGATAAAGTTGTTTGGACGGCAAATGATCCTGGCGGGAAAATAAAAGTCAATCGCAGTGTTACGGATGGAGAAGAAGGACGTTTTGTAGCGAGTTCGATTTTTGAAACCAAGATGCGTGAACAATTGCAAAATGGCGATTTTGCGATTCTATATCGTACCAATGCACAATCAAGAGCAATGGAAGATGCCTTGCGTAAGCGTGACATTCCGTATCGAATTTATGGAGGTTTGTCGTTCTATCAACGCAAGGAAATCAAGGATGTTTTGGCATATTTGCGTTTAGTAGTCAATCCGAAAGATGAAGAAAGCTTGAAGCGTGTCATCAATTATCCTGCTCGTGGAATTGGTCAGACTACGGTGGATAAACTAGTCGTCGCTGCGAAACATTACGGTCGTTCCATGTTTGAAGTGATGGAAAATATCTCTAAGATCGATCTAAAAATCAACAAAGGCACCAAAACGAAATTGGAAAACTTTGTGACAATGATTCGTAGTTTTCAAATCATGAACGAAGGTGCGAATGCGTTCGAACTCACATCACACATCACCAAAAAAACAGGCTTAGTTCAAGAACTCAAAAAAGACGGAACACCAGAAGGGATTGCTCGAATTGAGAATATTGAGGAATTGCTGAATGGTATCAAAGATTTTGTAGAAGGTCAGGTAGAAGTGGCAGATGCAACAGGAGCCTTGGCTGAATTCCTAGAAGATGTCGCGCTAGCAACCGATATGGACAATGACAAAGGCGATGACGATCGTGTGGCATTGATGACAATTCACTTAGCAAAAGGACTGGAATTTCCGCATGTATACATTGTAGGAATGGAAGAAGATTTGTTCCCATCAGGCATGAGCATGAACACAAGAAGCGAATTGGAAGAAGAACGTCGATTGTTTTACGTAGCGCTAACAAGAGCCGAAAAACAAGCCTATTTAACGTATACGCTGAGTCGTTACCGTTGGGGAAAACTAGTGGATGCGGAACCTAGTCGTTTCATCGAAGAAATTGACGATCAATATTTAGATTACATCACGCCAATTGATAACTATCGTTTCAAACCGTTGATTGATAATGATATTTTTGGCGAAGTTGATAAGAGCAAATTACGATTGCAAAAACCAAAATCAGGTCGTCCGCCTGTAGTAGGAAGTCCAACACCAGAACAAATCCGAAAGCTTCGAAAACTCAAACCACAAGCTTCTGAAAGTGGACCGCCGAGTGGAAGTTTATTAGATGAAAAACTAGTTCCAGGAACCTTGGTAGAACATTCACGATTTGGTCGTGGAGAAATTCTACGTTTAGACGGAGTTGGCGCTGATAAAAAAGCAGAAATTAAGTTTCAAGTTGGCGGAATTAAGAAGTTACTACTGCGCTTTGCGAAGTTGAAAATTGTAAATTCTTAAGTTTAGTTTTTGGTTGTTAGTTGTTAGCTTTTTTTGGAAGATACTGTAAACTGCGACCGCAAACTGAATACTCACAGCAAGTTTCACTCTTTCAAAAGCGTGTCCAAATAAGCGACCATAGCGTCAAATTCACCCTTAGAAAAACCTTTAGAAGCATAAACAATCTTACCATTTTTTATGATGTAATTACGAGGAATATATTTGGTAGCAAAATTATTATAAATCGCTTTCGAAACATCGGGATGCATTGGAAAAGTAGTTTTAAAATCCTTTTGAAACTTTTGAACTTTCGCCAAATCATCGCCACGTCCAAATGCCATCATCGCGAAGTTTGTATGATCTTTGTATTGCTGCCAAACGTCTTTTTCTAAAAATGGCATTTCGCGTTTGCATGGAGGACACCAATTGGCGAAAAAGTTAATAAACACAATTTTGTCTTTATAATCCGCTAGCTTGATTTGTTTGCCGTTTTCCACTGTAAAAACCAAATTAGAAACGTCTTGTCCTTTTGTGGCTATATCGCCATCTTGGGCATATCCCACCAAAAGAAACAAACTAAAAGTAATCGTAGTAAGAAGTTGTAAGCGCATTTTGAATCGGTTTAAGTGTTTCTGTACAAGATATAGAAATATTTTAAAACAAACCACGATTAATAATAATACATGCATCAAAAAAGGCTACACTTCGACTACGCTCAGTGTGACACAAGTCTAACAATCTAAAAAAAGTCTGAAAGATTCCTGCCTACGCAGGAAAAAGTCTAAGCAAGTCTAACTAGTCTAACATACTAACTATTCTAACTTGTCTAACAAAGTCTAAGCAAGTCCAATAAAGTCCAACAAAGTCTACCGAACCATACAAACCGAATTCACATTGCCTTTATAATCGTATTCTTTGATCGGATTGTTAGGATCGAGAATCCAATCTTGATCCACAATAAATTTATATTGATGTTTTCCACTTGAAAGTAAGATAGAAATCTCCCAACCTTCCTCGGTTTTGGACATTTTAAATCCATCTTTAGACCAATCGTTAAAAGAACCAGCAAGCATTACATTTTTTGCATCTTTATAGCCTGAAAGCGTAAATGTATAATAAGCTTTGATGTCAATTAAAGAGTTGTAGCCTCCAAATTCATTCTCTTTCTGATTCGGATTCGCTTCGTCAGTAATCCAAATATTATCAACAATAAATTTATATTCATACACATCAGGTCGCAGTTGAAGCGTCAAATACCAACCGTCCTCAGCTTTTTTCATTTCAAAAAGTTCCTCATTCCATTTGTTGAACGAACCACTTAAAATCACCTTTTCTGCCTGTTGATAGCCTTTCAGGAAGAATTTTGCATTTCCATTTTCCGAAATATATGCGGTATACATTTTAAGATTGTACACATTCAAATCCTTTCCTTTTCTTTTGGCTTTTGATAAATTTTCAATATCGCCTTCAGGTTCTGCCCAATACTCTTCATTGATGACAAATTTGAATTCCCAAGAAAATTCATCAGTAAAATCTGCCATCTTTTTGCGAAGCTCATAGCGATTCTCGTCAATCTTGGTCATAATCCATTCGTCTTCTGACCAATTGTTGAATTTACCCGCAACCGCAATCATTTCAATGGCAATCGCTGTATCATCAATAGATTTTCGATGTTGCGACAATCCGTGCGTCACTTCTTTATAATCGCGTTTATCAAACACAAACACTACTTCATCACCTTCAATACGATAGCCTTGCGTTTTTTTCTGCGCAAATAGACTAACTGATATACAGAAAGTTAGAAATAAGATCATATGTTTAATCGTTGGATTCACGGGCTAAATATAGGTGATTTGATGAAATATAGCTTTTCTTTTTTATAATTAATAATCGTACGCTTGTATTTTAAAAATTCATACCCAATCACACCATCGACGTACGTGCCATAGGCTTCGCTCATTTTTCTTAAATTGGTGACGATCGTATACATCGGTCCCACACCAATGCGCTCATTCAGTCGGAAATCGTACAATTTCCCTGCCAAAACACGAATCTTTTTATTGCCAGCGCCGACCATTGACAAATGTTTGATCGGTCGAAACTTTTCCAGAATCTTTTTGTCAATCTTTTTATTCAGTTGATTGAATTCCGCGCCTGTATCTAAGGCAAATCGTACTTTCTCGTTATTCACAAAACCAGAAACCACAATGGTATGTTTTCTCAAGTCAAAATCCAACGTGTCCGAAACTTCTTCCGCATAGACTTTATCGTCAAGTTTATTGCCACGTTTATCCACGCGCGAGAGTGTAATTTGATTCAAATACAGATCGATAAACACTTCGTAATCTTTCAAAATATTATAGCCAATAATGCCCAACAAGTGCATTTTCTTGCTCTTTTCGATATGAGATAAATCGATCACATCTGATTTTTTATTCTTAAGATTTAAATTGTGTAGAATGAATTCGCTCAGTTTTCGTTCGTAGGGTTGATCTACGATGCGTGTGACGCCAGTCATTTCCTTTCGCTTTTTTGTCAAACGTTTTCCTTTCGGGAAATGTACCTTGTTTAAAATAAGTCGTTCCGCGCCAGTATCAATAATGAAATTGCCTTTCTTGTTGAGGAATTCGGCTTCCACAACAATCAGTTGATCTATGACTTTAAAAGGAATCCGGGCAGTGTAATGATTCAGAAATTCTGCTTGTGGAAACAAAATTCCAATAGGATTTTCTTCTTCATTTGCCCAAATAAAGTCTGTACTAAAGAAGAAAACCAACGTAGTAAAGATTAGTTTTCGCATAATTTTGATTGATGATGATACAATATAGACGAACGATTTGAAGAATTGTTGCAGTTTAAGAAAGATTTAGGATTGTTTGGGATTTGTTAATTTGTTGATTCGTTAATCTGTTATCTTGATTCTTTGTTGTATGCTATGAAACGTCATGCTGAACTTGATTCAGCATCTCATAATTATAGTGTTTGAATCGTCATTACGAGGAAGCATGACGAAGTAATCTGTCACTATAATAGCAGATAATATAATTTGAATTATTGCTTAAATCGCTTACGCAAAGCTAAAATGAAAAACGCTAAAAAAGTTCCGCCTAATACCAATTGAATATTTCTAAGAATTAACCAATAGCCTTCAAAAGGGTTTTCAGTATCAATTTGCATGTAAGGTAATGCACCTTTGATACCTCTTTGTAAAGCTTTAATAATGTCATAATCGATAAAGAAGTATATTCCAGAAAACACCAAAATCAAACCAAGAAGACTTACGATAGGTTTTCTAAAATCTTGTGTATAGCCACCAAAGAAATCGTAGAACCAATAAATAAACCATTGATAATACTTTTTTTCTAACCAAAGTCTTTGCTGGCGCATTTTCATTTCGCTTACATAGGCTTTTCCAGAAAGTTCCCAGCTTTTGGTTGAATCAAAATTCTTTTTCAATTGGCGATAATGATTTTCAGAATCTCTTAGTTTATCGACTAGTATTTTTAACTTTATTTTTTTTAATTCATTACCAGATAATTGTTGCTTATATATTTCGTATTCATTTTTATGAGGTATTTCGTTTATAAGTTTCAACCTATTTTTTCTATCATTCCAAATACATCTACTAAAAGTAATATTTGTTACATCGCAGTTGAATAATTCTAGTTTATTTAAGTCTATGTTTTTGAAAAATGTTTTTGAATTGAAAAACACGTCTCTAAAATAAAATTGAGAAGATTCAATATAATTATTATTTCTGTAGGACCAATATGTGTTAATTTCTTTAAAAGTTATATCTTCAAAATTGCAAAACGAAAAATCGACCTTTTCTTTGAAAATTGGTCTATCAAAAACCGTTATACCACTAAATTGTGATTGATTAAAATGAGTATCTACCCAAAATTCACATCGAATAAAATCTACTTTTTTTGTGAAAGTCACTGCTTGGAATTCTACTTTTTGTTTGGGTTGAAATTTACACTCAAAAAATTCTACATCTTCAAAAAATATTGATTCATTAAATCTACACGCGGAACTGGAAAAAGTTGTATTACTAAAAATTACTTTTTTATGAAATCTTGAGTCGTAAAAGGATGGTAAAAAGCCTTGAAAATTATTGTTATTGATATGCACTTCTCCATTACAAAAATTATCAATGAAGCTAAAATTTGTAAGAAAATTAGAGTTTACTATATCTAATGATGATAAGTTTGATAATTGAAACAGAACATCTCCTTCAAATATTGAATCTTTTATTACTAATTTACTATGAAATTCAGAATTTCTTAATCCAACATGAGATTTAAATATAACATTATTGAAGTTTGATTGACTTGAAAATGTAGACTTGCTAAAATCTACAGGAAATAAGAATATATTGTCAGTTACACCTTCCCAAAAACTATTTGGACCTTCCGATTCTGGATCTTGGAATTGAGGGAATATAAAGTTTGAGAAATCATAAAATTCATCCTCTTTTCCCTTTGGCATTGTAAATTTACGTATAAGTTTCCAAAATTTAGATCTCCGTTTTATAGATAGTCCTCGCTTTCCATTGTAAGATCTTTTCTCTTCTCGAAAATAGTCTCTAACTAATTTATCATATTCTTCATCTGAAATCTCAATAACTTTCGGATCAAGTAGTCTTTCAATCCATTCATAAGTTTCTTTCGTAACCATATCAATAAATATAATTATTTTCTTACCAAAAATATAAGACTTGGTTTTTAGGTTAATGTTACAAGTTTAGTAAAAGTTAGCAATTAGAATTAAAAACTGAGAATCTAATAGATTTCTACCTTTGCAAGAATGACAAAAATAACAAGTAAATATTAGTGCATTCATAACAAAAAAAGGAAACCAGATGCTACTCAAGAAACAGATCATTTCATCATACTTCCCCATTATGAAGTAAAAAACAATTCAACATTCAAAACTCAACATTCACACTGAGCGAAGCCGAAGTGTAGCTTTCCGAAACCCACTAGGAGTAACACCCTTAATCTCCTTAAACTTCCGATTAAAATTAGAAATATTAAAAAATCCACAGTTATAAGCAATCTCAGAAATAGAAAACTGTGTCGAGTTCGTCAAAAACTTACACGCATTCTCAATTCTGACTTCGGTTAAGAACTTAAAAAAAGTTTTATTCGTACGTTGTTTAAAATATTTGCAAAAGGCATTCGGCGTCATATTTGCGATGGTGGCAATATCTTCCAAAACAATCTTCTGATCAAAATGATTCATCACGAATTCAAACACAGCACTCATGCGTTTTCCTTCGTTGTCCGTGTAGTTTTTGGTGTTGAGGAAGGAAGAAACAGTTTCGTATTTTGCTTGTGTCAATAGCGAAAGAATCTCAAAAAAAGTAGCGAACTGTAGTATCGTATTTTGTTGCAAGATACTTTCAAACAAAGACTTTATCGAAGTTAGATGTTCTGTAAACTTAATACCAAAATTCGCATCACTCAGTAACTGTTTTGCCTTTTGAAGTTTTGGCAATTCAAAGAAATCTGTACCAAAGCTATCCTGCGTAAAAAACAACGAAATCATATACGATTCTTCATCAACAGAAACATCACTCTTTAATACATGCGGCACATTGCTCCCAAAGAGCAAAATATCATTTGGTTGAAAATCGCGAATGGTATCACCGACAATAAAAGTTCCTTTTCCAGAAATAACATACGAAAGCTGAATTTCAGCATGCTGATGTAATTGCTCATAAAAAGTCTGTCCACGATCTTCCTGCACGATCAAAATATCGCTTTCGGCTTTCGGAATTTTAAAAGGTAAGACTTTCATTCTGTTTTGAATATATGCAAATATTAATCAAAAATAGACTAAAAATTTATAATTAGGATAAAATAGTATCAAAATTGGATAATATCTACTATTTATACAAACAAGAAGAAGACTACTTTTACAAAACAAAAAACAAAAAACAAAAAACAAAAAACAAAAAACAAAAAACAAATCAACAAATCCACGAATACACAAATCCACGAATACACAAATCAACAAATCAACAAAACAAAACACAAATGACAATCAATTGGAAAGGCGTCATGCCCGCAGTCACCACAAAGTTTACAGAAAACGATCAACTTGACTTAGCTATGTTTGCAGTAAACATCAAAGCGCAAATAGATGCAGGAGTAGACGGAATTATACTTGGTGGAACGCTAGGAGAAGCGAGCACGTTGACAAACGAAGAAAAACGAATTTTAGTTCGAGAAACAGTGAAAATCGTCGATGGAAAAATGCCTGTGATTATGAATGTCGCAGAACAATCGACAGTAGCTGCAAAACAAGCGGCGCAACATGCGAAAGAAGATGGTGCCAGCGGACTGATGATGTTGCCGCCAATGCGTTACAAAGCCGATAGCAGAGAAACAGTAACCTATTTCAAAGCAGTCGCCAACAGTACGGATTTGCCAATTATGGTCTACAACAATCCTGTAGATTACGGAATTGAAGTCACGCTCGATATGTTTGAGGAATTGCTAACTGATTGCGTTAACATTCAAGCCGTTAAAGAATCCACACGAGATATTTCAAACATTACAAGAATCAAAAATCGTTTTGGAGATCGACTCGCCATTTTATGTGGTGTCGATACCTTAGCTTTGGAAAGTCTCTTAATGGGTGCAGACGGTTGGGTAGCGGGATTGGTATGTGCATTTCCTGCAGAAACGGTAGCAATTTATGCATTAGCAAAAGCAGGAAAAATAGACGAAGCCGTGTCAATTTACCGATGGTTTCTGCCTTTATTAGAACTTGACATCAACACAAAATTGGTTCAAAACATAAAACTAGCTGAAGTAGCAACAGGTATCGGAACAGAACATGTCCGCGAACCGCGTTTGCCTTTAATCGGTGAAGAAAGAAAGCGTGTAACAGAAATCATCACAGAAGGTTTACGAACACGTCCAAAGCTAACAGATTACAAGCAATATTTATAATAGTTAAGCATTAGGCACTAGGTATTAGTATTGAGATTTTATTTCTGTAACTTTATACAGTGAATAGTCAAAAACTACCATTATAATTTAAAAATAGCATGATCACAGGAAAAAACTATATCGGAAATACACTTTCCGCCAAAGGAACCATCACCTATAAAACCTTTAATCCGCAGACAAATACCGAAAACGAAACTGTTTTTACAGAAGCAACTGTAGAAGAAATTCACGAAGCTATCGACTTGGCTTCGGAAGCGTTTAAAGAGTTTCAAACTGTATCAGGCGCAAAAAAAGCAGCATTTTTAAACACGATTGCGGATGAAATTCTAGCATTAGATGATACACTGATTAAAATGTATATGTTCGAAAGCGGTCTGCCTGAAGGAAGAGCGAAAGGCGAACGCGGACGTACGATCGGACAATTACGAATGTTTGCTGCGTTGGTAGCAGAAGGCTCTTGGGTCGACGCTAGAATTGATCCAGCACAACCAGATCGCAAACCCAGACCACGCGTAGACTTGCGAAAAATGTTAGTTCCAATTGGTCCAATTGTAGTATTTGGAGCGAGTAATTTCCCGTTGGCATATTCCACGGCAGGTGGCGATACGGCTTCTGCATTGGCTGCGGGTTGTCCAGTGATTGTAAAATCGCATCCAATGCATGCAGGAACAGGCGAATTGATCGCTTTTACCATTCAAAAAGCAGCACAAAAAACAGGCATGCCGAATGGTGTATTTTCTAACTTAAATAGTAGCGGAATTGAAGTCGGACAAGAATTGGTAAAACATCCAAAAGTAAAAGGAGTTGGCTTTACAGGAAGCATTCGCGGTGGACGTGCGTTGTTAGATGTAGCCGCAAAACGTCCAGAACCAATTCCGGTATTTGCCGAAATGGGAAGTATCAATCCAGTCGTATTATTGCCTAAAGCCTTGGAAACGAAGGCAGCAACTTGGGCAAAAGCTTATGCAAGTTCTATTACCCTGGGAACTGGACAATTTTGTACCAATCCAGGATTGATTTTAGGTTTAAAGAGTAACGGATTAGATACATTTATCAATACACTTTCAGAAGAAATTATAACCATAGCGCCGCAATGTATGTTGCATCCAAATATTCACAGTGCGTATCAAACGAACAAAGTCAGAGCGCAATCGCAAAAAAATGTGACCACAGTTGCTGCAATTGATAAAGTTGTCACAGAAAACTATGCGCAACAAGCAGTCGCAACAGTCGATGGAAGCACATTTTTAGCAAACAACACGCTTCATGAAGAAGTATTTGGACCGTTTTCGTTAGTGGTACAGTGTGAAGATGAAGCGGAATTAGAAGCGATTATCGCGAATCTAGAAGGACAATTGACAGGAACCATCATTTCGGAAGCAAATGAAGTTATGGCACATCAAAATATAGTCAATGCATTGTCAAACAGAGTTGGAAGAATCATTTTTAATGGTGTTCCTACTGGAGTGGAAGTGGTGCCTGCGATGTTGCATGGCGGACCGTATCCAGCTTCTACGGACAGTCGATTCACTGCGGTTGGACGCGATGCTATCAAGCGCTGGGTACGACCGTTTAGTTATCAAAATTGGCCAAATGAACTCTTGCCAGATGAATTGAAAAACGAAAATCCATTGGGAATTCTTCGCTTGGTAAACGATCAAGAAACGAAAGCAGCGATCTAAAAAAGTGCTATGAAAAAGACGTTCTTTTGTATCGATGCTCATACCTGTGGAAATCCTGTGCGCGTTGTCGCTGGAGGCGGACCAAATTTGGTTGGTGCCAACATGAGCGAAAAACGCCAACATTTCCTCAAAGAATACGACTGGATTCGTACGGGATTAATGTTTGAACCACGTGGACACGATATGATGAGCGGAAGCATTTTATTTCCACCAAGCGATCCAGAAAATGATTTTGGAATTTTATTTATAGAAACTTCAGGCTGTTTGCCGATGTGCGGACATGGAACGATCGGTACGATTACGATTGCGATTGAAGAAGGTTTGATCACACCAAAAACTGCTGGAAAAATTAAAATGGAAGCACCTGCAGGTTTGGTAGAAATCGAATATCAACAAACGAACAAAAAAGTAGATTGGGTACGTTTGACAAATGTGAAAAGTTACCTCGCAGCAGAAAATTTAACTATTGATTGTCCCGAATTGGGAGAATTGACGTTTGATGTCGCTTATGGCGGAAATTACTATGCAATTGTTGATCCACAGCAGAATTTTTCAGGAATTCACGATTTTACTGCGAGTAAGATTATCCAGTATTCACAAGTAGTTCGAGAGCGTATCAACTCAACATATCCAAATCTATTTGTGCATCCAGAAAATGATACCATTCGTGATGTTTCACACATGTTGTGGACAGGAAATCCGATAGATGAAACGTCTTCAGGAAGGAATGCCGTTTTTTATGGAGACAAAGCAATTGACCGTAGTCCCTGCGGCACCGGAACTTCTGCGCGTATGGCACAATTGCACGCCAAAGGGAAATTGAAACTAGGCGAGGAGTACATTCATGAAAGTTATATCGGTTCAAAATTTACAGGAAAAATCGTTGAAGAAACTCAACTAGATGGAAAGCCTGCGATTGTTCCAAGCATTCAAGGTTGGGCGAAAATTTACGGATACAATACGATTATTATTGATGAAGAAGATGATCCGTATGCGCATGGGTTTCAGGTAATTTAATTCCAAAGAATTAAATTATCCTGAACTTGTTTCAGGATCTCATTGAATAATAAGTAGTACTGAGTATTGAGATATTAGTATTGAGAATTGTTTCGAAGATCATTTCAATTAGGTCTTGGGTGTGAGGTAAAACTAAGTACCTATTTGAAAATCGAACGTCACTTCGAGTGTTTTTTGAGGGACGAAAAAATGTATCGAGAAGTACTTTGAAACGTTAAAGTTGAAAAGTTTCATAGTAATTTAATTCGGGAGAATTAAATCATTTAAAAAGCGAAGCAAGTCCAAACTCTAGTAGCAAAGCGATCCAGCTTCTAAATGTCAACGTCAAGCTGAACTTGATTCAGCTTCACACAAAAAGTAAAATATATTTGAGATTCTTGCCTTCGCAGGAATAACAAAATAATAGTTGTTAGAATTGAAAAAAGAAGTAGTAATCATAGGAGGAGGAATTATCGGTTTCTGTTGTGCGTATTATTTGCAACAGGACGGACATAAGGTGACGATTGTGGATAAAAGTAATATTTCCAGTGGCGCTTCTTTAGTGAATGCGGGATATATTACGCCGAGTCATATTATTCCGTTGGCGGCTCCAGGAATGATTACGAAAGGGGTAAAGTGGATGTTTAACGCGTCGAGTCCATTTTATGTGAAGCCACGTTTAGAATCAGATTTTTTACGATGGTCGTGGTTGTTTAAAAAATCAGCAACTGCTAAACATGTAGAGCGCTCGATTCCGATTATCAAAGACATCAATTTGTTGAGTCGTGAGTTGTATGTAGATATGAAAAATTCCGATGATTTTGACTTTCATTTGGAACGAAAAGGCTTGTTGATGTGTTATCAAACCGAGAAGGAAGGCGAAGCAGAATGGAAGATGGGAAAACGTGCGATTGAAGAAGGTTTTCATGTGCAAAATTTGACCAAAGAAGAAGTTCAAAAGTTGGAACCCAATGTCGATTTCAATATCAAAGGCGCCATCTATTTTGATTCGGACGGGCATATGACACCAACTGATTTTATGCCGCAGATGATTGCACTATTACAGCAAAAAGGTGTTCAGTTTTATACAAATGAAGCGATTACCGATCTACAGTTTTCTACGGGTAAAATAGTTGCTGTACAGACTTCAAAACGAACACTAAAAGCAGATGAATTCATACTCTCAGCAGGTTCTTGGAGTTCTGTTTTGGCAAAAAAGTTACGCATACGACTTCCGCTTCAAGCGGGAAAAGGCTATCGAATTGACATGAAAGAATCCACAGGAATCACTATGCCCGCTATTTTAGCAGAAGCCAAAGTTGCCGTGACACCGATGCAAGGTTTTACACGATTTGCGGGAACAATGGAAATTGGCGGCATCAATCATAACATTAACAAAACACGCGTCAAAGCCATTGCGAAAGCTGCAGAAACATTTTACAACGGATTGAAAATTCCAGAAATGGCTATTCAAGATGCAGCTTGTGGTTTGCGTCCGTGTTCGCCAGACGGTTTGCCGTATATTGGAAAAACAAAAAATTATAAAAATCTCACAGTCGCTACAGGTCACGCCATGATGGGTTGGAGTTTGGGTCCAGCCACCGGAAAATTGGTTAGTGAATTGATAGGCGAGCAACCTACTTCTATGAAATTAGACGGTTTTGAAGTGGAGCGATTTTCGTGATTAAGATATTTTCAATAAAATTAATGTCTGTCAGTTCGCGCATTGCTTAAAGCACTGAGCGAAGCTTGCGAGAACAATTAGTAAAACTTATGCTTCGATTGAATCTCGACTGCGCTCGATTTGAAATGAACACTAAGTTGATAATTAACAATATAGAATTATAATTATTTTAAACGAATGTTTATTTACTCGGCATTCACAGGAACTTTTATTTTAGCTTCTTGTGTGGCAAAAATCACGGTAAACGTAGTCCCTTCTCCGAGCGTACTTGTACAATTGATTTCACCATTCATCGCTTCTACAAACTTTTTCACAATCGACAATCCTAAGCCGATGGAAGATTCACCAGCAGTCGGTTTGGCGCTGAGTCGTTGAAATTTACCATACAATTTCTGTTGATCTTCTTCGCTAATCCCAGGACCTTTGTCAATCACTGAAATATATGTTCTTTTTTGAATGGTTTCAACTTTCACAATAATATCGTTGCCGTGAAATGAAAACTTAATTGCATTGGAAATGAGGTTTTCTAATACTTGTATGATGTAATTTTTATCAGCCTTGATGAAATGTGTTCCAGGTTGCACTTCGGTACGAATGGTAATGTTTTTTTCTTGCGCCGTAAAATCGAAGGAATTGGATACATAGAGAATCAATTTTTCGACATCAATAATTTTAGGATTTAAGTCTAATTGCTTGTTATCGAGCGCATGTGTATTCAACATACTTCCAATCATTTCGCTCATGCGATCGGTAGAATTTTCTATCTGCATGACAAATGCTTTTTGTTCTTCAGTAAGATCTGTAGACGGAATATCGAGCAAATAAATCAAGCTTTTTACTTGATGCAAAGGCGTGCGTAAATCGTGCGCTACCATGCTCAAAAGCAGATCTTTTTCCTTATTTAAATCGATCAATCGTTTGGTGCGTTCTTCTACTTTATTTTCTAGAATAATATTTTGTTCTCGGATCAATCGTTCGTTTTCTTTAGCAGCTTGCAAGGCTTTTTCTTGTGCGATTTCTTTTTGCTTTTTATACATATTGATACGATCGCCCAAAGCGAAAGAAAGCAGCATCACTTCTAAGGCAGAACCAATTTGCATAGCATTCAAATACTTCATTAAACCAACTACATTTAACGATTCCATAATGGCAAAAATGATTCCGATAACCAATGCGCCCCACGCTAATAAATAATAGTTTGCAGGACGATAGCCTTTCATTCTAAATCGAATTCCTAGTGTAATAAAATAAATCGCCATGATGAGCAATCCGCCTTGCGACAGTTTTAAACCTTCTATTTTAAAACCTAAGGGCACGAGCACACAGACTACAATTCCAATCAATAAAAAGAGCATAGAACCTTTGTGCATTTTCGGATCAGCTTCTTTGGTATTTAAGAATCGCTGCGTGAACAATGTTGCCGTAATCATCGTCAATCCTGCACTGATCACTACAAGTTGATTGATCGCAGGTACATTTGGCCAAAAATATTCAAAGAAATAGCCAAATACAGACGCCATAAACCACGTAATACTTACTACATACGCGATGTAATAAAGATAAATTTTCTCTTTCGTAGAAAAGAATAAAAATAGATTGTAGAGGAATATCAACAACATGAATCCGAAGTAAATTCCTTGAATAAAATCTAAATCGTGAATGTATTTTACAAAATTCGGTAACGTTCCGGCGCGCAGTGTAAAAAACAATGGCTGATCACTTTTAACGCGCATATAATAGGTTCGGGTTGTATTTTCTTGTAAATCGAGTTTGAATAAATAGCTTCCGACTTCAATTTCTCTTGTATTGAAAGGAAGATCGTCTCCTGTATGCCGTTCAGAAAGTAATTGCCCATTTTCGTCAAATTCAAACAAGGAAACAATGTCAATATAGGCTGATCCGACTTTTACATAAAAATCTTCCGCGATCGTTTTATTAACCGTAAACTTTAACCAATACGCAGACGCTGTACTAGAAAAATTAATATTTTCTTGCGTATTTGGTGTAAACTTCGTTTGTAGACTGTCACTTGTAATTTCTTGAATCGTTCGTTGCAAGGACGCATCTTCTAGGTAAGAAGTTTGAATAGCAATGTCAAATAGACTTTGGGAATCATTCAGCGTAATCACTGATTGTCCGGTAGAATTTTGAGGGAATAACAATATGATACATAAGAACCCTAAACATTTTTGTAAATACGTTTTCATTCTTATATTTTTATAAACATCATAAGCGATGATTTTAGTTACACGAAACCTAACTGTAATTACTAAAATTATTTATTGTAAATTACGTCAGAACTTGTAAGAAACCGAACGAAACAAATGAACAATCTTGAAATACTTCAAAATAAAGCTAAAAAAATAGTAAGTAATGTTTCCAATGATCCTGAAGGTCGCTTACAACTAAGGTACAAATTTTACCAAAAATACGGAAATCCTATCTTTAAAGGAAAAGATGGTTTGGGAAATTCTGAAATTGACTTTATGAAGTGGGAAATTGCTAGAGGTGTATTGAATCCACTTGATGCTGAACGTCACGGTAGTAAATGGTGGCGCGAAGTGAACAGTCGTTTTTTATATGTATCTGAATTGGCAGGATTGATTTATGATGTAGGAATTACCTATAATGGTCCGTCAGAACCCATTAAATTCTGGCTAGCTTATCTCGAAAATCGCGATGGTGCGACTTGGTACCGAGCACACAATTCTAGTATTATTGACGGATACAAAGTAGCTTCTGAACTAGCGCTTGAAGAAACATGTGATGAACGAAAGTTTATGAACATTGTGTTGTATCGAGTATTATACGCACAATCGATGATTGAAGGAGCTAACTTTGGATTGCTAGGAGAATTTTTAGCAGATCCGCGTGGTCCAGCAGTGGGAATTATTACATCTTTTGAAGATTTCTATCCAAAAGAATATCCACTCACGAAAGCAGGTATCAAAGCAGTCACACACAAATCGCATTCCATTATGGGACTTGTAGAAGATTTCATGGATAAAGTTTTGATTCTATCTCAGTTAGGGAAACTCTACAAAGAGGCTGAGCAATGGAATAAATCGCCAATCTTAGCAACTTTCATCAACAAAAACAAGCCTAATTATGCAATAACAGCTGATTGTAAATAATACCAAGTACAATCAACACTACACATAAAAAATCTACACTCTTAAAATTTATAACCAATGCAAAACCCTCAACAAAAAAAGAAAGTAGCCATTCTTGGTAGCGGAATGGCGGCACTAACTACTGCCTATGAGTTAACTTCTTATGAAAACTGGCAAGACCATTATGATATTACCATTTATCAAATGGGCTGGCGATTAGGAGGAAAAACGGCTACAGGTAGAGGTCCTAACAAACGTATCCAAGAGCATGGAATTCACATTGCGCAAGGATGGTATGAAAATGCTTTTCGCCTCATTGCAAATTCGTATGAAGAATGCGAAGCGAATAATTTAATGCCAAACAGTCCTTTTAAAACTTGGAAAGATGCTTTTGATCAGGAAAACACTACCTTATTAACACATTTTGATCCAAAAAAGGGAAAGTGGATCAAAAAGAATATCGTGTTTCCTGCAAATGAGTACACGCCAGGGCAAGGCGGACCGCTTCCGTTTTCGGCAATTGCCAAGAAAGGAATTCAAATGGTGATTGAAATGATTTTCGGAATCAATCCAGATCAAGAAAGTCTGTTAAAACACGCGCCAGATGAAGCACATGCTATAGAATCTGCGGAGCATCATTCTTGGTGGGAAAACTTGAAAGACCGACTTTTATCCATGGCAGGAAGTTTTGTGAAACACGAAGCGAATAGCATGTTAGATTATGTTTCTGAGTTGCTTCATCACATGAGTACTACTGATGATCCTGCGGAACGCGCAAAACATCATTCGACAATCAATGAAATTTTTGACAAAGTACACAACTGGTTTGGAAAACTCATTACCGCGATTGCAAATGATAGCGAATATGTATATTGGTTGTCTGTATTTGCAGAATTCGGAATTGTCAATCTCAAAGGAACGTTGCAAGATGTATACAATCCGGAAACGCATGAAATGGATTATGAAAGCATCAATCATTTAGACTATAGAGAATGGCTTCAACGTCACGGTGCAAGCGATTTATTATTAAGTTCTGCGATGGTTCGATTTTTATACACAGGAACTTTTCACAATCTTACAGGTGCTACACAACAAGGAAGTTTAGCGGCAGGTGTGGGACTTCATTTCCTAACACTTTCAATGGGCTACAAAGGCTCGTTTGTTTGGAAGTTTAAAGCAGGAACGGCTGATACGATGATTACGCCAATTTATCTGGTATTAAAACATAGAGGTGTAAAGTTTAAATTTTTCAACAAAGTAGAACAAGTTCATTATTCCGACACTGGATCTATAGAAAAAATCTCCATTGCTGAGCAAGTAACGTTGAAAAATGGAACGTACAATCCAACATACGAATACAAAGGAATAGAAGTCTGGCCAGGTGAACCATTGTACGATCAAATTGTGGATGAGCAAGCTGAAAAATTAAAAGCAGGCGATTACGATTTGGAAGAAGCTTGGTGCGGCTGGGAAAATGTCGGACACTTTACGCTGGAAAAAGGAAAAGATTTTGACTATGCAGTTCTAGGAATTCCGATTGATGTGTTGGGTGGAAATGAAGGTATCTGTAAAGAAATTATCGCGAATAACGAAGCTTGGAACAAAATGTACACACATGTAAAAAGTATTCCAACTATGGGAATGCAATTGTGGCTAAAGCCTACGTTGAAAGAATTAGGAATGAATTTACAAGATTGGGGATTCCCAGAAGGTTCGCTGCCCAACTTGGTAACGTATGCTGATCCGCAGTATTCGTACATTGACATGTCGCAAGTATTGCCTTTTGAAGATTGGGATGAAGAAAACAAACCAGGCGTATTGATCTATTATACAGGTTCTTTCTTAGATCCTGAAGTCATTCCACCTTATTCAGATCACAACTATCCACACGAACAAAAAGAACGTGTAATGCGTATTTCTGAACAATGGTTGCGCGACAAAATGGGTTGGTTTTTCCCGAATGCCACAACCTTGGAATATCCAGAAGGAATGAAGTTTGACGTGATTTATGATTTTGGCAAAAACGCCACTACCGATTACGCCAAGTTGAAAACACAATTTTTCCGTGCCAATGTCAATCCGACGGATCGTTATACTTTATCGCTTCCAGGCACCAATAAATACCGTTTAAAGGCGCATGAAACTGGATTTGATAACTTGGTCATTACAGGCGATTGGATCAATTTCGGCGTAAATGTCGGTTATTACGAAGGTGCGATTGTTTCTGGTTTACAAGCAGGACAAGCCATTCGATTTAAATTAGGTTTATCTGTAGAAACGGAAATTTTTGCGGGTGTGAAGCTGTAATTCTAAGTATATATGAGCTGTCAGTTCGAGCGCAGTCGAGAACACTAACGAAACTAAAGTTTCTAATGTATCTCGTGAGCTTCGCTCGGTGCTTTCAGCAATGCTCGATTTGACAATTTACGTAAGTTGTTGAATAATAAGTGTTTAATAAAATAGTTATATCGAATTCACGTTAATTAACTAAATTAAACATACATAAACGCAAATTTCAGTAATTGCTTTATTGCTAAGTTTGCGTTTATTTTTGGTTAAAATTGAATCATTTAGCACGCACATTGCTAACATAAATTTATCTAGTTACATTTTATAGTTTAATTGGTATAATTCAGATTCAAACAATATGTACTGAGAAAAGTATTCTTTGGTAACATATTGAACGTGAGAATAGTTCGTAAATGGGTAATTTTAGTTAAAAAAACGGCAAAATTATATGACTTATGTCATTTGCCAAGCATTCACTTCGCTTTAACTTTGATTTATAAATTTTTTAGAATATGAGAACTGCGATCACGATACAAAATTTAAAATGTGGCGGCTGCGCCAACACGATTGTTTCAAAATTAATGGCATTGCCAGCGATTTCAGAAGTTGAGGTTGATACTACTACCGATACCGTTTCTTTTGTGGCAACAACTCCAGAAAATGTTGTGGAAGTCAAGACAACATTGAAAACACTTGGATATCCTGCGATTGATGAAGATAATGGTATTTTAACCAAAGCAAAATCGTTTGTGAGTTGTGCTGCGGGACGAATGAAGTAATTGAAAAATAGCTTTTATTTCTTCTCTATGGCAGATAAAATGTTTGCCACTAAAATTAACGCATCTTTACTAGCTTCTATTTGATTGAGCGTTCCAGTTATGTATACATCCAACTCTGGACAGTAATACAAAAACGAAGCCGTACTTCCTGAATGTCCGATGAGTGTTAGTTTTGGGAATTCTGCACTTAATTCGTTGAGCACAACTTTACGCAGACCAAATCCGTAGTACATGCCCAAGGTTTCAGGTGTCCATTGTTGCATGGCTTTGAACGTTTCTTTGTGGACTAATTTTCCTGCGAAAAGCGCTTTTTGGAAACGAATCAAATCGTTTGTAGTAGAAACAATACCGCCGCCAGCCCAATCGGCACTGAGACTTTGAAATCCAGAAACTTCATACGAACTCACATATATTTCCGCCATTTTGGGAGTTTCCGCGATAGGAGCGGAGCGTAAATTCATGTATGTATGCTGTAGTTGTAAAGGTTGAAAAATGTATTGTTTGAAGAAGTCGTGCAGCGCCAAACCACTTATTTTTTCGATGATCAAACCTAGTAGTACATATTCGGTGTCTGTGTAATGATAACCTTTTCCAGGCGCGAATAAAGGTTTCATTTTTTCTTTGGAGAACTGAATCAATTCTTTGGGTTTCCAGTTTCGCGTGGGTGTGGCGAATAGCAGATTAATCATATTTGGGGAATTGTCCAATGTGGCATCTTCAAAATAATCAGGCAAACCGGAAGTATGCTGTAACAATTGCGCAATGGTAATTTCATTGGAATAATCAATCGTTTCTAATACATGCAGTTTTGTCATAATTTCAGCAGAAAGATACTTATTGATTTGATCATCAAACTGCAATTTTCCTTGATCTTTCAACATTCCAATCGCAGTCGCAGTAAAGGTTTTTCCAATGCTCGCCAAATAGAAAGGAGTTGCATTTGAAAGTGTATCGCCATCTTGTGAAATTCCTGCTACAAACTCAAAAGTACGTTTTTTAGAAGGCGAATTCAGACGTAAAAACACATTGTGAACATTTTCCCTTTCATATGCCGAATTAACGAGTCGATTCAAGGTTGTTTCTAACGATTGCTGTCCAAAACTCAACAAAGACCAACATACTGAAAGTATAAAGAGAAAAATTCTGTTCATGGTGTTTTATTTCTTCGAAAAGTAGGGAATAATTGAAAAATTTAAAAACAGTAGCTGGTAAAATTACTTTTCCACACATACAAATTCCCAAGAATAGTAGGCTTATCAACTAAACTATAGCATTTTAGCAATAAATATGATATTCATCATGTATTGTAGCTGTGTTTTTAATTAAATTGTAGTCATGAACACCATTGCAGAACGTATCAACGATTATTTAAAGGCATTTCCGCCGTTTAGTTTCCTCAATCGAACGCAACTGTTTACCATTTCACAAGCAGTCGATGTGATTTATCTGGAAAAAGACAAGTATCTTTTTAAAATAGATGAACCTGTAGAAAATCACTTTTATGTCGTAAGAGATGGCGCTATTGGTCTGTTTAGAGCGAATACTAATTTGGTGGATCAATGCGATGAAGGCGATATTTTTGGATTGCGTGCCTTGCTTCGTAAAGGAAATTACAAACTCAATGCAAAAGCTATTGAAGAAAGTATTTTGTACAGCATATCGTCAGAACTTTTGGAAACTTACATTACCACCAACAAAGATGCGAGCCAGTTTCTGATGAAAAGTTTTGTCGTGAATACAAGAACGAAACCAACAGATACGGGCGATTTTGCCGAAACACTCAATCGCGCTACAGAATACACATATTTGCAAACGATAGATTATTCCAAAAATCCAATCACCTGTACTACGGATACTAGTGTGAAAGAAGCTGCAAAAATCATGACCGAAAAGCATGTAGGTTCTATTGTGATGGTTGAAAATGAGAAACCTATTGGGATCATTACTGACAAAGATTTGAGAACTAAAATTGCTACGGGAAAGCATAGCATTGATACCAAAGTGTCTGCTATCATGTCTTCGCCAGTGATTACGTATCCTGAAACCATTACGGTAGCAGAAGCGCAAATTGCCATGTTGAAAAATAAAATAACTCATTTGTGTATTACCAAAGATGGTACAGATGCTTCCAAACTGACGGGAATTTTATCGGAACATGACATTATCGTATTGCGAGAAAATAACGCTTCTTCACTCATAAAAGAAATAAAACGTAGCAAGTCGGTAGCACAACTCAAAGACATTCGACAACGCACAGAAACATTGTTGGGCAAATATTTGGAACAAGACATTCCTATTGACTTTATCTCAAAATTAGTGTCTGCGATTAATGATGCTATTACACAACGCATTATAGAGTTTGCTTTGGCTGAGATGGACACAAAACCACCAGTGAAATTTGCTTGGTTATCGATAGGAAGTCAGGGACGACAAGAGCAATTACTCATGACTGATCAAGACAATGCGTTGGTGTTTGAAGATGTTTCAGCGGATGCTTATGAAGCGACGAAAGCTTACTTTTTAAAACTGTCAGATACGATTAACAAAAGTCTAGAAACAGTAGGTTTTGAACTGTGTCCTGCACAAATGATGGGAAATAATCCAAAATGGTGCAATTCGGTATCAGAATGGTCACAACAATTCAGCAGTTGGATTTCAAAACCCGATCAAGATAACTTGATGTTGTGTACCATCTTTTTTGATTATGAGCATGTATATGGCGATTTGGAATTGGTAAATCAACTTTCGGAGCATATTTTTCAAAGTATTGAAGCGTATGATATCTTTTTAACCTATTTGGGGAGAAATGCCTTGCAAAATCCACCGCCATTGAGCTTTTTTAGACAATTTTTAGTAGAAGATGACGGAAAACATAAAGATGAGTTTGATATCAAATCTCGTGCTATGATGCCTTTGGTAGATGCGGCGCGACTCTTGATTTTATCTCACAATATTAAATCGGTCAACAATACGTTAGAACGCTATGAGAAGCTAGTCGAACTCGAGCCTCAAAACAAAGACACGTATCTATTTTGTATTGAATCGTATGAAAATCTGTTGCGTTTTAGAACTCGCCATGGACTGAAACATGACAATTCGGGACGTTATATCGATTTGGAATCGCTTACCAAAGGAGAAAAGTTGCGATTAAAACGTACTTTTAAAGCTGTGAAAGAAGTACAAGAGTTGATAAAAGTACGTTTCAAACTTTCTCAATTGCTGTAATATGAACTGGTTTAAACGCAAATCCTATCCTGAGTTTTGGAATACTTACAAATCCTATTTTCAAACACCACAAGCACAACAGCTTGAAGACATCCGATTTGTAGTGTTTGATACCGAAACCACAGGTTTAGAAACCAAAAAAGACCGAATCCTTTCTATCGGTTGTATTGCTATCGAAGAGTTAAAAATCAAAGTGTCCGATCAATTGGAAACCTATGTGCAACAGGATATATTCAATTCGGAAACGGTAAAAATTCACGGGTTACTCAAACAAGGAAAGCTTAGTAAGATTGAAGAGTTTGAAGCTGTGCAACAGTTTTTAGTCTACATAAAAGATGCGGTTTTAGTGGCGCATCATGCCGCTTTTGATGTTGCCATGGTAAATAATGTGCTTAAAAGACATGAGTTGCCTAAATTAAAAAATAAAGTCTTAGATACTTGTTATTTATTTCAAAAAACTAGGTTAGACACGAGCAAAGCACATTTCAGTCTGGACGAACTTTCCAAACGCTTTCATATTCCTATGCACGATAGACACACAGCTTCTGGCGATGCGTATATTACAGCATTACTTTTCTTAAAAATACTGTCTAAATTAACTGCGAGAGACCAAATACAGTTGAAAGATTTGTTGCGACCAATGCGAACGATCTAAACTATAATTTATTCTATGGATTTTCAGGCAATTGTTCAACAATTTGATACGTACTAAAATTCAAAAAGTTTCCAGGATGTGCCAATACATTTTGCAAAATAAACGGCGCATCAGGAGTGACACCTGAGTATTGTATGATACCATCCATATTTACATCATTTGGATTGTAATCTGTGATAGCGAATGTTGGAAAGTTTAAAAAATTTCCAGCATCATTTAATATTTCCGATAAGATGGCTGGTGTATCTGGACTGACTCCTGAATATTGCACAACAGTATCTGCATTCACATTTCCAGCCCACATTGCTACAATTCCGCTTGGCATTCCAAACGTAGTTTGTGCATTGCTTCCAAACGTAATTTGATTGGTAACGTCTGTAAAATCTACTGTAGCTGGAGTTTTTGAAAGTGCCACCGTAGTTGCTGTCATAATTCCCAAGTGATTTCTATGCATAATGGCTACATGATAGTTTCCATCAGCTACTTCAAATTCTAGTGTTTGGTAGTTTGCGTCTAACACATCGCCATCTCGTTGTAGCAATGCGGATTGACTCGCCACTACTTGTGTGTTATCGTTGGCATCTCTGAGTTCTACCCAAACCCAATCTACTATTGCATTTTGGTCGAAAATACTAAAAATCCCAGGATCGAGTGTATTTCCATCACCATACGGAGATGTAGTCGGAATTAGGCTATTTCTATTTAAATCGTCTCGCATCAAGTTTTCTTGTCCCGTAAACGGATTCAGTGCTGCACCTTGTAAATATACTTTTGGATTGAGTACTATTGATAACTTTACACTTCCTTGATGAAATCCTTGCTCAAGCGTTGTGGTTCCGTTAGAAATGGTTGTAGTAGCAGTTTCGCCTACCGTAAATTCAACAGTAGTATTTGCATTTGAAAGTGTTGTTCCTGCACCGCCAATTACTGAACGTTCTATGGTTTGCGCATTCACACAAAGAATTGCAAAAAGAAACGTATGAATTATGATTATTTGTCGCATTACTTGTTGATTATTGGATCACTGAAAAATAATATGTCGCACCATTTCCACCATCAGGATCTTGTCCGCCGCCATCTGTATTCCTAAAACGAACGCTCACCGTATTTGAAGCACTTACCCAACATTGTGCAATGACTATTTGACTTTGTAAATTCTCACTTGGTGACACAAAAACCACATCTCCAGGATTTACACCATTGATAGTAAATGTTTCAATGCGACTGCTATTTCCACCTACATTTCCAACATTTCTATTGATGAAGGTTTTATAAATTCCGCTAAGTGTTGCCGTATTTCCAATCTTTAATGATCCTGTGTTAGTGACTCCTGTAGTGGTAGTTGTTCCAGTTGTTGTGACGTTTCCTGTAGTTTCCAATCGACCATTGATACGGATAAGATCTGAGTTAAATTCTCCATAAATCAATGGTGTTGTTGTGTTGGTATTGTCTATGATAAGTCTATTGGATTCATTTCCGCTAATATCAGCATTATATCCAATAATAACATTTCCATTTCCGCTATTATTTAAACCTGCTCTAAAACCAATGGCTACATTATTACTACCTCTAGTGGTAGCCGCATTTCCAACTGTGGTACTTAAGGCTCCAGCGCCAATGGCCACGTTATTATTTCCATTTACTAAATTCTGTAAAGTTCCAATTCCCATGGCTGTATTAGAACTTCCGTTAGCAAATGAATTCATTGAAAAAGCTCCAACAGTAGTATTTGACCCTGCAGAAACATTAGTCTCCAATGCTTTATATCCAATAGCCACATTTTCATTTTCTACTAAATCATCATTCAATCCTGCATTTTCTCCTATAAATACACTAAATCCTGTGTTTGATGTTTGAATTCTTCCTTTTTCCATGCTAAAGTATTCGGTTCCTTCTATATCAAAACGAATCAAATCTTCATTAGTGCTTTCTTCAACTTGTATTTGGGTATTCCCGTCGTTATCTGCTAATTTTGAAGCACTACTCCAAGACACAACTCCACTTCCATCAGTAACCAAAGCTTGTCCCGCAGTTCCATCAGCATTTGGCAATGTATAACTGTTATTAATGCGAATAGATCCATTACCTCTGGCACTTAAGGTATTATTTCCTCTTACATTTAGGTTTAATTCATAATCTTCATTGGTTGGTGACGGAATTGATGTTACATCAGGAAATACATTGGTGATTCGATTACTATTGGGACCATCATTGAATTCCAATTGCAAATTGTTTCCAAAATTTGGGTTATTTGCGGAAAGCGCTATTTTATTGTTTGTAAAATTATACGAATCAAAAAATCCGAAATTAATTTTTACGTTCCCTGAGTTTGCTGATATTGTTGTATTGTTATTTTTTACTTCAGTACTGCTATCACTGGTGTTTGCGTAGAATGCATAAGGAACGCTTACCAATTGTTGCGTTCCTAAATCGCTGTAATTTGTTCCGTTACTTAAATCGACAGCAAGATTTAGAAAATAAGTATTGTTTCCCCAAGAAATTAAGGAGAAATCGTCACTAGTTGTGCCATTTCCAATTTGTAATGTGACAAGTCCTGTATCAGAAGTCGTTACCGAATGTGTTTCGTTATAAACAGTCGTTCCATTGGCTGTACTTTGATTGATGTTGATTTGAATACTGATATTCTGATTGGTTACCAAATCGCCATTAGTATCTTTAATAACGGCTTGATAATTGATGCTTTCTGGCGCTTGCGCATGTATAGTTTGCAGGATAAAAAGGCTTGTAACAACGAGTAGAATTGTTTTCATGTGAGTGTTATTAATTTTGTCTGTAAGGAGTCCAAAAGTACTTTTTATGTCCTAAAATCACAGAGAATCCTTGGTAGCAAATGGTAGCACATTAAAAAAATACTACTTTTGTTTTCGATTGAAACAAAAAACTGAACTCTTGAAAAAACTGCTATTATGTATATTGCTGCTTTCCAATTTATCTGCTTTTAGTCAGTCCAGACAACAAAAAGTAGATTCCATTAGGAAGCTTTTAAAAATAGCCAACTCAGATTCATTAGTTGTAAAACAATCTATCGAATTAGGGATTTTGACAGACACTTCCAATCCGCTGCAAGCGACACAGTTTTTTAAAGACGCGTTATCAATTTTGACCAGTGATTATTCCTATCAAGATAAATTACAGCAAACCGCATTGGCGTATGATTGTTTGGGAATTATAGAACGCAGACGTAATAATTACGAACAAGCGTATCGATATTATTTAAAAGCACTAGAAATCAAAAAACAATCAAAAGATACCAGTAAAATAGGACGTTCCTACCATAATATTGCCATGCTGTTTAGCAGACAGGAAAAAATGGAGAAGGCACTGTTTTATATGAAAAAGGCACTGCCATTGCGGAAAAATGACAGTCTTGATTATGCGATTTCTTTAAATAATTATGGTATGTTTTTGTACAAGACACAAAAAATAGATAGCGCTTTAGCAATTTTAGAACATGCCAAATTGTATTTCGGAAATGATATGCGTTTGACAGATGCACATACCAATATTGCCAAAATATATGAAAGTCAAAAAAGGTATGTAGAAGCTGTAGACATTTACGAAAAAAGCTTGCATATATTTTCTTCGAATGAAAAATTAGAACGAATGGCAATCATTCTTCGGAGACTTGGAAGATTGTCTCGGAAGCTGAAAAAGTATGACCTTGCTACAAAGTATTTAGATCAATCTGAACGTTTGGCAAAACAATTCGGAGATAAAAAATTATTGTCACTTATATACAGAGAGCGATACCGAATTGCCAATGCCATGAATTCCTATCAAGCGGCGTTGCAGCACTATCGCATCTACAGAAAATATAAAGATTCGGCTGAAATTTTGAGTCAAACCAATAAAATTCAGCAATTAGAACTTGCGTATAGGTATAAAAATCAGCGGCAACAAGATAGCATTCAGTTGGCTGCTGAAAAGTTGCGATTGGAAGCTGCTGCTACTTCTCAACGATCACAAAAACGTTTATTTGCCATCTTATTTGTGTTGGCTTTATTAGCATTAGTGAGTGTATTCTTTTTATATCGCTATCGACGAAAAATCACAGAACGGAACTATCAGAAACAAGAGTTGGAGAAAGCATTATTGAATGAAAAGGTAAATTTTTTACGTTTTAAAACAGATCGGTTGTTGATGGATAATAAAATGCGAACAGATTTTACAAAAGAGTTACTCGATAGCATCAAAGAATTACAAACAAAAGATAGTAGCTCAGGCGTTGTGGAGCGGTATCAAACAATTTTAGTGCAATTAAAAAATCAAATTCACACAGAAAAACGATTGGATCGCGTTTCAGAAATACACAATATGTCAGAAGCGAGTTTTGAAATTCAATTGGCAGAATTGTATCCGAAATTGACCAAAGCGGAGCGCGAAGTTTGTCATTTAATGTATTTGAATTTGAGTCTGAAGGAAATCATGAATGTTCGGAACGTAACGTTACCGTCCATTAAATCGACCAGATACCGAATTCGAAAGAAACTCCAAGTTCCCAAAGGAGAAGAGTTGGAGCTATTTATTCAACGCTTATTTGTCGAAAAAAAAGCGCCCTCGAATTCGTGACGCTTTTGTAATGTAGTCGTTATATTTTTATTATTGATTTTCTGGCAATTGCGCTGTGATTTGATACGTACTAAAGTTTAAAAAATTTCCAGGATGTGCCAATACATTTTGTAAAATAAATGGCGTATCAGGAGATGTTCCAGAATATTGCACATTTCCGTCCATGTTTATGTCAGCATCATTATAACCATTTACGACATAGGTTGGGAAATTTAAGAAGTTTCCAATAGCATTTAGTACTAATGATAGAATGTTTGGCGTATCAGGAGATGTTCCAGAATACTGCACAATCGTATCGCCGTTTGCATTTCCACACCACATTGCAACAACATCTGTTGGCATTCCAGAGCTTGTTTGTGCATTGCTGCCGTAGGTAATTTGATTGTTGGCATCTGTAAAATCTATCGTAGTAGGTGTATTTGTGAGCGCAATCGGCGAATTTGTCATGATTCCCAAGTGATTTTTATGTTTGATTGCTATATAATAGTCGTCATGCCCTACAGCAATGATAACAGGCGATATTCCATCCAAATCAACGACATCGCCATCACGTTGTAGCAAAGCACTCTTTTGAGCGATGATTGTATTGTTATTGGTGGCGTCTCTTAATTCTAGCTGTATCCAATCGACAATGGCATTTTGTCCTGAAGGCATAAAGATCACTCCATTGGCTTCCGACATGTCATACGGTGATGTTGTTGGGATGAGTGCTGCATTACGCAAATCGTCACGCATCCAACTTTCTTCGCCTGTATTTGGATTTAGTAAAGCACCTTGCAAGAATACTTTTGGACTTAGCGCGACTTCATTACAACTTCCATCGGAGTCTTCCACAGTAATCGTTTGCATGCATTGACTCGTTTGATTTTGCGCATCTGTCCACGTCCAAGTGACATTGGTAACGCCCACAGGAAATGTTTCGTTCAGGATGCTCGAATTGTTATAATCGTTGACAAGGAAATATTCTTGAATTGTTCCTCCTGCAAAGTTTGAGCTACAATCGATCGTCAAGCCAGAAAGATCAAAATTGCTCATGGTTGCATTGTAATTTCCTGTCAAATCTGTAACAGTTGTGATACTTGAATTATCTGCACACGCTTGTCCTTCATCAAAATTATAATACGCGATCAATCCCGCTTCATTTCCTGATAAAGGCACGTTTAAAGTGGATTGTATTTCAGTTTCAGTTCGAATCGTATTCCAAATGCGGAAATCGTCAAGACTTCCGTCTAAGGCTCTGGTAGAATTCCATGTACCGATTGTAAACTCTCTGTTCGCTACTAGTGGAATCGCCGTTGTGTAAGTCCGTTCTGCTTGCAATACGCCATTCAAATAAAAACGAGCAACGTTATCGGTTGCAGAATAACTCACCGCTAAATTGTACCACGTATTGGGTTGCAGACCTAAATCCACATATTGATCGGTTGGCGAGTTTCCATTGACCGACCAACCTACTAATCCACTCGTATTTAATTGAAAATGCAGATATCCTTCCGCCCAATTTGTATAGTTGAGTAAGGTTTCCCAGCCGCTAAACACATCAAAATAGGCTTTCACTTCAATAGTAACTTCACTTAAATCATTGGCAAAACCACTAGAAACTGTCAAGCGATCATCTGTTCCGTCAAAGTTTAATGCGGTTCCTGCTGTCAGCCCATCTCCATATATGGTTGGTGGCGTCACATTGATAGTAGCTTCGCACGATCCGTTTTCTTCAACCGTAACATCTGCAGGACATTCGATGGTTTGTCCGCACGTATCTTCATTGTAATTAGTTTGTACATCTTTGTTGGTAAAATTAGCATCGGCGTAATTGTCATTATCTACCAACACACAGGTCAAACTTGGATTGTTTGTGATATTTAAACTTACAATGCTTGTGTTGGCGCCGTTTTTAAGATTGAGATAGCGCAAGTTATTATTTTGAACGAATATGCTTGTCAGTGCTGTATTTTGTGAAAGATCGAGAATTTCTAGCGAATTATTGCTGGCGCCTAAAAACTGCAATCCTGTATTGTTTGAAACATCAAGTGAAGTTAGGCTAGCGTTTGAAGCAAAAAGTGATTGTAGCGCCGTATTGTTAGATAGATCAATCGTGCTGATTGCCGTATCTTCAAAGCGCAATGCTTGTAGTGCTGTGTTTGTAGTGACATCTAAATTGGCGATTCCAGAATTATCCAATCGCAATTCTATCAAATCTGTCAATCCTGTAATATCAATAGTGCTTAAATTAGGTGTTTCATCTGCAAAGATTTGTATAAGCTTTGTGTTTGCGGTAACATCAAGACTTGTAATAGGTGTAAAAGAGCAGGAGAGGATTTCCAAATTCGGACATTGACTGATATCAAATGTTGCTAATCCTGTTCCAAATACATTCAAGTTGGTCAAATTGGTATTACTTCCAACGGTAAAGGAATTTACAGGCGTCAAAGACAAGTTGATAGTTTGCAAGTTGGTATTCGCGCTGAGATCAATAGAAGAAAAGTTATTGTCATACGCGATAAAACTTGTCAACGCTGTAAAGTCTTGAATTCCTGTAATATCTGCTATATTTTCACTGAATAAATTTAGATTTGTGACTGTTTCTATCGCTGCAGTACTTACATAATTATCATCCGCAATTCCATTTCCCATACTCATTGCATCGCCCACAGGCACAGTATTTCCAGAAGCATCATGCGTTTCCAGATAGTTTTCAAAATTGTCACCAGGTACAAAAGTTTGTCTACAATCTGAACTAAAGAATGTATCTGCATCTTTTTGCCACATAATTAAATATCCGGCAGTAGGATCATCTACCTGAATACAAGTAAACACATTCAATCGCGCATCAAAAAAGGTCACATTTGCATTGTTGCCATTTTGCATGTTTAAACCAGAGAGATCACTGTTATTGGCTGAAAGATAGGTGAGTGCGCTGTTATTAGAAAGATCTAAATCAAAACCGGAAGCAGTGTCTATCAATAAAGATTCTAGCAATAGATTGTTAGAAAGGTTCATGCTCGTTACCGAATTGTTATTCGCGTTTAGCGTCCGCAGATTGGTAAGATTGCTCAAATCTAATGAGAAAATGGAGTTATTTTCATAATTTAAATTCTCTAAAGCTGTCAGATAGGTTGTGTTGAACGTACTTAATCCGTTGTTGCGTACGCTCAATTCTGTCAAGGCAGTATGTTGTCCCAATGTCAAATTTGAACAATTGGCATCGTACATAATTAACTTTTCCAAATTTGTGTTTGAGGATACATTCAATACAGGCAAGAAGACCGTGTGACAGTACAATTCTCTTAAATTTGTGAGATTTGAAATGATGAGATCATTAAAAAAGTTTCCAGAACAATCGAGAATTTCCAATGCAGTAAATTCCTGAATTCCGATGACTTCGCCAATTCCTTGATTGGAAATGTCTAACGAAGTCACCGTATTGATTCTGTATGTAAAGACAAAGCCGTCATTGGCAATGCCATTTCCCATACTTGTTGGATCGCCTAAAGTAACGGAATCTCCATCTGCATCATGCGTTTCCAAGTAGTTTTCAAAAGTGGAGTCGGGAATGCTAGTTAAGCTACAATCTAACGTAAAAACTACATTGCTATCTACATCCCATGTATTTAGATAGGAAGCTGTTGGATCATCCACTTGAATACAGTTCATCGTCGAACTGTTCTGTTCTGTATCAAAATAGGTAATATTGGCATTGTTGCCGTTTTGCATGTTGATTCCCGATAAATCGGCAGCACGTGCAGATAAACTTGTCAAGGCAGTGTTCGCCGAAAGGTCTAAATAAAAACCTGAAGCATTGTTTAATGACAAGCTTTCTAGCAACACATTGTTGGAAACATCCAAACTGTTGATACCAACTCCGTTTACGTTTAGGGTTTTTAAATTTGTCAGTGTTGTAAAAGTCGTATTGAATAAATTGAAATTATTGGATATGTCTAAAATTTCTAAACTTGTGTATGACGAGAAATCAAACGGAGAAATATTGTTATTTCCCATGTCCAATTCTGTAATTACTGTATTGTTTCCCAAGTTTAAAGAAGCACTATTGGCATTATTGTAGATTAACTTTTCTATATTTAAATTACTTGATAAATCGAGCACCGGAAACGTTACATTACTCATCGTTAACTCACGCAATAGTGGAAGTTGCGAAAAGTCAAATTCGTTAAAGTTATTTTCAGAGCAGATTAAAATTTCTAAAGCTGAAAAGGCTTCCAATCCATCCAACTGATTGATACTATTTCCAGAAATGTCTAAAAACGTCACTCCTGTAATTCGAGGAGTTAATACCAAACCATCATCCAAAATTCCATTTCCCATACTCGTTGGACTTCCCACAGGAACGACATTTCCATTGGCATCATGATTTTCTAAATGGTATTCAAAATCAATATCGGGAATGCTTGTCGTACTACAATCTGATTCAAAAGAAGCAAAACTATCTTTCTGCCAATTGCTTAAATATCCAGCTGTCGGATCATCTACTGCAATACAGCTGAGATCGTTATTTCGAGCATCAAAAAAGGTAATATTGGCATTGTTACCATTTTGCATGTTTAAACTCTGTAAATCACTACTATTTCCCGAAAAAGAAGTCAAGGCTGAGTTGTTAGATAAATCTACAGAAAAACCTTGCAGAAAGTTTATAGAAAGCGTTTCTAGTAGTGTATTGTTAGACACATTAATGCTGGAAAGATTGGTTTGATCTACGCTTAAATTGACAAGATTTGTGAGCAAACTATAGTCCGAAATCGCATAATTGAAGTTATTGTCACAATTTAAATCTGTGAGGTTTGATAGATTAGTAAAATCAATAGATGTCAAATTATTATTTGCCAAATTCAGCTTTTCTAGTGTACTTATACTTCCTAAAACCAACGAAGTTGTGCCATTGCTAGCAGCATTTAGTTCTTTTAGATTGCTATTATTGCTTACATCAATGGTTATGTTGCCATTATCAGAGCAATCGAGTATTTCCAAATTGACATTCGCAGCAATATTGATGCTACTCATTCCGTTAGAAGCGCAGTAGAGTTCTTTTAAAGCTATATTATTTGAAAGATCAAAATTACCGACACCATTCATAGAAAAGTCCAAAATTTCAAGTGCCGCGAAGTCTTCAATTCCAGTGATATCTGCGATAAAGCTAAAAGAAATGTTTAAAGAAGTAACACTGCTTATTCTAGAAGTTCGCACATAATCATCACCAGAAATCCCATTTCCCATACTTCTATTTGAGCCTAATGGAACTATATTCCCGTTATCATCATGTGTTTCTAGGTAGTCTTCAAAATTGTCATCAGGAACAAAAGTATCATAACAATTCTCACCAAAACTTGCCGCAGCATCTTTCTGCCAAGCAATCAAATAACCCGCACTCGCATTGTCTACATTGATACAGGTCAAACCTGAATTTCCTGTGGCGTTGAAGTCTACAATATCTCCATTAAAACCATTGGCTACGTTTAGAAAAGTAAGTGCATTGTTTTGCACATATACATTGTCTAGCATTCCGTTGCTGGCTAGATCTAGAGAAGTAATCATGTTGTTGCTGACATCCAACGTTTCTAGATTGAGCAACATGCTGGTATCTAGTTGCGTCAAAGCACTATTACTCAGATTCAACGTTCGTATATTGTTTCCAACAGTTGCAACAAACGTAATTAAGTTTGGATTGTTATTGGCAATAATCGTATTGAGATTCAAGTTCGTACTCACGTCCAATGTTGAAAAGGTATTTCCACTGGCAAACAGCGTAAACAAATTGGTCATGACCTCAATACCAGTCAAATCAGCAATATTTTGATTTTGGATATTTAAAAAAGGCAATCCTTGCATTCCAGCAGTACTGGCAAGGTTGTCATTCGCAATTCCGTTTCCAGCGCCATTGGCTTCTAAATAGGCTTCAAAATTATCGTCTGGGACAAAGGTGGTTTGAGCTACGGCGTAGAAACTCATTAAGAACATAAAGGTGTATATAATCTTTTTCATAGGTGTTAATTTTGGGGAAGTTGTTCAAGTATTTGAAAGGTGCTAAAGTTTAGAAAATTACTAGGATGTGCCAGCACATTTTGTAAAATAAATGGCGTATCAGGATTGGTTCCAGAATATTGTACACTTCCATCCATATTAATATCATTGTCATTATAGCCACTTACAGTATAGGTTGGGAAGTTTAAAAAGTTTCCTGCATCATTCAATATTGTAGCTAAAATAGTTGGTGTATCGGGCAAGGTACCAGAGTATTGCACTACGTGATCATTATTGGCATTTCCAGCCCACATAGCTGAAACATCGCTTGGCATGCTAAACGTAGTTTGTGCATTGGTACCATACACATTTTGATCAGATGCATCTGTAAAACTGACTATTAATAACGCGCCCGTATTTGCTACTAACGAATTCCCCGTTACAATGCCTAAGTGATTGCGATGTTGTATGGAGAAGTGGTAGTTTTTTGGACCTGTAGCAAAGGTTATAAATCCACCATCAGATGCTACAATATTTCCATTGCGTTGGAGGAGTCCAGATTGACTCGCTAAAACTTTGGTATGATCATCAGCGCTTCTGAGTTCAATCCAGACCCAATCTACAATAGCATTTTCTCCTGTTGTATTGAATATCATAGGATCGCAGGAGATTCTATCTTGATACGGACTCGTTGTTGGAATGACTCCAGCAACTCTTAAATCATCTCGCATAAGTTCTGATTCTCCAACATTCGGATCAAACATGGCGCCTTGTAAAAACACTTTAGGCGCAATTTCTATCGTGCAGGAATTACTAAATGAAGTTTGCGTATCAATTTGAGTCCAATTGGTAGTTGCATACATTTCATCATCTACTTCAATGCAGGTCAAATCAGGATTATGAGTCGCGTTGAATGCAGTAATGGAAGTATTGGTTCCATTATCAATGCTGAATGAAACTAGCTTGTTGTTTGCTACAGCAACATTTTTCAAGGCTGTATTGGTAGATAAATCTATTGTAGTGAGATTATTAAGGCTTGCATTTAATTCTTCCAGTAAAAGATTGGAGGAAACATCAAGTGTTGTAAGTTCATTGCTGATACAGATGAGATCTTTTAAAGCAGGCAATTGACTTAGATTTAAAGAAGTCAACTCTCCAAAACTGCAAGAGAGTTCTTCTAAATTAGGAAGATTTCCAAGTGTCAACATTGCTAAATTATGATTGAAAT
The DNA here is from genome assembly GCA_039026955.1 of Bacteroidota bacterium. GTDB lineage: Bacteria > Bacteroidota > Bacteroidia > Flavobacteriales > Flavobacteriaceae > Kordia. The sequence goes on from JBCCLH010000031.1 coordinate 51,591, forward strand.
AACAGGAAAGACGTACTAAATTTAGATTGTTTGACACATCAATACTGGTTAAATTATTACTGAAGCAATCTAGATTCTCGAGCGCGTCAAAAGCTTCAATTCCTGTCAAATCTGTGATGCTTTGATTGGAAACATCAAGTGTTTGTACATTTTTAATTTTAAGCGTACTTACATACTGATCATTTGCTTTATTGTTTCCTAAGTTATTTGCTTCCAAATAGGCTTCAAAATTAGGATCAGGAATGTAGGTATCGTTACAAAGTTCATCAAAGGTATTATTTGGCGCGACGTTAGTCCAGTTTGCAGTGGCATACATAGCATTATCAACATTAATACAGGTTAAATTTGGAGTTTGTAAGGTGTTAAATTCGGTAACATTCACATTATTTCCATTTCGCATATCCAAAAATAAAAGTCCCGCGTTTTCTGCATTGAATCGTACTAAATTTGAATGATCCGTAAGGTCTAGTTCCTCAATAGAAGTTTGCGCAATGTGTAAAAGTTCCAACGCGGTATTTTGAGTAAGATCTAACAAAGTAATTTGCGTGTTAGAAACCCATAAAAATATCAAATTTGGATTGGCACTGATATCAACAGTGCTAATCGAAGTATCTGCAATATCTAATATTTCTAGCGACGGTAGCATGCTCACATCAATAGCGCTGATAGAAGTTCCGCTGACTCTGAGATCTTGTAAGTTGACATTTTTACTCATATCAAGAGTTGTAAACGGATTGTCCATCGCGTAGAGTGTTTCTAGCGCAGTAAAATCTTCAATACCAGTGATATCTTGGATGCCTCTGTTGAAAATTAAAAGACTCGTTAAGCCTGAAATTTTACTTGTGGTTACATACTGATCGTTTGCAATACCGTTTCCGAGACTAGAAGCATTTCCAACTTCAACAGTAAAACCAATAGCAGTATGCGTTTCCAGATAATTTTCAAAATTAGCATCAGGCACATAGGTTTCGTAACAATGCTGATCAAAACTAACAGTCGCATCTATATATGTTATCCATGTATTTGTAGCATACGTAGGATTATCTACATTAATACAGTCTAAGTTGGGATTTCCAGCAGTTCGAAAGCTAAAGTCAGAATTCATCAAGGTATTTCCACCATTTTTAACATCTAAAAAAGTCAATTGATTATTTTCACATTGTAAACTTGCCAATAAAGGTGTATGCGATAAATCGAGTGTGGTTAGGTTGTTATTGCTACACCAAAGTACTCTTAAGTTGGTATTGGAAGCAATATGTAGCGAAGAAAGATTGTTATCCGAACAAAAAATCTCTTTCATATTGGGATTATTGCTAAAATCTAAACTTGTAAAAGCTGTATTGTTATTTTGCAGACTAATTGTTTCCAACAACGGATTGCCTGAAAGGTTTACAGTTGACAAGTTATTGGCTCGTAAATAACAGACTTCTAAGGCAGGCAAACCGCTTAAATCTACAGAATTTAGCGAATTTTCAAAGAGTTCTAGTTGCCTCATATTGGGTAAATTCCCAATGGTGACATTTGTAATCGAATTGTTATCCAGTCGTATCCATTCGAGATTTGTATTGGAGGAAATATCAGCGACAGTCAAATTGTTATTATTGGCAAAAAGTTCCTCCAACGCTGTAAAATCATGAATACCAGTTAAGTCTGAAATATTTTCATTGCTAATATCTAAGCTACTAATTGAATTAATTGTAGTAGTACGTACATGTTTGTTAAGATGTGAATCGTAATTTTGATTGATCAATTCTTGTTCAAAATTTGTATCAGGAATGTAGGTCAACAAAGAACAATCTATCGAACTAAAACCGGTTTGTGCATCTATATTTGACCAATTATTGGTAGAATATATTTCATCATCCACTCTAATACACTGTAAATTAGGATTGTTTCGCGCATCAAAAGTTATGACCAAATTATTATTTGTATTGTTAAAATTTAAAGTGTTTAAATTATTATCACTGATGTCTAGAACTCGCAACACACTATTAGAGCTAAAGTCTGCATTGGTAATATTATTATTGCTACAATTCAAAGAAATCAAGAATGCTAAAGACTCTATGCCGGTTAGATCGCTAATATTTCTCCCAGAAATATGTAAAGTAGTTACTTGAAATGCTGCTAAAACGCCTATATAATCATCCAATACCGTATCGTATCCAAGATCAATAAAGGCTTGTTCAAGATTGTCGTCAGGAACATAGATTTGTGCGTAAAAAGTAGTGCTTACAAGAAGCAGCAGCATAGACAGTAGTTTTTTCATGGTGTTGTGCAAAACAATGGTGTAACGCAAAAATAAAAATGCACTGCAATTAGCGTAGATTTTTTTGGTAATAAAAAGTGACAGCCCAGTATTTTAAAGACTTTGAATGATATATTCGAGTTCTTCACCAGCGGTTAACTGCATCTTTTTTCGAATGCGATATCGTGCTGCTTTCACGGCATCAATAGAAGAATTTCGAATGGAAGCAATTTCTTTAATCGATAAATTTAAGCGCATTAAGGCACAAATTTCTCGGTCGATTTTGGTCAATTTTGGATAGGTTTCTCGGAGTTTTGTATCGAATCCTTTGTTGACTTCTTCAATTTTATCTTGAATGGAAGAAAGTTTATTTTCGGTAGCAATTTGCAATTGTAATTTGGAAATCAACGATTGCATGGTTTGTTTCATTTCGTCAAACGATCGGACATTGGAAGTTTCTTTTTTCAATTGATCTAGCAGTTCTTGTTTAAATTCCAAACGCATGGAATTGTCCGCTATCAAGCGTTTCGTTTCCTCTTCGTTGATGCGTACTTTTTCATCTAGTAATAACTTTTGCGCTTGTTGTTTTTCTAGTTTTTCTTGAGAAATCTTTGCGCGATTGGTGTAATTTCGTTTCACCAAAAGTCCAATAATAAACGCACTTATCAACGTAAGTACTAATAAAATAAGATACAATTGTTTTTGCGCTGCTTCTGACTTTGTCGTCAGTTCAATCTCTTTTCGTTCTTGGGCAAATTTGTATTGTAATTCTAATTCTTTCAGCTTTTGCGTCGTTTCTTTATTAAATAACGAATCCGAATACTGTTTAAACTTTCTATGTGCAATGTAAGCGGCTTTAAAATTTTCCAGCTTGTACCATAACCTACTTTTTTTGGCATATCCTGACAATACTTTCTGTTTGAGTCCTTCTTTCTTTGCAATTCGCAATGCAGAATCCACATATTTGCCCGCAGTTCTATACTCTTTTTCTTTATAATATACATTAGAAATATTTAAATAGTTATTGACTAAAGAAATTTTCTCATTGTATTTTTTAGAACGTTCAATATTGTATTTGGCTAAAGATAACGCCTCATTGTATCTATCAGTACGGATGTAGAGTAATACTAAAAAATTATTGACTTGTTCTAGCCCTTTGTTATAATTTAATTGATTAAATATTTCTTTTCCTTTTAAATAATACGCTTCGGCTTTATCATATTTTTTTAACGATCGAAAACTACTTCCTTTTGCCACATACGCCAAACCAACTCCTTGTGAATTTTCGATACTTTCATTAGCGCTAATGGCTTTATCAAAATAGTCAATAGCAGTTTTATGATCTCTTTGAAACTTGTAAACCATTCCAATATTGTGATAAATATCAGAAATATTGGAAGTATCTTTTACAGATTCAAAATAGGAGAGTGCTTTTAAGTAGTGTGAAGTTGCCGCTGTATACGAAGCTTGTCTTCGCTTTAAAACGCCTAATTGCACTTCCACCAAAGCTTCATATTGTGCATCCAAATTTCCTTGATGCTCCTTGGTAAAATCTAATGCATCTTGAAGAATATATTCAGCTCTCCCAAAATTATGATCCAGCTCGTATTCGCCCAACGCTAGCAATGCTTTAATTTTTTCAGTGTTGGAAGTAGCATTGCTGAGGTTTTCTTCGAGTTGAAGAAGCTCTTCGGTTGTTTCTTGTGAAAAACAAACTGTCGTAAAGAATAGCAATAAAATAAAAAGGAAACGCGTCATCAATGTCAAATGTACAAATTCATGAACGATTCTTCTCATTGTAACTTTATACAAATACAAATGCTGCTTTTAATTTTAGTGACAAAAAGTGATAGACACATAAAATAATTACTTTCCAATACAAAAATTCGCAAAAATATTCCCCAACAAATCATCCGTAGTAATTTCACCCGTAATTTCTCCAAAGTGGAACAGTGCTTGACGAATATCAATCGCCATCAAATCACCTGATAAGCCAGATTCGAGTCCGTAATGAACTTTGTCAATTTCTTCCAAGGCTTTTAACAACGCATCGTAATGTCGTGTATTGGTGATGATGGTTTCGTTGTTGCGCAACGCACCTGTATTCACGAAAGAAACGAGTTTTTCTTTCAGCGAATCGACACCAATGTTTTCTTTGGCAGAAAGGATATGAATCTTTTCAATTTCGGTTTTTAACTGCTCAATTTGTGACTGCTCAAGCATGTCAATCTTGTTCGCAACTATGACCAACGGTTTCTGCGGATATTTATTTTTAATCTTTCCAATTTCAGTTTTTAAAAGTGCTACACTGTCAACTGTCAACTGCGAACTATCTATCAAGTAAATCACTACTTGTGCTTGTTCAATCTTTTCAAATGTCTTCTGAATTCCGATGCTTTCTACGACGTCTTTCGTATCACGAATTCCCGCAGTATCAATAAATCGGAAGGAAATTCCATCGATCACTAATTCATCTTCAATGGTATCACGTGTCGTTCCTGCAATGTCAGAAACGATAGCGCGTTCTTCGTTTAAAAGTGCATTCAATAATGTAGATTTCCCTACATTCGGTTCACCGACAATCGCGACAGGAATTCCATTTTTAATCACATTTCCAACCGCAAACGAATCGATCAATCGTTTTAAAACAAACTGAATTCGTTCAACCAAGGTTTTAAACTGCGTACGATCGGCAAATTCGACATCTTCTTCGGCAAAATCGAGTTCCAATTCGATTAACGAAGCAAAATTCAACAGTTCTTCACGCAAATTCTTAATCTCATTACTAAAGCCACCACGCATCTGCTGCATTGCCAATTGGTGTGACGCTTCGGAATCACTCGCAATCAAATCTGCCACAGCTTCTGCCTGCGACAAATCGAGTTTTCCATTCAAAAACGCACGCAATGTAAATTCTCCAGCATTGGCATTTCGGCAACCACTTCGCAACAACAACTGAATAATTTGCTGCTGAATATACACAGAACCATGACACGAAATCTCAATCGTATTCTCGCCAGTGTAGGAGTGAGGACCTTTAAAAAGAGAGACCAACACTTCATCCAAATAACGGTTTTCATCCACAATATGACCTAAATGAAGGGTGTGCGATTTCTGTTTCGTCAACTTTTTATTACGAACCGATTTAAAAAGTGGTTCACAAATTGTAATGGCATCCGTTCCCGAAACTCGAATCACAGAAATGGCTCCTGCACCTGAAGGTGTCGCCAAAGCAACAATCGTATCATTTGGAATCATAGTGTAAAAATTTGTGCAAAAATAGGGAATATCTTTGGTTTTGGGTGTTAGGTCGCTTCGCTTTTAGGTATTGGGATTTGGAATTTAGATTTTCAGTATAATTTGATTAAATTAGGCGTCTTTTACAAATAAAACTGCACATTGAATACAACCTCAAAAAACACGAAAAAATGGTATGAACACATTCCGCATGCAGTTGTCATCGTATTCTTTATCATCGTTTTTGTGACACTTTTAACCTATTTGATTCCTGCGGGAGAATTTCAGCGTATTTTGATTGACGGTCGCAATAGTGTGGTGCCAAATTCCTATAAAACCATCGCAAATACGCCTGTCGGTTTGTTAGATATGTTTAAAGCGATTCCTATGGGATTTAAAGCGGCGGCAGAAGTGATTTTTGTAGTGTTATCTGGCGGAATCATGTTTGGAATCATGGAACGTACGAAGGCGATTGAAAATGCAGTGGGTACGTTTGTAAAAACGCTTGGACAAGAAAAGAAATACTTGGCAGTCGTGATTATGACGTTTATTTACGGCGCATTAGGTGTTTTTGTAGGATATGAACATAATATTGCGATGATTCCAATTGCAGCGGTAGTTGCCTTAGCATTAGGAGGCGATTTGCTCTTAGCAGCAGGAATTTCCGTAGGAGCCGTCACGATTGGATTTGGACTGTCACCAATCAATCCATATACGGTTGGAATTGGACATAAAATTGCAGAATTGCCTTTGTTTTCAGGTGCTTTGCTGCGAAGTATTCTCTGTTTTAGTGCGCTGAGTTTTTTAGCCTTTCATAATGTGAGATATCTAAAAAAGATCACCAAAAATCCTGAAAAAAGCTTAGGTCGCGGATTAAATATAGACGGTATTTCACTCTCAAAACCAATTGAAGACTATAAAATGTCAGCAAATAATTGGTTGGTAATCTCTGTGTTTATAATAGGTTTGGCAGCACTTTTATATGGAATTTTTAATCTTTCATGGTATCTAAATGAAATCTCAGCAATATTTTTAATGATTGCCGTTGCAACGGGAATTGTCGGGAGAATGAACACAACCGTATTTAGTGAAACGATGTTAAAATCGGTAGCGTATGTGGCTCCAGGCGCTTTTATGGTGGGTTTTGCGACTACGATCAAAATACTGTTAGAAATGGGACATATCAGCGACACGATTTCCTTTCATTTATCAGAAGTTTTAAAAGATTTATCCTTGCATGTGTCGGCTGTGGGAATGGCAGTCTCACAAAGTGTGATTAACTTTTTCATTCCATCTGGAAGCGGACAAGCATTGGCAACCTTACCTGTGATGATTCCGACGGGAGAAGTCATTGGATTGACACGGCAAACCAGTATCTTAGCATTTCAAATTGGTGATGGAGTTTCAAATCTCATCAATCCAACACTAGGCGGACTCATTGCGATGTTAAGTATGTGTCGCGTCCCTATAGATCGTTGGTTTCGATTCATACTTCCTGTCACCATTATGATATTTATTTTTTCAGCAATCACACTAGTCATTGCTGTATTTATAGGCTATAATTAATTATGAACGCAACTACGATATTAAGTCATTTGGTAAGTTTTCCTGTGTTAGGAGGCGAAAGCAATCTAGAAATTATTCATTGGATTAAAGACTATATAGAATCGCACGGAATTGAAACGACACTCGTTCCTAACTATGAAGAAACAAAAGCCTCGTTACACTGTAGAATTGGTCCAGCAGTCGATGGCGGCGTGATTCTTTCAGGACATACAGATGTCGTTCCTGTCAAAGGACAAGTCTGGGATACAGATCCGTTTGTATTGACCGAAAAAGATGGAAAGTTGTATGCGCGTGGTAGTTGTGATATGAAAGGTTTTGTAGCTTGTTGTCTAGCAGCATTGCCAACAATGATAAAAGCTGATTTGAAAAAACCAATCTATTTTGCCTTTAGTTATGATGAAGAAATTGGTTGTTTGGCCGCACCAGATTTGATTAAACATATTCAAAAAACATATACAGAAACACCAAAATACGCGATCATTGGCGAACCGTCTATGTTGGAACCTGTAATTGGAAAGAAAGGTGTTTGTTATGTGAAAACAGAAGTCAATGGTTCAGCAGGACATAGTAGTGGCATTCACAAAGAAGTCAGTGCCATTCACGAAAGTACACGTTTGATACTTTGGTTAGAGAATAAAATGAAAACCATCTCAGAAACTTCGACAGACGATCGTTTCAATCCGCCACATTCTACTATTCATGTGGGACAGATTCAAGGCGGCGTAGCTACAAACATTGTCGCAGATTATTGTAGTTTTGAATGGGACATTCGCGTCATTCCAAAAGATGACATTCACCAAGTATTTCAAGATTATTTTGACTTTTGTGCCGAAAGAGCAGCAGCAATCCGAAAAAAGTTCCCAAATTTTAAAATCAAAAATACCTTAATCCATCCGCCAGTGCCTGCGTTAGATACGAAAGAAACCGATAGTATTGTAAGTTTAGTCCAAAAACTCACAGGAAATCATTCTTGGAAAACCGTCGCCTACGCAGCAGAAGCGGGACAGTTTCACGAAGGCGGCTACGAAAGCATTATCTGCGGACCAGGAAGCATCGATCAAGCTCACAGAGCTAATGAATTTGTTGCAAAAGAACAATTAGATTTGTGTGTGGTGATGTTGGAGAAGTTAGTCGGGGAATTGATATAGGTTTTTAGGTTTTGGGTCTTAGGTCGCTTTGCTTTTGGTTTTGTTTATTCGTTGATTTTGATTTTGTAACGTCTTTTGCGAGACGAAGTCGTGGCAATCTTTTACTTCAAATAACGAATACTTTCCTCCATAAACAGATTACCGCGTCGCTATCGCTTCTCGTAATGACGATTCAAAGTCTCTTCAATCAAAACAAAATAATCAATTCGTGTTTTCGTGGTAAAAAAAAAGAAACAAGTAGATTTTATCACAAAAATCAAATTACCACTCAAGAAGCCTAAATTTAAATCGAAAAGAACTCACAACTGACAACAGACAACAATCGAATAAAAATTTAAAATGTAAAACACTAAACGCAAAATGAAAAAGTAGTTTTGGCTAGCTTTTAGATCTTAGTATTGAGTATTGAGAAGTATCAAAGAATAAAACAAATTAACAAAAAGACAAACTCATAACGGAGCAAAGCGACCAACTGACAACAATCGAAATAAAATGAAAAATGTAACACACTAAATGCAAAATGAAAAAGTAGTTTTGGCTAGCTTTTAGATCTTAGTATTGAGTATTGAGAAGTATCAAAGGATAAAACAAATTAACAAAAAGACAAACTCATAACGGAGCAAAGCGACCAACTGACAACAATCGAAGTAAAATGAAAAAGTGTAAAACACGAAACGTAAAATAAAAAAGTAGTTTTGGCTAGCTTTTAGATCTTAGTATTGAGTATTGAGAAGTATCAAAGGATAAAACAAATTAACAAAAAGACAAACTCATAACGGAGCAAAGCGACCAACTGATAACAATCGAAATAAAATGAAAAATGTAACACACTAAATGAAAAATGAAAAGTATTTTACCAACACCCAAAACCAAACACCTAACACCAAAAAAAGCCGTCACACAAACAAGCTGTACAACGACTTCTATATATAAAAATAAAAATGAATGCTAGTTATTCAACATTACTGGCATGACTAACATGGTGATGTGTTCGCCATCTTCCAATCCGTCGATTGGTGTTAGGATTCCAGCTCTGTTGGGCAATGACATTTCTAACGAAACTTCATCTGAACCTAAATTGTTGATCATTTCCGTTAAGAAACGCGAGTTGAAGCCAATTTGCATGTCGTCACCTTGGTAATCACACGTCAAACGCTCTTCAGCTTTGTTTGAATAATCGATATCTTCCGCAGAAATATTCAATTCCGCTCCTGCAATTTTCAAACGAATTTGGTGTGTCGTTTTATTCGAGAAGATACTCACACGACGAACCGAATTTAAAAATTGATTTCTGTTGATTTCTAATTTATTAGGATTCTCTTTCGGAATTACCGCTTCGTAATTTGGATACTTTCCATCAATCAAACGACATACTAACACCGTATTATCAAAAGAGAACTTTGCATTGCTATCGTTATATTCGATCAATACTTCTTCTTCGCTTCCGCCTAAAATTCCTTTCAATAAATTCAACGGTTTCTTTGGCATAATGAATTCTGCAACTTGTGATGCTTGAATATCAGTACGTTGGTATTTTACCAATTTGTGCGCATCCGTTGCAACAAATGTTAAATTTTCTGGAGAAAACTGGAAAAATACACCGCTCATCACAGGACGCAAATCGTCGTTTCCTGAAGCGAAAATCGTTTTGCTAATCGCAGTTGCTAACACATGACCTTCAATTGTTGTTGAACTTGGCTCTTTTAATTCTACCGAAGCAGGAAATTCATCTCCATCTGCGTATGCCAACGCATATTTACCATGATTTGAGCTGATTTCAACAGTATTATTATCTTCCACCACAAACGTTAACGGTTGCTCTGGAAAGGTTTTTAAAGTATCTAATAATAACTTCGCTGGCACAGCAATATTTCCAGTACTGTCTGATTCAACCGTTAAAACGGATGACATCGTCGTTTCCAAATCGGAAGCAGAGACTTTCAATTCGTTTTCGTTGAGTTGAAAAAGGAAATTGTCTAAAATTGGTAAAGTATTGCTGTTGTTAATAACGCCGCCTAAAACTTGTAGCTGCTTTAATAAATATGTACTTGATACAATAAATTTCATGTGTTTCTGTGCTATTTGATGTTCAAAAATAATCCTTCCGCGTTAAATTACATAGCTTTTCTGTGGTAAATTCACTCGAAAAAGATCACATTGTTATATTCTTACAAATATATCTCAAAAGTCGTTGTAAAGAAAGGAAACTTATTAACAACTATTTGGCGAATTTGCGCTTTCGAATCGTCGTAAATACGAATCCAAAAATCGCAAGTAATGCCAATGGGAAGCCAATGTTTATCCATTGCCAAAAGGATTTGTCGTCGGTTACTTTTTGAGTGTCTAAAAAGGCTAATTTCAATTCTTTCGATCGAATGTTTATAAGTCCCGAATTGTCCAACAAGTAATTTACCGAATTTAACAGGAATTCTTTGTTTCCGTATTGACGTTGTGTGATAATATCAAACCCTAATTCTTGCGGCTGTCCACGCGAAACTTGATTTTTCACCACATCACCATCGGCAATAATAAGCATCTTCGATTCTCCTTGATTTTTTACATTTTTTAGTTGTGCTGGTTTGACGCGTTCTTTGTAGGCAGATTCAAAAGTGCCTTCCACTAACACGGCTAAATTTTGATTGCCTTTTCCTAGATAGGCTTCTGGCGCAGGCTCTTTTTCAATCACGTTTAGCGAGATTTCTTTCGGAATTCCTTCCAATCTGGATTGTGGTGAGCTTTTCAGCAGAATCGTCTTTTTGGGTCCATTTTTTAAAGTATCAATCTGATTGGCAAACTCAAAACGCACCAAATTTGTGTTGTTTGTAATTGGATGATTCAAATCGGTTTGTGCTAACGGATTGTAACGCCATTGCACAGGCAAATACTGTGCATTGCTGCCTTCTCCAAACTCCATTCCGATTGCGGCGCATTGCATGTCGTTGACTAATTTTGGATTGATACGAATGCCGTATTCAAAAAATAGATCGGTCAATCCTAAATCTCTTGGGAAGGCTAAGGTTTTTCCTTTTTGGCGAATGCTGTCCAATTCTGCTTGCGCAGTTTCCACCAACCATAAGGATTTTCCACCATTCATCGTATATTGATCTAAAATATATTTCTCTTGATCGGTAAACTTTTTTGTTGGTTTTGGAACGATAACTAAGTCAAAACGATTCAAGTTTTTAAGTGTTTTTTCAGGATCATCTGGAAAAGCTCCCAAATCGAAAGCACCAAGATTATAGTATTCAACGAGCGCTTTTTGAAAACCGTAAATATAAATATCGTCTAATTCGCCATGACCGCGTAAAATGGCAACGCGTTGCTTTTCGATCAACGTCAATTTGGTAAATGCATCTGCAAATGCATATTCCAAATGCTGTACAGAACTTGCTATTTTTTCATTGTCGGAATTTGCTAAATTATTTTTGTAGAGCGAAACATTCACACCTTTATTTTCATGCTGTACGATAGCCCAAGGATACACGACTTCGCGTGATACTTTATTTGCGACTTCTTCGGTAATGTAGCGTGGACGCATTTCGTTATCTTTCAAAAAGTCAATGGCATTTTCTTTGATCGGATCAACAAAAACATATTCAATATTATCGTTGTACGCTGCAAATTCTTCTAATAATTGCACAGTTTCATCTGCCAAACGTTTGTATTCCGTAGGTAAATCTCCTTTCAAAAAGATCGTCACGCGCATGGGCGATTGTACAGTTGCCAAAGTGTTTTTAGAAGCTTCTGATAAGGTATAGCGTTTGTCCTGCGTTAAATCGAAACGTGTGAATATAGTGCCTGAAATGGCATTGAGAATCAGCAATCCAACGAGTACCAACAGTATTTTAACAGGAATTGGAATTTCTTTTTTCAAGCTTATCGTTTTTTTAGTTGAACTACAGTTAGGTATAAAAAGAAAACAGTCACGCTCAAAAAGTAGATGACATCTCTCGTATCAATCACACCGCGCGCGATGCTGTCGAAATGACGTTTCATTCCAAATTTTTCAATCATCGGATTCAGGTCGCCGAACAAATCTGCGGAAGCGATGCCTTCAAATCCAAAATACATCACAAAACAGATAAAAACAGCCGCAATAAACGCCACAATTTGATTCTGCGAAAGCGTAGACGTAAACACGCCAATACTCGTATACGCAGCGATTAAGAAGAGCAATCCAAAATAGGAGCCAAGTGTACTTCCTACGTCCAAATTCCCCACAGGATTTCCTAAATTCCAAACGGTATAAACGTACAGTAATGTTGGAATCAAAGCTAAGAGAATCAACACAAAAGCGCCTAAATACTTCCCAAGGACAATCTGCCAACCTGAGATCGGTTTTGTTAATAGTAATTCAAGTGTTCCCAAACGTTTTTCTTCTGAGAAACTACGCATCGTAATGGCAGGAATCAAAAAGATGAGAATCCAAGGTGCTAAGGTGAAAAATGGCGTTAAATCTGCGAATCCGTAGTTGAGAATGTTGAATTCGCCTTTAAAAAACCATAAGAATAATCCGTTGAGAATTAAAAATAGGGCAATCACCAAATATCCTATCGATGAGGAGAAAAAGGAGTTGATTTCTTTTCTAAGTATGGCTAACATTTAGTTCTTTTTTAATACAATAATATCTTGATATGATAAGGTGTTTTCTGTACGTCCTGACCAAGTTCCTGGAAAATAATTGACAATCTCGAAGCCTCTTGCTTTAAACTGTGCAAAAATATAATCTTTGTCAAAAGCGACATTGGCTTCCTTCACTTTTTCGTCCATCAACGCATAGGTTTCTCGATTCACTTTAAAGTTCATTTTACTAGACGACATGTGTTTGTGAGCCGTTTCATCCAAAATAAAAAATGTCGCCAAACATAACTTTTCAGCATCCAATACACGGTGAATTTCGTCCAAATAATGCAACACATCTGTGGGCATCATGTGTGTGAATACCGAAGTTAAAAAGGCAAAATCAAAGCTTTTATCGGTATATGGAAATGTAAAATCTTTCGCTTCTTCGTTCGTATTCAGGTTGTACAAATCGTTCTTTAGTGGTGTGTGTGTAAATACAAAGTTTGGATATTTTTTCGTGATGTGTTCTGTGCACCAATCCACACCTTGTGCTACAACATCAAAACCTTTGTAGCTTCCTTGATCACTCAAAAACTTCGTAAACGGAATCGCCATCCGACCAATGCCTGAACCAATATCTAAGATGCGACTGTTCGGCTGAATGTTTCCGTATGCTTTAAAATACCCAAAAAAGGTTTCGCCAATTTCTATATAATTTCCCGGTCCCGTATAGACATAACCTTTTGGTGGTTCGAGTTCGTGACGTTTTCGAAACAAATCAATTGGCGCATACACTACTTTCCGCAGTAATAATCGTTGTTTGGGTGATAATTTGTAGTATAAGGCTCTTAACATTGGTTGTAATTAGCGATCTTTTTTCGGGAATCTCTGTTTGTGTAACGTTTGGTTTGGAATTCTAGTATTTTTTAAGTTAAACTCACGAGTTTGTCAACACTCCACGCATACGGTTTATCATTGAACATGGCTTTGGTTTGTTTCCAGACATTTTTGAACAAATCTGAATTTCGATACGCTTCCAAATCGTCCACATGTCTCCAATGACTGTACGTAAAGAAGATTTCAGGATTGTTTTTATCTTGATACAACTCTAAAAATTCACAACCTTCTCGATCTTTAATGGACTGTTTTTTTTCGTCAAACATCTCCAAAAAATCAGGAATGTATTTGGTGTGAAAACTCATCTTTACTATGCGTACAAACATATTATGAACTAAAATTAATGGTTATGGTATCTCTAAATCGCAATCCGAAAAGGGTAGAAGCGCTTCCCACCGTATGCGGATTACTTTTGTAAATGGCCAACTCTAAAAAATCTGCCGAATTGAACAACGCTAACTTTTTTCCATCTTCTTCGCGTTTGTGTTTTTCCAGCTTAAAATTAATGGCGTCACTATAACACTCGTGAATCGTTTTGAACTTGTAATTTCGTGCAGAAATCTCAAAATTCCGTCCTTTTCCAACATCTTTAAACAGTTTTCTGGAAATATTCGAGACTACATTTCCGTAATTGTCAATATAAATTATGTTTCCAATAATCTGGGTTTCGTCGGTATTTACTACAGGTTTGATGCCCGTTAAATGTTTGATGTCCTGAATGGTTTTCCCAATTACTTCCAAGGTTCCACCACGTGCGATGTGACAAGCTACTTGCACAAACACATCCAACACAGGAAAATTCGTCTCAATACGATCGTGAATATTAATTTCTACAATCTTTTCAGGAACGATCTCAGAAGCAATCAAACTCATAATTCCGTTGTTGGCACACACAAAAAAATGACCGTCCAATTTCAGCGCAATATGCTTATTCTCAGGATTCAACTCTGAGTCAATTCCGATAATATGAATACTGCCTTTGGGAAAGCTTTGAAAAGCATTTTGAATGACATATGCGGCTTCTGTGATGCTAAATGGACTGATGCTGTGTGAGATATCAACAATACGAACATCAGGTAGCTCACTGTAAATAGCTCCTTTAACTGCGCCTACAAAATGGTCTTTCTCCCCAAAATCAGTTGTCAGTGTTATAATTGCCATTGGCGAATTGTTGATATTTTTTTAAGTTTAATCTATTAAAAAATGGTAAGTTTGCTTTGCAAATCTAAAAAAACAAAACGGAAATCTAATCTTTAATACGACTCGCTTTTGAACGAAATTATTTTTGAACTTTCTGAGATCAGTCCAAGAGAGTTTTTTGGTCATCAGAATACCAATATAGAATTGCTTAAGAAATACTTTCCGAAA
>JBCCLH010000032.1:0-65549 GCA_039026955.1 Bacteroidota bacterium
AAAACCAGTTTTAAGAATTATGAGTAGCAACACAGAATTCGGAAACATTTCATTTGATTTGCCAAAAAACCAATCAAATGTAATCAAAGTGATCGGTGTAGGCGGTGGCGGAAGTAATGCCATCAACCACATGTTCCATCAAGGAATAAAGGGCGTAGACTTTGTCATTTGCAATACAGATGCACAAGCGCTACAAAACAGTGCTGTCCCTAATAAAATACAATTAGGTGTTTCATTAACAGAAGGACTTGGTGCAGGAGCCAATCCAGAAGTGGGTGAAAAAGCAGCTTTAGAAAGTATCGACGATATTGGTACCATGCTCGATACCAATACCAAAATGGTATTCATTACTGCCGGAATGGGCGGTGGAACCGGAACAGGAGCTGCGCCAGTCATTGCAAAACTAGCTAGAGATAGAGACATTCTTACCGTGGGAATTGTCACGATTCCTTTCAAGTTTGAAGGAAGAATGCGTAATGCACAAGCGCGTATTGGTGTAGAAAAGTTACGTGCACATGTAGATTCGTTAATTGTGATCAACAATGACAAACTACGTGAAGTATATGGAAATTTAGGATTCAAAGCAGGATTCTCTAAAGCAGATGAAGTACTTTCTACAGCGTCGAGAGGAATTGCAGAAGTAATTACGCATCACTACACGCAAAACATTGACTTGCGCGATGCGAAAACTGTGTTATCAAATAGTGGAACCGCAATCATGGGATCGGCAAATGCTTCTGGAGCCAACAGAGCGAGCGAAGCCATTATGAAAGCGTTGGATTCTCCATTATTAAACGACAACAAAATTTCAGGAGCTAAAAACGTACTGTTGCTTATCGTTTCTGGTTCAGAGGAGATCACGATTGATGAAATCGGAGAAATCAACGATCACATTCAAAATGAAGCAGGTGGAAGTGCCAATATCATCATGGGAGTTGGAGAAGATGAAACTTTGGAAGATGCGATTTCGGTAACGATTATAGCGACAGGTTTTGATGTAGATCAGCAGGATGAAATCGTGAATACGGAAGCGAAAAAAGTCATTCATACGTTAGAAGATGAGCAGCCAGCAGTGCAGGATTTAACACCTAAAGCAACGGCTGTAGTGACGCCAAATATTCCACAAAAACCAACTGGAGATACACCAAAGGCAGAAAAAGTGATTCGTCACACTTTAGTGGAAGAAACTGCAGAACTCAATTTGATTCCTACTACGGAACTCATCAAGAATATGTCGGTGGTGTATGAAGAAGTAAAAGCTGCACAGGCAGATGAAGAATTTATTATCACAACCTTGACAGATGAGATCAAAGAAATGGAAGTAAACAATCCAGAATTTGTAATTTCTGAACAAAAAGAGGAAGAAAACCAAATTTCTTTTACCTTTGACATGCCATTGGCAACTCCTGTACAAGAAGAAACGCCAAAGCAAGAGGAAAATGTAGTCCGATTTGACCTGTCAGAAGATGTCAATACCATTGAAGTAAACGATCATGTGGAAGTCATTCCTGTGACAGAAGTGCATGACAAAGGTGTCACGCGTTACAGTTTAGATGACTATATGGAGGAAGAAGCTGCTTCTGAAAAAAATATTCCGCAAGCAGCCGAAGATGGTATAGTTTTTGAAAAGAAAATTGTGGAAAGTCCGACTGAGGAAACTCCAAGTGCAGAAAACATTGACCCTTTAAATAGCACTATTGAAGAGAGTTTAAAAAGCAGAACGGACGAGCGTAAGCGAAAATTAAAAGAATTTAATTATAAATTCAATAACAGTACTGCCAATCGTATTGATGAAATTGAGAAACAACCTGCCTATAAAAGAGCAGGAATTGAGCTTAATGATTCAAAACCGACTGACAGCAAAGCTTCCCGAACCAGTTTAGGTACGGATAGCAATGATGATATGCAATTGAGAAGTAACAATTCTTTCTTGCACGACAACGTTGACTAATTTGATTTAGTACTATTATATATGTTTTTTTAGACCCGGAAATTGCTGTTCTATTTTCGGGTTTAATTTTTTATCTTCGCTAACTCAAAAAATAAGAATCATGGGATTACAACAAGATATAATGACGGCAATGAAAACGGCGATGAAGGCGAAAGATCAAACGGCTTTGGCAGCATTGCGTGCGGTGAAATCGGAAATACTCTTAGCAAAGACGAGTGGAGCCGGAGAGGAGTTGTCGGAAGCAGATGAAATCAAGTTATTGCAAAAGTTGGTAAAACAGCGTAAAGACAGCGCTGCGATATTCTTAGAGCAAGGAAGAAAAGATTTAGCGCTTCCAGAAATTGATCAGGCAGAAGTCATAAGTCAGTTTTTACCAGAACAACTTTCTGAAGAAGAAATCGAAAAAGTAGTGGTCATGACCATCGACAGCATTGGTGCTTCAGGAATGAAAGACATGGGAAAAGTCATGGGAATCGTTTCCAAAGAATTGGCAGGACAAGCGGATGGAAAAACTATTTCTACGATAGTAAAGGCAAAGTTGATGGGTTAATTTTACAAGAATGTAAAAAATTTAAATACTAAGGTTCCCGCTTTCGCGGGAATAAAACGGCTACGTAGCTCAGCTGAATAGAGCACTGGATTTCGGCTCCAGCGGTCGCAGGTTTGAATCCTGCCGTGGTCACTACGGAAATTTCTTTCTATAAATAAGCTTGGCTAAAAACAGTCAAGCTTTTACAATTAATAAGTAGACAAATAATATTAAATTATTTGTCTACTTATTAATTGCCAATAATATTTCCCTAATGCAGTAAGTTGACAAGATTTACTATTGATAGCAGCATAATATAAATGATTTTCTCCTATTGGCTCTATTATACCTATTGAGTAAAATTCATTCAATAAAGCGAATTTTTTTTCATCTTCAGAATTCTTGGGTTCTGCTGTAGGTTCATAAGATGGATTAAGCATTAATATATAATCTGGATTTTTAAAAAAGTAAGTTAGCTTTCTAAGAATACTGATTTCTATCTTAGGTTTGCATTTTCTGATAGATACTAAGGAATTGACATAAGATTTGAATATCGGTCGCATAGACCATTCTCCTATTGCATTGTCTACATAAGAGAATATTGAAGTAATTTTGACCCTGCCTAGAATATCAGAAACATTTCCAGATAATGCCTCATATACTAATGGAGTAATAGAATCTTGAATTGTTTCACTAATTCCCATCAAAATAGTAATCCCTTCTCTTGTGAAAATTTGTGAATTAGAATTAAAACTTTCTCCGATATCTATAGCCTGAATGTCTAATATTAAAACAACTTCTCTAGAGGCAGAATTATTTGCTAATAATAAAATTTCTTGAATAGATATCTTTTGCTCATCTTGTGATAAAATATATCCATCTAAAGAAGGAGCACCATAGCCAGAGAAATATAATAAACTTACATCACAATGTGAGAATTTAAATAATTTATCAATACTATCTTTAATGACATTAGATTTAATATTCTGATCCAAAGATATTAGATTTTTACAGTTAAAATTTGGAGAACCATCTTCATTACGAGAAAGAACTTGGTTCATTAAAGACGCATTTCTCACATTTCCTTCCAATAAATTACTCTTGTATTCATCGATTCCTATTATTAAAGCATTTCTCATCTTTGATTAGTTATTTTTATTAATTGTTTCACTTACTATTTGCCAATAATATTTCCCTTGGGAACTAAGAAAGCAACTATCTTTCTTCAATGCTCCTAATTCTAGATCTTTCTCTTTTTTTAAGTAAATCAATTGGCGATCATATAACAGTTGTAAAATAAAAAGTTTAGATTGTTTAACTGGGTTTTGTTTATCTCTATTTAAAAATGATTGATCCAAAATAATTTTATCTGTGGGTGTTAGAAAATATTCAGGTAGATATCTGAGTATAGAAGATTCAATGTCTATTTCTGTGTTCCTGATAGAAATCAATTTAGATACATTTGATTTAAAAATGGGTCTTTGATTATTAGGTCCTAAAGCATTATCTATATATGCATATACAGCTGGAGCTTTTACCTCTCCGCAAAAATCACCAGCGCCACCAGCAAGTGCATTGATAAAAAGTCTAGTGAATTTACCATAACCATTTACTTCCATAGCATTTTCATATTTACGGGATGCTGCCAAAATAGATATTCCTTCATTAATTAAACTAGAATCTTTTAGCAATGGAGACTCTCCCAAAAAACCACTATGACAACAATCAAGAACAATTATTATTTCTTGAATTCTATTTTCTTCTCTTGCTTGTTTTGCCATTATTAGAATATCATTCATTTTTACGCCTGCTCTATATTTTTTAGCATCTTGAGTTACTAAATAGCCTCCCAAGTTATTCAGAAAGCCATGACCAGAAAAATAAAATAATGCAACTTGAGCAGTTAATGAAAAGAATTCTTCCGCTTTAGATAAGAGAAATTCACTGCTGATATTATATTTATTAGAAGTAAAAGTTTTTTTACAATCAAAATTTGGAGCTCCATTAGAATGAGTTATAAGAATATCTCTAACTTTTTGGGCATCATTGATACAACCTTTCAGTGAGCTACCTTGAAGTTCATAGTTATCAATCCCAACAATCATTGCAATTCTATCAATTCTCATTTGATATTGAAAATTTATTTAATATTACTGAAAGCCTTATGTTTAATGAAATATTTACTCTTCTAAAATACACCTTTTTCTTACTATTTCAAAAGATAGAGAAATGTGTCAATGAAAATAGATTAATAGCTTTCAAATCCTCCACCAAATAGTTCGAACTTTGAAGGTTCGGGGTCACAATAAACAAGAAACCACATCAAAATGATGTGGTTTCTTATTTTAGAACAGAAGATCAAACCTTTTATTATTCTAAAATTAAGTATCTAAAAAAAGATACTATTTCAACTCAACTAAAAATCCTATCACATAAATTGTAGCAAAGAGAATGAAGTACTTTTTTAAACAATTTTAATACCTTTGTGAAAAAAGATACTATGATGGCTAACACTTCTCAAAAAATACCTGTAACAATCATTACAGGTTTCCTAGGTTCAGGAAAAACAACACTTATTCATCAAATAGCAAGAAACGCAAACGGCAGACGTTTGGCTATTATTGTTAACGAATTTGGTGAATTAGGAATGGATGGAGAAATACTCAAAGGGAATGACTGTGGTTGTGAAGAAGAAAATATATTAGAACTGAGTAACGGATGCCTCTGTTGTACAGTGCAAGAAGAGTTTCTACCAACTATGTTACAACTCATGGAACGCAAAGATCAAATAGATCATATCATCATTGAAACTTCTGGATTGGCATTACCAAAACCTTTAGTAAGAGCCTTTAATTGGCCAGACTTGAAACCACAAATTACGGTAGACGCAGTGGTAACTGTAGTAGATGCTGTTGGACAAGCCACAGGTGAAATTTGTGATAGAGCCAAAGTGCAAGAACAACGTTTAGCAGATGAGAGCTTAGATCATGAATCTTCCATAGAAGAATTGTTTGAAGATCAATTAGCATGTGCCGATTTAATCATCATGACAAAGTCAGATTTAATAGAAGAAACGCAATTCAATGAGGTGCGTACTATTATTCAAAACAAAGTAGACACTAACATAAAAATTATTTCAGGCGTAAAAGGTGACATTCCTGTAGATATATTATTAGGATTAAACATGAAATCGGAAGACTTCGTTGAAGAAAAACATTCACATCACGAAGTACATCATCACCATCATCACGACCACCATCATCATGATCACAAACATGATCATCATCACGAGCATAACCACGATCATGGACATCACCATCATCACGACCACGATCATGACCATCACCACCATCATGACCACGATCACGACGAAACCATCAATTCATTAGTAGTAGAAATAAAAGCGCCACATACACCGAAACAACTCGTAAAAGTACTAGGCGAATTGGTCGCTGAATTTGAAATCTATCGCATCAAAGGTATCATACATGTTCCCAACAAACCAATGCGTATGATTGTACAAGGTGTAGCCAACAGATTCGAAAACTACTTTGATAGAAAATGGAAAGAAGGAGAACACAAAGCAACACGCTTAGTGATCATTGGTGAAAAACTGGAAGAAACTACATTAATGAATGCCATTGAAAATAAATTAACAGTTACAGCATAAGCTTATGAAAATATACACACGAAAAGGCGATGCTGGAAAAACGGGTGTTTTCGGCGGAAAAAGAACCTACAAAAACTCCGCAAGAATTGAATGTATTGGAACCTTGGATGAAGTCAATTCTACCATAGGTTTACTCAGAGCAAAACTTGGAGAAACTCATGAATGGCAAACCAACTTACATCGTATTCAAAAAGATATGATGGATATGATGTCACATTTGGCAAGACCTTCTGATTCCAAAAAAGCCAATCCGAATCCAAGACCTGTAGATGGTGCAGAATTTTGTGAAAATTGGTTGGATGAATTGGAAGCTAATATCAGTTCACCTTCCGATTATTTTATCCTTCCGGGAGGAAATGAAATCTCAGCGCTTTGTCATGTATGCAGAACCCAAATACGAAGAGGTGAACGTACGTTAGTAACGTTGATGTTGGAAGATCCTGAAAGTGTGGAAGAATATGTGGTAGCCTATATCAACAGACTATCAGACTTATTCTTTACAATGGCTCGAGCCGAAATGGACAAAAAAGGGGTTGCAGAAGAAAAATGGCAACTATTTCTATACAAACGCAAAAAGAAAAAAAGCTAAAAGTTTTGCATACTATTTACGGAGTAGCTTTAGGTCCTGGAGATCCAGAATTAGTTACGCTAAAAGCATTACGTATTCTAAAAGAAGCAGATGTCATATTTTATCCTGGTTCATCCTTTAAAGGAACTCAGAAAAGTTTTGTCTATCCAATTTTAGAACATCATGGACTCAACACAAAACAACTTGAAGGTTTTTTTTTAGAAATGACCCTAGACAGAGTTTCAGCAGAAAAAACCTATGATGAAACGGTCGTTAAAATTGAGTCTGCATACAAAGAAAGAAAAAAAGTAGCCATTGTTTGTGAAGGCGATCTAAGCTTATATGCCTCATTTTCATATCTTCTTCAACGATTGCAAACACGAAAACTTCCTGTTGCTTTAATTCCTGGAATAAATGCATTCTCCTTAGGAGCGGCAAAACTTCAAATTCCTATATGTTTACTCAATGAAAAAGTAGCAATTATTCCTCGTGAAAGTGATATGAAGAAAATAGCAAGCTATTTTCAAAACTTTGACACATTGGTACTCATGAAAATTCGTTCCAATTGGGAAGCGATTCACCAACTTTTAGAAGAAAAAAAATGGAAATTTTACTATTGTGAACGATTGGGAACAGCAGAAGAAATCATCAGCACAAATCTAACAGAAATCTCAGAGAGAACGATTCCATATTTCTCTTTGCTCATTATAAAAAAGAATCATACACATGATTAAAGTAGTCGGACTTGGTCCAGGGCATGCACAATACATGATTCCAATGGCAACAGAAGCTGTTTCAAAAGCAACTGTGATTATTGGATATCATTATTATTTTCAATTCATTCAACATCTTATTGATCTTAATACAGTCTGTATTGGAAAAGAACTAAGTCAAGAGGAAAAAAGAGCTGAAATTGCCATCGAACATGCGCAAAAAGGAGAAAATGTAGTAGTCATAGGTTCGGGAGACGCAAGTATCTATGCGATGGCATCTATTGTATACCAAAAAATTGCGGAACAAAAACTCAATCTTGAAGTAGAAACTGTACCTGGAATCTCAGCATTCATTACTGCAGGTAGCAAACTCGGTGCAATATTAGGACATGATTTTTGTTGTATCTCTCTATCAGATTTAATGACGCCGTGGACTACTATTGAAAAAAGAATTACTGCTGCGGCACAAGGCGATTTTGTTACAGGATTGTATAATCCGAAAAGCAAAAAACGCTATTGGCAATTACAAGCATTAAAAAATATTTATCTAAAATATCGTGAAGCTTCTACTCCTGTAGCAATTTGCAAACAATTAGGGAGAACCGAAGAAAACATTCTGTTGACAACTTTAGGTGAATTAAATGTTAATGATGTAGACATGTTTAGTGTGGTTTTAATTGGAAACAGTCAAACATTCAGATATCGAGATCATCTAATTACACCACGCGGATACTTAAACAGAAAACCTGAAACAGGCTCGGAAATTCAAGAAGCAAGCTTTAAAGAAATCATAACGAATTTACCTGCGACTCATTTTGATAAAGATCATTTATGGGCAGCCATTCGTTGCATACATACTTCTGGCGATTTTGAATACATTAAGTATTTAGAAACTTCCAAAAATGCCATTGAAACATGGAATACATATCTAAAAAATGGTGGAACCATTGTTACAGATGTTACCATGGTTCAAGCAGGAATTACGAAAGCATTTACGAAAAAATATCACAATCAAATAGTGTGCTTATTAAATGATGAAGAAACGCTTCAATTGGCAGCAACCGAAGGATTGACACGTTCGCAAGCGGGCATTAAACGTGCTGCAGCGCAATATCCAGATGCTTTATTTGTAATTGGGAATGCACCAACAGCATTAATTGAAATTGTAGATCAAATTCATGCAGGTACTATCAGTCCAACGGGCGTTATTGGCGCACCAGTAGGTTTTATCAATGTCATAGAATCCAAAGAGCGTTTAAAAATATTGCAGGATACACCTTATGCGCTTATTACGGAACGTAGAGGCGGAAGCAATTTTGCGGCAGCGATTGTGAATGCCGCATTTACATTGGAAGAAGTGTCAAAATTAGATACGATATAATAATGCACTTTTTACAACAGAAGAAAATTACACTACTACATGATATAAAGTAGTAATCCAATAAAAACAAACATGACGTTTCACGTAATAGGCATCGGAAATACAATTCCTCTCTTTTCAGAAGAACAAAAAATGCTCATTAAAAACACAACAGTTTTTAGTGGAGGAAAACGTCATTACGAATTGGTGAAAGCGTTCTTACCCAAGAATCATCAATGGATTTATATCAAAAGTCCAATGGATGAAGTATTTGAAAATTATGAAAAAGCAAATGCTGTCATTGTTGTTTTTGCTTCGGGAAATCCGCTCTTTTATGGGTTTTCAAATACGCTTCAAAATAAATATCCAGAAGCCATCATTCATACAAATCCTTATTTTAGTTCGATTCAATTATTGGCGAATAAAACGAATACTAATAGCAATCAACTTACTGCGGTAAGTGTACATGGAAGAAGCTGGAAAGCCTTAGATGAAGCCTTACTACAACAACTTCCGTTGATTGGTATACTAACGGATCAACAGAAAAATCCAGCGGCAATTGCACAACGCATGCTGAACTACGGCTTCAACAATTACGAAATGAGTATTGGTGAAGATTTGGAAGGTGAGCATGAACAGGTACAAACAATCCATCTCGCGGAAGCAACACAAAAAAACTACCAAAAACTCAACTGTGTTTTAATACACAAAAAGGAAGAAAGAAAACAATATTTCGGAATTCCAGATACAGCATTTAAAGGTTTAGAAGGCAGACCTAATATGATCACCAAAATGCCAATTCGGCTTGCAAGTTTGCACTTGTTAAATGTGTTGAATGCTAATGTCTTGTGGGATATTGGATTTTGCACAGGATCAATTTCAATAGAAGCAAAACTAAAAAATCCGAGATTGGAAGTAATTGCTTTTGAAAAGCGTCCAGAATGTGAATTGATTCTACAGGAAAACCAAAAACGATTTGGGGTGCCTGGAATTACAGCTGTTATGGGCGATTTTTTTGAACAAGATTTGAATTCGTATGCAACACCTGATAGTATTTTTATTGGTGGTCATGGTGGAAAATTATCTGAACTATTAGAAAAACTAGATACAATCATACAACCGAAAGCACAAATTGTGATCAATGCGGTCAAGGAAACCAGTAGTAATGCTTTCAAACAAGGCTGCAAAAACTTAGGTTGGGAAATCGTAGAAGAAATGAATTTAACCCTAAATTTGCATAATCCGATATGCTTGCTAAAAGCAATCAAACAATAAAAAAATGGCAGAAAAAGTTTTAAAAGTAGCAATACTTAGTTTTACCGATAACGGATTAAAAATTGCAAAAACCTTGCAAAATGAATTTTATCGAAGTAAAGTTTTTACCACGAGAGATTGTGAAGAAAGCAAAGATATAAAGCAAATTACCTCAGTTTCTGAACTTATGGAAACATCATTTCAAAAATATGAGGCTTGGATTTTTGTTGGTGCATTAGGTATTTGTGTGCGAAGTATTGCTGCATATATTGAAGACAAAAAAACTGATCCTGCCGTGATCAATGTAGATGAACAAGGAACCTATGCGCAATCGGTGTTGAGTGGTCATGTGGGAAAAGCCAATGAACTGACAACACAAATTAGCCGAATACTACAAGCAACTCCTGTAATTTCGACATCCAGTGATTTGCAAAATTTATGGAGTTTGGATTTGCTCGCAGAAAAATTCTCATGGAAAGCTGTACATACAACGGAACTAAACAAAATCATCTCATTATTTGTCAACAAAAAGCCAACCGCTTTAGTGCTCAAAGTAAAAGATCAAGGAACAGCACATTTAGAAAAAACCTGTCCTGATTTTGTAAACATATACTATAATATTGAAGATGTAAACACTGCAAAGTATGAACTGTTGCTATATGTTGGATATGAAATGCTACACACAAAAATTACTTCACTAGCATTCTATCCAAAATGTATTGCTATTGGAAGTGGTTGTGCAAAAGATATCGAATCACCATTATTTGAAATGGGATTGCTAGAAGAACTCGAAAAGCAGCAAATTGCTATGGAAAGTATCTACGCATTAGGTTCTGCGGATATCAAAGCGGGAGAACAAGCCTATTTAGATTTTTCGGAAAAATTTGATATCCCTTTTGTTACCTATTCGGGAGAAGAATTGAATACGATTGATGTGGCAAATCCGTCGGAAGTTGTCAAAGAAAAAGTAGGCGTTTTTGGCGTGTCAGAAGCTGCTTCGGCACTCATTGCAGATACCAAAGATTGGTTGGTTGAAAAAACAAAAATCACCACACAATCGGGGAAAAAGTTTACCTATGCGCTTGCGCTAGTTGCTGATTTTGAGAGAAAACCAAGTATTGCCATTGTAGGTGCAGGTTCTGGTGATCCAGATTTATTAACGCTCAAAGGACAAATACTATTAGAAGAAGCTGATTGTATATTATACGCAGGAAGTTTAGTGCCAGAAGAATTAACGCACATGGCAAAACAAGGTGCTTTGGTACGTAATTCTGCTTCTATGACCTTAGAAGAGCAAATAGGAATCATAGATAATTATTACAAACAAGGGAAAAAAATTGTGCGTTTGCATTCGGGCGATCCATCTATTTATGGAGCTGTACAAGAGCAAATGACCATTTTTGATGCCAAAGGATACGACTATCACATAGTCCCAGGAATCTCTTCGTTTCAAGCGGCAGCTGCCTATCTAAAATCAGAATTTACCATTCCAGAAGTAGCACAAACCATCATCTTAACACGAGGTGAAGGAAACACACCAACTCCTGAACACGAAAAAATTGCAGATATGGCGAAATTAAGAGCTACGATGTGTATCTTTTTAAGTGCTGGAATTGCCAAAAAAGTACAAGGAGAACTGTTAGAATACTATCCAGAAGACACGCCATTAGCAGTGTTATACCGTGTTAGTTGGAAAGATGAACAAGTGTGGACTGGAAAATTGACAGAACTTGCAGAAATCATCAAAGAAAATAAACTCACTCGTACGGTCTTAATTGTGGTTGGAGAAGCTATTGGAGCACGCAAAAATCGTTCATGGTTGTACGATGATAAATGGCATCATATCTTTCGAAAAAAAGGAAAAATGGCGACGAAATAGTATCTTTAAGAATAAACACATTCAAAATTTTAGCAACAAATTTTTCAATCCTTTAATCTTTCAATCTTTCAATAATAAAAAACCATGATACTAGTCTTTGGTGGAACAACAGAAGGAAAACAAGTAGCTGCAATGTTAGATGCGTTACAAACTCCGTATTACTATTCTACCAAAACAAACGTACCATTTACAGGAAACGGAATCGCAATTCATGGCGCTTTAACAAAAGAGCAGATAGAAACATTCTGTAAAGAAAAATCAATACAATATATTGTCAATGCTTCGCATCCGTTTGCTACACAACTACATGAAACTATTGCAAGTATCGCTGTAGAGATTCCAATACTTCGTTTTGAACGTGAATTCACAGAGCGAAGCTCTCATACATTAGTCACATACGTAGACTCTTTTGAAATGGCCTTGCAAGAATTTGAAAAAAATAAGTATACATCATTATTAGCATTATCAGGTGTGCAAACTATTAAAAAACTAACTTCCTATTGGAAAAAACATACCACATGGTTCCGCATTTTAGATCGTGATAGTTCCAGAGAAATTGCCAAAAAAGCAAACTTTCCCAGCGAACAATTATTATATGGCTATCCACAAAACAAAGCAGAAGAAATTGAAGTATACAATCATTTACGTCCCGCAGCAATTTTTACCAAAGAAAGTGGCATCAACGGAAAATTGGAACAAAAAATAGCCGCTGCCATTATCACCAATATTCCCATCATCATTTTGACCAAACCTTTAGTCTCAAATAGGTATCTTTGTATACATTCGATTCAAGAATTGACCACTTTTTTTAAAACCTATAGTGAGCGAACTACAAAAAATACCTAACAAACCTTTACGCAAAGGCTATACTACAGGCGCTTGTGCCACAGCTTGTGTCAAAGGTGCGTTGTTAGGGTTGCTCACAAAAACAAAACAGGAAAAAGTAACGATTACACTTCCTATTGGAGAAGATGCTACATTTTATTTACAAAACCATTTAATTACCGAAAAGAAAAGCTTTTGCAGTACCATCAAAGATGCAGGAGACGATCCTGACGTGACACATTTAGCGGAAATTTCAGCAGAAGTTGAACTCAACAATCAAAAAGAAATCATTTTTCTAAGAGGTAAAGGTGTCGGATTGGTTACCTTGCCAGGATTAGAAATCGCAGTAGGTGAAGCTGCCATCAATCCAGTTCCAAGAAAAATGATGCGTATTGTAAGTAACAAAATACTTTCGGATCATAATCTGGAAAACTTTGGAGTTACCATCACAATTTCAGTAAAAGATGGTGAAAAACTTGCCAAACGAACGCTAAATAGCCGATTGGGAATTTTACATGGAATTTCAATACTAGGAACTTCTGGAATCGTCACACCATTTTCAGCAGCTTCTTACATTGCCAGTATTCGCCAAGGGATAGATGTTGCCATAGCAAATAATGCATCCGAATTGTTAATAAATTCAGGTGCGCGAAGTGAAAAAATACTACGCGAAATCTTTCCAAAAGTTCCTGAAACTGCCTGTATTCATTATGGAAATTGGATTCAAGAAACATTTGAAAAAATAGCAGAAAGCCCACAAATCAAAACAGTCAATATGGGGATTATGTTGGGAAAAGCTGCCAAACTTGCTGCAGGAAACTTGAATACACATAGTGGAAAAACAACTTGGGATAAACAATTTATGGCACAAATTGCACTCGAAGCTGGATATGCTGAGGAAATTGCAAACATGATTTTATCATTAAATATGGCAGGACGTTTGCGTGAAATCTTTATTTTTACACCACAAGAAAAATTTTATCAAATTTTACTAAAATATTGCTATAATCATTGTCATCAAATTGCTTCGGAAGTACAACTTAATTTGTACCTCATAAATAATGATGGCACATACATAAAATATATCAAATGAATTTTATGAATCTCACCAGACCGTTGATTGCTGGTATATTACACTCTTTTGAACCAGATCATATTTCTGCTGTGTCTGTATTGGCTGCCGAAAATGCGATCAACAAGAAAAAAGTAACCTTCAAAACGGTTTTTACAGCGTCACAATGGGCTTTAGGACATTCTGTAACGCTGCTTTTATTCGGTGGATTTGCATTGATCTTTAAAACTGCGCTATCTGCATTTGTCAATGACATTTCGTATTGGGCAGAATTAAGTGTAGGTCCCATCATGATTTGGTTGGGTGTTGTTGCAATTCGAAGGAATCATAAAATCAATGAAATGTTGGCAGATCACAAAAAGATTGAAGCGCACGAACACGAATTGAGCAATCCTATTCATCTACACGGAAAAAAGGGTGAAGAAATTGCCATGAATCCAATCAATAAATCATTTTGGATCGGAATGCTACATGGGCTGGCAGGAACAGGTGGCGCACTGACGTCTGCTTTAATCATTAGTGCTACAACGATGTCTGAAGCTATTTTAATCTTAATCATAGAATCTATTGGAATCATAGTATCAATGGCTGTATATAGTTATGTATTAATCTATGCGATGAGTCGTTTTATTGAACGAAATATAGCTATCTTTAAATGGATGAATGGCGTTGTTGGAATCATTTCCATCTTAGTTGGAATATGGTTGATTTATGGAGTCGCTTTTGAATAAAATATACGATATGAATGTTCACTACTGCTTTCCGTTTACAAGTATCATCGCTCAAGATGATTTTAAACTTTGTTTACTCTTAAATCTAATTGATCCTGCGATTGGTGGTGTTTTAGCTACAGGAGATAAAGGAACTGGAAAAACAACTACTGTAAGAGCGTTGAGTCAGTTGATGGGAAATGATTTTCCTTTTATAAACTTGCCTATTGGAGCTACAGAAGACAGAGTGTTGGGAAGTGTAAATCTTGAAGCCTTAATCAATCAAAAAAAGACGATTGTTGACAAAGGATTGCTTGCTAAAGCCAATCATGGTTTTCTATATATTGATGAGGTAAACTTGTTAAATGATTATCTGATGGATGTTTTGCTAGATGCTGCTGCCTCTGGCGGATACCATTTAGAACGAGAAGGCATTTCGCAATGGTTGGAAAGTCGTTTTTGTCTTGTCGGAACGATGAATCCAGAGGAAGGTGATTTGCGTCCACAACTAAAAGATCGTTTTGGCTTGAGTGTACACATTACCACACCAAAAGAGATTCTTATTCGTAAAGAAATCGCATCCAAACGTCTTGATTTTGACACCAATACAGCACATTTTTGTGAACAAGTTGCAACCGAGGAAGCAATGCTAAAATCACAAGTTATAGTAGCAAAACAAAAAGTAGGAACTGTTACTATTCCTGAAACCATAAAAGATGCAGCCGCACAACTAACTATTGAGAATAAAGTTGAAGGGTTACGAGCTGATATTTTACTATTAAAAACAGCACGAGCGTATGCTGCTTTGCAAAATGAAACAGAAGTAACTATCGAGATGCTTCACAAAATTGCACCTTTTGTATTGGCACACAGAAGCAACGATTTTCAACCGCCAGAGTCAAAAAGTGAAAACGATGATGGATCATCGAATACAGAAAATGAAGCTACTGAATCACAAGAAAACACACAAGAAAATACATCTTTTCAATTACCAGAAAGTGTAAAAAACGGTTTGAAATTTTCTGTACATCAAGCTTCTAAAAAAAAAGAAATAGCGCTTCAAACACTTAATGAATATAAAAATACGCCTTACATAGCTACGCCGCAATCTTCAATTGCATTGGTAAAAACAATCAAAAACTATGTAGCTACTGAAAAATTTACAGCTATCTACAAGCAAGTTACCAAAAAAACAACGGCGAAAATTGTATTTCTACTCGATACAAGTGCTTCCATGGCAATTGACAAGCAATTAGGATATGTAAAAGGAATTGTACAAAAAACAATTGCTTCCTATCCTTTCAAAAAAGTAGCCTATGCAATTGTTGCGTTGGAGAATGCTTCCGCAAGAATTGTACAACACTTTACAACAGATCATGAGAAGTTGTACGAAATCAATCATCAGTTACAAGCTGGTGGGAAGACAAACTTAGGAAGTGCCTTTTTCAAAGTATTTGAATTATTAAAATCCATCAACAAAAAAACAGTGCAACTATTTGTATTAACCGATGGAAAAGTAAATGCGGGACATGAAAATCCATTTGAATTTGCCATAAAGAATTACAAAACATACCTATCCAAACTTTCAAATACCACCATTGTAGACACTGAAAATGGTTTTGTAAAGCTAGAAAGAGCCAAACTATTAGCAGATCGTTTGCGTGTAAATTACCTTCCATTAAACGCTCTATAATATGTCAAAAGCCTTCTTAATAGCGGCTCCTTGGAGTAATTCAGGTAAAACAACCATTACTTTAGGATTGGTGCGTTACTTTAAGAATCAAGGATACAAAGTACAACCGTTTAAATGTGGCCCTGATTATATTGATACCATTCATCATAGTACGGCAGCAAGAATTCCAAGTATAAATTTAGACTCCATCATGATGTCAGATACACATTTGGAGGAAATATTTGAAAAACATGCATCCAACGCAGATATCAGTATTGTAGAAGGTGTCATGGGATTGTTTGATGGTGCAGTAAAAGACCAAGGAAGTTCTGCCGAAATTGCTAAAAAACTCAATATTCCAGTTATTTTGGTTGTCAACGCAAAAGCAATGGCATTTACGATTGCTCCGATTCTAAAAGGATTAAAAGAATTTGATGAAAATGTGAAAATTGCAGGTGTGCTCTTCAATTTTGTGCGAACGGAATCACATTATGCATTTCTAAAAGAAGCCTGCGAAACTGTTGGATTGCAAAGTTTAGGATACATTTCGCCAAATGAAGACATTGCAATTCCATCCAGACATTTAGGTTTACACATTGATGAATCGTTTGAAACATTGATTGAAAAAGCTGCCATTCATGTTTCAGAAGTTGCCGAAAGAATTCGTAAAATGTATGCATTAGACAAAGCAGCTACAAAAGCGGTTGTTCCTCAGCATGAAACAAATAAAAAGAATCACTCTTCTCAAAGAAAAATTGCAGTCGCAAAAGACGAAGCATTCACATTTACGTATGTAGAAAATCTAAACTATTTGCGTCAGTTAGGAACAGTAACTTTCTTCAGCCCCATACATGATTCAGTAGTGCCAGAAGCAGATTTTATCTACCTAGCAGGCGGATATCCAGAGCTGTATTTAGAACAGTTAAGTCAAAATGAAAAAATGAAAAAAGCCATACAACTTGCTATAGAAAATGGAGTGCAACTCTTAGCGGAATGTGGCGGAATGATGTATTTAGGAAAAGAAATCATCAACGAAGCAGGAAAATCGTTTCCAATGGCTGGTATCTTTGATTTTAGCACGAGTATGGAACAAAAAAAACTACACTTAGGGTATAGAAAAGTGGTTTTTGAAAATGAAGAAATCTGGGGACACGAATTTCATTATTCCAATATCAAAAATGATGAACACTATAGTTCTGTTGCCAACGTATATACAGCACGAGATAAAGAGATAAACACAAAATTATATCAATATAAAAATGTATTGGCAAGTTATATTCATCTCTATTGGGGCGCAGGAAATTTTTCGTGGCTGAATACTGAAATAACAAAGCTTAAAAAACAATAAAACATGCATTTAATAGCAACAATTCCAGGCGGATGGAATCCCGATGATGATGGCGTTTTTTATATAGAACAAGAACCTGGCGATATTATTTTTTTAAGTGCAGGTGATACTGAAATTCACACCGTTAACGAAGCGTATAAAGAATTGCATGCCCAAGAAAATGGACAACTCCCAAGCTTGCGTATGACAAATTTGGTCTACCTAAAACAAGAGCTGACGATTGACAATTATTTGGAAGATGTATTGGAAAAAGCAAAAGTCATCGTCTGTAGCTTATTAGGCGGATTGAGTTATTACAAATACTTAGTGGAATCACTTGTAGAGCTCCAAGAAAATACAAATTGTGTATTGCTTTTTATTCCAGCACACGAACCCGATTACGAGTTGATGAAGTTGTCTTCGGTAGACATTCAAACCGTACACGATTGCCGACAATACTTGCAACAAGGTGGAAAAACAAATGCAATAGGTTTTCTGAATTATATCCGAAAAAGTTTCTTCAAAGAAACCGTGCAACTCGATGCGTTAGAAGTCATTGATGAATTGTTTTTATACAGATTTGACAAAGGAATTGTCACGCAAGAAACTCTTGATTCTGTATTGATAAAAGAACAGCCAAATGTTGTATTACTGGCATATCGAACGCATTATTTAGCAAATAACTTAGAACCTTTACAGGAATTGAGCAATGGTTTGAAACAACAAAATATCAATTCGATTGTTGTGTTTGCTAACAATTTACGGGATCCAAATATGCTCATCAACCTGGAAAAATTGATCACCAATCATGGAAAGCGAAACATTCATACCATCATCAATACCACAGGTTTTACGGTAAAATCCTCCAACACTAAAGACTTTATTTTTGATCGATTGGGAATTCCTGTATTGCAAGCCATATTTTCTACCACTAACAAATCCGTTTGGGAAGATGGCTTGTTTGGTTTGCCGCCAACAGACATTGCTATGAATATTGCTTTGCCAGAAATTGATGGTCGAATTATTGGAAGAGCCGTTTCATTCAAAAAAGAAATTACCAAAGACGAACTTACCGACAGTACCATTGTAAAATACGAAGCACATACGCCAGCTTGTGAATTTATGACGCGCTTGGCAAAGAATTGGATTTCATTACAACAAAAAAACAATTCAGAAAAAAAGGTCGCTGTAATTCTGCCAAACTATCCCAATAAAGACAGTCGTTTGGCAAATGGTGTTGGTTTAGATACACCCGAAAGTTGTATTGTATTGCTTGATGCGTTACAAAAAGCAGATTATACATTGGGTGATCAACTTCCAGAATCAGGGACAGCACTCATGCATTGGATTACACAAGTCACTACTAATGATGTTAGTACTACGCAAACTCGTCCGCACGCTATTGTATATTCTTTAGACGATTTCAACAAACGATTTGCTACGATTTCTTCCGAATTACAAGAAAAAATACAAACCCAATGGGGAAATCCTGCATATGATCCTTATTTTACAGGAGATGGATTTATTGTATCAGGTTTTTTATTGGGAAATATTTTTGTGAGTATTCAACCATCACGCGGATACAATCAAGACCCACAAGCGATTTATCATTCGCCTGATTTAGCGCCAACGTATCAATATTTGGCATATTATTTTTGGTTGCAAGATACTTACAAAGCGGATGCCGTAATTCATTTAGGAAAACACGGGAACTTAGAATGGTTGCCAGGAAAAAGTGTTTCACTAGATCCTGAAACCTGTTTCCCTGCATTGTTGTTTGATGCTTTACCACATTTTTATCCGTTTATTATCAACGATCCTGGAGAAGGAACGCAAGCAAAACGCAGAAATCAGGCAGTCATTATTGATCATTTGATTCCGCCAATGACACGTGCTGAAAGTTATGGAAGTCTTATGAAGTTAGAGCATCTGGTGGATGAATATTACGAAGCTTCTAATTTAGATCCGAAACGCTCTAGAGTATTAGAGCAATCTATTGCAAATCTGGTCAAAGAAACGCAACTGAATGTTGATTTAGGAATTACTTCAGATGATGTAGATGAACTTTTGGTAAAGCTAGATGGGTATTTGTGTGAATTGAAAGAAGCACAAATCCGTGATGGATTGCATATTTTTGGAAAAGCACCAGTAAATGAACAATTGATTGATTTGTTGATTGCATTGCACAGAATGCCAACATATTCGCAAAAAGGAATCACACAAGTATTGGCAGAAGATCTAGGCATTACAGAAGATATTTTAGGAACGGATTATGCAGAAAAAGTTAATCTTTCAATAGGAGAGAAGCAATGTAAAACCATCGGACAAACGGTAGAACAGTTAGAACTACTTGCCAAACAACAATTGATTGTGTATTTGAAAGAAGACATTGTATCGGAAACTTATCCAAAACTCAATGAACTCTTGGCAATCATTAAGAATAAAACCTTAGTTGCTGTCCAAAATACTACAGAAGAAATATCGAATCTACTGGAAGGATTGAATGGTTTGTATGTACCGTCAGGACCGTCAGGAGCACCAACAAGAGGACGTGTAGATTTGCTACCTACAGGACGTAATTTTTATTCGGTGGATGTGCGAACGATTCCGACAGAAACTGCATTTCGACTCGGTGAAAAAAGCGCCCAATTAATTATTGATCGTTACATCCAAGAACACGGAGAATATCCAGAAACTATTGGAATTTCAGTTTGGGGAACCTCTACGATGCGAACAGGCGGCGATGATATTGCACAAGCATTTGCCTTGATGGGCGTACGACCTATTTGGAAAAATGCAAACCGACGTGTGACTGATTTTGAAGTCATTTCATTAATTGAATTACAACGTCCACGCGTAGATGTTACACTGCGTATATCAGGATTTTTTAGAGATGCTTTTCCAGATGTAATTAATTTATTCAATGCAGCAGTGACCAAAGTTGCACAGTTAGAAGAAGCATTGGAAGACAATCCGATTCGGAAACGTTTCATAGCAGAAAGCCAGCATTGGACTTCCGAGGGATTATCCAAAGTAGAAGCTGAGCAACGTGCATTGTACCGCGTTTTTGGTTCAAAACCAGGCGCATATGGAGCAGGATTGCAAGCTGTTATCGATGAAAAAAACTGGAAGACTCAAGAAGACTTAGCGAAAGTGTACATCAATTGGAGCGGATATGCATATGGAAATTCTAAAAAAGGCGTCTCAGCGCATGAATCTTTCACCTATCGATTGCAAGCCATGCAAATTGTCATGCACAATCAGGACAATCGGGAACACGATATTTTAGATAGTGATGACTACTATCAATTTCAAGGTGGATTGGCAAATGCCGTAGCTACCGTAAAAGGTAGCGAAGCGGATATGTATTTTGGAGACCACTCGCGACCAGAAACTCCTAAAATTAAAACGCTAAAAGAAGAATTGCTAAAAGTCTATCGATCGAGAGTGATCAATCCGAAATGGATTGCAGGTGTACAACGTCATGGCTATAAAGGTGCGTTTGAAATGGCAGCTACCTTAGATTATTTATTTGCCTACGATGCTACGACCAATCTCATTGATGATTTTATGTATGAAGGCATTACAGAAAGTTATTTACTAGACGAAAAGAACAAGGCTTTTATCAAAGAAAACAATCCTTGGGCATTAAAAGACATGAGTGAGCGATTATTAGAAGCCATTCAACGTGGTATGTGGGCAGCACCTTCTGTGGAAATTAAACAGCAGTTGGAGGATTTGTATTTAGAAGGCGAAGGTGTTGTTGAGTAAAAGGTAAATTTTGATACGTCATTACGAGAAACGATAGCGACGTAGTAATCTGTTTATCGTATAACGCATTTATTCTTTGAAGTATGAGATTGCCGTGACTACGTCTCGCAAAGACGAATCATGACAACATTGCTACATTTTCAAATTAACACATTATTACATTAAAACAATCGTCACTTCGATTTCTATGATAAAAATAAGTGATTTTTATAAAAAGTTTGATTCGTCATTACCAGAAGTGATAGCGACGTGGTAATCTGTTTATCTTACAACGTATTTGTTCTTTAAAGTCACAGATTGCCGCGACTACGTCTCCAAAGACGAATCATGACAACATTGCTACATTTTCAAATTAACACATTGTTACATTAAAAAAACCGTCACTTCGATTTCTATGACAAAAACAAGAAATTTTGGTAAAATATTTGTTCTAATTGTCATTCCACACCTGTTGCGGAATCCACTTTTTTCCTAGATAGATTCCTGCCTGCGCAGGAATGACATTAGAATTTAAAATGTCACTTCGAGTGATTTTTCGAAATAAAATGGAGAAAAATAGTATCGAGAAGTACTTAGGAATAAAGAAGATATTTAGCATACAGAAGTAGATCTCGATACAAATTTCTTATCAGAAATTCACTCGATCAGACGTTTGTTGTTTCAAATTATGAATATTGCTATGTATACTAAAGAAAAGTCCAGATTCTAACAGCAAAGCGATCCAGATTCTTGATTCTAAAACAAACTATATCCCCAACATCTTTTTAATTTTATTCCCTAAGCCAGTTTGCTTTTCACCAGGCTTTTCATCTTCTTCAAATAAAATACCTTTTACATTGAGGTGATGACCAACTTGTTCTTGACCGAGATATTCTTCAAAACCAATCACTTGTTTTCGGTATTTACACATCTGACAATTCATGTTGGCAACACCATTTTTAGCTTCTTCCAAACGTTCATCAAAAGCTTTCAAAATCAATTCATCCGTCCCAAAAGGATCTGTATAAATATATTCACTATCTGATTGTTCCTGCATGTCAGTAACAGCACCATAAATACGTTCTAACAATACGCCTGTAAAAAAGAAAAATGGAATCACAATGGTGCGTTTAAAACCGAGTTTGTCAACCATCGCCAAACTCTCTTTGATATTCGGATACGCTGTTCCGCTATAACCAACAGTTGCAAAACCAAAACCTAATCCTTCCCAAAGCATGTTCATCAATTTGGCAACATCACTATTGGCGTCAGGATCAGTAGTTCCGCGTCCTACAACAATTAAGCAAGTTTCTTTACGATCAATTTTTGGGTATTTTTTTTCGGTTTCTTGAATGCGTTTTGCCGCCAAATCCAATAAAAAAGAACTCACACCGATATGTTTTGCCATCGAAATGGTTAAATCGTCATGATAGGTTTGTAACGTATTTAATTCAAAAGGAATATCATTTTTTGCGTGTGATCCTGCAAATAAAATTACAGGCAAGGCATACACTTTACGAACGCCATCCAAATACATACGTTCTACAGCGGCTTCATACGTTGGATGATTAAATTCTAAAAAACCATAATCTACATCATATCGATCTTGATAGCGCTCTTTTAATATGGCAACCAATCGTTTAAATGAGCTTACTGCAGCAGGTCTTCGAGAACCATGTCCACATAATAAAATTCCTTCTTTCATCTTTTTCCTTTTTCTTTTTTCAATAGAATTTGTGTGAATTGAAGTGTAACCATCAATTCATATCATACACTTGATATTACTATTTTTCAATAGGTGTTGCGCCAATAATAAATACCACTGGCATTTCAATATTTGCTTCAGCTACATCGGATTCAATAGTACCTAATGTGCCCGTAATTATATGCTGATTGGTGCGGGAAACATTAGAAATTGCATTTACAGGAATGGTTTCGTCCTTACAAACCTCTAATAATTTTGGAATAATACGATGCAAACTTTTCAATCCCATATAAATAGAAATTGTATTTCCAGCCTTTAACATATGCGCAATTCCAGTAAGTTGTTCAAACGAATAATCTGCTGTATGTGCTGTGCAAATCAG
Organism: Bacteroidota bacterium; assembly: GCA_039026955.1. Classification (GTDB taxonomy): domain Bacteria; phylum Bacteroidota; class Bacteroidia; order Flavobacteriales; family Flavobacteriaceae; genus Kordia. The sequence continues at coordinate 23,368 of JBCCLH010000032.1, forward strand.
CATGGCATTGGAATGATTTCGTTCCGTAATTGGAATGTTTAAACTGTTGGCAGCTGCTAGTGCTGCGGTAATTCCAGGCACGACTTCAAATGGTATTGTATGTTTTGTTAAATAGCGCGCTTCTTCCGCTGCTCTGCCATAAATATAAGGATCGCCTGATTTTAACCGAACTACATTTTTTCCTTCATCGTAATATTTGTGAAGCAATTGATTAATTCGATCTTGCCGAATCACCTGATCGGTTTTATCTCCAAATTTTCTTCCTACATATATTTTTTCTCCTTTTTTGTTGAGTTCTAAAATTGCAGTAGACACCAAATTATCATGCAAGATGACGTCAGCTTTTGTGACAAGTGTATGTGCTTTGACAGTTAATAATTCAGGATCGCCAGGACCTGCACCTATGATGGTTACTTTATGCATTTATTGAACTAAAATTAAAGGATTCGCATACTTATATGTATAGTCGAGCATGATCTTACTTTTATTATTGGATATTTTTTTAAAAGCGACTGTTGTAGCCGCTTTGAATTGTGGTGGTGTAAGTCCCGCTTTTTTTGCGGCTAAGATATAAAATGTTTCGCGTAGTGGATGTTCGTCTGCACAACCATTTAAAATTTCTCCCCAAGCTTCTTTTGTGATAATAGCATCGATCAGTCCAATACAATCATCTTGGTGAATTACATTGATAGGTGCTTTTCCATTGGCAACTTCTTTTTTATTGGCTAAAAATCGTCCTGGAACTCGGTCATATCCTATCAATCCAGCCAAACGTAAAATGGTCAAACGATTACCTATATGTGATTTTAAAATATGTTCAACGGCCAATACAGCTTTTCCAGATTCTTTTTCAGGTTGATTTTTTAAATCTTCCGTAACCCAATCGTTGGTGTTTTGATAAACAGACGTTGAACTTACAAAAATCACCTTTTGTGTTTCCCCAATAAAAGGCAAAATACTATTCATCTGCTCTTGATAAATAGCAATAATATTTGGAATCCGTTTTGGTGGAAAATTGATGATAACAATTTCACTTTCAGCTAAAAAATTAGCATATACTTCATCATCATGCGTTGTTCCCAACTTGAAAACATAGGATTGAATTCCTGCAGCAGCAAGTTCAGGTACTTTCTCTACGGCAGTCGTAGAACCTTTTACAGTATATTTTTTTGCAATAAAATGTTTTGCCAATGGCAGACCAAGCCATCCACAACCTAAAATACTAATTTGCTTAGTTTTCAATCGCTGCTACTATTTTTGGATTATTGATGTCCATTTGTAAATAAATACGTAACACATATTCCCAATGTGCTGTATCTTTTTTGGATATATGTAAAGATAGTAAATGCTTTCCTTTTTTATTTTTAAGTCGAATACACGCTGTAACTTCTGCATGATTTCGATCCCAAATAACTTCCGCAACACTTACTTTTCGATCTTTTATGATTTGATCAACCTCTGCTTCAATAGCTCTTGGAATGGGACCAATAGCAAGAATAATATCAGTTCCCTCAACGATCATGTCAAACGTATCGGTATAGGTAACGGTGTGCGAGTTAGAGAATGTTTGCACAGTTCCATCAGGAAATGAAACACGTAAATCGGTTGGTGCTTCAAACAATTTTTTAAATAACGGATATATGTATTGGTCTGAAGCAGAAGAACGTGCGACTAAAACTTCACCAAACTCAGCATCCTTTTTTTCTTTAAAAACTACAGGCGCAACCGTTTTTTCATTCTCTGTTGCTAACGCATCCCAACCTTCTTGATACAATAAATATTCGTCTACAGGTTGATTGTGTTTTGTGTGCGATTCTACAATTTCAACGGCTTTTTCTGGCGTTAGGTTTTTGTACCAATAATTGCCTGGTTGTACGATCCAAGTCGGTGCATCTTCACAGCGACCATTGCAACGTGTGCGAATGCTGTGTGTATCATTCCATAATCCTTCATTTCGTAAATGTGCGCGTGCTTCGCGAACTGCCATTTCACTTTTTGCTTTTCGGCAGGAGCCACCATCACAAAATTGAAATGTTGTTGTTACTTTAGATATATTTTTTCCCATACGAGAATACAAATAAATTAAGCAGGTAACCAATAGAAAATGTACAAGATGTAGTATAAATTTTCTAACTCTTTACCCGAGAGTTATTAATCATGCTATGATTTATGGCAGGTCTCCTGACTTGGCTCCAAAATATCGTCTTCCCACTAGATAAAAGCAGTGACTTTGTTGATAGTTTGTTTGAAATAAGCCTTACAGTTGCGGGAACAGTTTTGGATTTGCACCAAATTCCCTTTTAATTTTTATTTTCATAAAAAACCGTAAATCTTTTTGTAAAGATATGGCTTTTTATTGGTATAACTCATTTCATAAAATTTATGATGAACTCAAAACGTTCGGCAACACTTACTTTCGGTAAGGTTATAATTGAAAAACCTAATTTTTGATATACTTCAATGAGTAATTCTTGTAGCTGTGAAGCTTCTTCGAAAGATTGCAAACGCTGTGAATCGGTTGTATAGATTTCTTCCCAAATAGGCATTAGAAAGACTGTAGCATGATAGTAATTTTTGTACTCAAATTGCTGTAGTTTTTTGGGAATCGGATGATGTTTAAGCTTGAGATAGGCAATTGTATCTGCCAATCCACGATCTACAAAGGCATTTGAAGTTAATGGAAGTGCTAATTCTTGAACCGTTTGTTGATACACTATTTCTGTAAATCCGACAATATCTTGCCAAGGAGTTTTCGTGCCTTTTATATTTTGTTGAGATACAATGACACGTCTTGACACTTCTTCAAATGTACAATAGCCTTGTTGCTGTAGTGCATTGAGCAGGGTTGTTTTTCCTGTTCCTGGTGCGCCTGTGATGATGTATCGTTTCATAAAACACTACTATAATGCAACACCAAAATACACACGACACATAGAAGCGTTGTAGTATGATTGATGGTAGCCACTTTTTTAAATTCTGAATCTTCAATGATTCTGTCATTGTTTCCAATATAAGGTTTGTCTACGAGTTTCCCGTGATAATAATTCGGTCCGCCAAATCTACAATCTAAAATAAAAGCCAAGGCTGCTTCTGGATATCCTGCATTTGGACTTGAATGTTTGGTGCCTTCACGAAACACCTTTCCTATGAGGTGGATTTTTCCTGTGACAATCAACATGAGCACCGCTGTCAATCGTGCCGGAATAAAATTCAGGACATCGTCTAGTTTGGCAGCGAATTTACCAAATTGTTCATAGCGTTCATTTTTATAACCAATCATCGAATCGAGTGTATTCACCATTTTGTAAAGCATCGCACCAGGAACACCTAAAATGGCATAATAAAATAATGGAGCAATGACGCCATCACTTAAATTCTCTGAAAGTGTTTCAAAAACTGCTGTTTTTACTTGCTGCTCATTCAATTTTGCGGTTTCTCTTCCCACAATCCACGACAAGCGTTTTCGTCCTTCAACAATCCCTTTTTGAAGTGCTATAAAGACTGCTTTTCCTTCTTCAATTAAACTTTTATTCGCCAATGCATAAAACAGGAAAATACTATTGAATATGACAAACGGAATTGTATAGGATTTCAATATAGAATTCACACCATAAAAAAATAAAAAAACACCACTACACAATACTAATGTGAGGAAGGCTCCTTTGGCAAATTGGGCTGAATTTTTATTGAGAATTTTTTCGCCAAAAGTAATCATATTTCCATACAATCGAATGGGATGTGGCAACCATCTTGGATCGCCCAAAACTAAATCCAACACATATGCAATTACTAACGGAAGTATGTATATTAACTGTTCCACTGTTGTAATGCTTGGATTAATAATTGATTTTTTGCTGAAGTTTGACTTGCAATACGAATGTAATGCGCATCCAAGGTTCGAAAATTAGACGCATCGCGAATTAATAATTGATGCTCATTAACAAGATATGATTTTAAGTCAGCAGCTTTGGGTTGTGATAGTTTGACTAAAAAATAGGCGGTATCCGTTGGAATTACTTCAAAACCTTCTAATGCATGTATCGCTTTTTGAAGTGCTTTGGTATGCTGAAAACAGGTTTTAAATTCTGGAGCCAATTCCGAATAGTTTTGAAATAGAAATTTCCCAGCTTCTAATGCCATGGTATTGACATTCCAAGGCATTTTGTGTTTCATAAGTTTCGCAATGAGCATTGAATTTGCCAATAGATAGCCTAAGCGCAATCCAGGAATGCAAAATAGTTTTGTTAATGATTTTATAAGGATAATATTTGTACTCCTTTTTAACAAAGAAGTACAAGAAATTGTATTTTTTGTAAACTCCGTATAAGCTTCATCAATAATAAATATTGTATTTGGAAATTTTGTACTTAGTTGTGCAATTTCTGCAACCGTATTTTCATATCCATCAGGATTGTTCGGATTGCAAATAAATGCTAATTCCGTTGTAAACTCATGTTGTAAGACTTCATTTCTATGGATGAATTCCATCTGTAAATTATTAGCTATTGAAGCTTGCTCGTATTCAGAAAACGAAGGCATACAAATTGTGACCGAAACTGAATGAAACGCATTGGCAACCAAATAAAACGCTTCTGTTGCACCATTGGTTACAATGGAAGAATTCGCTTGTAACTGATGGTGTTTTTCTATAGATTTCACCAAATGTTCTGCACTTGGTGCAGGATAATTTTCAATATGTTGTAATTGTTGTTGAATGTAGTCTACTAATTTTTTTGGTGCACCTTCATACCAGACATTCGAGCTAAAATTAGCTTTAAATTTACGATCGCCATATTTGTGCAAATCATCACCATGTCCGTAATCAATCATAAGAAGTATTGTGTTTTAAAGTTCCATGTTTTTAATGATTTGATCCACATCTAAATGTTCCATAAGATGTGCCGCTAGCTTATCGTAGTTTTCTTCTTTGTACGCTTTATAATCAAAAGTTGTGTCTGTTTCTTGAATGTCGAAATCACACAACAGTTCATCAATAATATTACTATTGTCAAAAATCCCATGAATATAGGTGCCCCAACAATGATCGGAAAGATAGCCTTCTGCGTGTCCATTGATCGTATTGAGCGGTTGCTGTGTTGCTTCAAAAGTCGTCACACCCATGTGTATTTCGTATCCCGAACATACAATATCAGATGCTTTGAAGGTAAATTGACATTGTTTGGTGGTTTTTTCGGCAGCCATGGTTGTATGTGCAGGAATAATGCCCAATCCGGGAATGGTTTGAATGTCATTTTCTACATGATGCGGATCGGAAATAGATGTTCCTAACATTTGAAAGCCACCGCAAATTCCAATAATTCTTTTCTTTTGTACGTGCGCATTTAAGATTTCTTGTGCGAGCGAAGCTTCTCGTAAAAACTGCATGTCTGCAATGGTATTTTTACTTCCAGGAATCATGATTATATCGGCTTTTTTCAAATCTTCCGCAGATCGTGTATAAAATACATGGACACGTTCGTCTTTTTCCAATCGGTTAAAATCCGTAAAGTTTGAAATATAAGGCAGTAAGATGACTGCAATATTGATTTTTTCTTTGGAAAACTGTTTGTGTTTATCTTCTAATCCTAGTGAATCTTCTTCTTCAATATAAATATCTTTCGCAAATGGAACTACACCCAAAACGGGTACATTGGTCAATTCTTCCAACATTTTTCTACCTTCTTCAAACAGCGAAATATCACCTCTAAATTTATTGACAATGATACCTTTAATTAATTTTCGTTCGTCTTCTTCCAATAGCGCAATACTTCCATACACACTTGCAAAAACACCGCCGCGGTCAATATCAGCTACCAAATATACAGCAGCATTGGCGTATTGTGCCATGCGCATATTTACAATGTCACGATGTTTTAAATTGAGTTCACTGATACTTCCCGCACCTTCTAAAACAATAGGCGCATACGAGTTATTCAATTTTTTGAATGCTTTTTGTACTTCTTCAAACAGATATTGCTTGTTATTGCCTAAAAAATACGCTCTTGCCGTTTGATCTCCAATAGGTTTTCCGTGTAAAATTACTTGTGATTTGTTCGCTCCTGAAGGTTTTAGCAATACAGGGTTCATTTCGGTAGTACAATCAATCTTTGCCGCTTCAGCCTGTACTGCTTGTGCGCGTCCCAATTCCAATCCATCTTTGGTCACAAAACTATTTAAAGACATATTCTGTGCTTTAAATGGAGCAGGCGTATATCCTTTTTGTTTTAAAATGCGACATAAGCCTGTGACAATAATGCTTTTGCCTACATCAGAACCTGTACCCACAAACATCATGGGACGTAATTTTTTTGTCATTCTTTTTCGTGTGTGTAGCAAAAATAGTGGAAAAGCAACATTCGTGAAACTGTTCCTTGATTATTTTACTCGGTAATTGAGATTTGAATGCTCTAACACTTTCGTAGAAATCTTTTCAATCAATCAACTTTTTCTTCAATAGCAGCAAATCCTTTTTTCTTAGAAAAACGTGCCATTTATTTACTACTTTTTTATATGCTTCTAAGGAAACTTTTTTGGAGTTTAGTAATTCGCCATGTTTAACTTCGAGTAATTCATATTCACTGTAAGCTATTCCAAAACCTTGCTCATAATCTAAGGGTTCACCATGAGGTAGTACTATTATATCATCTATCCAATCTACAGGAAATTCATCTACATCAGGTGAAAACTCTTTAAAAACACTTTTCCAAGTAGTCGCGAAGGTTTCCTTGGCATTTTCATCTTTCACACGAATTTGTAAATCTACTAAGTATATTTTTTTATTAATAACAGTAAAGAAAGCTACATATCCTCTCCATAAATCAGAAGAAACACTCATTGTTTTGGGTCTTAGTTCAGGATAACATTCAAAATATGCTTCAAGATAATATTCTTGTAAAGGATATGTGTTGCCATTGTAAATTAGGACATCTTTTTGTTGAACCGTGGCTGAACTAGATACAGCATAAAGGGCAATAAGTGTAAGGATAACTGATCTCATACGTATACAACGCTGATCATTTAAAACTAATTGTGTTATTTGGCTTTACTTTTTTTGGCTTGAGTTACAATATTCCAAAGTAGTTCACTGCTTTGCGTAAAAAATGAGTATTTTTATCGCGCACAAAATATAGCATTTATGATCTATTATATTTCTGGAGGAGAACGCTCGGGAAAATCTTCTTACGGAGAAAAATTAGCATTGTCATTGAGCGATACGCCTGTGTATATAGCTACTTCACGAATTTGGGATGATAATTTTAGAGAACGTATTGAACGTCACAAAGCGTCTAGAAATGACAATTGGATCAATAGAGAAGAAGAAAAAGTTTTATCAAGTGCTATACAAGAAGATGAAGTTGTATTGATTGATTGTGTGACCTTATGGTTGACTAATTTTTTTATGGATACGGACAGTAATGTAGAAGCTTCTTTAAACTTGGCAATAGCTGAATTTGATAAAATACGAAACATGAAGGCTACCATAATTTTTATTTCTAATGAGATTGGAATGGGCGGTCATGCAGCGACTCCGATAGGAAGGAAATTTACAGAACTTCAAGGATGGATGAATCAATATATTGCACAGCATGCTGACAAAGCCACTGTGATGATTTCGGGTTTACCATTACAACTTAAATAACATACAGAATGATTGAATCTACTGCAAATAGAGAATTAGAACAACAATTACGACATAAAATAGATACCAAAACAAAACCTATTGGAGCATTGGGACAGTTGGAAACCATTGCTTTTCAATTAGGGAAAATACAAAATACTGTATCACCATCGATTCAAAAGCCTTCCATTGTAGTATTTGCAGCAGATCATGGTATTGCAGCTGAAGGTGAAGTAAATCCGTATCCACAAGAAGTTACCGCACAAATGGTGTATAATTTTTTGCAAGGAGGCGCAGCAATCAATGTGTTTAGTGTCACAAACAATATCAATTTATTTATTGTAGATGCTGGTGTAAATCATACGTTTGAAGCACATCCAAATTTATTGGATAAGAAGGTAGCTTTTGGCACAAAAAACTACAAATATTCAGCTGCGATGACTCCAGCAGAATGTGAATTGGCTATGCAACACGGAAGTGATATTATAGAGAACTTACATAAACAAGGATGTAATAGTGTTGGTTTTGGTGAAATGGGTATTGGAAATACCTCAGCAGCTTCGTTGTTGATGAGTTATATCACAGGAATTTCGATTGATGAATGTGTAGGCGCAGGAACAGGACTCAATACTGCAGGAATTGAAAAAAAGAAACAAGTATTGAACAAAGTCTTCAAAAAACATACACCGCAAAATTCTTTAGAAGCTTTACAGTGTTTTGGCGGATTTGAAATTGCTATGATGTGTGGTGCCATGTTAAAAGCAGCTTCCTTAAGAATGGTCATTCTTATTGATGGTTTTATCGTGAATGCAGCATTATTAATTGCTACTAAGATTGATCGAAACGTGTTGGATTATTGTATATTCTCTCACAGTTCAAACGAGCAAGGACACCAGAAAATATTAGATTATTTACAGGTACAACCTTTGCTAAGACTAGGATTGCGTTTGGGAGAAGGAACTGGTGCAGCTTTGGCATTTCCCTTAGTCCAAGCGGCTAGTAACTTTTTAAATAATATGGCAAGTTTTGAAATTGCCAATGTTTCCGAAAAATCATAAATGATCGTAAAACAACTTCATATTTTTTTTAATGCGTTGGCATTCTTTACGAGAATTCCTAGTCCGAAATGGGTCGTTTTCTCTAAAGAATACCGTCAAAAAAGCATTGCTTATTTTTCTTTTGTCGGAATTATAGTAGGAGGTTTTGCAGCACTTGTATTTTTTGGAGCAAACTATATTTTACCAACATCTGTTGCTATTTTGCTAAGCATGGTCGGCAGTATTTATCTCACTGGGGCCTTTCATGAAGATGGTTTTGCAGATGTTTGTGATGGTTTTGGTGGCGGTTGGAACAAAGAGAAAATCCTACTGATTATGAAAGACTCTCAAATTGGCGCGTTTGGCGCTATTGGGTTGTGTTTACTTCTGGGATTAAAGTTTGCGAGCTTATATGAAGTACAATCAGAGTTTATTCCCATTGTACTGATTTCTGGTCATGCTGTGAGTCGATTCATGGCAGCTCTGTTGGTATATCAATTGCCCTATGTTTCTAGTAGTGAAACAAGCAAATCCAAAGATCGAGCTTCTAGAATGTCCGATAAAGCATTAGTCGTAAATATTATTTGTGGAATAGCTCCTCTATTCTTTTTTGAAAGCTATTTTGTGTTTTTATGTTTAATACCTCCTTTGTTGGGAATGTGGTTTTTAGCCTCAAAATTTAAAAAATGGATTGGAGGACAGACAGGTGATTGTGCTGGTGCAACACAACAGTTTTGTGAAGTTGTTTTTTATATGAGTTTATTGGTATTATGGAAATTTATTTAATACGACATACGACTCCAGACATTGAGAAAGGAATTTGCTACGGACAAGCAGACATTCCATTGGCAGCAACATTTCAAGAAGAGTTTGATGCTATTCAAAAGCAACTTCCACAGAAGATAGAAACTGTATATAGCAGTCCGTTACAAAGATGCGTGCACTTAGCAAAAGAAATTAATCCTGTAATACATACGGATGATCGCTTAAAAGAGTTAGATTTTGGTGATTGGGAATTACAAGCATGGGACGATATTCCAAGAGCAGAAAGCAACGACTGGATGGAAGATTTTGTCAATGTCGCTCCACCAAATGGAGAATCGTATGTGGAACTTCAACAACGTGTCTTATCTTTTTATCAGGAATTAGTTGCAAAACCACACAAATCTGTCGTTATTGTTACACATGCGGGCGTTATCAGAGCCTTACTTAGTTATTTGCGAAATATACAACTAAAAGATTCTTTTAGTATTCAAGTAACGTATGGAACGGTATTTAAACTTTCTTAAAATATTGTAGGGTTAGCAACTTAGGTATTTACTACCATAGCGTATTCTTTCATAAACAAAGTAATATTCCTTAAATCTTCAATCAAAAAGTTCGAACTTTGAAAGCTCGCGGTCACATCAAGCAAGAAACCACGTCAATTTGACGTGGTTCTTTGTTTTTCATCGTAAATCCAAACCAAAAGTTTGAGATTTACGATGAAAAACAAAGAACTAGAGCGTAAGCTCGTGGTTTCTTATTTGCAGCAGTGCGTTGCAAAGGATCACGATTGTAATCCTGCCGTGGTCACATTTTGTTTGAAACCCGAACGGATAGTTTTATATAAGCTTATGGTTTTTAATAATTTGCAGGTTAGAATTTTGGAGTGACTAAAGTATTCTAATGGTTGGTATGGATTTTCTAATAATAAAAATCTATCCCATATTCACTACCTATACTGTATATATTATTAATTCTGTATTGATATTTTTCCTCTTCTCCAATTTCTGATATTCCTTTTAAAGCACTATCCAACATTTTTTCAATAGATATATAATAGTTCTCGTCAAAATATCCGAAATCTTGAATTATATCTAAACAACACTCTACATAGTATAATTCTAGTTCAACATTTAGTTCCGTAATTTTCATCTTGCGTACAGTTCGTATTATTTTTCGAGCTTCTGATTCACGCAAAACCATCTCTCTTCCGCTAGGATATACGTAACGCTCAATTTCCTTTTTATATTTTTCAATAAGAGTTTCAATTTTCACTCCAGAAAAAATATCTAGAAATTCTTTAGCAGATGGAATCTTGGAATACATTTCTGATATGAGTTTAATCATGTCAGACTTGTCCATTTTATGAAGTTCTTTTTTTAAATCTCTCAATCCCATTTTGGTAAATATTTTTGTGATGATAGTCTATTGTGTTTTTTGACTTGAATATGTATTTGAATGACTACATTATCAAATATCAATAAAATGTAAAATACGCTAAAATTTAATAAGAAGGTTAAAACTAGTGATGAATTATTTACAAAGTTGTCATCTAGCTTTATTAATTCTGAAGTGATTGAAATATGTTATAATTTACTTTTGTTTGATAGTATAATGCTTCAAATCCTGTAAGAGCAATTGAATAAAGAAATAAAATCATTGAAATTTTTGACTTTATAAATCCAGTTGATGATTTTATTAAAAACCTTGAATCAAAAATAATTTAAGGCAAAATATCATCCAAAACAAATTTGCGCTCATTTGTAACCTCCAAAAAAACAACATTATACTTTGATGTTTTTCAATACACTCAAACCATAGAACTTCTGCTATTTTGGAACAATAAAGATAATCCGAAAGAGCTAAAAGAATTTTTGAATATTTAATTTATATTTTCCAAACAAACTAATTCCATATATTTAGTGATATACAATAAACATATTGGAAAGTAACAATGGCAATACAGATTTATTAAATCTATTTCGTTCTTTATTTAGGGGACGCGAAGACTTATTTGCATTGCGATGGGAGAAAGGTACTAAAAGTGGTTATACTCCTGCGTATTCTTATGATCCCTATATGTATCGTCTTCATAAGCAAAAAGGAGGTACGTTTAAAGACTACAAAGATAAAACTTATATAAGATTAGATAATTACCAGCTTTCAAAACATTTAAATGGAGAAAAACATATTGGTATATATCCACTTTTAACAAATAATACTTCATGGTTTATTGTTGCTGATTTTGATAAGGAAGGTTGGAAAGAACAATCTAAAAAAGCTATTGAAGTTTGTAATAACAATAATACTCCTGCGTATTTAGAACGCTCTCGTTCGGGAAACGGCGGACATGTATGGATATTTTTTGAAGAACCGTATCCTGCTATTAAAAGCAGAAAAATAATATTGAAACTTTTTGAACAGGCTGGAGTTTTTTCAGTATTTGATAGAAATTCTAGTTTCGATCGACTATTTCCAAATCAGGATTATTTGTCAGGAAAAGGATTAGGAAATTTGATCGCACTTCCCTTTCAAGGACAGACTTTACAAAATGGAAATTCTTGTTTTATAGATATTGATACATTTACACCTTATGGAGATCAATGGGCGTTTTTAAAAACCATAAAGAAGATTTCAACTACTTCTTTAGATTTTATTTTTGAAAAAACATTTCAAGAAAAAGATAATAAAAGTGATTTCAATACTGGTATTACAAATTTTGGGAAATTAGAATTCGTTTTGAAAAATAGTATTGTTATTAATCGAAATGGTTTAACTCCCGAAGTAATTAACTTTCTCAAGGAAAACCTAAATTTTTTCAATGCTGATTATGCAATTAAAAAGAAAACAGGAAGAAGTACTTGGAAAACAGATCGTTATTTTAAGCTTATTGAAGAAACTTCAACTACTATAGAAATTCCAAGAGGATTTATAGGAAAACTAATCCGCTTTTGTAAACAACAAGATGTTGAATATGAATTTATAGATCAAAGAAAACGTCTAAAAGATGTTGAATTCTCATCTTCAATTCAATTATTAAAGCATCAATATGCGCCATTAGAAATAGCATCAAAAAAAGATTTTGGAATTATAGTAGCTCCACCTGGTTCTGGCAAAACAATTATTGGTTTAAAAATTATAGAACAAAAGAAGCAGCCAGCACTAATTATTACACATAGGAAACAGATAGCTGAACAATGGATTAGTAGAATTGAAACTTTTTTCGGAATCCCAAAACGCGAGATCGGAAGAATTGGTCAAGGAAAAATGAAAATTGGAAAGCATATTACCGTTGCATTAATTCAGACGTTAGGAAAAAAATTGACTGATAAAGATGATCAATTAATAGCTGCCTTTGGAACAATTATTATAGACGAATGTCATCATATTCCTGCGAAATCTTTTCGCGAGGTTGTTCACAAACTCTCACCATATTATCAATATGGATTAACAGCTACTCCTTTTCGTAAGAACAATGACGAAAAATTACTTTTTGTGTATTTGGGTAGTATTATTTCACAAATTAAGCCAAAAGACATTGATCATTATAAAAAAGCTAGAATTATTATTCGAGATACACATTTGAATATTCCTTTTAATTCTAAAACAGATCATTTTGAAACACTTTCAAAAATACTCATCTATGATTCTGAAAGAAACAAACTCATATTGAATGATGTTCAAAATGAGTTGAATAATGCCAGGAAGGCAGTCTTAATTACAGAGCGAAAGGAGCATATTCATGTACTTTATCAATATTTAAAAAGTCAATATGAAATTATTCCTATTTCGGGAGATGATAGTGCTGCTTCTAGAGCTTTAAAATGGCAACATATTGAAAAAGGTGAATTTCAAGCTATCATAACTACGGGTCAGTTTTTTGGAGAAGGAGTTGATATTCAAAGTATATCTTGTCTATTTTTAGTCTATCCTTTTGCATTTAAAGGCAAGTTAATTCAATATATTGGAAGAGTGCAACGTTCTGAATTAACGCCTATAATTTATGATTATCGCGACAAGGACATTCCATATTTAAACAAATTATTTTTAAAGCGAAATACCTACTATCGAAATCTTGATCGACAAGCTACACTATTTGATGATTTTAAAGAAAATTTAGAGTCAAAAATAAATCTAAATAATGATATTGATAAGGTTATTAAAGTTGCTATTGAAGATTTAGACTTTCACTATGGAATGGTTTATTTTTCGTATAAATTATCAAATCAAACACCACTACAATTTGAAATCGAAAATGAAGAAATACAACCTGAATTTGAAGTGTTGAAACCCTATTTTTCTAAAGTTCTAAACGCTAAATCTATTACAGTACACATTCAAATTGGATTAGAAAATGGTTTGATTGTTTCTCAAATAGCTACTTCAGAAGATTTAAATCGTATCAATAAAGAAATTGTAGATAGTGTAAAAATTCAATTTATAGAACAACAATTTAGTAAGAACAAAAAATATAGAAATGATGATGCAGAAGAAATTTCTAAATCAATAAGTTCTTTCTTTGATTCAAAGGAGAGCCTCCTAAAAAATCTTTTAAAAGACAATAAATATGTGCATCATAAACAGTTATTGTATTTATCGCGATATCATCAATACAAAAAAATGAAAATCAGATTCATTCTAAATCCATTTTCATTTGTTTTCTTGTTAAAAGGTGAACACAAATATCATATAGTTTTGGAAACTTTAGATACCAAAGAAGCGACGTATGTTTGGCATCTTTCCAAAGATGACTTACATTTTAAAAAGCAATTAGAATTAATAAATCAAAAGCTAAATTGGATTCGTAATAACGGTCGTCAATCGTTTTTAGAGACACAACAAGAAAATTTTAGTAAAATTATTCATGATTATACTAAAGATAAAAAAGGATTCTATAAATGGAAGAATGCTTTGGAAGAGCGATTGATTTAAAATTTGAATAAAATTAATTTTAATCTAAATCAAAGTTGAGAAGTATTAAACAGTGAGAAATACTCTTTCACAAACAAACCGATCTCTTTCAAATTCTACACCAAAAAGTTCAAACTTTGAAAATTCAAGGTCACAGAAGCAGACAAAAAAACAAAAATGTTAATTTGTCCGCTTTTATTTTTATTAAAACGTATTGATAACGAACGTATTAATTCAAATTGAATTAATCTTACACAGCTTGTCTACAATTTGATTAAATACTTCTATACATGTAGGAAGGTTTTTGTAAATCTTTAAAGTTTTTAGTGATGACTTCCTTGATAATCATACCTTTCAAGTACCATTATTTAAAAATACATTAGCACTATGAATATAGCTTAAAATTAGTACATTTATTGCACGTATTTTAGGGAATAATCAAACCAAAACCACCATGCCATTCAAAAGTTATCTCGTCAAAAAATATGAATTCTCACATGAAAATGAATTCTTCAGAAAGTTTTCTGCGAACCTCGAAAAAGCTTTTGGAAATAGTGCTACACTGAGTGCGCTGATTGGAAATGTGAATGTAAACGGACATCAATTAGACGCTATTTTTATAACGCATGGGCAAATTTCGGTGATTGATTTTAAAGATTACAAAGGACATCTCACATTTTCAGAAAATAATGTGTGGAGACTCAAAACAGATTCAGGACAACTTACGTTTGTAAAAGGTGGTTCCGCCATCCGCAATCCGTTTCAACAAGTAAGAGCTTATAAATATAGTTTGCTCGATTTGTTACAATCAAAACAAGACAACATTCTAGAAACAAATCATGAAAATATTAATTGGACACATATCAGTGCAATTGTACTATTTCAAAATAGAATAACAATCATAAATCCAGAAGAGGTGCCAAACGCTGTAAAACGTTGGTTCAGCATTCGCGATATGTTAGGGATCATAAATACCCTGAAAGACAAACATTCTGTCGGAATGGCATTGTCGAATACTGAAATTGAAAACGTACTTACTGCGCTGCATATTTCAGAAGATATGTTGTTAAGTTCGCATACCTTTACAGAGGAATTCTTGGATGCTACTACTGAAAAGATTGATCCGCAACGTTTTCACGCCATACAAAAAATGTTGGATGAAGGCATTCCTGTTTCAAATTCGGGAAAAGCACTCAAATACTATAAAACGCTCATAAAAGCAGAACAATACAAGCAAGTAGCCGCCACGAATATTTCTATAATTCCTATTGAAAAATGTGGAAGTCTAGAAGCGATTGAGATTCCTTTTAAGGAAATCCCCAGTTTTTATGTGGCTTATGTGGCCACAAACAGTACCAATTTTCCAAAAGACATATTTGTTGGATTACAATTGATACTAGACAATGAAAACTTTCCGCTGTTGCATTCCATCATACCCAATAAAGATGTGGCGCGTAAGAATGTAATCTCAATTGATCCAAATACCTTAGAAATACACGAACCCACATTAGAAAAATTAGAACTTGGCGAAGAATTGGTGGAAGACATTAAAAACAAATTATTTGCCTATGGTGATCTATCAGAAAAAATAGCGTTTTTACAAGAAATCCTGGGAATGTCCATCCGTATTGGAGAAGATCTATTGATTGGATTAAGTCAAGAAGAACTATACACGGCACAATTAAAATGGGAACTAAACAAACTAGAGCAGAAAGAAATTAAGCCGGATTCTTTGTTTGAAAGTTTTCTATTGAACAAACCCATTATCACAAAACCACGATCGTTAAAATCGACTCCGCTTGTTGAAATTACGCCTTTAAACACATCGCAACGCACCGCGATACAGCAAACTTTTGCACAACCACTTTCCATCATTACAGGTCCTCCAGGAACAGGAAAAACACAGGTGATTTTAAACATTATCGCCAATGCAATTGTACACGATCACACGACTGTGTTGGTAAGTAGAAATAACAAAGCTGTGGATAATGTACTGTATAAAATGGATAAGTTGTTGGATGATACATATTTGGTCAAATTTGGCTCGAAAAGTTTGTTAGAAGAAAAAACGAAACCATTTTTAAGAAGCATCATAAATTCCATCGGACAACAACCAAAAGATGCAACTGCAACTTTTAAGAAAAGTGTTGATGATTTTGAGGTGAAAATGAACAGAATAACTTCACTAAGGAAATACTTCGCATCATACAAACCTTTACTCAGTAAGCAGAAAGAATTGACAATAGCAATTGCTGAGGTTGCCAAGGAAATAGTGCAGTGGCTTCAAGAGCAATCGAAAGAAAAAACACAGCTTTCTCACGATTTCACTCAAAATATTAAATATGACCAAAATGGAGCAACCCGCATGTATCAAAAAATAGTTGGACTAGAAAATTCATGGTTGAAAAGAATATTCTACAAGAAAAAAACAATCAAAGCAATTGCCGATTTTTACGAAAGTCTAACAGAAGACATACAAGAATATGTTGACAATCATTTTCCGTATGTGCAATTAAATAAAGATCCTTTACGATCAGGAAAAGAATTTCTCAGTCAGTTAATTGACTTAAAAAAAGACATAAGTCAACTCTTATCTGAATACCAAACCTTAAAAGACAAAAAGGAAGAACTCACGAAAGAACTTCACAGAGTGGAAGCGTCCATACAACTGATTGATACCAATAGAGAAAAGTATCTCTCTGAAATTGAATCGTATGAAGCATCGCTTACAACTGTTTCAACGCAAATTGTAAGCAATGCTATCAAAAGTCACATCTCACAACTCTCTAGCAATGCTGGCTACGATTATGTGGCAAGTCTCCCAAACAAAACATGGAGAGATCACGAAGTAGCACAATTTGTGGCAGACACAAGCACTTTTATGGAGCATTACAAAGTAATGGCAATTACGAATCTAACGGTGAAAAATAGTCTTCCGTTGCAACCTGAAATCATCGATCTTTTAATTGTGGATGAAGCTTCTCAGTGTGACATCGCTTCGATAATTCCATTGCTTTACAGAGCAAAAAGAGTGGCGATCATTGGCGATCCCATGCAGTTAAAACATATTACCTCCATTCAAAAATACGAGTCTGAATTTGTGATAAACCATTTGGATATGAAGAATTTACATTTAGATTATGTGAACAATTCGTTGTATGACTATTGCAATCAAATCGCTGTAAAGTCCAACCTTCAAAGTACATTTTTGGAATCACATTACCGTTGTCACCCAGAAATTATAGAATTCTCCAATTACTATATTTACAAGTCTGGGCTAGGGCAAGAAATGAAGATAGAAACGGAGGTGACTACAGACACCACCAATCCCGGATTGCAGTGGGTTCATGTAAAAGGTGAAATGCATCGCGATAAAAACACGAACGACAAGGAAATTGCAGTCATTTATCATTTGGTGAAACAAATAAAAGCACAAAATCCGGATAAAAGCTTGGGAATTACTACGCCATTTAGACATCAAAAGGAAAAACTAAGAGCACAGCTTTCTTCATTATTAGCAACCAATGATGAAATTATAATTGATACAGTCCACAGATTTCAAGGAGATGAAAAAGACATCATGATCTTTAGTCTCGTCATAGCAGAAAACAGTCCCGAAAGTAAAGTCCGATTCTTAAATCGCAACAAGTATTTACTAAATGTGGGAATTACAAGAGCTATCGCTAGCCTCTATGTTGTAGGCAACTATACCTATTGTTTGGGATTAGAAAAGAAGCTAGGTAGAAATGTACTTTCTGACTTAGCGAAGTATAGCAAAAACATCAAAAAAGTGATTGAAGTAAATATTTAACTGAATAGTTGCATCGAACTCACGTTTTTAAAATAAGTACTACACATCCAAGGTTGCAAAAAGTTGCAAAACAAAAAAATCACTTATTTTTATGGTCTCTTTGCACCTATGAAAAAAGCCTTGCACATACTCGTTTTAATACTATTTGTTTTCTGTGGGACAAAAGGGATGGCGCAGCGCAAACAGCGGCAAATAGACTCTATTGCGATATTGCTTGACAATGCAAAAACAGACTCGTTGATCGTACGGCACTCGATGGAATTAGGCATTCTTCAAGACAAATCAGAACCACTACGTGCGGAACGTTTCTTTAAAAAATCATTAGACATATTACAAGGAACGTATAGCTACACAGATAAATTTGAAATGATTGCATTGGCATATGATTGTTTGGGCATTATTGAACGCCGACGCAATAATTATGACAAAGCAATGAGTTATTATTTAGAAGGAATGAAAGTAAAAGAGCAATCGGGAAATTCTAAAAAAATAGGTCGCTCGTATCACAACATTGCCATACTATATAGAGAAATGCACGACTTTGAAAATGCAGTACTACATATGGAAAAAGCATTGCCTTTGCGCAAACATGATTCTATCTCGTATGGAATTTCCTTAAATAACTATGGCATAGTCTACAGAATGCAAAGAAAATATGAACGGGCAGTGCAATTATTTGACAGTGCAAAAGTGTACTTTGGAGATCACATTCGTGTTGCAGATGTCAACAATAACATTGCAAATGTATATTCCAAACAAAAACGCCATAAAGAAGCGTTGGCGATTCAACAACGGAGTATTCGCATCCAAAAAAAATACGATAAAGAAGAATGGTTATCACACTCCTACCGAAATGCAGGAGCTATGTGCAGGCGCTTACGCAATTTAAAAGATGCCGTACAGTATTTAGACAGTGCAGAGCAATTAGCGCGAAAAATGGGCGACCGAAAACTCTTAGGAACCATATACAGAGAGCGATACAAAATAGAAAATGTTCGTAAAAACTACTATCAATCACTGCAATATTATCGTACGTATAAAAAATATCAAGACTCAGTATATTCAGTAGCAGAATCTAAAAAACTCAAACAATTAGAACTGGATTATCAATTTAAAAAAGAAGTCCTTACTGATAGTTTAAATTACGCAGCCAAGAAAGCGGAATTAGTCAAAGTAGCCGAAAATGAACGTACGCAAAAACAATGGTATGTCATTCTGCTGGTCTTAGCGTTTATACTATTGATTGTCCTCTTTTTAATGCTCAATTTCAGACGAAAACTATACGCGCAAAGCTCCCAAAGAAAAGAAGCAGAAACCCAATTGCTGAATGAAAAGGTGAATTTTTCACGATACCAAATAGAACGTTTAATAGAAGACAACAGAATGCGCACTAGTTTCAATACGGAACTCATAGAACGCATCAAACAACTTAAAAATAACTCAGCAAATCGCGCATTATTGACGGAATATCAATCAATTCTAGCACAATTACAAAATCAAGCAAAAGCAGAAAAACGTTTGGATGGCATTTCAAAAACCTTGTTGCTCAATGACCAAACGTTTGAATTAAAACTCTCAGAAAAGTTTCCAGAATTAACAAAATCAGAACGCGATGTCTGTCTGCTAATTCATCTCAATTTAAGCTCAAAAGAAATCATGAATCTTCGTGGAATGTCGCAATCCTCTATCAAATCCATCCGCCATCGCATCAGAAAAAAACTTGAAGTTCCAAAAGGAGAAGAATTAGAGCTTTTCATAAAGCAGTTGATGTTATAGTAGTTTGACATCAATTTGATACAACTATTTAATTAAGAAATTGATAGTGATTAACTTATAAGAAATGTCAAATCGAGCGCAGTCGAGATTCAATCGAAGTTTTAACTTTTATAGTGTTCTCGACTGCGCTCGAACTGACAATTTTTTGTTTTTCAGTAAGTTAATAGTAATTTGATGATCTCTTAAGTCAAACTTACATCAATGTAGTAAAATTCTAGTTTGTAATTACTACATATAATCCTACATAAATAACTTAAAAAAATACTTAATACACTTTTCTCAATTTCACGGTTTTTACGTTAAAACCGTAGTCGAAACTCATATCAAGGATCTTTCTTTACAACTCAAACTTATAATATTAATAATTTTTAGGAAAGAACTAGTATAGAAAAACCTTGATTTATCTATGGTCTAATTATTTCTATCCTGTGAATTAAATTAAGTGGTTGTTTTTTAAATAATTATACTTCAAAATAACTGCTCAGTAATCTTTTTGAAACATAAAAAAAGTCACCTGAGATCAATGGGTAAAAACCCTAAAAAAAGTAGGGTTCACGTTATTTGTGCCAATTGTGATATTCATGCTATTTTTTTCATTCACATCAAAAATATTGTAGTATTGAGCATAACCAAAAATTTTAACACCATGAAAAAAAATGTAAGATTAATTTATGTACTATTACTAGTATTTATTGTTTCCTGTTCTACAGATAATGATACGACAAATGAAGATCTATTAGAAAAAAAGTCAGAGGAGTCGGAACTAAAATCTGACCAGGGAGAAGCAATACCTGGTGAATACATTATAGTATTTAAAAAGAATGCCAAGTCTAAAGAAACGAATTATGTCCCAACAAGAAGAGGCAAAACTCCAGAACTAGAAAGAATTCAGAAGTATTACAAAGCAAAATCGGTAGCGTTGCTACAACTCATTGGTAAAGGAGAAAAGAATATAGGCTTTGTGTACACAGGGACCATTCAAGGATTTCATGCTATAGAACTATCTACTGACGATGTGGATGCCCTAACAAAGCATGAAAGTGTTGAGTTTATTGAACCAAATCGTAGAGTTATCGCTAATTTACCAAAGCCAGAAAATCCTAAAGGATTTGCTAAGTTACCAAAAAACAATGCAAACAATGCGAAAAATGCAAAATCAGATACGACCTTACCAAGTGGAGATTTTCTACCATGGGGTGTAGATTATACAGGGAGAGGCAACAATGCAGGTACCAACAGATATGTATTTGTAATTGATACTGGAATTGCTCCACATTCTGACTTAACGATTGACACCGGATTATCAGCGAGTTTTTATCCTGGAGAAAGCTGGGTAGATATCAATGGGCACGGTACACATGTTGCAGGAACTATTGGTGCAAAAGCAAATGGATCTGGCGTGATCGGTGTCGCTTACGGATCAACATTGGTTGCTGTAAAAGTTTTAGGAGGTGTTCAGGGAACAGGGTCTAATTCAGGAATTATTGCGGCTACTGACTATGTATACAACAATGCCATTGCGGGAGATGTATTTAACTATTCTGTTGGCTTCCGTTTCAGAAGTACTAGTACAGCATTAGACAACGCGTTTAGAACCTTAGACGACAGAGTGTACGGAGCATTAGCAGCGGGAAACAGCAATGACAATACCTTATACTATTCTCCACAACGCATCATCACGAGTCGTACATGGATGGTTGGGAATTTAGTACGTAGTATCACTCCAAATGGAGGTTCAAACTTTGGAGCATCTGTTGATAGATGGGCTCCGGGAACAGATGTTTGGTCAACTTGGTTAAACGGTCAGTACAACAGAATTTCAGGAACTTCTATGGCATCTCCGCATGTTGCTGGAATCTTAGCAGTTCGAGGAAACAATTCTGTTGGAACAAACGGAAACACAAGCAAAGGAGGATACACCGCTCCAAATGCTAAATTGTAAGTTTCATAAAGTAGTCCTATTAGGATGTTTATAAAATTGAAAGTCGTCTGAAAAGTAATTTTTAGGCGACTTTTTTTGTTTTAATTCCCAAGGTTGGTCAAGAGTATTGGAGACTTACATCAGGAATTCCTCTGAGTTCTACAATAACTAAATTATAGTATTCTTCCTAAAAGTCAACTAAAATGGTTTCATTTACTAACAACTAACAACTAACAACTAACAACTCACAACTAACAACCCACAACTCACGAACACGAAGCCCGTATCATCAACTCAGTCGGCAATACAATGGTTTGCGGAGTAGAAGTCCTGCCTTTCTTTTTATCTTCAATTTCATCTAGCAAAAGCGCTGTTGCCTTTTCTCCGATTTCATATCCAGGCTGTTTTACGGTAGAAAGTGGCGGATTGGTCACGGAAGACATAAACCAATCGCTAAAACCAAATACCGCAATATCATCAGGCACAACCATGGCATTTTCTGAAAAGTACTTCATCGCGCCAATAGCAATCGAATCGGTAATGGTAAAAACGGCATCAACGGTATTTTGATGTTCTGCGACCAATGTTGCAGCCGTCGTGTAACCATCCTGAAAGTCAGTATTATTATTGCAGATATACACAAGCGACGGATCATATGCAATACCGTGATCTTCCAACGCTTTTTTATAGCCTAAAAACCGATCAATAGAATTCTGCGGATTCAAATCGCCTCGAAAATGCGCAATGCGTTTGTGACCTTGGTTGATAAGATGCGTCACGGCTTCATACGCTGCTTTTCGATCGTCAATCACAACCTTGCTACACTGCACTGTTTTGGCAATTTTATCAAACAAAATAAGCGGAATCCCAAACTCTTGTACGCGCTTTAAATGATCAAAATTATTCGTGTGATTGGACAACGAAATCAAAATGCCATCTACGCCTTTCTTTAACAGTAAATCGATTTGCTTTTTCTCCAATTCATAGTTTTCATTCGACTGCATCAAAATCACCAAATACCCATTCTTTTCGGCTTCTTGTAAAATTCCGTCAATAACGTTTGAAAAAAAGTCATGCGCCAACGCAGGAATCACTACACCAATAGTTTTGGACTCTTGCGTACGCAAATACACCGCTGAAGCATTGGGCACATAATTCATGGAGGCGGCTGTGCTTTTTACCAATTGCTTGGTTTTGTTGCTGATATCGGGATAATCTTTTAAAGCTCTAGAAACGGTGGTCACTGAAATGCCTAGTTTCTCTGCAATTTCCTTTAGGGTAACGGTCTTCATAGAGTTAAATATAGGGTCTTCATGTGGTATCGCCAAATGTATATTGCAAGTTGCTTTATTGCATGGGAACGTGTAAAAACACCATTTTACGATTTTCGCAATAAAATCATCTTTTTTAAGGATTTTATTGAAGAATTCGCAATAAAAATGTTCCCGAAACCTTCTCGCAGCAATGCGACAAGCTTTCGGGCAACTTCAGAAGCGTCCCGCAGCCTTGCAGGGAGCTTTCGGGCAACTTCGGAAGTGTCACGCAGCCTTGCGGGAAGCCTTCGGGTAACTTCGGAAGCGTCTCGCAGCTTTGCGGGAAGCCTTCGGGCAACTTCGATAGCGTGTTGCAGCCTTGCAGGGAACTTTCGGGTAACTTCACTAGCTACTTACAGCACTGCAGGAAGGTTTTGAGGTGTTCTAGTGAGCAGCTTGCAGCGATGTAACAAGATTTTAGGGGATTTTATTCGAAAAAACAAAACCCTAGCCAATTTTAAGCTAGGGTTTTATCAACACAATGCGTAACTTTAGTATTACTCAATCACATACGAAGTACGCGCCACTTCGCCCAATCTGAAATAGCCTAACACTTCTTCATCAGGATTGTTGGGATTCATACAATTTCCTCTCAATTGTACAGGCGTAGTAGCAAAGATGCCCGGATCTCCCGATTGCTGAATTAAAATGCTGATATAATTATAATATTGCTGAGAAATGCCATATAAATTGATGTCCACAGTTACACCTGCCGCTAAATCTTCATTGTCGTATTCTATAAAATTTTCGTTGCCGTCGGTAAACTCATCATCGAGTTCGGTAAGCGTGAGCAAGGGTAAATTAGAAGGAATAAATTCACCCAAATAAAAGTTATTGATATTGGCAGGGTCATCAAAAAATACCTTTAACTGAATTTCCTCTTCTTCCAAATCACCTTCAATCGTTTGTTCTACAAAATTGATCTCAGAAACTGACATCAAGGTT
The DNA here is from genome assembly GCA_039026955.1 of Bacteroidota bacterium. GTDB lineage: Bacteria > Bacteroidota > Bacteroidia > Flavobacteriales > Flavobacteriaceae > Kordia. The sequence continues at coordinate 47,465 of JBCCLH010000032.1, forward strand.
TCTCGTGCCATATACGTTTGCCCGTTGTATTGAATCTCCAAACTATATTCTTGATTCAGTTCTGGGATAAAATTCGAAGTCAGATAGTTGCCATTATTCAAATCTTGAAAGATAAATTCAGTACCATCATCTTCCTTAGTCACAGTGACGGTGGCGCCTGTTACAGGCACATTGGTATTGCTGTCAAAAAATCCTGTAGATTCACTTAATTTAATGGTCTGTGTTTGTCCCGAAGTGCCTTTTTCCCAATTAATGGAGGCCTCAATCACCAATCTGCTGCCAGCATTCGGAACATCCACATCCACCGTGTCTGTACACGAAATTAAAAAACTAATTAGTATAAGAATAAAACTTATGTGGTGGTATTTATATGTCTTTTTCATGAGTTAAAATTTAAAGTTATAGGTTACGGAAGGAACAATGCCGAAGATGGCCGTTCGCGTGGCTTCATTGACTGCGGTATCTGTATTTTGTCCAAAAGAGATCGAAGCAGCATTCCTGCGATTGTACACATTGTAAATACCGAATACCCATTCAGCTTGCCATTTTCTATTGGCATTTTTTCTTGGAGTTAACGTGGCTGAAATGTCCAATCGGTGATACGCAGGCAATCGATTTTGATTTCTGGCATCGTACGTAGCAATAGACAATTGGTTGTATTGAAACTGTCCGTTTGGATAGGTGACTGGGCGACCTGTTTGAAACATCATATTTGCACCGAATCGCCATTTTTCATTCAATTTGTAGCTTCCTGTAAAGGAGAAATCATGCGTTCTGTCCCACGGTGTGTTGTACCAATCACCATTGTTGATTCCCAAACCGCCCGCGGCACCGCCAGGAGTGCGTTGTTCTGATTTGGAAAGTGTGTACGCGAACCAACCTGTAAAATCACCTTTATTTTTACGCAATAAGAACTCCAATCCGTAGGCTCTGGATTCTCCAATTAAAATCTCCGTTTCAATGGTATTCTGTGCAATCAATTCGGCGCCATCAATATAATCGACGCGATTATCAATGGTTTTGTAATACGCTTCTGCTTCTATTGAAAACATATTGTTTCTAAAGTTTCTAAAATAACCTATGGCGAATTGATCTGCTATTTGAGGTTTTAAAAATTTGCCACTTGGCGCCCAAACATCCAATGGTGTCGCTGAGGTTGTATTCGAAATTAAGTGTAAATACTGCGCCATGCGATTGTAACTCGCTTTGAAAGATGATTTTTCATTCAACTGATACGACAAGGCAAATCGAGGTTCAAAATTATCAAACGATACGATGCTTTCATTACTTCCAAATGCAGTGTCGCCGATCGGTTCTGCACGTTCGTAAATGCCTAACTGCGAATTGAAAACGACTGGTAAATCATTTGCATAAGTATTTAAAGTTTGACTTCCCAATCGGTTGAAATAACTAAAGCGAAGTCCGTACTGAGCGGTCAGTTTCTCTGAGATTTTATGTTCTAAACTTGCGTAAATTCCCGCTTCAAAAGCAAATTTATTGTCTAGTTTCCTCGGATTGATCGCCGAAGTTTCATCTAGCGGATTCAATTGCCCAGGATTAAACTTGTAGTAGATTCCACTCACTCCAAAATCAAACTTGAGCTTGTCATTGAAGTAATAACCTAAATCGTATCGTAAGTTGTAATTGTTGATATCCGATTCCCAATCAATTCCTTCGGTAGAAATTTCCAAATTGTAATTATAGCGGCTATAAATCAAGGATAAATTCGCGAAAAGCTTATCATTAAAAATATGATTCCAACGCAAGTTTCCAGATAAATTTCCATACGAATTGGTAAACAAATTGGACAATTTAAACGTATCATTCCCAAAATAACCAGAAAGAAAAATTCGGTTTTTATCATTGAGTTGATAGTTGGTTTTAAAATTGAAATCGTAAAATCCCGCTCGGTTGTTATTTCCTGCCAACGCCAAAAATATATTCGCATAGGAAGCCCTTCCGGCGGCTAAGAACGAACCTCTGTCTTTAAACGTTGGTCCTTCTGCGGTTAGTCTGCTCGAAATCGCACCAATTCCCCCAGAAAGTTTAAAATCTTTACTGTTTCCATCTTTCTGACGAATGTCTAACACCGAAGAAGCTCTTCCGCCAAAACGTGCAGGAATGCCACCTTTATACAGTTTGATGTCCTTGATAGCGTCCGTGTTGAACACCGAAAAGAAACCGAATAGGTGCGAAGCATTGTAAATAATCGCCTCGTCGAGCAATACCAAATTTTGATCTTCCGCGCCACCACGTACATTAAAACCCGAAGCACCTTCTCCTGCATTCGTCACGCCAGGTAACATTTGAATGGATTTAATTACGTCTACTTCTCCCAATACGGCAGGCATCTGTTTGATGGTTCTGCTAGATAATTTCGCCACGCTCATTTGCGGCGTTCGCAGATCCACTTTTTTGGATTCATCAGCTGTTATGACCACTTCATCCAATTGCGAGCTATCTTCTTTTAGTTCAATATCGAATGTTTGATTGGAAGTCAGCGTAATTTCTTGTTCAGAAGTGGTAAATCCCAAATAGGAAACGACGAGTGTATAGGTGCCTTCTTTGGTGGTGATGGAATAAAAACCATATTCATTTGTCGTACTTCCAATCGTGGTGCCTTTTAAAAATACGGTGGCGCCCAATAGCGTTTCACCATTGGCGGCATCTTTTACAGTTCCACGGATGGTATAGTTGGTTTGGGCATAAAAGAGTACAGGAAAACACAATATAATGAGGAATAGTACCTTTCTTTTTTTCAGTTCCAAGAATGGCAACTGCAACGCTTTTGTCATAATGATGTTAGATTTAATTAAGCGTAGTTGTGCGTCATACCGAATAGCGTTTTTGTTTTGATTGCAGTAAAAGTAGGATGGTCAGTGTAGAGTAGAAAACGAAGTGCGTTTCAAATACGTTTGTAGTACCTAATTGATTGATAATTGTAGTTAGTGTGTTGGTTTTTAGCTGTTTGCGTGTTTGATGTCGTTTGTTTTGAAAAGGTGCTAAATGCGTATTTTGTACTTTTTAGACCTTTTTTCAATAGTTTTAAACTTGATTTATTCTTTTATTTTGTGAATTTCATGTCTTAAACTAAATGTCAAATCGAGCATTATCAAGATCAAAATTTGTTTTGATTGAAGATACCTAGCGAAGCTATCGAGATTCATTTGAAGCATGAGTTTTCTTTGAATGAGATTGCTACAATTTTTCATTTCGACAAGTTCAATGTAAAAATCTTGCAAGGATGAATTAACGAATTAACAAATCGACGAATCAATACATTAACACATTTGTACTCGATTCGACCTGACTGAAAACTGAAACCGCAAACCGAGACTGCAATCCGAGACTGAAAACTGAGACTGAAAACTGAGACTGAAAACCGAGACTGAAAACCGAGACTGAAAACCATAACCATATGAGTCCTTTATAGCTATTTCGTTTCAAAACAAATATGTACTTTTGTGTCACCGTGAAAGAAATACTAGCCAAATACATTCCTGAACGTGCCGTTGGTCCTACTTTTGACCTCATAAAAACGCATCAGGTACATTTAAAAATTGTCAATCAACGTGTCACCCGACATGGCGATTACCGTAGAATGCCCGATGGTAGGCACATGATTACCGTGAATGCAGGCGAAAATAAATATCGCTTTTTTGTCACGTTAATTCATGAAATTGCTCATTTGGTTGCCTATGAACAATACGGACGTTTTATAAAACCGCATGGAATCGAGTGGAAGCGGACTTTTCAAAAATTGATGTTGCCATTTATCAATCCGCAGATATTTCCCATGAAGATTTTACCTATCGTGGCAAATCACTTTAAGAACCCAAAAGCGAGTAGTGATACGGATGCCAAATTCGCGCTAGCACTCAAACAATACGATCCTGAAAATGACAAGCATTTTGTATTTGAAATTCCGCTAGGAAGTACGTTTCGACTGCATAACGGAAAAATTTTCAAGCGCGGCAATAAACGTGTCAAGCGATATGAATGTGTCGAAGTATCTACAGGTCGTGTGTATTTATTCAATCCAAATGCGGAAGTGGAGTTGTTGCGGAGTTAGTATTTTTATTGATGTTCCTTCGGATTAGTAAACTGCCACAACACATTCACAATTTGCCATTTGCATTCAATTTTACGATGTGCATATAATCAATCCAATCGTCTGCAATGAGTTTGACCGAAGCTACTTTTTCGTGAATATCTAGAATGACTACTTCCTTTTTTGGCTTTTTGGGAAATTGATCTCCGTTGACATTGTACGTGGCAGCGAGTAAAATCATGGCATCTCTGAAGGTTTCTCGTAAATATTCTTTTCCAGATTTTTTATGTGTCCAGAAAGTTCTTTTTACCATTCTTGGATGTGCAGAACGTTCAAACTGTGCGGGATTTACATTGTGTTGCGATTCAATATAATCTAACGCAGCTTGTTTGATTGCTAAGGAATCTTTTTGAGTTTGTGCTGTTGATGCTGTTGCAAATAAAAATGTGATAACGCAGAGAATAGCATATTTCATGATGTACGTGTTTTATCTCATAAAACTAAACACTTTTACCATACGATTGCGTTATAAAGAAGTTAATATACCAGATGCTGCAAAGCAGTTTCCCAATTGGTAATGACAAACTTATCAATGATACGATGGTCTGTGCCAATGACGTAACAAATCCGGGAACAATATTGTTTTCGGTATTGCTCGTAAAAATTCTTGTTAAATTCATTTTCAGCATCAATATGCAATCCGTCATTTGTTTCTTTAATGTGTGAATCTACTCGGAAAATATGGAAGTCTGTATATGCTTTCCGCATATCGTAATACGCTTGTGTAGATGCTTTATCGCCGCCACAACCACAGGAATTTGCTATGATCGTACGTTTGTTGTGTAAGTTTACACTTTGAATCGTGTCATTTTCAGTAGTAATCACAGTAAATTCAGGAGCTTTCATTCCTACTTGTGTGCCAATTTTAGTATCAAAATTTTCCTCTTTTATAAGTGTGATGCGTTTACCATCGCTAGAAATAGTCTGGAATTTATAATATGAATCTTTTAATTTTAAAAATTCACCAAGTGACAGTAAATCTCTATAAGAGATGCTATCTTTTTTGCTATCTTTTTGCGTTATGATTGCCAATTTCGGATGTACATCAAACGAAAAACTCAAATTGAAAGGATCGGCAGCAGTAATTGTATATTCTTGGGAATCTATTGAAAAATTCGCCACTACATGATCACTTCTACCAAATAATAAATTGTCTTGAAAAGTGCCAATTTTAAGCCAAGATGAACCTTGTATAATTTCTTTGCCGTTGAAAAAATCATATTCACAAGGAATCACTTTCTGATCCGCATTCCACAACATGGGTTCAATAGTTCTCACCGTGTCATCGGTCAGGTCTTTATTATTATTTTCATCCACGACCACTACAGCTATTCCGTTTTGCGTTCCTTTGACAATATCTACATAAAACGGTCTTTTTTCTAGTAAGTTTGGTAAAAACAAACCGCGTTCCATCCGATCCAATCCTTTGGGATATTGAATTTGATAGGGAAATACACTATCTACTTTCATAAATTCTAAGCCAGTCACGCCAATCTCAAAGAAACCATCGCCCTTTTGTTTTGTAGTTTGTAATACTAACGTATCAGTAGCACTAGAAAAATGATTGAGAGTTGTGGTCGTTTGTTTTTGACAACTCATAAAAAAGAAAATAACAACAGACAAACTATAATAGACAGGTTTCATAAAGTATATTCAAATTGAGATCGTTACTTACAGAAACGTATTGCTGTCGTTTCTAGTATTCAGTAGAACGTTTCTATTTTACAAAACAAAGCATAATATGCTACTGTAAAACGCTTTTTTTGGGAGATGAACGATACAAAGTAAGATACCCACAAATCATCGGTATAAAGTCGTTAATAATCTACAGTTTTGTCATGTATTTGCGCAATCTGTATTATATTGCCCTCATAACCATAAAAACCTACCATAAAAAATGACGAAAATGAACACGAATTATTATGCTATTCTTATGGCTGGCGGTGTAGGATCGCGTTTTTGGCCGGTAAGTACTTCGAGCTTTCCAAAGCAGTTTCACGACATGTTAGGAACGGGAGAAACGTTGATTCAAAAAACATTTCATCGACTTTCGAAGTTAATTCCAAAGGAAAACATCTACATTCTGACGAATGAAAAATATAACGATCTGGTACTAGAACAACTGCCAGAAGCAACACAAAAGCAAGTCGTGCTTGAACCTGCTATGCGCAACACAGCGCCTTGTATTTTGTATGCTTCCTTAAAAATTCAGAAAGAAAATCCAAATGCAGTCATGGTAGTCGCGCCAAGCGATCATTGGATAGAAGATGAAACTGCCTTCATCAACAATTTACAAGCTTCTTTCGATAAATGCTCGCAAGAAAATGTACTGATGACATTAGGAATTCAACCGACATTTGCCAATACAGGGTATGGTTATATCAATTTTGAAAAAAGTGAATCAGCTATTAAAAAAGTACATAAATTTACGGAAAAGCCAGACTATGAAACCGCAAAAACGTTTTTAGAAAGCGGAAATTATCTGTGGAATGCAGGAATTTTTATTTGGAGTGTAGAGACCATTGTAACATCTTTCCAAAAGTTTCAACCAACATTGTACGCATTGTTTGCACAAGGAATTGCCCTATACAACACCGAAGCAGAAAACGCTTTTATAGAAGAAAATTATGGGAAATCTGAAAATATTTCCATCGATTATGCCATTATGGAACACGCAAAAGCTGTGTATGTATTGCCAGCGACTTTCGATTGGAACGATTTAGGAACTTGGGGAAGTTTGTATGATAAATTGGAAAAGGAGGAAAACCATAATGCAGTTGTCAATGCAAAGCCTATATTGCAAGATGCAAGCGGAAATATGATTCGCACGACGAACAAAAAAGTCGTGGTGATTGATGGATTAAATGATTATATTGTCGTGGATAAAGAAGATGTGTTGCTGATTTATCCAAAAGCAAAAGAGCAAGACATCAAGAAAGTTTTACAAAAAGTCAAAGACACCTTTGGTGAAAATTACGGATAATACATGAGTACAGAAGGCGAAAACAAATTCAACTTTACAGAAGAAGAACCAAAAGAAAATACAAATGGGTCCCCAATAATGGACGATCCGAAAGGCTTGTGGGAAGGATTTAAAACGTTTATCCACAATCTTTTGGACATTCGAGATGATGTCGATAAAGATCAAACCATTGAAGATGTCAAAAAAGATATTCCGTTTAAAGGTGCCACGACTTGGATTTTAATCTGTTCCATCTTCATCGCATCTGTTGGATTGAATGCCAATTCTACCGCAGTAGTGATTGGAGCCATGTTAATTTCTCCATTAATGGGACCAATTCTTGGAATGGGAATGTCCATTGCGATCAATGATATTTACACACTTCGTAAATCCTTGATCAATTTTGGAGTCATGGTAGTGTTGAGTATTTTAACCGCTTTTTTATTCTTTAAATTTTTCCCGCTGCAGGAAGATAATTCAGAATTATTAGCCAGAACCAAACCTGATATTCGCGATGTATTGATTGCATTTTTTGGTGGTTTGGCGTTGATTATCGCACGAACAAAAAAAGGAACTATTGCTTCGGTAATCTTTGGAGTAGCGATTGCCACAGCTTTAATGCCACCATTATGTACGGTTGGTTTTGGACTTGCCAAAGGTGGATCGCAAGGATTAGAATATGCAGTTGGAGCGATCTATTTATTTATTATTAATACGATTTTTATTGCTTTAGCAACCTTTTTAGTCTTAAAAGTACTGCGTTTTCCAATGCTAAAATACGCCAATTCTAAACGGCGTAAACGGATTTCTCAGTTGGCATCAGTAGTCGCTTTAGCAGTGATGATTCCTGCTGTGTGGACTTTTTGGAATACCTTACAAGAAAGCAATATAAACCGTGATTATACTTCTTTTATAAAACGTGTAGAAGACAATCCTAAGTTATGGTTTCAGAAAGAATTCAAAGATGACGATGCCCAAAAAATCACTTTGTATTTTAATGGAGAAATCTCAGATGATGTGATCGCAGAATATAGAAATGCACTTCGCGAGTATGAATACATTGGAAAGTACGAGTTAGCAGTGGACGGAAACAATAGACGAAGTGTCGATGAACTTTCTAAATCGTTGAACAGAGCGTATACCGATTTGGACGACAGCAGAAACACCATAAGCGCTTTACAAAAAGAGATTTCCGACTTAAAATCGCAAGTATCCAACTTACAAACACAATTAGAATCCAAGGCATCTGAGGCAAACGAAGATTATGTAGCGTTTAGCTCAGTTGCAAAAGATGCAAAAATTAGATACAATGATTTGCGACAGTTCGGATTTGCCAGAATGCTAAGTTCGGAAGATTTCAACAAAGTAGATACCATTCCTGTGGCAGCCGTGAAATGGAATCCTGCACTCAGTGATAGTACGCAGCGCGTCCGCGAAGCAGAACTCAAATCATGGTTAAAAGGTAAGTTAGGATTAGACACGCTTTTTGTGGAGCGCATTGAATAGTAAAAGACATACACACTACATAAGAGGCTGTATGAAAAGGTAACTTAAACATCATTCTGGACTTGATCCAGAATCTCATCACACTAATTATCAATTGTTATGAGAAACCGAATCAAGTTCGGTTTGACGAAATCTGTACTTTTTAGACAGCCTCTTCTTTTTTATAATAAGAACAATCTCATCAATATTTCAAGAGCACTTTTTACTCTCAAAAGAATACTTTCAAAATAGAAATTACCTACAGTTGGGTAGTTTCCGGTGTTGCTTCTTTTTATAGTTTTATTCCAAGTTAAAAAAGAAAGGAATTATAAGTTTTCTCTAAGTAGCTGTATTGAATTGCTTCAATAGGTCAGCAACAAATGGTTCTTTTTTTACTTTCCAAATCGTCATTATGGCGTGGAAAGCAGAATTAGTTTTTAGGTTAGTTAATCATGGCTAAGAAAGTATATTTTGAGAAATTTTCTCTTAAAATATGCTTTCTTTATTTGTATTAATTAGATAGCTATTTTTTGAACGATACTACGCTTGTTTGTAACATTTCAATAAAATGTGCCACAGATATTTTAAGAAACCGAAAACGTTGCTACTATGACAAGAACTGCAATTACCACAATACTACTTTCCTTTTTACTATTCATTTCATGTAATACACGATCAAAAATTGAAGGTGCTTGGATTGAAAGCTACACACACTATTTTGATGAAGATAGCATTGCTCATAGAGGTTTTAAAGGTGATGAAGTTTTTCTAAAATTTACAAGTGATTCCATTACATGTCTAAATTTTGAAATCCTAAAAAATTATAAAAAGATAGACACTGTAGTCAGTTACAAGTTAAAAGATGGGAAAATCATATTAGCAAATGATTCTTTGAATGGATTTGATATTAAAATCGAAAAAGATAGTATGATACTATCTACTGTAGTTAATGAACAAAAACGAAATATAATTTTTAAAAAACTTCCTGAACAACCGACACGAATTGAATGGAATCCGACAGGGAAAATGTATACAGATGAATTTGATGGAGAGCTTAGATATGTAGATTTTATAAATGACTCCATTCTATATATGAATGATGCATATCGCGATGTTAATATGTTTTATTGGCAAGTAAAACATTTAGATGGATATACTTTTTTAGTCCTTCAAACTCCTATGGATACAACGGAAGTTGTACTCATTAATGCTGTTCAAAAAGATGAAGTATATGCTACGATATATAATGAAAATAATGATACAATTATTTTTAAGAAATACGATGAATCTACCAAAAAGCGTTCACAATTATTCGGCACTTGGAACTTACACTACATAGAAGAAATCAAAAAAGAAACAGACTCGTTCTCTGTTCCTATTTCTAAGAATACGCTAGAAAAACTAGAAATCCGAAAAGATTCTATTACTATTTTTAATAAACCTTTTACATATCCAAGTACTTGGAAATACTACCAAAACAGAAACCAAGTTTTACTATTTGATGAGGAAAAATTGATACATATTGTAAAAATATCAAAAGATAGTTTAGTACTAGAAATGAACCTTTCTGAATACGAACAATACAACAAACGCTTTGTATTTACAAGGGAATAGAATTACTCCTTCAACTCTTTTAAATACACCTCGCGTACTTTTTTAAACAAATCAGAAGAATAGACAAAGTCTGTAACCGATTCGTTATCGGTTTTAAAGATTTCTTTATTGGTGCCTTCCCAGGCTTTGTAGCCATTTCTTAGAAACAGGATTTTTTCGCCAATTTCCATTACAGAGTTCATATCGTGTGTGTTGATGATGGTGGTAATATTGTATTCGTCAGTAATTTCTTGAATCAAATTGTCAATCACAATCGCCGTTTTCGGATCGAGTCCAGAATTCGGTTCATCACAAAACAAATACTTCGGATTCATCACAATAGCCCGTGCAATCGCCACACGTTTCTGCATTCCACCTGAAGTTTCTGCTGGAAATTTATGGTGTGCATCAATCAAGTTGACACGCTTCAATACAAAATCCACACGATCTTGCATTTCACTCAACGATTGGTTGGTAAACATGCGCAACGGAAACATCACGTTTTCAGAAACTGTCATCGAATCAAACAAGGCACTTCCTTGAAAAACCATGCCCATTTCGGTACGTAATTCGCGTTTTTCTTTAACACTTAAGCTTTTATATTCTTTCCCATCAAACAAAATAGAACCTTCTTCTGGCGTAAAAAGACCCAATAAAGATTTCAAAAAAACCGTCTTTCCTGAACCACTTTGCCCAATAATCAAATTGGTTTTTCCTTTATCAAACGAGGTGGTAATTCCTTTTAAAATTTCAACACCGTCAAAAGACTTCTTTATGTTTTTTACTTCGATCATTAGGTCAATAATAATTGTGTGATGATATAATTAATCAGAATGATAACAACACTGGTCCAAACAAAGGCAGTTGTACTTGCTTTTCCAACTTCCAACGCGCCACCTTTCATATAATATCCGTAAAAAGAAGGAATGGTAGCCAACACAAATGAAAAGACAAAGGTTTTCACAAAAGCGTAGGTGACATGAAATGGTATAAAGTCAATTTGCAGTCCTTGAACAAAATCGGCACTCGTAGAGAAACCTCCATAAATGGAAGCCAACCAACCGCCAACAATTCCTAAAAACATAGAAATCGTAATCACAAACGGATATAAAGACAAGGCAATAATTTTTGGGAATACTAAATAATTTAACGAATTTACACCCATCACTTCCAAGGCGTCAATTTGCTCTGTAACACGCATAGTTCCTATGCTTGAGGTAATAAACGAACCTACTTTTCCAGCCATAATAATAGAAATAAACGTAGGCGCAAACTCAAGGATGACGGATTGTCGCGTAGCAAATCCAACGAGATATTTTGGAATCAGCGGATTGTTTATGTTTAAGGCAGTTTGTATGGCAACCACACCGCCCACAAAGAAGGAAATAAAACAAACAATTCCCATAGAACCGATGATCAAATCATCAATTTCTTTAAAAATAAGATTTCTTAGCATCGACCATTTGGTCATTTTACTAAATACGCTTTTTAACATCAAAAAATAGCGTCCTATATTTTCTAGGTAAATCATGGGCTAAAAATACATCATTCGTAGAAGCTAATAAAATAATTAGCGATTTAATGATTAGTTAAAATGTTATTTGCAGTAAAACAATTACTTTTGATAGATTTTTGAGATTATAAACGACCCCAATACCTAAAAATTCGCAAAAAAATCATGAAGCAAAGCATCGTACTCATCATGTTGTCACTCTTTTTTGTGCAATGCATTTCTGTAAAACAAAAAGTAAAAAGAACTCCTGAAACAGTTTCGGAAACTACGCAACAGACTCGGGAAACAGCAAAACCGAAATTAGTTGTCGGGATTGTGGTCGATCAAATGCGTTACGATTATTTGACGCGTTTTGCAGACAGATACAGTGATGGCGGCTTTATGCGAATGATCAAGGAAGGATACAATTGCAAAAACACACATTACAACTATATTCCAACATATACAGGTCCAGGACATGCTTCTGTCTACACAGGAACGACGCCAGAAAATCACGGAATCATTTCAAACGATTGGTACGATAAATATGCAAAAAAGGTGGTATACTGCGCATCCGATCCTGCACAAACTTCTGTAGGCGTGGAAGGAAAATGGGCAGGGAAAATGTCTCCACACAGAATGCAAACGACTACTGTAACCGATCAATTGCGAATAGATACACAAAAGCGCGGAAAGGTGATCGGAATTGCCATCAAAGATCGTGGTGCCATTTTACCAGCAGGTCATGCAGCGAATGGCGCGTATTGGTTTTATGGGAAGAATGATGGCAACTGGATTACGAGTACATATTACAGAAAAGAATTGCCAACTTGGGTACAAGAATTCAATGCTGCCGATGAGACTGAAAAGTATTTGAAAACTTGGAATACGCTGTATGACATCAACACGTATGTGGAAAGCGATTCAGATTTAAGTCCGTATGAAGGCACTTTCACTGGAAAAACAAATGCAACTTTTCCGTATGATTTACGCAGTTTGAAAATGGTAAATGGCGGATTTGATATTTTAAAGGCAACACCGTATGGAAATAGTTTGACAACTGATTTTGCTATTGCCGCAATAAAAGGTGAAAATCTAGGGAAAGATGAAGATACCGATTTTTTAACGGTAAGTTATTCAAGTACGGATTATGTGGGACATCGTTTTGGAGTGAATTCGGTTGAAATTCAAGATACCTATTTACGTTTGGATAAAGATTTAGAACGTTTGTTTGCAATTTTAGATGCTGAAGTTGGCAAAGGAAATTATACTATTTTCTTAACCGCAGATCATGCAGCAGTTCATGTACCATCCTATTTGGAAGATTTAAAAATTCCTGCGGGCTATTTTGATAACATTCTACTGAAAAAACATGTGGTTGGCTTCTTAACTAATATGTACGGAAGCGATAAGCTGATTGAAAACGTTTCAAACAATCAAATATTTTTAGATCACACTGAAATAAAACGATTAAAACTTTCTGCAATAGACATTGAAAATGCATTGCAGCGCGAATTGTTAAACTACGATCAAATTGCAAGCGTATACACACGCACTGCGTTGATGAACTCCGAATTTACACATGGAATTGCAGCAGCCTTGCAACGCGGATTCAGTCAAAAACGTTCGGGCGATGTATGTTTTGTATTGGATATTGCTACCATTCCGTATTCGCGTACCGGTTCTACACACGGTTCAGGATTTAACTATGATACACATGTTCCGTTACTTTTCTATGGAAATGGCATCCCACAAGGAGAAACTTTACAACGTGTAAAAATTACAGACATTGCGCCAACCATTTCAGCGTTGTTACAAATTTCGTTTCCCAACGCGGCGACAGGAAATCCAATTGAAAGTGTTTTGCAACGCTAATACTTGCTGCTGTTATACAACTTTAAAAGATCCACTACTTTTTTGCGATTTCTGGTAGAAATGGCAATTTCAGTATGATTGGTTAATACGATTTTCCCATCTTGCGTAAACTCTTTGATATATCGTAAATGCACCAAATACGAACGGTGTACCCGAAAGAAATCATTGGTATCCAACATTTTTTCGATGTGTTTCAAATTTTTTGAAACCATCAATTCTTTCTTTCCTTTGAGGTGAAAACACGTATAACTTCCGGCGGCTTCACAGTATAAAATATTGGCAAATCGAATAGAGGTATATTCTCCTTTTTCAAAAATGGTAATGGCTTCATCTTTGGTTCGAATCTGTTGCTTAAAAGCTTCAAACTTGCGTTGATCAAATGCAGAACGTTTCAACTGATACATATCTAACACTCTTTTCAGTTCCAAAGTTTGTATAGGTTTGTTGAGGTAATAAAACGCGAAATAGTCCATGGCTTTTTCTTTATAATCTAAAAAACCTGTGGTGAAAATCACTTCAAATGTCATTTCAAATTGCAGTCTGTCCAACACTTGAAAACCGTCTCCATCATTCAGTTGTATGTCTAAAAATACGATTTCGGGTTGTTTCTTTTGAATCAATTCTATACCACTTTCAACGTCAGAAGCCCAACCAAGAATTTTTATATTCTCATGATGGTGCGCCAAAATAGAAATCAAATATTCCATGGAAGATTGTTCATCTTCAATGATAATTGCTTGAATCATGTATGTACTTTTTACTGGATAGGGGTTTCTAGAAGGATACTTTTGACTAAAATACATCAAATTTCTGAAAAAGCGTAATTTCTTGTTAAAATTTAAAGTAATTCCACTAATTTTCTTATGATTTTAATAAAAGAAGTCTTTTTATTTTATTCCACATTTTAGATCGGCGGTACTTTCTAATAAACATTCCTTGTTCTGGTGTGACTAAAAAATCGATTTTTTTCTTTTTTGCCAACCAAAATCCTTTTATATAATCAAAAAATAGTGACATTCTTTTCTTTAAAAAGGCAAGTTTTAAAGAAGATATTACTGTAATCAGAAATCCATAACGCAATCTGTAAAAAGCTTCACCTTGTCGGTATATTGCTTTTTTATTGTAGGTAGCGCCCGTTGGTTTTAAATGTTTGGTTTTTAATGTGGTGTCTGTTTTAACTTTCCAGCCATAATACTGAGCCAATAATTCATCCACAGTATCCCAACCCATTGCTTTTTTGAGTCCTCCAATGTCTAAAAAACATTGTTTTCGATAGGCTTTTAAAGCGCCTCTTACATGATCTTTATCCGTAAGGTTTTCTAATATCCAATCGTTTCCTATTTTAATGTAGCAAAAGCCTCCTGCAATCCCAATTTTTTCATCGTTTTTAAAATGGTCAGCAATTACTTGAAAATAATTTTCAGGTAAAATAATATCTGCATCTAGTTTTACAATCACATCAAATTGGTCATCAAGCGTCTCAAAACCTTTGTAAAATGTATTGATTACTTTACTTCCTGGTAAATGTTCGTTTGGCGCGTTGGTATTTACTTTTGTAATAAATGTATATGATTTTGTAAATGTATCAATAATAGCCGCTGTACCATCTGATGAATTATCATTAACAACCACCACTTTCTCAGGAAGCTTTGTTTGCTGCACAATGGACGTCAGCGTTGCTTTTATGTGCAATTCTTCATTATGTGCAGGAATGACGATGTAAAATTTCACACGTTCTTGTATTAAATTTTAAAATTGTGATATGCTATTATTTTACAGGTGATGCTTTTCGTTCAGCATACACCGCATAATAGCGTGGAATTAAATGGCGTAAAATTGGTCTTGGTGCAATGGGCGGTCGTGAAGGATTAGTCCATTTTTTGGTTTTTTTAATATCCCATCCGGCTTTTTCTAGCAGCCAGTCAAACTGCCAATCTTCAAACTCGTGGTAATGTCTGTCCCAAGGATCTGTTTTACTTCTGTACGCAGTTGCAAACCATAATCGTAACGGAACGGTTACCACTAGTTTTTTAGCTTTAATTTCTTTCAATACATTAAAAGGAGCCACCAAATGTTCAAAAATTTCAAAAGCAGTTACTACCTCGGCATCACTTTCGTGTACAGAAGAAAAGTCTTCATCCAAATCTTCTCCTTTAGTATTTTCAATAATATATCCTTCTGCTGCCATTAATTCAGATAAAGGATTTTTGATGCCTAAATCTAAAATTTTTGAACCATCAGGAATAACTTCTTTCAAAAAAACAAGCGTATTTCGATAACGTTTATGTGGATAGAATTTATTGTACATGTGTTGAAAGTCTTGGTAACTACAAATATATGTAAAAACGTTTGATGCGTTTGCTAGTTTATGCGTTTATAAGTTGAAAGGTTTACAAGTTTCGTTTTCCCCACAAACCCACAAACAAAACAAACGAATCCACAAATTGACAAACCCACAAATTAACAAATAAACAAATCCACAAATAAACAGACCAACAAATCCACAAACAAATAAACAAACAAACAAACCCACAAATCCACAAAAAAACCAACCTCAAAAATCCTTACATTTGTTTCTATAATCACCACACGATTGGAAAAACACCAAAAAGAAGTATCGTCACAAACCCTTAAATTTAGTATTATCAACTATGTTGGTGCCGCTATTGGAATTGTGTCTACGCTTTTTATTTATCCGAACGACAAAGAGTTTCTAGGCATCATTCGCTATATTTTTGATGGCGCACAGATTCTTATGGCGTTTTTTGTATTTGGAACCTCGCAATCGCTGGTAAATTATTTTCCGCGTTTTAAAGAATCTGCTGAAAAGCGAAACATCTTTTTTTCGACAACCTTGCTCATTGTGATTGTCAATAGTGTGTTGTTTTCCATTATTTTTCTATTACTCGCGCGTTCTTTATCGAGTGTGTTGCCCGATTTTCACGCCTTTGATTACATAGGATATTCTGCTGTAGTGGGATTTGCGTTTGCGATTATGGATGTGTGCAAACGGCAAGCGTCTAACTATAAAAAAATTACCATTCCGACCGTTTTAGAACGTTTTTCGATTAAAATCTTCTTTCCTGCGATTTTTCTGTTGTATTTAGGAAATGTGATTACGATAGAAACAGGGAAAATTATTTATGTACTTTGTTTTGTTGTACTGTTCATTATTGCGCTTTTTTATGTGAAGAAAGTAGCAAATATTCAATTTAATTTTTCGCCGAAAAAAATCTTTACGCGTGAATTTCGAAGTGAATACATTCCGTATAGTATGTTTGCTTTTTTTAGCATTTTAGGAACCTTATTGGCGTTTAAAATTGACGGAATCATGGTACCAAACCTGATCGAAACTGATGCTATGACGGCAAACGGAACCTACAGTATCGGAGTGGTATTAGCAGCAACGTTGGCAATTCCCGCGATTGGGTTGTATACCATTTACAGTCCGATCATCACAGAATATATTGCCAAAGATGATATTACTTCGTTGGGCAAAAAATATCAAGAAGTGTCTAAATTGCTCTTTGCTGTAGGCGGATTTTTATTGTGTTGTATCTTTTTAGGTGTAGATGATTTATTCTCCATTTTACCTACACGAGAAAATTTAGTAGACACGATTCCCGTGATTTTAATTCTCAGTTTTAATGTGGTGATTGACATGACAACTTCGTTCAATTCGCATATCTTACTCTATTCAAAATACTACCGTTTCAACATGGTTGCGATTGCGATTTTAGTCGTGCTGAACATTTCCTTAAATATTTACTTCATCAAATATCTCAATTTAGGGATTGAAGGCGCCGCATTTGCCACATTGATTTCCATGACACTGTACAACACGGTGAAACTCATTTTTATCTATTCAAAATATAAAATTCAACCGTTTACACAAAAACATGTATGGTTGCTACTTTCTTTTGCGGCTACGGTGAGTTTACTGCACAATATTCCGACAACAACTTATGTTTTGCTTGATATTATTCTCAAAGTAGGAACGTTTATGTTGGTCAACGGAATTGTGATTTACAAACTTCGCATGATTCCAGCGGTGAATGATTGGATTGCTGAGAAGATAGGAGGGAAGGGATAATGTGCTAATGTGTCAATTTGGTAATTTGAAAATGTACCAATGCTTATTTCAAAGTCAAATCTTGCCTTGATTTAAACAGATTGCCACTCTCCAATCAAGTTATAGATCGCGATGACGAATCGAAGAATTTGTTATGAAATAGAAGTTGAACTTGAACTTGAATTTGAAATACCAAACGTCTGTTCGAGTGTTTTTGTAGAGCGGAGCGAATATAAAAATGTATCGAGAACTGCTCGGAAACTTTTAGTATCCTAATACTTATCTATACAAATTTCTATGAAATTTCACTCGAAGTGACGCTCAGAAAAACAAAACGTCAGATCGAGTGTGCTGAACTATAGCTAAATCATTATAATTTGTCATATTTTTTTTGTATCTTGTCCTATGGCATATTCATTAGATTTCAGACGACAGGTATTCAAAGTAAAACAAGAACAAGGGCTTACTTTTGAGCAAACAAGCGATAGATTTGGT
>JBCCLH010000033.1:0-61733 GCA_039026955.1 Bacteroidota bacterium
CTCTATTCAAAAGATGGAAATTTAATTTTGAATAAGGTTTTTATTATATATTAAATTTTTATTTTTATTATCAACTCTATCAATACCATAAGAATATAAAGTTACTTTATTCTTATCTATTTTCAAGGAATAACCATATTTTAAACAGGCTAATTTTTTAGTTTTTACAAAGTGATTCAGTTTTTCTTCCAAATCATGATCTTCAAATCCTTTCTGAGAGTCAATAACATCTATAAAAAATGAAGTTAGTAACATTAATTCCGAATTCTTTTCTACATCTAATACAAATCTTTTTTCCTCTTGATATTTAAAAAAAGTTTTTACAAAGAAGAATAGTATCAATACTAAAATTAATACTATAAATACATTCGTGTTTGTTTTAATTTTTTTCATCACTATCTACTTCCTCATAACTTAAGCCCAACGCTTTTTTAGCTTGATTATATATTTTTTTATTAGTAGATACTATAATAATACTTGTATGTCTACTATTGAATCGAATTTGGTAGCCTTCAGGAAATATTTCACCTTGATCGTTAAACTTTATAATTGAAAGCTTTTGATTTGATACATTAGAAGAAGGATCATAGAAAATTTCACCTACTCCTTCCAAGTAAAAAGAATAATTCCCTCCCATACCAAGTCCACGTCTTAGATCATCACTAGAAGCTCCTCTTATAGTTAGATAAAACTTTGGTCTCTGAGGCATTGTATTATCTTCTTCTTCAAATTCTTCTCCACGAGTGTGCCAATTGCGTACATTTTTTTTAGGCTTAGCGTAATACTCTCGTAAAGTTTTTTTGTATTTTTCATCTGATTCGAACGCCGCATACATCAATTTTACTATTTCTTTTTTTACATATTCATTATATTCAGTAGTTCTTACTTTTGGCTTTGTAAAGTTTCTCACAAATATATTGTTGTTTTCATTGAAATCCTTAACAATATCCGAGTAGTGTTCTCCAATATAAGCAATATTACTTTTTGGATCTATTTGATCAGGAGAAGTTATATTTTCATCATAATAATATGTATTCGTTGTTAAATCCTTAACCCAGTCAAAAAATTTTCCCCCATCAGGGTCTATGCCATTTATTGGGTTATTGCCCATTCCAAGGTAAGGCGAAACATATTGGCGATAAGGATCAACTGTCAACCACCTACCAATTCTACCATCCCATAAGCGTAATTGAAACGCTTCTTTTCCTGTTTCTCCATCTTTTTCTTGCCCTTGGTATGCATATCTATAACTACCATCTGTGATATTTCTATCTGGCATTGGCATTCCAAATGGATAATAATCAGTTTTGGTGGTTAAAGATAACGCATTGTTACCATCTTTCATAATGACTGCGCGTACATTTCCTAAGTGATCTGTCAATTGATAAGCATAGGTTCCTTTATCATCTAAATTATTATCTCTAAAAAGTACTCCCAATCTATTCGCTCCGTATATAGGTTGTTCTTTGAGGGCTAATGCTCCTCCTTGCCCTCCTCCTTGTTTGTAGATTGCTATTGGGTTTCCTGCAACATCACGGACATACATCGTTTTGAATACATGTCCTGCAGCATAGTGTTCTTTTCTAACTCTGTATCCCAAATCATTGTAATAAAATGCTACTGTTGGCTCCATTGCTGCTTGCAAATTCAAATTATCTATTTCGAAGCTCTGTAACAATGGTTTTGCTTCTCCTGGAATTATAAATGCCGAGGTCTGTGTCCCATTATTATCTACATCTATTTCCAAGTGTACCTTTTCTCCTGTAGCCAAAAATTCAAAGTGCACTTGTTCTGAGTGACGGTTACAGTACGCAATATTATTTGGAGAAATGGTAAATTCTTGAATCAATGTACCGTCTTCTTGTTTTAATCGTACTGTGGCAGTGGCTGTAATCGGTGTAATGGTTTGTGACCCATTGACAATACGTCCAAGCTGTTCTTGTAATATAAATAAATCAAAATCTAGCCTATGATAGATATCTTTCATCGTTCTAAGCGAAGTACTTGCCCTATATGGATTTGGAGTACCTAATGGATTGGTGTTGAAATTGAATTGTAACCTGTTTTGATACGGATTTGTCTGCCCATCAAAGTCTGTACAGTAGTTTGGAATGACATCTCCCGTTTGAAAAATAACTCCAGCTCCCTGATCAACTTGATTTGGATTATTGGCAAATGATACACGTACATATCCATCATCTACTGTCCAGTCAGTAGCAACAACTTCCAGTGCATTTTCATAGTCTTGATTAAATATACTGAAAAACTGCTGTGTGTTTTGATCGCTAAAGCTATTGATCTTTGTTACTAGTCCTGCAGCATTGTATTCATAACCTATTTTATCTTGGTGATTTATTACTAATTGACCAATACTATTGTATACATAGTTTGCACTTTGTAAACTAATACCTCCTGTTTGCAAGCCAGTGGCGATATATTGGTTTTTTAAATCGTTGTAACGGTTCACATCTGTATTATCTCCTTGATCTTGTACTGCTAATAATTGATTGGTTCCTGTTTTGTAATAATAGGTAAAATCATCCATATCATTGGTTCCTGAACCATCTGTATATCCATTTCGTTTGAGCGTTCTGATATTTCCATTTGCATCATAACTAAGATTACTTACATCATAATCGGTACCATTTCCTTGAAAATCAGCGCCAGTAAGCCATTGGTTCTTATTGTAGTTATACGCATATCCACCTTGGGTATTTCCTTGGGTATTCCACTGTGCTGCTTTGATATTTCCATTAAACTGATCTGTAGCATTGATTCCTGTCGCCATTACAGGAGTAGGCGTACCCGTTCTGAGATAGTCTCCATTATAATAATCGATTTGCATTCCAAACACATCGGCTATAAATCCATTGTTACCGTCATTTCCAGGATCATTGCTTGGAGATAAACTAGCACTATTAATTGCCTTCAACTGACCTGCTAGGTTATAGACATAGTCTATTCCTTGTAAGTTTGTTGCCAGTTCTTCTCTTATCAGTTGTCCTGTTTCATTGTAGCTATAACGCGCTTGTTCTTTGTAGACAATTGTATTGCCAAATTGACCAATAGCACCACCACTCACCGTCCCAGTATATACAACGGTTAATTGACCTGCATCATTATAGGTATATTTATGTATCAAACGCTCACTGTCCTGATGACTTTGATAGTCTATTTTTACTACCTGACCAGTCACATTATCATATTCATACTGAAGCGTCTTCAGACAATCAAGACCTTCAATATCTTGTATAATCCATTTCACTCTACCATATTCATCATAACTATACCAGGTAGTAGCCGTCTCTGGATTTTTAGTGTAGGTCTTCGATACATTTCCAGCAAGATAGGTCTGCGTATAAGTTCGTGTCGAAAGACCACAAGCGTTCATGCGCTGTAAAAGATCGCCATCAGGCACATCATACAATGTAAAATGTTGCTCTTCACAATAGGTATCATCTAATCCATCTTCGGCATCGACAATACTGGAAACACTGTAATAATCATATAGTTTTAAATCATTAAAACCATTGTTATCCAATCGGATACATACATCTACCACCAAAGGTCCTGTGTAGTAATGCTCGGCAATTCTGATTACTTCGTCATTTCTTTTGTAATACACTGTATTGCCAATTCGCTCTACAGTGAATACATCTGATGTGGTTAATCCTGTTGCAAATTTTACATAGGTATTATCTGGGTTTCGAACGAAATCTCCATTTTCTAAGATGTAAAAACTTCCATTCCCAGCATAAATACCATATTTCATATCTGTATATGCAGTCGTAGTAATATTATCTTGTGGATTGGATAATCCAACAATTACATAATTCCCTATAGTGCTATTTATTTTAAATGTCATTTTTCCATCTCCCAATAATTGTTCTTGAGAATTAAGACCTGCACTCCAATGAGAAATACCTCCCGACTTTGTATAAAAGGTACTCCCTGCAAAAGAAGAGATTGCTATATTGTGAGAATTCACAGGTGTAATCTCTACTCCTGATACACTCCCATTAATTGAGGTATCTACATCAAAAGGAATATCTTGCCCTTTGTATACACCACTTTCTACAGGACGTCCCAACTGATCATAATTAGTATATGAAAAGTAATTATCCGCAGCCTGCTTGCTATTTTGAGAGAATCGAATTTGACCATCTTTCCTGTATTTAAAGCCTGCTGTTCCCTCATCTGGACTGGTTGCATTTTGAGTTTGTCCTAAAGAATTATAGGAATAGGTACTTGCTACTGAGGTTCCATTAGGTTGTGTAGATTTTACTAATCTTCCTGATGTATCATAATAGCTTAATGCATAATCATAATAGTTAACCGTATGTGTAATACGAATCGGATTGTACTGATCGTATACATAGTTTTCTAAATCAGCTACAGCAATTCTGTAAAACCCTGCTGATAAACTTGCACTAGAACTGGTAGTCGTTACTAAATTTTCTGTTACCAAATCATAGATTTCTAATGATCTGCTTCCAAGGTTTTGAACCGTAATCCCTGAACTGCCTACAGGAATATGAATATCCACAAATCCTAATTCTTTGATAGGAACTGTGGTATTGATAGGACTCAAAGCACCTCCTTCTTCATTACCACTGCGAGCGACTGCGAGCGTCTTTCCATCAACATCCGTAAAAACAACTGTTTCTATACCATGTACATCTCTTGAAACAGATTTTACAACCATTCTATTGTTGTAATCTGGATCTGCAAATGCTACAGAACTTGAGAGTTCGTTTCCTGCTGGCATCGAAAAACTATAGCCTTGTTTCCATTCGCCATTGATTTTATTTCCTCCTACTATCTTTTTTACTGCTCCAGGGTTCATCGTGCTATATACTACCTTAGAGAATGGATAGATCGTAATATCTTGATAGCGATCACTCATGTTTTGTGTACTGTAATAGTTCCCCAGCGGAGAAGTTTCCGATACACTACGTGGATTCTCACTTAATGACGGCGTATCAAAATCAGATGTGCTGTAATTGGCACCTAAATTATTTTTGATAAAATCTGGCGTACGGTTAAAATCACTTGTAGGAGCGCTGAGTGTTTGCAGTGCTGATCTTCCGTGATAATCGTACAAGGTCTTTGTTGTCCATACTTTGGAAGTAAGGATATCCCAACTTTTAGTTTCTGTTCCTTTTCCTAAGTAATTAAAATAGGATACTCCTTTAGCTGCAGTTTGACCATCAAGCTTGTAGGAGATTGAACTTACCCAATTAGTATTCTGTTCATTGGTGGGTGTCGGTGGCTGCTCTTGAGCGCTACTTAATAGCGACCAAAGCAGCAGTGTAAAACTTATTATTTTATATTTTGTATACATCTTTGTTGCTATTTTATTTGTTTGTGATCTCATTGCTATTGTGCTCTTCACTTATTTTTCCTTCTGCATCTTGCGCCATGTTTGTATCACTTTCAGCATATTGCAACTGCTCTTCTTTCAATGGTAGTACTGAATTCTGTCCAACTTTACCTGACGAAGGCGCAACTACACAACAGTCACAATTACTATCGCTCATGCTTTGATAGTGATACTTATTTTGAGAAATGATTTTAAAGCCTCCTATAAAGTCAGCAGTAGTGGCAACTTCACTGTAGGTTGCACATAAGCGTCCAGCCTTGTCATAAACATACTTTGTTCCTAGATTATTTCCATTTAAGATGTATAGAAGTTCGTCTGTATCGTTGTCATATACATAACTATTCATAGAAGCATATATCGGATGCATTCGGAAGTCATCATAAATCATTATGCTTCCCTCTGGTTTTTCAGAGAAATCTGAAATAGCTCTAATATAGATGTCATACGTTGTATTAGGTAACAAATCAACATAGTAATTCAACAATGTCCAATCGCCAGCAATCACATCTTCTTCTGCATTTCTAGAGATCGCTGTTCCATTGAGCATGAGTTGAATATTATCAACTGGATCTCGTTTGATGGTGAATGCCCAGAAAGAAATCTTGTATTTTCCTGGTCGGAATGTTTTTGAAAGATCATAGTGATCTATTCCTGTATCACCTATAATATGAAATCCTTTTTCTTGTGGAGATTTAATATTAATAGCATTTGTTCCTGTATGTGCATGTGCAGAAGTGACATATTGTGCGCCTCTGACTTCTCCATCAAACATAGTGGAATTGTAACTATGTTCTGCACCACAATAATACATTTCTGAATATCGTGCTGTTCCACTTGCTACTACATATTTATCTTCATTGGCTAACTTGGATGAAGCAAAATTACCGTTGATGTCTTTTGTTTCAATAGGAGATGACCAATGTGAATATCTTGTAACTTCTGCAGTATTTTGCCAATTGCTACTTAAAGGACTGCCTGTAGCCCAATCAAAGTAATCATCTAATCTATTTATTGTAGTTAATAAAGCACCATTCGGATCAACATTTTCTTTCCAGATATAGCTTTTATGCTTACGCCATACATCTGTTTGCTGAATTTCATTTCCTTCGGCATCTCTATACGTCCATGTATCATTCCAAGTCGTTATATTTGCTCCAAGCGTACTAAAATTCGTAGACCAGTTACCCGTTTCGGACCAATCCACAATTTCTAAGGCGCCTTGCGTTAACATGTGCTTATTGTTTGGATCATCTACTTTTGATCCCATTGCAGGATATTTTGTATACGCAGGTACTTTTTCTTCTTTTATAAAACTACCATCGGCTAACTCAGTTATTTTTCTTCTAAATGCACCTGTATGGTCGTCTGCATATTCGTATTTTTCAGTAGTTTTTCCTAATTGAGAATAATTCGTTACACTTTCTAAAACTGAACTGTAATCGGTTCTTGTAGATAAAGAGAGTAATCGTTTTTCAAGTTGTATTGGTGGTGTAAATAAGCTTGTTCCTACATCACGAAATATAGATTTCATACTTTGGAATGATTCCGTAGTACTTCCTCTATTGGTGTAATATGCTAAATCGGCTCCGCTTTGATACGAATTTTCTGTTTTACTAATGCGATGTCCATGAACATTGAACTGTTCTATGCTTCTAAATTTTCCTACTAATGAAGTGTTGACTCTCACATGAATCTTTTTAGCATGTAGATTCTGATCGGCATGCAATAAAGCGTCTGGATGATTATTTGCATTTTCGACTTCTGCACTGAATATCTCCATATTTTCATCATCATACATAGTGAGATTTGGATTGAAAATATCATACACAGGCTCTAGCGTATGGAATCTGTATCTCGTTTCTCCCAAAGAAATGCCTTGCGTAGATTCTGATTGCATGGTTACATATTCATACATCACTCCTGCGCCTGGCAGTTCTGACTGATACGGAATGAATTTTAGTCCGTTAGCTGGTGAAAATGAAGTGATTCCCGATGATTTATAATCTCCAAAACCTTTTTGTTTGTTTGTACCTGGCTCATTGTAATAATACCTAGTCGTGTAGGTATTATTATTTTCATCAGTCATCGCAATTGATTTTACACGAATTCCTCCGCCAGTTTCTTCTTTAGGAACTGTATTGGCAATGAGCTTGTAATTGAGGTTCATCGTCCAATCATAGCCTGGAGTAGATTTCGGACAATCTCCATTGGCATAGAGACCTGCATTTTTCACATTACCATTCGTACTATTGTTCAAACTAAACCAGCCTGGAGTCGTCCACCAACCGATGTGATCGTCGGAATTGACATATTCTACACCTGCATCAGCAATAAATTGTAGTTGTAAACTTGTTTGTGAAGCCGAAATTACATCTACTGGTTTATTGATATCTATCTTTACATTCCTAGAACTTATTCTATTTAAACAACCCGATAAATTTAACTGTGTTTTTTCTCCAACAGTAAAGTACTTATCAAAATCAATTTCATAGTTGAGTCCCGTGATTTTTCGAACATCAAGTGTTATAGAATATTGTGTCCCGTTTCCACTGATATCAGTAGCATTTACTAGAAACTCTAATTCGTCACTAAAAGCTGACCAAAATTTTCTTGAAAAGGCTTCTGTGTGATAATCATCTTCTTCATAGGCAAAATCCAATGTGGCACCTGTTGGCATAGTGATTCTTTCTAAACTCCAATTATCAGGTCCGTGACTAGCAGCAAATTGCGGATACATCAGATTGAATAAAGATTCATAATTTGCATCTCCAGGAACTATATTAAAAATCGTTTTTAACTGTTCATTTAGATAATATTGTTCATCAATAAAGCCCCATTCATCTTTTGCTTTTTTTACTTTGTTGTTGACATTTTCTTCATGTCCAACTGGATAACTAAAGTTGGTTCCTTTGTAATCAAATTTATACGAAGGCATATAGTTGTATAAGTCTCTTCCTAAGAACGAAACTTCTTTTAAAGTCAATCTTCCTTTGTCTGGATTTCCTTTTACGCCAGTACATTGATATGAACTAGGCGAATTTTTTGCCAACTCGTAATTATAATTTAGCTGAATTGTTTTAGTAGCTTTATCATAATCAAAATTTGTAAAGTCAGTTACATCGTACACTCCACTTTCATTGTGAATTTTGTAATTTGGATATGAATTGTATTCAGTATGAAAACCTCCTGCTCCAATAGGAATACCAAATGGTGAAACTCCTCCTGGATAATAGGTTGGTTTGTAAGTATCATCTTTGATGTAACCTGGTAGGTTTTTTGTGTTTAATGATGTCGTCCCTGTAGCCTTTGTTACGTTGTCAAACTTGGTAGGAACTACCACAATTTTATCTAAATAGAGTTGATATTCGCGTTTGTATTGAATACCTGGTTCATATACCCAAGTGTCAACACCGTTTCCTGTATCGTCATCGACCTTACTTACTTTTGTGTATGAATAGACATATTTATCATTGGATGGATTGTTCAATGGATTGTCGTCATTATCTCCATGCGCCGCTGTAGCATCATAGCGAATGTCTTTTACAAAGTATGCTGTATGCGTTTGAGAAACTACCTTATCTAAATAGTATAAGTCCTTTCGCCCAAACTGGAAGTTTCCAAAGTCGTCTTCTCCAATTTCACTATCAATATTTGTGTGAAAGTTTACACCTTCATATGGAGTTCTCCAAACATATCCTTCTGACCATTTCCCATGATCTAAACGCACCCAGTATCCGTAATCACCATGATCTGGATATTCTCTGTTGATACTGTTTTTGATATAATCAGGTCCTGTAATTGCCGTTAAGAGCCAATGTGTGGCATACGGCGTGAATTGTCTTTTTTCATTGACATGATCTCCCGAACCGTCTTTTAGATTGGTTCGTTCTACACGTTCATAGTTGTAAACTGGCAATGAGAAATGATAGGTTTTCCCGTCAGGTGCAGTGATTTTGTACCCTCCAATGCCTTTATCGTCATATTGCGCTGCATTTCGTTGCGCATTTGGCAAGCTTTCAGGAGCCATCAATCCATACGCTTGTCCTGTGCGTATTTGCTCATTGGTGAATACCTCAACATAATTACCAGAACGCTTGCGCTGATTGTCCACTACTCTTCCCGTTGGAAGGTAACTTCTCATGGTTTTGTTGGTGGCATTGTTAAATGAAAAATTAGTTGCGTAATCTAATGGATCAATCGCAATATTTTGAGTAAAGTGTCCTTTAAAATAGAAATCGAAGTTGTTTCCTAGTTGTTTTTGAGGAAGATAACTAACGGTTCCTAATTTACTGTTGTGATAGTATAAACGCATTTTATGATCCTGTGCGCTTTGCCCTTGATTTGGATATTTCCCTTGGAATCCCAACCCAAATAGTGTTGCATTTTCAAATACTTGCGGCTGCATACCGCCAGAAATTCCCGTAGCATTTACTTCGTATGAATCATATCCTGCAAAAGAAAAATTTAGTTTTTCTCTATCAGTTCTAGAGTCTGCTGCAAATTCTTCTTCCAATTGCGGAAGTGACTGATCGTACATATCACCATAGACAAATCTATTTTGATAATCGCCAAACTGCTGTGAAGATGGGATTACTGTATTGATTCCAGTGTTTGTAGAAGCTGCATCTTTTGTGTATAGGAGACCATAACCATTTTTATTATATCCTTTACTTAAAGAATAGGTTACTTTTTGATAACCAAAACTAAAACTAAATGCACCTAGCTGAATCGGGATGAAAAAACCAGAACTTCCGATGTCATAATCACCTGCGGAGTAATTTCCAATGGAAACGCCTCCTCCACCAGCAGTTCCTTGATTGTATGATCTACGATTACTAAAACCACCAGAGATTGAAAAAGCAGCTCCTGAATTAGACAAATTAACACCTAGTCCAGCCGTCATATTTCCTGATCTTCCTCCTGCACTTAGTCCTACTGATGGAGCTCCTCCATTGATAGTTCCAGAAACTGAAAGTCCTCCTCCAAATCCACTATTGTTTGCTTTGGAACTTCCAAAGCCACCACCTGCTCCGAAAGAATAGCTTAAGTCCGAGGAAAAACTTGCACTCGCAGCTCCAAGTGATGCAAAAACAGAGCCGCTTAAACTCTTGTTAGAGCCCCAAGAGAGTCCAATTCCAACCTCTGCTTTTGGAAAACCATAACCTACATTGATACTGTAAATATCTTCAGAGTCTTCAAAGTATATGAAATCCGTAGACTTTCCATCGTTCCAATCGTCAGGTGATGCGGTTACGCCACGGGCAATAGCTCCTGTGTTTATATTCCAACCCAATCCTGTCCAAGAAGATTCCATATCTAACGGAATTCCGGAGTGATAGGAAAGCGTAATAGGAAATTCGCCTACGTTTAAAAGTGGTAATACATAAGAGGTATCTCCTGTACTTAAATTTACCATGTCGGTTGCTCCAACTGGTTCAAACCCTGATGCCTCGGGGGCATTAGGTCCATTGTTGTTCGCCATCATATAATTCACAGGAATGATACTAGGCAAAAAAACAAACAACAATGTAATCGCGATTAATCGTTTCGAAAAATCGATTTTCTTGTGTTTTTGTTTCATGTGTGATACAATTTTTATTGATAGTTATTAATTTTCAAATGTTACGATAGGTTGTTGATAGAGGATCTCTGTTGGAATCTTAAATTTTACTTCGCCAGTACCGATTCCTAAATCTTTAATTTTTAGATATAAGAATTCTTCTTTCAGTTTTTCTTCATCTCTAGGATATACCAGCAGAATGGTAGTAGCACTGCTCATTCCATACATTCGCGGATAGACAAAATCCATCATTTCTATGGTTTCTTTTGACTTTGTATGCAGCGTTATTTTATCGCGCATGCCAAACGAGAGTTGCTGCACCATTTGCCCAAACTCATGACGATTTTTTGGAATGGTATTCAGTAATTCTTGATTGTTGTGCGAAATGGAAAGATTGAAGTACAAATAGTTGTCATACTGATCTCTGAGCGCGGTCACATTTACAGCTTCTTTCGCTCCTTGTATATCTTTGCTAACCAGCAAATCTGTTGGTTTGTACAATAATGAAAAGTCAACATCTTTGATTGTCTTTTTTTGTATATAACCATTCGCTTCATCTTGAATATAGTCTAGCAATTCTTGTTCTGTTTCAAAGCTAGTTTTTGAGCAACTCATCACTAACAAAGAGAGCGTTGCTATTAAGTATATGATTCGCTGATTCATAGTTATTTGCTCTCAAATTCAGTATTTAATCCTTCTAACACTGCTTCGGTGAGATCTGTTCCATTTTCCGCATACATAATGTTGCCGTTTCCACCAGCACCAAATATGATTCGATATCCGTGTTTTTTACCATATTCATTTACATAGTCATTGATATCATTGATAACAGTCTGCGTCGCTTTTTGATCTTCTTGTTGAAATTGCTTCTGAACAGATTGTCGGTAGCTATTGATTTGTTGTTGTTTGCCTGACAATAGTTCTTCTTGTAATTTTTGTTCTTTTTCAGACATCGCTACACGGTCTTTTTCATAAAGCTTGAGTTGGTTTTGAAAATCAGCAACTAAACTGTCAATATTTGTTTTTAAGAGCGTTGTTTTTTCTTGTAAATCTTTGCGGACTACTTCTGTGCGTTTGTAGCCTTCTAAAAGTTTATTGACATCTACATAGACTAATTCATTAGATGATTTTAAATTGAATATTGAAAATACTGCCAATGCAATAGCGATCATAGATACGGGTAATGAGATTTTATTCATTTTGTTTATTATTTGGATTTTTATTTAAATTATTAGCATTGTTAGACTGCCATTCGAAAAGGTGTATCGGATGCTTGATTATTGATCATCTTTGAAATGACACGATTTTTTCGATGGCTTACAGGAAGTACATGCGCACCGCTAAGGTGTACCAATCTGTAACGAGGTTCGTATTGTTTTAAATAGAAAGGATTGATTAGATACGAGCGATGAATACGCGTAAAGTTTTCATTACAAAATAACTCCTCATAAAATCCAATAGTTTTACTACTGAGTATTTTTGAACCGTCATTGAGGTAAATCCAAGCGTAACTTTCACAGGCTTCTATGTAGACAATTTTTGACTTGTCAATATAACTTCCTTTGTGCTTGCTACCGATTCGTAAATACTGAGGATTATCTACGATACCAGACCATTGTTTTTTTCTTTTTTCTACAACCATGTACTAAATTTTTTAATTACTATTTCTTCTTAAAAAAATGGGGAAAGTGGCTAGTTGATTTTTTATTTTATTATTAAAGGAAGCGATTGACCGTATTCACTGCAACATTTTTTTGTAAGCGTTGAATTTTGCAAATAAGCGCTGAATTTTAGGCGATTTTTACAGTATATACTTGTTAATTAAATGTTAACGGAATTTTTCTAGCTTCTTTTTTTCCCGCTGCAAACATCTAAAATCAGATGCATTTTTATGGTGATTTTTGGATTGTGGTTCTGTAGTTGCAGTAGTATTTTTTTTCCAGAGTAAAAGAAAATATAGTCCTGTACTTTTTTTATTTCACATGTGAATAACCGAAGTTAAGTAGTTACCTATTGTTTTAATTAGAAGGATTGAGAATTGTTGAAAAGAATTGCTGAAAATTATTGAAATAGTTCAAGAATTTTAGTGATTTTATAGAAAAAATAACCCTAAAAAACTATTCGTTTAGATAGCTTTCTAAAACTTTATTACGTTCTTAATTGTAAAATTACGAATGATTATTTGTTACTTATTTCAATACAATTTGATGGCTCAAAAATAACGTGCAAATTTGCTAAAGATATACAAACCTTGTCACCTACTTCCTAAGAATGTAACATTAGACCAAACTTCTTAAGTGTTACTCACGTTACTTTTTACGTCATCCACATCATTTTTTTGTATAACACATTGATAATAAACTAGTTTTAAAAACCTAAAACGAGGTATTAAATTTATTATTAACCTAAAGTAAGTATTATGAAAATACAAAGTATTGATGATTTTGCAGAAGCAATGAAAGTCCCACAACTACAAGAGGAATACACTACAGATCCTAAAAAGTTTAAAGAAAACTATTTTCCTCCCATGAAAAATGAAAAAATATTTAAACTCGTTATTCTTATCATCGGTGTTGTTTTAGTGCTAAGTGTCATATCATTCATTATTATTACACTCTATCCTTTCAATGGTGAAGATGGAGAAATAGATATTCCAGATCCATTAATCACAGTTGCTTCTACAGCTATTGGCGCCATTACTGGCCTCTTAGTTCATAGGGAAGAATGATAAAGTGATAAGGAAAAATCAAGAAACAGCTAATGTGAATACGCTTTGTACTGTGAGTTGACTTGTACCCTATTTTCAAGCAAACATGATACGTATGACTTCATCACAATTAGAGAGTAATTCGCACAGTATATTTTAAAAAAATTAAAAAATCAACATAAAATGAAACGAAAAGCATTACTAATAGGTTGTAACCATTATGTGGGACGTGACCGGCTTCAAGGAAGTATAAATACCGTTTATTTATGGCTACAGTTACTTATTGAGTATGGATTTGAGTATGAAGACATCACCTTACTATATCTTCCAAAAGAGGCAGTAAAAGAAAACATTCTCGACCAAATGGAATATTTTCTAAAATCACTAAATAGTGGCGACTTCGGTGTGATTCTTTACTCTGGTCATGCAGATAGACAAAGCAATAAAAACTTTTTATCAGTACCTGACGGAAAAATTTACGCAAGTGAGTTGAATACACTTCTTCAACAATCTTTGAAAGAAACCGCTAAATTATTATTTGTGGGCGATTGTTGTTTTGCTGGTGGTCTTTTATATCAACAAATAAAAGAACAAGGAGAAAAAATGGTAGCTAATACTAATAGAATTAGTGAGTTAGAATATGAAATTAATAAACTTTTAGGTCAGGAAGATGATGATTTACAAGAGGATATAAGATCTATTCAAAATGAAATCCATCAACTTGAAGAAGAGAACGCAGTATATATTCAAAAGCGAGAAGCGTTTGACAAAGAGCAAGATAAAAAATTAGATATTCTCAACCTGGAAAAAGAAGCTACTTTAGATATACTTGAGAATACTACGACTACTTTAAATGTACTTGGGAATACTACGACTCCTCAAAACAAACTCGATAATGTCATATTATTTGCCGCATCTGATAATTTCAACAATGCATGGCAGGTGCTATATGATTTAGATATATCTCAAGCGAACATGAATTTTGGTGTTTATTTAGGTGTCTTTAGTGCCTTGGCGTATGAAATTTTGGCAAACAAATATGACAGTCCTAAAATTCTTTCCAATCAAGAAGCTATGGATCAAATCAAAGCGCTTGTAAGGAATTTTGACCCTAAGATGAACTCCAAAATTATTTGCCGAAACAATAATCTAATTCATGAACCAATATTCGCAACTCGTTTAATATTAAAAAATACAAAAATGGAACACGTTAAAATTGATAGCAACAACCGACTTTTATTAGCCAACAATCAACCTCTTATTAACCTTCAACTTCGTGGTGAATACTCAGGACATGAATGGATACAAAGAGATGGATACACAGCATTGGTTATTTTTTTAAGAAACTCTTGCACGGCTACAAACTTTGTCCTTCAAGATATTGATGCCACTGGAAAAATTAAAGAAGGTGATGAATTTAGAATACTATTCTGGTTGGACGATGATGCAGTTACAACATATTCTAGTGTAGAAGGATTTTATGAGGATTATTTAGATCTCAAAGCGCATGATGTAGATACTAAATACTCCGCTTTTGATGGTTTAATCAAAAAACACAATAGAGAAATCATTAAAAAGATCAAAACGGTTGCACAGGCTTCACTAGTTAGAAATGAGATTATTTGCACCGAAGATACAATCATTGCCGATTTAATTGATAAGCACGTAGATAAGTCATTAACACCTCCTCAATTGATAAAGGATATCAAAAATGAATTAACCAATACATTGATCAATGATGAGTGCAAATGTGGTCACGCTTCACCTAAGAATCCACTACGCCCCAGAGGCGGTGGCGGTGGGATTGTTGGCTTAGTCGTGGCTTAAATTCTACTTAAAAAAGAGGCTAATTCTGATCAGATTAGTCTCTTTTTAGAATAATTTTATTTAATTTACACCATGTTTCTTTTAAAGAAAAAAATATTTCTTTTTTTTGCGCTGCTGGTAACGAATAGTATTTTTTGCCAAGTTCATCCAGATTCAATCTCGTTTTCTTATTTCTACAAAGAAGAGATGAAAGAGATTCTTCAACTCAAAGAGCACATCAAACTTGATGTTACCGATTCTCTTACTACTTTTAAAGCGATCGCTGAATTGTATTCTAAAATAAATGTTGAAGATTCTGCCTATCACTACTATCTAAAAACATACGATATTATTGAAGCAAGAGATGAATTTCAAAAGTATCCTGATCTCATTTTAGACATTCATAAAACTGTCGCTTCACGAAAAAACTATACCAGAGATGGTAGGCTTTTTTTAGAAAAATATGGTGAACTCATCCATACAGATACTACTGAACGAATAAAAGCGCATTACTTTATGCAACGAGCGATTGATTATATGGAAGAGTCAAAAGATTCGCTAAAATTAATAAATATAGCTAATGCAACTCTTTTTTTAAATAAAGCTTCTCAGACAAAATTTTTTAAAAATAACAAGCCATTCCGAACGAATGTGTTATTCAAATTTGGACATATGGCAAATCACTTAGAAGAGGATTATGAAAAAGCAGATTCCTTATTTCAAAAAACACTTGTACGCTTTAAGGAAGAAAAGAATAATCAATACATATTTTATAATTTAATTAATATTGGGAATAATTATTTAGAATGGGGTAAATATGAAAAAGCGATTGCTGTACTGAAAGAAGCTGATATCGTTAATTTTCAAGATTTCAAAATAAAATCACTCAGCTATTTATACTATAATTATGAAAGAGCTTATGACTCCATAGGTGATTTTGAAAAGGCTTTAGCATATCGAAAATCAGGAAAAAAAATCGATTCACTGATCGAAAAGGTAAAAAAAGATGCTAGCTTTTATGAGGTGGAAGTGAAACACAGTGCCAACTCTCTGAGGAAAGAAGTAAAGTCACAAAACAAAATACTTTCGAAATTAAAAAAGAACAAATGGTATTTTATTATTGGATTAGTCGTTACTTTTTTACTATCACTTTATTCCTATATCCGATGGAAAAAACTAGATCGACGCAAGCGAATCATTGAAAAGGAAAAGAAAGTCCTTGAAGATAAAAAACAAGAATTGGAAGAAGAAAATAAAAGCATTCAAGAAGAGGTTGAAAAAATAAAACAGCTGGTTGTTGACAATTACATCCTTCTCAAAAATAAAAGGCGTATCAAATTAAATTTGCTAATCTACATCAGGTCTGACGATGCTTTTTTAAGACTCTACACGACAGAGAAGGAAGAATTCGTCCGAGGAAAAATATCAGATATCGAAAAACAATTACCACCAAATTTTATTCGTATACATCGATCTCAC
Organism: Bacteroidota bacterium; assembly: GCA_039026955.1. Lineage (GTDB taxonomy): Bacteria > Bacteroidota > Bacteroidia > Flavobacteriales > Flavobacteriaceae > Kordia. The sequence continues at coordinate 16,936 of JBCCLH010000033.1, forward strand.
ATCATCAATTTGAATTTTCTACAATCAAATTCAAGCACGGTAGCTTTCTTAACTGACGGAACAGAATTAACAATATCGAGAAAATACAAGCATAACATTCCAAAAAAGTAATCTATGATAAGAACATCTAGTGACTACTTTTAAATGATAAAATCATTAGTATTATTATATGTTATACAGTCAGAATAGGTGAAGATCATAAAACAAAAAAGCCACACAAACAGATGCCTTTTATAAGCTTTGCTCCACTGACTTACGCACTACCGAACCGATACTGTTATTTTAAAAAATAAAACTGTATATTTTGTTTTGCTAAATGAGAGCGTTTCTTAATTTTAATAAAACTATCACAACAATTGACTAAACAGGAAATTATATATTTTCTATAACCTTCCGTAATTCTTCTCCTTTTTTGAGTCCAAGCTTTTTTCTAATGCGATAGCGCATAGACTTAACTGCTATTAAGGAGGTTTGCTTTAGTTCTGCAATTTCTTTGATGGAAAGCCCCGTAATTACATAACTACACATATGACGTTCACTTTTAGTAAGGTCAGGATATTGATTTTGAAGCTTTTCGTCTAATCTACTTTGTAGTAAGTTAATCTCCTTGTGTTTAAATAAGCTTTCTGATTCGTGACGGAGATCTTCGCTCAGTTTATAACGAAGCTGGGATAATTCCTTTTTATAGCTTTTGGGTTGTATTTTAAAAATCACATTAATTTCTTCTAAAATAGATTGTTTATAAGCCGTTCTTAGCTTTGCTTCTTCAATGAGTTTTGTAGCTTCACGTTCCGTAGTTTTTAATTCATCTTCTAGTATTTTCTGTTGAAGCGTTTTCTCTTTCAACTTTTGTGCTGCTATTTTTTTATGCTGTTTGTTAGCAAACCAGAGTGAAAACGCGATTAGAATAGCTAAAATACCCAACACAAAATAAAGCCTTTTTTGAGTAGTCTGCTTTTCAATAGTTTGTTCTAGTAGTACTTTTTCAGATGCAAACTGAAGACTATCTATTCTTTTTTGACTCTCGTATTTGTTGATGGTAATAACACGAGCTACTTCCTTTGCTTTATCGATACTTAAGGCAGAATCATTCAGTTTTTTATAAGCTCTATAGGTACGATACGCCTTTTCATAGTTGCCATTTTTGGAAAAGGCAGTACTTTGTGTTTGTAGCGCTTTCATCTTTGCATCTAACATATTGGAGGCTCTAGCAGCCCAAACTGAAGAATCAGCATAATGAAGTGCAAGCGTATAATTCTTTAGTCTTATATAAGAATGGGCTATAATTCGATATCTAGTGCTTAAAGATTGCCATTTAGATTTTGATTTAATGTAGGGCAAGTCCTTTTTGTTCAAAGCTATAGCGGCATTGTAGTTCCCTTCTGTAAGTTCAAGAGTAGAAAAATTTCCGCGCAGCGTAAGTAGTTCATCCGTATGCTTTTCAGGATTAAAATACTTAGCGGCCATTTCATAATTTTCACGTGCTTTATCCAATTCTCCTAGCTTACGGTAAATCACGCCCAGATCACGATAGCCAACACCTATCAACATACTGTCGTTTTGGGTGATCCATAAATCCAACGCTTTTTTATTTTGAACAGCAGCTTGCGTATAATCTTTTGTGTAACGATATACAAGCCCAATGTCTTGCTCGGTCTGCGCCATCATTAAGGTGTCTTTTAGTTTGGTAAATGTTGAAAGCGCCTTTTTTAGAAATTGTAAACTTTTGTCATACTCAGTATTACTAGTACTCACTCTTGCTTTTTTGGTTAAAATGATGCCCTGCTGCCATTCATTTTTGTTAGTAAGCGCTATTTTTTCTGCTAGTTTATAGATGCTATCTGCTCGCAAATAATCTTGATGGAATAAGGAGTCGCCCTTCTTGATAAAGTCCTCAAAGGTTTGAGCTTGGCAAGTAGCTGCGATACAGACAAGTCCTAAAAAAATAAATTTTAACCGATTCATATTGAGCGTAAAGAGTTATGTCAGAATACAAAAATTTGAATAAATGTCACTTTTTGTCACCCATAAAGATAGTTAAAAACGAGAGGGGTTTATAGAAATTTGTGTCTTTATAAACATTAATGAAGAATTTTTAAGAAACCTCCCAAAAAAATAAGGATATGAAATTTATAAATACACTCATACTTAGCGCAGTATGTTGTTTCTTTTTTATGATTGCTGAGGCACGAAATGACATGGCATTATTCATGACAACTATTGAAATTGATGCCTCTGGAAATTTGGTGTATACAGATGTAAATGGAGTAGATGACGATATTACCATTGCAGTTGATGGTATCTTCTATCGAATCAGTGATCCCAATGGCACCTTAGTCGCAGGAAATGGGACTATCCAAGCTGGCACAGACGTTATAGTGCTCATTTCTTCGGTAAATGAAAGTATTCAGATGAATACCAGAGATGGAGATGATATCCTTACTCTAAATTTTAATGGAGGTAACTTCATACATGAAATCATCTATAATGGAGGTTCACAAACAACTTCACAAGGCGATATCCTAGTATTAAATGGTACAGGAAATTACGCTACTATAACACATACATTTATCAATGAGAATAATGGTAATGTACTAATTACTGGAAATAGCACCATTACCTACACTGAATTAGAACCTGTAACTGACAACCTAAATGCTGCAGATCGTGTCTTTACCTTTACAGGCGGTGCTGAAACTATTACCCTAGCGGCAGGAGGCACCTTAGACAACCAGATAGATTCTACATTAGGAGAAATCGTTGATTTTGATAATCCAACCAACTCCTTAACCATCAATGCAGGAACAGGTGATGATGTTATTAATATTGAAGGTATGGCAACTGGTTTTGATGCCAATCTAACGGTGAATGGAGACGATGACGCTGATACCATAAATTTTCGAGTAAATCCAACCGATTTAGGTAGTGGAAATTTAGTAACTGCATCAGAGCGATTGAATGTAACTGCAAACATTTCTACAACAGGAAATATCACTACCAATTCTTCAAGTAGAACGTTCATAAATGGAGCTACCGTTCAAGTATCCGATGGCACTGTAGCTATCACTGGTGGTACTTCTGCTACTACAGGTATCAATTTTAGAGGGGTTGATATTTTTAATGGTATAGTACAAGCAACTGGCTCTGGGAGTATTAGTATTGAGGGTAGTTCTAGTAATGATGGAGTTAGTGATAATCAACATGGAGTTCATGTTCGAGACAACTCTTCTGTTAACACTCAATCGGGTACTATTTCCATTATTGGAAATGGTCCTTCCTCTGGAAATACTGCCAATGCAGGATTTCGTGTCAATAGTTCAGCTGTTGTTGAAAGCGTAGATGGAAACATTACCATAAATGGTACGGGAGGTAATGGTTCAGGTATACTTAACACCGGGATACAAATTCTTTTCGGAGCTAGGGTACAAACCACGGGTACGGGAACTATTAATATTACAGGATCAGGCGGTGTTGGAACTGGAGAATCAAATTATGGGATTTTAGTACAAACAGGGAATGTGTTAGCTGCTGGTGGTGGTATTGTGATGAATGGCTTTGGAGGCTCAGGTAGTAGTGCGCAATATGGTATTGCATTTTTCGAAGGTTCCACAATTAATGATAGTGCTAATGGAGCTATTGTCATCAATGGAACCGGAGGTATAGGTACGGGTAGAGATAGAGGTATTGTGTTCGGCAATACTCCTGCATCTTCTATTACCTCTACTAACGGAAACCTTACCCTAACAGGGATAGGATCTAACACGTCTTCAGGAAATAATGCAGAAGGTATAGCAATGTTTGTGGGAGCTATTGTTAGAAGTACCGGGACTGGTACGGTTACCTTAAACGGTACTGGAGGATCAAGTGCTACTATGACTTCTGCTGAAGGGATACTTATTAACAATACTTCCACTGTTAGTGCTAATGGTGGTGGCATTAACCTTCGTGGCATTAGTGGCGATGGCTCAGGAAATAACAATATTGGAATTAGTCTTACAGGAGCTTCTACCATTGAAGAATTATCGAATGGACTCATTGATATTGTTGCGACATCTAAAACAGGTAATGCTAATAATCAAGGGTTGCGAATTACTAATAATTCTAGCATTCAATCCAATGGAGGAGGAATCTCTATAACCGCTCAAGGAGGCACAAACCAGGATGATGATGCTCAAGGTATTCTTATGCAAAATGGGACCATTCAAGATCTTAATGGAGGAGCTATTACTATAAATGCTACAGGAGGTACTACCACCAATAATGATGCTGATGGAATTCTTATGATTGGAGCTACCACTACTATTACTACAAGTTCAGGTGCTATTCTGTTGAATGGTACTGCCACAGATAATACTGGTGTAAATAATACAGGGATTGTTTTTGAAGATGATGCAAGGGTTGTATCTACTTCTGGTGACATTGCATTGAATGGTACTTCTCCTGGTGCTAATTTTCCAAGTATTAATTTTAATATTTCAAACTCTGGTACGGTAACGCAAGTACAAACAGGAGGAAACATTATACTTACGGGTACTGGAGGCGATATCACTACCCGGCGAAATGCTACCAATACGCTTTGGCAAGGAACCAATATAACGATTAACGGAGTGTTATCTCCAAGACTCTTACGAGTATCGGGTAATTTAGATCTTGGAACAGGAGATGCCTTAGAACTAACATTTGATGGCTTTGCTACTCCAGGGCTCGACTTTAACCAAGTAGTAGTTACAGGTATGGTGGATGTTACTGATGCTACATTGAACCTGATTAATTTTACAGGAGCATTAGAAGAAGAATGTAATACGCTAATCTTAATTGATAATGATGGTACCGATGCCATTATAGGGAATTTTGCAGGTTTAGCAGAAGGCGCTTCCATAAATTCTGACGGAATTACAGGAACAGTATCCTATGTAGGAGGAGATGGAAATGATTTTGTAATCAATTTAGACAATACACCACCTACAATTTCATGCCCTTCAGATATCACGCTAGAGTGTGCTCAGGTAGTTACCTATACGCTACCAACTGCCTCAGATAATTGTGGATTTGCAACACCACCCACCTCTATTACAGGATTTACGGTTTTGGGAACTCTTGGAAACAGCACCTATTTTATCTCAGATGGTGCTGATACCCCAGATAATAACTTTGCATTTGCTAATGCCAATAATTATAATGTTGTAACGATCAACTCTGTTGAAGAAAATGATTTTGTGCGTGCTGAAGCAGCTAATCTGGGAATTGGTAGTTTTTTGATTGGATTTAATGATGTATCTTCCGAAGGAAATTTTGCATGGCAAAGTGGAGAAGCTATAACCTATACGAATTGGAATAACGGGGAACCGAACGATACTGCTGGTGGAGAAGATTATACTGCAATGCAAACTAATGGCGCATGGAACGATGTCAATACAAATTTCTCTTCACCCTTAATTATTGAATTCATCGACTTTTCAGGAGGTCCCGTACAAATTGCAGGATTACCTTCTGGAGCTACCTTTCCTGCAGGAACCACTACAAACACGTTTCTAATTGAAGATACTGCGGGAAATTCTACAAGCTGTTCATTTGATGTGACCATAGAAGAAGACACATCACCTCCCATAATTTCATGCCCTTCAGATATCACGTTAGAGTGTGCTCAGGTAGTTACGTATACGCTACCAACTGCCTCAGATAATTGTGGATTTGCAACACCACCTACTTCTATTACAGGATTTACAGTTTTAGGAACTCTTGGAAACAGCACCTATTTTATCTCAGATGTTGCTGATACCGCGGCTAATAACTTTGCATTTGCCAATGCCAATAATTATAACATAGTAACCATCAACTCTGCTGAAGAAAACATTTTTTTACGTACAGAGGCAACTACCGCAGGAATTGATGGTTTTTTGATTGGGCTCAATGATATAGTTTCTGAAGGAAATTTTGTGTGGCAAAGTGGGGAGGCAATAACCTATACGAATTGGAGTGCTAGTGAACCGAATGATGCTGGTGATGGAGAAGATTATGTTGAAATTAGAGTAAATGGATTATGGAACGATGCTAGCACAAGTTTCCCATCACGCTTAATCATTGAATTCATCGACTTTTCAGGAGGTCCCGTACAAATTGCAGGATTGCCTTCTGGAGCTACCTTTCCTGTAGGAACCACTACAAACACGTTTTTAATTGAAGATACTGCGGGAAATTCAGCAAGCTGTTCATTTGATGTGACCATAGAAGAAGACACATCACCTCCCATAATTTCATGCCCTTCAGATATCACGTTAGAGTGTTCTCAGGTAGTGACGTATACGCTACCAACTGCCTCAGATAATTGTGGATTTGCAACACCACCCACTTCTGTTGCAGGATTTACCGAATTAGGAACTTTTGGAATCAGCACCTATTTCGTCTCAGATGTTGCTGATACCACTGCTAATAACTTTGCATTTGCCAATGCCAATAATTATAACATAGTAACCATCAACTCTCCAGAAGAAAACATTTTTTTACGTACAGAGGCAACTACCGCAGGAATTGATGGTTTTTTGATTGGGCTCAATGATATAGTTTCTGAAGGCAATTTTGTATGGCAAAGTGGGGAGGCAACAACCTATACGAATTGGGAAGCTGGTGAACCGAATGATTCCGGTGCTGGACAAGATTATACTATAATGCGAACCGATGGTTCATGGAACGATACCAATGCCAATTTCTCCTCACGCTTAATCATTGAGTTTATCGATTTTTCGGGAGGTCTTATACAAATTGCAGGATTACCTTCTGGAGCTACGTTTCCTGTAGGAACTACCACAAACACATTTATAATAAAAGATACTGGCGGAAATTCTACAAGCTGTTCGTTCAATGTAACCATTACAGATCCTTTACCACCTACCATCACTTGCCCAGCAGATATTACAGTGAATAATGACCCAGGAGTTTGTGAGGCGGCTATTATAGTGCCTTTGCCTACTTTGGCAGACAATTGTGGTACTGGGATCATTCCAATAAATAGGGTGCCTTTGAATTTTGATAACGATGGAGAATTGATTGATACCCCTAATACCCTTACTGGGTTATCTTCTTCTCCTGAAGATGTAAATTTAATCCTTACCTTTAGTGGAGATTTTAACAACCCAGGAGAAGATTTTGTGTTAACAGGTCCTGATGGGTCAACCCTATTTAATGAGGGTAGGTTTAATCCCACTTGTGTAATTGCTACCGAAACCATAACAATTCCTGCAGCTACTTGGGATGTATGGTTTACTACCTATGGAACCAGTATGACCTTTACCTTATTGGCAAATTCTTCAGTGGATAGTGATCAATGCGATACGACTCCTATCAATTTCTTTGAACTTTCTGTACCTCAATTCGGAGGCTCGATTCTAACAAATGATTATAATGGAACTGCTAATGCCTCAGATGTATATCCAGTAGGAACAACCACAGTAACTTGGACCGCTACAGACCTTGGGGGAAATTCAACTAGCTGTACACAGTTGATTACAGTAAATGATACAGAACCCCTAACAATTACCTGTCCCGCAGCGATCACAGTAAATAATGACCCAGGGCTTTGCAGTGCAGTAGTTATGGTGCCGGCACCTACTTTTGATGACAATTGTTCATTAGGAACAAATTTTACAGCCTTTCCAGCTCCTATAACACCATTGAATTTTGCAAGTGGAACCCTTGTAGATACACCTACTATTTTAACAGGATTAACCACGTCATTTGAAGACGTTACTATTGATATAGTGGTTAATGGAGATTTTGGTGGAACCAATGAATCTTTTGTATTAAATGGCCCAGATGGCAGTCAGGTTTTCGCAGAAAGCCGACTTACAGTTGACGATTGTGAAACAGCAACCCGATCTATTACAATTCCCTTTAATACTTGGAATAGTTGGATTAATACCTTTGGGGCAGACCTTACGTTTACACTTTTGGAAGATGATGATGTAAATGAAGGTTTTATTAATTGTGATGATGAATACCAATTGACGGCTTATATCGCTTTGGATAGTGCGATCACCTTCACCAATGATTATAATGGTACTTCAGATGCTACAGATACCTATCCAGTAGGCACAACTACTGTCACTTGGACCGTAACAGATGCTTCTGGAAATACCGAGACCTGTAGTTTTGATGTCACTGTGAATGATCCTGATGGTACCTGTGATACGATTACTATGAGTGCAAAAGTCTTTTTACAAGGTGCTGCTATAAATCCGAATATGAGTGAAGAAAACCTCATGCGCGACGATTTACGTGTAGCAGGATTGTTGCCATCCACCAGTCCGTATGCAGATGGATTGACTTGTGATGCTGCTGTATTTGATATTGCTGGAAACGATGCCATTGTAGATTGGGTTTGGATTGAATTACGAGATAAAGACGATAATACCATCATACAAGAAGCACGCTCTGCCCTACTACAACGCGATGGAGATATTGTAGACACAGATGGAATAGCATCTATTTCTTTTACAACGCAAGATGATACCTATTTCGTTGCCATTCATCATCGAAATCACTTAGCTGTCATGAGCAATACAGCCTATAATTTTACAACCACAGGTCTTGTAGATTTTGTAAATAATTCCTCCGGAATTACCTTTGGTAGCAATGCACAAACCACTTCTGGAATGCCTTCGGGAGTTGCTGCTATGTGGTGTGGAAATGCAAATAATGATACCGTAGTGCAATACTCAGGAATCAGTCCAGATACGCCAAATATTCTATCAGAAGTATTAAACGATCCAGGAAACTTCTTGAATTTCCCAACCTACAGTATTACAGGCTACAATATGAATGATGTCAATATGGACGGAGTCATTCAATACTCAGGAACCAATCCAGATACACCGTTTATTTTGCAGAATGTATTGGCAAGTCCAGCAAACTTTCTAGGATTTAGTACTTTTTCTATCATGGAGCAATTGCCAGAAAATCTTTTACAACAATAAATAAAAAAGAAATCATAATCATATACACATACATCGTAGACGCTATACGGAAACGATACAAAAACGATTAAAATATGGAAATAGTAATTTTTTGTCGAAGTTATACCAAATCTACTATAATGAGCAATATAGACAGGGACAACTAATGATCTCGCAGGAAATTCAAGTACATGTACGACTACAGTTACAGTAGAAGATAGCCAAGGACCTGAGTTTGATATCAATACTTTACCTCAGAATCAGGTGAGAAATCCAGAACCTGATGGATTCTATATCTTAGAAGACTTTACCACAGGAGTAGCGGCTAGTGATAATTGTAGTGCAGCGGTAACGATCTCACAAAATCCAGCTACAGGAACTCCATTGAGTGTGGGCGTGTATGATATTACACTTACAGCCACAGATGATCTGGGTAACCCAACAGACAATGCATTTGAGTTGACTGTAGCCCCAGTTTTAGGAGTAGAAGAAAACAACTTAAATAGTCTCACATTCTATCTGAACCCAGCCAGTAACCAAGTGACCTTAGCAAATCCGAATAATATAAGCCTTAAAGAGATCACTATTTACGATCTCTCGGGACGATTAGTGACTACTGTAAATATGACCAATATGGGTACTGAAAAGACCATCGATATATCTTCATTGCAAAGTGCTACTTATATGGTCATCATTACAGGAGAAAACGGAAGAAGTGTGAAACAGTTAATTGTTGACAAGTAGCGTATTTTGGGATTACTTAAAGTTAAATTTTGATTAGTTAGTGTTAAGGCTGAATTCTAAGTTAAAAACCAAACAATTCAGCCTCTTTTAGTTTAAATACTTCATCCAAAATGTGTATAAACTCTAATTATATTCAAAAATCTACTGGCTTTATAGACAGACTCGAAACTAATCAAACTTGACCAAATATCTTCTGTATATTTTTAGTGAGGGAATCAGCTATTACGAAGGCATTGTCACTAGGATTTGAGCACAATTACGATCAAAAAAAAGAGTTATAACTTTTATAGTTATAACTCTTTTGAAGCTTTGCTCCCCCTCTTGGGCTCGAACCAAGGACCCTTTGATTAACAGTCAAATGCTCTAACCAACTGAGCTAAGGAGGAGTGTTGTTGCTTTTTGCGAGGGCAAATATATGCTATTTTTTATTCTCAACAAACAAATTTTTTAAAAAATTAAAAAACTTTTAAATTCTTCGCTACTTCTTAGGTTTTACTAGCCTTTGATGAGATTCCAAATGTCATTTCCGAAGATCACAACCATCAAACTCATAATGATAACGAAGCCAACAATTTGACCTATTTCCATGACTTTTTGTGATGGTGCTTTCCCCACAATAATTTCGTATAATAAAAACATCACATGACCTCCATCTAGAGCTGGAATCGGTAAAATATTTAAGAAGGCTAACCATACTGAAAACATTGCCATAAAGCCCCAAAAGAAGCGCCAATTCCATGATGCTGGCATCATTTCAACAATACCAATAGGACCTTTTACTTTTTTGTAGCCTTGCACTACTGGATTGAAAATTAATTTGAATTGCTTTACTTGACGTACCAGTACATTGATGGTCTCTTCAAAACCTCTTGGAAAGGATTCAAAGAAGCCATATTCTCTTGTTACAAATAAACGTTCTCTAGCTTTTTTGCTATTCAATCCCACACCAATAGTGGCACTGTCTGTTACTTTTACAGGAAGCATCAACTCGCGTCCGTCACGCTTTAAAGAGATGTTTACTTCTTTGTTTACATTGGATTTGATGTTTTGCACAAACTCATCCCAAAATTGGACTTTGGCACCATTTACAGCTATAATTTCATCATCATTGAGTAATCCTGCATCTCTAGCATTACTAGCTTTTGTTTTAGTTGTATCAATAGTAATGATTGGTGCAAAACGCGGAGTTACAAAGTTTCTTCCCTGACTTTCCAAAGCCGCTTTTTTTCCTTCATCACTCAATGGAAATGTAACTTCTTTTCCATCGCGCAATACGGTCATTTCATCACCTAAAAGGATATCTATAGATAAATACTTATCTAGTTTTTCAACCTTATCACCATCAATCTTTAAGATTTTATCACCCGTACGCAATCCAATTTGCTCGCTGATTTCATCTACATACAAACCGTCTTTAATTTCATCTACAGGAATGTACGTTTCGCCATAATACACAAATAATGAAATGTAAATCACCCACGCTAATAGGAAATTAACAATAACGCCACCTAACATGATAATCAAACGCTGCCAAGCTGGTTTCGATCGAAATTCCCACGGTTGCGGCGGTTTTTCCATCTGTTCTTTATCCATGCTTTCATCAATCATTCCGGCAATTTTCACATAACCTCCTAAGGGAAGCCATCCAATTCCGTATACTGTATCGCCAATTTTCTTTTTTACAATAGAAAACCAAGGATCAAAGAATAAGTAGAATTTTTCAACTTTCGTTTTAAAAAGTTTCGCAGGTATGAAATGCCCTAATTCATGAAGAATTACTAACACTGAAATGATAAGGACAAACGTTATAATCTGAATAAATACTCCCATTTATAGTATAAAATGTTTATAGAACGCACAAAAGTAAGCTTTTATGATTACTTAAAAAAAATAGCAGCAACCTAAAAATTGGATTTTGTGATATTTACTCAGAAACGATGTAAAATGTGATTATTTTTCTGTCTCTACTAAAGTGGTTTTGTTGGTAGTGTTATTGATGGAAGGCTGGATTTCTAATTCAGCAATAGCGTCAAGATCAATTCTGATCGTATTGTTTCTAGAAATCATATCAAATTTCGGATCTAAAATGATATCTGCAATTTCAAAGTCCACATCAATTTCAAATTCCTGTCCATTGAATGTATTGTCAATCGTAATGTATTTTTCTTCGCCATTGGCACCTACTACTAAAAACGGTACATTCATTTCAAAGAAATCAACTTTTTTACTCGATTGTGCTTGATGTACAGTAAGATTCAATTCACTTCGAGCACCTTGATACCACGCGACATCATACGAAGGATAGCCTTCACCATAAATCCAATCGCTGAAAAATTCATCTAAACTTCCACAACTTACCTTTTCTAAATGGCTTTGTAAATCGTCAGTAGTTGCATAACCATAGGCCAATGCTTCATCGTTCAAATAATTTCTAATGGCCTTGAAAAAAGCTTCATCTCCTAATTTTTGACGCAACATGTGAATAACCATCGCACCTTTATTATATGTCAATCGTGCGCTGAAAATTCGTCCTGTATTCTCTAGTTTATCATCATGAACATACACAGAACCTGCTCTTGAAGTCGTAATGTCAGCTACTTTACCGCGTTTCCAATTGATAAAATCTTGCTCGCCATCAAAATGATGCTCTACTAATCCTGACAAATACGTAGCAAAACCTTCATTCAACCAAATGTGATTCCAAGAATCGCAGGTCACTTTATTCCCAAACCATTGGTGTGCCAATTCATGCGCAATGAGCGATCTACTAAAATTCCCCATAAAAGAAACCGTCGCATGCTCCATGCCGCCACCATACTCAAACTCTGCGTGACCGTACTTTTCATCTTTATAAGGATACTCTCCAAACAATTCTTGGAAAAAATTCATAATTTCTGCCGTTACCTTAGTATGCTTTTTGGCTTTCTTTTTTGATTCTGGATATACATAATTTACGATTTCAAAAGTATAGCCGTTGTGTTCTACTGTTTGTGAAAACACTTCGTAATCAGTCACCGCAATTCCTATTAAATACGTTGGAATTGGGTAATTGTGTTGCCAATGCGTTGTCATCAAAGCTCCTTCTTTAGTTTCTGATATTACCATTCCATTGGAAACAGCTTTGTATGCTGCAGGAGCCGTGATGATAACGTCTATTTGGTCTATTTTATCGTTTAAATCTTGTTTGCATGGAAACCATTCACGTGAACCGTAAGGCTCAGATAATGTATAAAGTGATGGCGTGTTATTATGTGTAGTTGTTACGAATCCGTCGCCACCTGAATTTTTCTTTGGTGTGCCTTCATACGCTATCGTTACAGTGCGAATTGCATCTTGGCAAACATCATCCGTAAATATGATAGTTAATTCATCGTTTTCGTGTGTAAATTGTAATGTTTTCCCTTTGGAAGTTGCAGATGCTACTTTCAATTCATCTGACAAATCGAATACGATGGTATTTTTATTCTCTAGAGAACAGAATTCTGTAGTTACTTTTCCTTTTATATAATGGACTGCAGGATCGAGTTCTAATTCTAGTTTTTGGGATAACAAATCGTAAGAAGCAGTCTTTTCATTTGCTTGAAAATCCTGAAGCTTTACAGCCTTATTGTGCTCTCCAGTCACCACATCCGTCAATTCTTGATCGGTTTGGGCAAGGGCGACAAAGGACCATAAAAAACCAAGGGCAAAAATGGCTTTTTTCATAGTTAAGTATAGATTTGGGATTAACAAGATAGGAATTTTTCCCTATCAAAATTAATTATCGTAAATTTGCACAGCGTTTTTTCGACAAACGCCCTAAATTTTATCGACGAACTGTAAATTTATCCGTTAAACGACATAGCATGTTAACATTTTTTAAGAAATACAGACTTTTTGCGATTGTAATGGGCTGTTTATCAGTAATTATCATGACAGCATTCTATTTTGCGCTCAGCAAGGATAAAGTGCTCCCAGTGTACCAACCTACTAATGTAAATGTCGAATTAGTTGACAATTCCATACAACATGTGAGTAAATATCATAAAATTGATAACTTTTCTTTGACAAATCAGAATGGAGAGACTGTGACGCAAGACACGTATAAAGACAAAATTTACGTGGCAGATTTCTTTTTTACAACCTGCCAAACTATTTGTCCTATCATGACAAAAAATATGGAAAAAGTCCAAAAAGAAATTTTTATGTATGATGATGTCATGTTGCTATCGCATTCCGTAATTCCAGAAATTGATACGGTAGCGCAATTGAAACGTTATGCTATTGAAAAAGGTGTAAACGACAAAAAGTGGAATTTAGTTACGGGCGATAAAAAAGAAATCTATGATTTGGCACGCAAATCCTACCTCGCTGTAAAATCGGATGGAAGTGAAGATTACGGAATGGTGCATACGGAAAACTTTATGTTGATCGATAAAGAACGACGCATTCGAGGATTTTACGACGGCACCAAAGAAGAAGATATCGAGCAACTTCTAAAAGATATCGAAATCCTAAGAGCTTCCTACGAAGACTAATGCTTTTTGTTAAGGAGGTTTTCGAATTAAACTTTTTGGCGTATTTTTGATGTTTGACTTTTTAATTTAAAATAAAGAAGTATTGACTGTTGCCGATTTACAAAAAGGAGAAAAAGCCATCATTTTAGATTTCCCTGTAGACTCCATTCCGTTAAAATTAATTGAAATGGGTTGTTTACCTGGAAATGAAATCGCGCTTGTACAAACTACACTCTTTAACGGTCCTTTATTTTTGACGATTAATGATAGTAATATTGCCATTAGAAGAAGTACTGCTGCACAAATTCAAATTGAAAAAGTAATTTAATCCTATTCGCTTTGAGTGATACAACCATTAAAGTAGCCTTAATAGGAAACCCAAATACAGGAAAAACGTCTCTGTTTAACCACTTGACAGGCTTAAATCAAAAAGTTGGAAATTATCCAGGAATTACTGTCGATAAGAAAACAGGAACGACCAAACTTTCCAAAACACAAAAAGCCATCATTTTAGATTTACCGGGAACGTATAGTTTGAATGCTTCGTCTGCGGATGAAAAGATTGCGATTGATATTTTAGACAATCCTGAGAATGTGAACTATCCAAATGTAGCAGTGATCGTAACCGATGTGGAACAGTTGAAGCGAAATCTACTCATCTTTACGCAAGTGAAAGATTTAGAAATTCCAACCATTCTCGTCATCAATATGGCTGATCAGATGAAATCAAAAGGGATTTCTATTGACATTCCACAGTTGGAAGCTGATTTAAAAACGAAAATTGTCGTGAGCAGCTCCAAACAAAAAACTGGAATTGATTCGTTAAAAGAAGCTATTCTAAATTATGACACACTTTCAACAGAACGTTGTATTCCTGCGGAAAAAATCAAACAAAATACCATTACAGATAGTACACTCTTAACGTCACTTTCAGCGTTAGAACTTAAAAAAGTGCAGCATCATGAGGCGATTGTTCGTTATCAATTAATTAACGAAGCGCTTAAAAAATCGTATAAAGTCGATCGGTCGAAAGCTTCGGATACACAAGCCAAACTCGATCGTATTTTTACACATAAGTTTTTTGGCTACTTAATTTTCGCCTTGTTATTATTGCTAATTTTCCAAGTGATTTTTGAATGGAGTTCTGTTCCGATGGACTTTATTGACGAGAGTTTTGCATCATTAGCCGAATGGACAAAAGAAGTCTTACCCACAGGAATGTTTACCGATTTATTAGCCGACGGAATCATTACTGGCTTAGGCGGAGTTGTCATTTTTATTCCGCAAATTGCGTTTCTTTTCCTCTTTATCGCCATTTTGGAAGAAAGCGGATATATGAGTCGTGTGGTGTTTTTAATGGATAAAGTCATGCGCCGATTTGGTATGAGCGGAAAAAGTGTGGTACCATTAATTTCTGGTGCTGCCTGCGCGATTCCAGCGATTATGGCAACTCGAAATATTGAAAGTTGGAAAGAACGTTTGATCACTATTTTAGTGACTCCTTTTATTACCTGCTCTGCACGTTTGCCTGTCTATGCGATTCTCATTTCACTCATCATTCCGAATGATCGTGTGTTTTGGTTTTTCAATTGGCAAGGAATTACCTTGATGTTATTGTACCTAATCGGATTTGCGATTGCACTACTCTCAGCGTACATTTTACACAAAACATTGAAGATAAAAAGTAAGTCTTATTTTGTGGTAGAATTGCCAAACTACAAAGTGCCTCTGTTTAAAAATGTGATATATACGGTAGTAGAAAAGACCAAAACATTTGTGTTTGAAGCTGGTAAAATCATTTTAGCGATTTCCATCATTTTATGGGTATTGGCGTCTGTTGGCGTGAATGATACGTTTAAAAATGCAGAAACGATTGTGGCAGAATCCATTGAAAAAAATGGTTTTAACGAGATTCAGAAAGTTGCTTTGGAAAATAAAATTTCGCGCTACAAAGAAAGTTTAGTAGCAGAGTTTACGACGAATGAAAAATCGTATACGCAATTGCAACTCCTAGATTCAATAGCAAGCAAAACACTAGAATTTAGAAATGCTTTAATTGAAGATGAAGTGGCAGGAATGCGCTTGGAAAATTCCGTGTTAGGTGTGATTGGAAAAGGAATTGAACCTGTCATTCAACCACTCGGCTACGATTGGAAGATAGGAATTGCCTTAGTAAGTTCATTTGCTGCGCGCGAAGTTTTTATTGGAACTTTAGCGACAATTTACAGTGTTGGAAGTGAAAGTGACGATGAAGAAGGAAACACCATCAAAGCGAAAATGGAATCGGAAGTATATGCAAGTTCAGGGAAAAAAGTGTTTACTTTTGCTACAGGAATTTCGTTGTTACTATTCTATGCTTTTGCGATGCAATGTATGAGTACTTTAGCAATTGTAAAACGAGAAACCAAAAGTTGGAAATGGCCAATGATTCAATTAGGAGCGATGACAGTGATCGCCTACGTAGCGGGATTAATTGCATATCAGTTTTTAAAATAAAAAGATGATTCAGGAGATATTAGTTGGGATCACATTTATGTTGGCGGTAGGTTTTATCGCGAAGAAATTTTTCTGGAAAAAGAAAACCGCAAAAGCCTGTGGAAAAGACGATTGCGGTTGTTCGTAACATATCTTTACTTTTTAGAAATAATAACTCAATCCGAAAATTAAGTCATCAAAATTAAGTGATAGTCCAAATTCACTGGTATCCGTATCAACACTATTGGCAACTGATAAATCATCAATATTTCTAGAAGTATAGCCAAGAGCACCTACGGTAATTTCCAAAGCAAAATTCTTGTTCAACATATACGTTAAACCTGGACGAATTCCCACAAAAAAGGTGTTGATTTTTTGGGTATCTATACCGTTTAATTCCTCTTTTTCATTGCTGAATAACACCTCGCCTTGTCCAAAAATAGCCAAGTGCTTTCCTAATCCTTTGTAATAACGCACATACGGAAATATGTTGAATGAGTAACTTGTTAAATCTTGTGTAGATCCCAAAGTATCGGTGAACTCTGCATCTCGGTTTACATATCCCAATCCGAGTCCCAAAAAGAAATTATCGTTAATCGCATATCCATACGCTGTATTGGCTCCAAATAAAAATTGCTTTTGTTCAGCACCAACATTATTTTCTATCTTACTACTATTAAAAAAGAGGCCTGCATTGAGCAAGTTGCTTCCTTTTGCAAAAGTCAGTTTGTCAGTAGTAGTTTCATCTGAAGTCGTGTCGTCTTGCGCATTCACGCTGATAAAAGTAAATAAGCAAAGGATGTATATATATTTTTTCATGAATTGATTTTTTAATGTGTGATTTTTGATAAATAAATTAAAAAGTGAAGAAACGGATTAAAAGTAGTAGCTTAATCCAAAGACTAAATCCTCAAAATTAAGCGACAATCTAAACTCGCTGACTTCCGTTTGAAGGTTTGATTCTCCATTGTCGATGTCGGTAGTAGTATACCCAAAAGCGCCAAAAGTAGTCTCTAGCGCAATATTTTTGCTGAGCATAAATACAAATCCTGGACGAATGCCCACAAAGAATCCATTAGAATTGAGTTCTTCCAATCCTCTAGGCTTGATAACCTCGCGAAAATATTGGACTTCACCTTGTCCAAAAATAGACAAACGCTTCCCTAATCCTTTATAATAACGCACATACGGAAATATGTTGAAGTTATTAATCTTTAATTCTTGACTCGGCGCAAAAGTAAGTTCTACCTCTCTGTTGCGATGTTGATAGCCAACGCCCAGACCTATAAATAGATTGTCACTAATGGCGTAGCCATACGAAGTTTTGATACCAATGTCAGAAATCTTTTCTTCCAGTTGCGTCACACTCAAATTATCCGTGGTTTGACTGTTAAAAAAAAAGCCTGCATTTACAAGGTGACTTCCCTTAGTAAATACCAGCTTATCAGAATTTGAAGTATCATCTTTTGTTTGCGCATGTGAAAATCCGATGATTCCCATGCACAAAAAGAGCATGATTTTTTTCATAGTGGTTTGGTTTTAATAGTTATTCCTTAAAAATATCAAAAATATTTTGCAAACTCAGTTACAAAACGTTTTAGTTTGATAAATTATGTTGAGAAATGGTTTAAACTTTTAAAAGAAAACCGCGATAACTTATTGAAAAGCTATTGCGGTTGTTCAAAGCAGTATAATTACTTTTAGAAATGATGTAAACTTTTTAAAAATAATAGCTTACTCCAAAAAATAAGTTTGATGTGTTTAAAGAAAGACTAAATCCACTAGAATCCGTTTCTATATTATTTGTAGGATCTTCACCATCAGTATAGGAATATCCTAAAAGACCGATAGTTGTTTCTAAAGCTAAGTTTTTGTTCAGCATTAATACAAGTCCTGGTCGAACTCCAACACTATATCCATTTCTAGTTACGTCATCTCGGTTATCTTCTTTATTGATGGTACGTGAATAGCGCGTTTCACCTTGAATAAAAAATCCAAATTTTTTACCAATACCTTTATAGTAGCGCACATACGGAAATATTTGATAGGTAGTACCGCTAAAATCAACATTTGTTTGGTTTGTCCGATTTACTTGTTCCTGATCACTAAAGGAATATCCTAGTCCCAACCCGATAAAAAAGTTATTGCTTATTGCATAACTGTAAGAAGCATTGACATTAATGTCAAATCTTGAAATTTCAGTATTTTGAGTGTCAGAACTAAAGTTAGATTCCGAAGTACCTATTGATAAATTGGCATTGGCAAACTGTGTTCCTTTTTCAAAAGTAAGTCTGTCAGAAGTGTTGTTCTCATCATCTTGAGCATTTACAAAGGCAATACAAAGTAGACACACTAAAAGTGTAATTTTTTTCATTTTAATGGTTTTTAATTGTTAATGTTGCCGCCAAATGTAGTGTAGTCAAATGAAAAATCTTTTCTATTTAACAGTACTTTAATGCAGTTTTATATTGACTTTAACGAAGAAGAAAAAGTTGGTGTTGAAAGTAGGCATAAAAAAAGAGAGTGTTAAGCCGCACTCTCTTTTCTTAACAAAAAGTTGTTAATTAATGTCTTAAGTTAAACAACTAAATGATTTCTAAAATTACTCAATACTAATGTACATTCTTTCTCCATGAAATGCTCAATATTTAGGTTAACGAACACAGTGTATCGACAAATGTACTAAATTCTTCGTTGAATGGTAATTTTAAATACACTTAAAGTCTTGAAAATCAATTAACTAACATTTGTTAGTTACTTTTAAGAGGATTTTTACAAGATTGAGAGAATATACACTTTAAGTCATTCCGTTTTATTTTATACATACTGTTTTTTTATCCTCTAAACAAGAAGAAATCATCTTTCATTTCTTCAATTTCGGTGTCTTTATTGGTGATGATATAATCGATGGCTTTTTCGGTAAAACTCGCGCCTTTTTCGGTTAAGGAAATGATTTGATCAGTGATGGTAATCATATTATTCTTTTTTGCCAATGCTACAATAGATTGTGAACGCAATTGTTGCCAATTGATATGCTCATTCAAATGTTTTACATGACGTTCGCTTTCTTCATTGTGATTGCGAATGTGTAGCAAAAACACCAACAACATGATTTCTGTTTTTTGCTGTCGTACTTTGTAATATCCGTAAATCAAACCGCGTTTCGGTAGTAGATAAATAAGTGTCACCGTTAAAAATACCGCAATGAAGCACACGTAAATATAATCTGCCAATACAAATTCTGATAAAACCGTGCGTATTTTATCTCCAATTAATAAACGATCAAATTCAAGATTATTTGCTGCTAAACGCTCGTAATATTGATAAAAGATCACACCAATTCCTGTCGCAATACTCACTAAGATTGATGTTATAATCGGTTCATACACTAATAGAAACAATATTGCCAAGACCGTCGTCATAGAACCCGAAATAGAAGCATCTAAAACATGTGCCAACCAAAATCCTGCAATGGAAGCAAACACTCCAAAGAAGCAGGAAAGCAATAACATTTTCTTTAAATCTTTGGTAAACAGATATGCAGTCGCTGCAGGCGCAATCATCAGTGCAACGACCAGTATCGGACCAACCGCATCAAACGCACCGACAATGGTGACTGACGAAACCGTCATCAAGCCGTAATGCATAATGATTGGTGAAAACCCTAACGTTGCTGCCAAACCTGCATCAAACGTACTCACTTTCAGTTCCTTGAAAAAGGCAAATAATAAAATCAGCGTAACTAGCAAAATAATACCAATTACCCAAATGGCTTTTGGTCCTAGATTGATGCAAGAATCCGTGACACCTTCCTGACAATTGATCAGTAACAAATCGAAAGGTGCCAGACTTAAATCTCCCACCATGACAGAATCGATATCTAAATGCACATCGTTAGCATTCAAAGAGATCAAAATGACACCAATACTGAACAACGCGGGAAACACCAAGCCAATCGCAGTATCTTCTTTTACCAAACCTGTTTTTTGAATGTATTCGACCAGAATGACCGTGACAATTCCCGCCAAGGCAGCCAAGAAAATTAAAAACGGAGAAGACGTATCTTCTACAATAAAAAATCCTATCACAATTCCCAACAAAATAGAATGACTGATTGCATCACTGATCAACGACATTCTGCGCAGTACCAAAAATGTTCCTGGAATCGCGCAGGCAATCGCAACCAACGTCACAATAATTTGTATGGTGATTTGTGCACTATTCATGGAGATTATCTACTTGTTGATTGTATAAATTCGAAGCCGTCGTGTAGCCTTCTTTAGTCATGGACCATTGCTGTCCGTTGATTTGGACATAATTTAAATCGACCAGCTTTTGTAAGGAACGCTTGGAAAATCCTTGAAAACCATTTAAGATTTTAATCGCATGTGGATGCGAGATATTTTCGTGGGTTTTGGCAATATCATACATAAACGCCAAGGTTTTCTGCATTTTGATATTATTTCTATTTTTTCGAAAGCGAATTTCGCGAAATAACAAGCCTCTTTTTGGTGAAAATATAAACGATAACAACACAATTCCCGCTGCCACTAAGACAATCACGGGACCTGTAGAAAGGTTTCCAATAACCGTACTGATTCCTGTGCCAAAAACGCCTGAAAACGCACCAAATATTGCTGCTAAAATGATCATGTTTTCCAAACTATTCGTCCACTGACGTGCCGCAGCCGCTGGTGCAAGCAACATGGCACTCATCAAAATGACACCTACGGTTTGCAATCCCAATACAATGGTGATGACAATAAATGTCGTGATCAAAATATCTATAAAACGTGTATTGAAACCGAGTGTTTTGGTATACTCTTCGTCAAACAATAGGATTTTAAATTCTTTCCAAAAAACGAGTAGAATCAACAAGGCAATTCCTGCGACAATGGCAATGAGCCAGACATCTTTTGCTAAAAGCGTTGCTGCTTGTCCGAACAAATACGTGTCCAATCCAGCTTGACTGGCATTCGGCTGCTTTTGAATAAAAGTTAAGAGCAACATTCCAAAGCCAAAAAATAAGGACAAAGTCAAGCCTAACGCCGTATCTGATTTTAAATGTGTTTTCTTCGTGATGCTACGAATCCAAAACGTTCCGATTAGTCCGCTTACCAACGCGCCCAACAAAAAGAGATTGCTATCTTTTACTCCTGTGATCAAAAATGCAATCGCAATTCCGGGTAAGGCGGCATGCGAAATGGCATCGCCTAACAGACTTTGTTTTCGCAGTACAGCAAAACTTCCAAGCATCCCACAAATAGCGCCTAAAATGGCAGTTCCCAACATTACGATGCGTGCCGTATAGTTGGAGAAAATAAGCTCTATATATTGTTGAATGTCTATGGCTTTTGTTTTTTGAGTTATATTAAAAATCAAAAAGAGTAACCTGCGGTTCATCTTCGTAGCTTTTACATTTGCTAAATTGAAGCAGAAAATCTAAATTTTTCATATAATTACGGACTAAGTAATCTTCTTTTAAAGGAACAATTTGGGCATTATACCTTTCTAGGTAATAGCTTACAAACTCTGGACTATGGTATGGATGGAAAATTAAATGAATGACATCATCTCTATCAAGTTCTTCAAATTCATCCGATGTTTCAGGGAAAAGATGATCGACAAATTCTACAATTTCCATACCTTTATTTGGATTGAAAAATACCGTTACTATAAATTCATCTTCATCATACAAAAGTTCGTCATCATCAAGTCCTGTTGCTATCAATCCATCTTCTTTTACTCGTTTTCGAGAGGCTTCTTTTTCTTCTTCAGATAATTGTAAACTATCAGTATAAAAATTAAAGTATTTTTTCGTAAAGTCATGTAATTCATTATGATCTATATTGACAGTGCGGAGTCCATTATTAAAATCTAAAAAAGCTTTATCCTGCTTTTCTAGCACTTCTTTTACTTTTTGGGGGTCGTTTAAAAAGTTTACTTGCGCTCTGGCTTCTAGTGAATTTTTTAAATTAAGTATGAGATCTGCGTTGAATTTTTGGGTAGTATAATTTCCAGCAAACCACCAATTATGCTTCCATTGTACCATTCCAATCCATACAATCGTATCGTTCTCCAATTCTTCATAATGATCAAAAGATTCTTTGTACAAATCAAACGGTTTTCCCGAAGCAATATGTTCTAAATATATATAGTTTTCATCTTGACCTTTATACAGAAAAAATCCTGAAATATGTTTTGAGAAGGATTCAAAATCAGTTTTGTGCTTTATTTTTTTGTGCTTTAAAAAATGTGACGTCCACTCGGCTGCAGTCATCGTCAACAAGACACTTTTACGATTGAACGTAAATTTTTGATCCATCTCACGGATGTACGCCATTTTCATGTGGTCTGCTATTTCTTCGTTTTCTTCTAACATTTCTTCCACATCTTCGTCAAACCTTCTACGTATATCGGGAAAGAATAAGTAACCATCAAAAAATACTTTTTGTATAAAATCCCTAATTGCATAAAAATCTGCTGTTTTTACAAAAGTATAGTACTCTTGTAAGCGTGGATTTTCTGGAACGTATTCGTATTCTTTCTCAAAAACATGCGTAGTCGCGGCAGCAATATCATAAATAAAGTCATTATAAGGACTTATGATATGATCTTGTTGTATTTTATTAAGATAATACCAAGTCAAAAAGGCAACGTCTCCGTAATTTATATCATCTTCAAAGTAATCACTCTCGTCGATTTCAAATAACGGTAAGTGTTTATCATACTGCTTCTTATACTGTACTTGAAACGTTTCCCAAAGTCCTATTTCAGAAATTTTATCTTCAAAATAACACACTAAAAAACAAATGAATTTTTTAAAGTTTTCTTTTCCAATGTATCCAATTACAATTTCTGAAGTACTCTTAAATATTTTGGAGTAGATTTTATTACAGATTTTTAAATATTCTAAATCTACTTGAGATTCATTATTGTAAGGTTTAAATTCCAACCAATGTTTTATGTAGATTTTATCTTTTTTCATGTCTAATTTTGGTAGTTATAAACTTTACTGTTAGTTTTTTATGGTTTTTTTGAATGTTCTTCCATCAAAACTTAACAAAACTTTTTTATCTGTTGGCATGTAAAATCCAATCTCGTTGTCTAACACATATTCACTGTGCGTGATGGTTTTTGCTTCAATATCTACTTCTAAGTCAAACTTGTAGCGTCGTGGAATGAGCAATACGTATATCGATTGCTTGTTTTCAAAGATTGTTTTTCGCTCTAAAGCATCGCCTTCCAATTCATAATACATAAGGACTTTATGATGATTTCCGCTTCCATGTGTTCCAATTCCTTCAAAAAGATAACCGTTGTGAAACGTATAAATATTGATGATTGCGGCATCTCTATAGGCTTCGTCGATGCTTTGCTCTTCATCGTCTAATGCTATTTTATTTTGAAGAGAAGACACCAGCAAACCAGCTGTAGTTTGGTGTTGAATTAGTGTTCGCAAGTCATGCCAACTTCCGCCCATGCGACTGTCCCAACTAAAAGTTTTAATTTTTTTATCTTTTGATTGCTTGATGTCAATATATTTTCGCAATTCGGGAAATCTGTACGACCAACTTTCTTCCTTTTTCAGGATTGCTTTCATGTCGTTTTCAAATTGAACGGACAATTTATTGAGATCCAAAGAAGCATCTGGAGAACGTAATTTTTTGAGTACTTGTAATAGCTTTTCTTCTTCCACTTTCATATCAATTTGAGCAAAAGCTGAAAGTGAAAAAGTACTACACAACAATACTAGAAAGAAGATTTTAGTTTTCATATGCATATTATTCTTGAACACTTACTTTATAATTAATTCCGTAGGTTTTGGTCAAATTGTCATCGTTGAAAATGTCTTTTACAGGACCTGTTGCAATTTTCTTTACATTCAAAAACGTTACCCAATCAAAATATTCAGGAACGGTTTGCAAATCGTGATGTACGACAATGACTGTTTTTCCTGCTTTTCGAAGTTCTTTTAAGATGTTGATAATTGCTTTTTCTGTGGTTGCATCCACGCCTTGAAACGGTTCATCCATAAAATAGATCGAAGCATTTTGTACCAAAGCTCTCGCCAAGAAAATTCGCTGCTGCTGTCCACCAGAAAGTTGACTGATTTGTCTATTTTTAAAAGGCAACATGCCTACTTTTTCCAACGCTTCCAAAGCTGCTTTTTTCTGCTTCTGTCCTGGACGTTTTATCCAGCCCAAACTTCCATAGGTTCCCATCATCACGACGTCTAAAGCTGTGGTTGGAAAATCCCAATCCACACTTCCTTTTTGCGGCACATATGCCACCAACGATCGTTGTTGCGCATAGGGTTTTCCAAAAATAGAAATCGTTCCCGCAATCGGTTTTAAAATGCCCAAAATCGCTTTGATCAAGGTAGATTTTCCAGCGCCATTTGGTCCTACAATACACATTAACACACCTTCCGGAATTGCCAAATCAATATCCCAAAGTACAGGTTTGTAATTGTACGCAACCGTAAGATCATCGACTGATATGGCGTAGTTTGTTTTCATTTTTTTAGATATTAGGTTTTGGGTCGCTTTGCTTTTAGATGTTGGTTTTTTGGTTTTTATTAATTCCTTGATTTGTTGATTCGTCAATTTGTCAATTTGTTATTTTATCTCTCTATTTCTTTGTACTTTTATATGTTTTCATAAACTCATAAACTCATAAACTCATAAACTCATAAACTCATAAACTCATAAACTCATAAACTACTTCAACGCTTCCACAATAGTCTTCACATTATGTTTATACATTCCAATATAAGTTCCTTCTTCCGTTCCTGGATTGCCTAATGCATCTGAGTATAATGTTCCGCCAATTGTTACTTTATGTCCGTTGGCTTCTACCGATGCTTGCAATGCACGAATCGTACGTTTTGGCACCGAACTTTCCACAAAAATGGCTTTTACTTTATTATCTATGATGAAGTCCGCTAGTTTTTGTACATCTTGCACGCCAGCTTCGGTTGCGGTGGATAACCCTTGCAAACCTAGGACTTGAAAGTTGTGCAATTTTCCGAAATAGTTAAAAGCATCATGTGCTGTTACCAGAATTCGTTTTTCTTCTGGCAATGTGGCTACAATAACTGAAATTTCAGCAGCTAGCATAGCTAATTTTGCTAAATAGGCTTGTCCATTTTTTTCAAAACTTGCTGCATTATTAGGATCTAACTTTTTGAGTTCATCGATTACGAATTGTACCGCTTGTTTCCAATAATCAATGTGAAACCAAATATGAGGATCGTAACTGGACGCAAAGTTTTCAGAGTTGATCAAATTACCTTTTTCCACAGCTTCTGAAACCGCAATGGTTTTCTTTTGCTGATTGCGCATTTTTTCAAAAACATCTTCCAGCTTTCCTTCCAAATGCAAACCATTGTAAATAATGACATCTGCGTTGAACAATTTGCTCACATCGCCTTCACTGGCTTTATACAAATGTGGATCTACACCGCTTCCCATCAAGCCTTGCACTTTCACTACATCGCCACCTATGTTTTGAACCATGTCTGTAATCATGGTTGTTGTCGTTACGATTTGAAGCTTTCCGTCCTGCTCTTGCACTTCTGTTTTGCAGCTTGCAAAAATGAGAGCCAAAAGCAATATATGTAGGTAATTTTTCATCTTGTTCTACTTGTCAATTCGAGCACAGTCGAGAATATGTTGAAATTTAAAGTGTCTCGATTGCGCTCAACATGACACTTTTCATATTTTTTGTTTTTATTTTGCTTTGTGGATTCGTCTATTAGTTAATTTGTTTTTTTTAACCAATAAACTTCTCAACTTACTTCTTGATATAAATGTTATTCGCAATTTGTTGTGAAATGGTAAATTCTTCTTTTTTGATGCGAATCTTCATGGAGTTGTCAAAAGGTTCTTTGTCGATCACCTTGATTTTTTTCCCTAACGTGATGCCTTGTTTGTCCAAATATTTTAAGAATGAAGAAGAAGAATCTTTCACTCCGACAATAATTCCTTTTTCATTGGCATCAAGGGTAATCAACAGTACGTCTGCATGATCGGAAATGTTTCCATCTTTATCAGGAATCGGATCACCATGCGGATCGCGCTTTGGAAATCCTAAAAATGCATCTAACTGATCAATCAATTTTTCAGACTTTATATGCTCCAATTGCTCTGCTACATCATGCACTTCATCCCACGTAAAATTGAGTTTTTCTACCAAAAATACTTCCCACAAACGATGCTTTCTGATAATATTAGCAGCAACCAATGTCCCTTTTTCAGTGAGTTCGGAACCTTTATAACGCTTGTAGTGCACCAATCCTTTTTCAGATAATTTCTTAATCATATCCGTCACAGACGAAGCTTTTGTATTCATCCGTTCTGCAATGGCGTTGGTACTAATACCTCCATCTGTCATATCACTTAAATGATAGATCGCTTTTAAATAGTTTTCTTCTGAAAGTGTCATCATAACATGCTAATTAACAATACAAATATACAATTTTTACTTTTACAAAATTAAATTTTTAGCTTAGACTAAATATTAATTATATCTTTGCTCAAAAATTTTATGAAATGAAGTTAAAGTTTTGCTTTCTTAGCTTTCTCATATATTTCTCAGGGTTCTCTCAAAGTATTGAAATTAAAGGAACTGTGACACACAAAAACAATCCCATTCCTTTTGCAAATGTGTATTTAGAAAATACCAATAAAGGCACAATTACAAATGATGACGGGAATTTTTCACTACAAGTAGCGCGAGGTAATTATGTAGTAATAATCCAATCTATTGGCTATAAAACCTTTAAAAAAGCAATTACCGTTGACAATAAAACCTTGATAGTAAATACCGATTTGGAAGAAGATTTATTAGGTTTAGATCAAGTC
This sequence comes from Bacteroidota bacterium, assembly GCA_039026955.1. Lineage (GTDB taxonomy): Bacteria > Bacteroidota > Bacteroidia > Flavobacteriales > Flavobacteriaceae > Kordia. The sequence goes on from JBCCLH010000033.1 coordinate 44,467, forward strand.
GTAGTTTCTGCGACTAGAACGGCTCTAAATCGACGCGAGGCACCTGTTTTAGTGACAGTGACTAATGCAGCATCATTGCAAAAAGTACAAGCTTCCACACTGTTTGAAGGCTTAAACTTTCAGCCAGGATTGCGTACAGAAGTCAACTGTCAAAATTGTGGATTTACCCAAATTCGAATCAATGGGTTGGATGGAGCATATTCGCAAATTTTGGTAAACAGTCGCCCTGTGTTTGGCTCGTTGAATGGAATTTATGGTTTGGAGCAGATTCCGACGAATATGATTGAACAAATTGAAGTAACACGAGGTGGCGGATCAGCTATTTTTGGCTCGAATGCGATTGCAGGAACTATCAATATTATTACCAAAGATCCTGTAGAAAATCAGTTTCAAGTTGCAACGAAAGTTGGATTGATTGATGGAGAAAGCACCGATGCTGTGACGACTTTCAATTCTACTTTTGTATCTGAAGATTTAGACAAAGGAATTACCTTTTTCGGGATGCACCGCGAGCGTGAAGGTTATGATAATAATGACGATAGCTTTACGGAAATTACCAAATTGCGCAACTTAAATTTTGGTTTTAAGTCGTTTTATAATTTTGATTTCAGACGAAAATTAACCTTGGAATTCAATACTTCACATGAATTTCGTCGCGGAGGAGATTTCTTAGACAAGTCGCCAATTTTTGCCAATATCGCCGAAGAAATTACGAGTAATGTCATTGGCGGCGCTGCTACGTTTGACTATTTTTCAGAAGATTATTTGCAGAAGTTTTCAGCCTATGGAAATTTGCAAAATACACGATCAGATAATTATTATGGAACAAGTCAAGATCCATTTGGTTTTGGGTTGACGAAAGATTTTGTGACGGTTGCCGGCGTACAACATACCGCAAAATTTGAGAATTTCTTTAGTGGTACCATGGATTTGACTTCTGGTGTGGAACATCGTTTCAATCGTATTACAGAACGTCGTGAAAATCCGTTAATTATTCCAATCACACAAAACACCAATACACTTGGGATTTACACGCAGCTCGACTGGAAAATTTTAGATAATTTAAAAGTATTAGCTGGTGTGCGAGGGGAATTATTTACGTCAAATTTGAACGATGAGAATCTTTTTATTGTGAATCCGCGCGTGAGTGTTTTATATAATATTACGGAGACACTGAGTTTTAGAACTGGCTATTCACAAGGATTTAGAGCGCCGCAGTTTTATTCGGAAGATGTGCATTCTGAAATTATCACTGGAGAAGTTCGTCGTGTGCGTTTGGCGGATGATTTAAAGGAAGAATTGTCGCATAGTTTTATTGGTTCGTTAGCATATTCACATCAGCATGAAGATCACCAATTGATTTTGACGTTGGAAGGTTTTTATACGACGATCAACGATCCGTTTCAATATGAAGCACGTGGTGAAGTAGATGGTTTAGAGATTAAGGAAAAAATCAACGGTCGTGATAATGCGATTGTAAATGGTATAAATATTGAAGCGCGTTACAGTCCAAATCCGAAGTTTTTATTTCAGTTAGGCGGAACATTTCAGAATGCCTATTTTGAAGCGTCGTACGAACCAGAACAAGGAATTGTAACGAATAAAATCACACGTACACCAAATATTTACGGAAATATGTTGATCAATTATTCGCCAAATGATCAATGGGATTTCAATTTGAGTGGCGTGTATACTGGAAGAATGTTTGTGCCGCATGTCGCTGGTTTTATTCCAGAAACTGTATTGGAAGAAACACCAGGATTGTTCGAAATTGGTTTGAATGCTAGCAGAACGTTTCAAATTTCTGATGACTATGATTTGGAAATTAACGGTGGCGTAAAGAACATTTTCAACGCCTATCAAGATGACTTTGATCGCACCATAGATAGAGATCCAAATTACATCTATGGACCAGCATTACCGCGAACTATTTTTATTGGCTTGCGTTTTGGGAGTGGACTTTGATTTGGTTGCTTGTTGTTAGTTGCTAGTTGTTGGTCGTTTTCTTTTTTGGATTTGCTTGTGCTGGGATCGCCGAGGTATTAATTTGTTTATTCGTGGATTTGTTAATTTGTTTTTTTTTGATTCGTCTTTGCGAGGAGTAAAACGACGTGGCAATCTGTTACTTCAAAAAACGAAATTGCTTTATGATAATGAGATTACCGCGCTTTCGCTCCTTTAATGACAAATCATAAACGACTTATTTTCATCACATAAAATCAGTTTTACACTTCAAGCAATTATAAGTAATGGTTCCATTAGTTTACATCATCTTGAGCTTGACTCAAGAACACATAAGAGTAAGCAATCTCAATACTAACATCTCAATACTCAAATCTAAAAGCGAAGCGATCTAACATCTAACAGCCAAAGCGAGTCTAAAAGCGATAGCAAATCTAATATTAAACCGTCCTATTCATCAAATACTCGCCAAAAGCTTTGAGCTGCTGCTTCTCTGCTTCACCAACATTCAAGGTTTGTAAAATGCCAAACGCTTTTTGTGTATAATCAGAAATAGCAGCTTTCATCGTTTCGGGCACGTTAGCTTTGTTGAAAATGGCTTTTACCGTGGCTACTTTTTCTTCAGCATTTTTAGGCTTTCCTGAGAACAATTCAAGCAGTTTATTTTTGTCTTCTTCAGCACTATTTTCAAGTGCTTTTAAATAGAGATAGGTCTTTTTGTTTTCAATAATGTCACCGCCAACTTGCTTTCCAAAGGTTTCTGGATTGCCATAGGCATCTAAGTAATCATCTTGCAGTTGAAACGCTAATCCTAAGTAACGACCAAAATCATAAATACCTTGCGCATCTTGCTTGCTGGTTTCTGCAATAATAGCGCCCATTTTCATCGCAGCACCGACCAACACTGCGGTTTTATATTCGATCATTTTCAAATATTCAGGAATGGTAACATCGTTTCTGGTTTCGAAATCTACGTCGTATTGTTGTCCTTCACATACTTCAATTGCGGTTTTACTGAACAATTCTGCCAAACCTTTAAAAATGTGTCCATCATAATTTTCAAATAGCTGATAGGCTAAAATCAACATCGCATCACCCGATAAAATTCCCGTATTTAAATCCCACCTTTCATGCACGGTTTGTTGACCTCTTCGCAAAGGCGCTTCATCCATAATATCATCATGCACCAAGGAAAAATTATGAAAAACTTCTACTGCCAATGCTGCATCAAGTGCCTTTTTATAGTGAACTCCAAAGATTTCCGCAGTCATTAAAGTCAGTACAGGACGCAACCGTTTTCCACCAAGTTGAAGAATGTACACAATAGGCTCGTACAGATTTTTAGGCTCGGTTAACACTACTTTTTCTTCTAAATATTCAATAAACGTCTCTCTGTATTGAGCAATATGTATCATGTATGTGAAAATTTAAGCAAAAATACCATATTTCCTTTTTATGCAAATTAAAATGAATTGTTAAATAAATGTAAAAACTAAGGAAACTTTTTTTGTTTTCAAAGTTTCCATTCTATTTTTGTCCTCGAATTATGAAAGAGAAGATAAAAGATACAGCAACCGAATTATTCTTAAATCTGGGATTTAAGAGTGTCACGATGGATGATATTGCCAATGAGATGGGCATATCTAAAAAGACCATTTACACACACTTTAACAATAAAACGGCACTTGTAAATGAAGTGACAAGTTCATTGTTTTGTGTGATTAGTGAAGGCATCGATTTTATTTGTGCAGCAGAAAAAAATTCAATTGAAGAGTTGTATGAAATCAAACGTTTTGTCATGGAACATTTAAAAAATGAAAAAACATCGCCTTTGTATCAGTTGAATAAATACTACCCCAAGATTTATGCAACGTTAAAAAAGAAACAATTTGATGTCATGCAAGATTGTGTCATAGATAACTTGACACGTGGTGTAAATACAGGCATGTACAGAAACAATATTAGTGTAGAATTTGTATCAAGAATCTATTTTACAGGTGTTACTGGCATCAAAGACAACGAATTTTTCCCTACCAACATGTTTTCTATGGACGAATTAATGGATCAATTTTTAGAATATCACTTGCGTGGTATTTGCACCTCTAAAGGACTAGAAACACTACATAAATGTATAACAACAAACCAATTATCAAAACATGCGAAACAAACTAATATTTCTCTTTAGTTTATGTTTTCTGAGTCTCGGATTTGCTCAGAATCAAGAAACCCCCAAAAGTTTTTCTCTAGATGAAGCCATTGTTTTTGCGCTGGAAAATAATAGAACTGTAAAAAATGCAGTCCGCGATATTGCCGCAGCCGAAGAGCAAAAGTGGGAAACGACCGCTTCTGGACTTCCGCAATTGAATGGAAACATCGATTATTTATACAACATTAAACAGCAATTTGACGAAGCTGTCGATTTTGATGGAAACGGGTTCATCGATTTTGGTGCGAGACAACAAGTAACCGCTTCTGCGACCTTGTCACAATTAGTTTTTGATGGTTCGTATTTAGTAGGATTGCAATCGGCAAAAGTATTCTTAGAAATTTCCAAAAATGCCAAAGAAAAGACCGATTTAGAAATTCGTAAAGCTGTGATTGATGCGTACGGAAATGTTCTAATCTCTGAAGAAAGTGTCAAAATTTTTGAACGTAACAAAGCAACACTTGAAAAAAACCTCAACGAAACTAGGAAAATCTATGAAAATGGATTGACCGAAGAAGAAGATGTAGAACAGCTAGAAATTACCTTGGCAAATATTGAAAGTAGTTTGCGAAATGCTGTTCGTTTGCGTGATCTGTCGTATCAGATGTTCAATATCACTTTGGGTATTGATGTAAAAGCAGAAACAACATTAACAGACACTTTGGAAAGCTTAACGTTTCAAAACATTGTACCTTCGTTGTTGAAAGCAGATGAAGATGTCACCAAAACGATTGATTATAAAATTGCAGCGAATGATACACGTTCTAAAGAACTCTTAGTGAAGTTAGAAAAAAGCAAAGCCTTACCTTCATTAAGCGGATTCTTAACAGGTTCATATTTGGGAAATGGGGATCAATTTGAGTTTTTTACTGACAATCAAACGTGGTTAGGAATTGCCAATTTTGGCTTTAGTTTAAAGATTCCGATTTTCAGTTCATTCCAACGAAGTGCTTCCACACAACGTGCAAAAATCAACTTAGAAAAATCGCAAGATGAATTGGTAGAAGTTGAGCAGCAGTTGAAATTCCAAATCACTTCTGCAAAAAGTGATTATCAATTATCCATAGAAGAATACGAAACTGCAAAGAAAAATTTAAATCTTGCAGAACGCATTGAGAAAAAGAATGAAGTAAAGTTTTTTGAAGGAATCGGAACTAGTTTTGAATTGCGTCAAGCACAAATACAACTATATACTGCACAACAAGAATTTTTACGAGCAATGTTGAACGTAATTAACAAAAAAGCAGCATTAGAAACTATTTTAAATACGACGAATTAATATTATTAAGTTTAGGAGTTTATAAGTTTATAAGTTTAGGGGTTTATGAAACAGTTCTCATTTGAAAAGTTGAATGTATGGCAAAAAGCTAAAACCTTAGCCGTAAACATTTACACAATCACAGAAAAATTCCCTCAGAGTGAACGTTTCGGGCTTATAAGTCAACTAAGAAGATGTAGTATTTCTATTTCTTCAAACATTGCTGAAGGTACAGGAAGAAACTCTACAAAAGATAAAGCAAGATTTACAGAAATAGCATATGCCTCTCTAATGGAATTATTAAACCAACTAATTATAACGCATGATTTGGGTTTCATTACACAAGATAGATACGAATCGTTCAGAAAAGACATAGAAGAAATAGGCAGAATGTTAAATGCATTGCGCAAGTCACAACTAAACTCATAAACAATTAAACTAATAAACCCATAAACTAACAAGAATAAAAATCAATCATAATGAAAAAAATAAATATCCTTCTTCTTCCAATAGTCCTTGTACTTGTTTCATGTGGTGGAGGAAACGAAAAAGATGTAGATACATTAATCGCCGAGAAAGATGTAGAAGCATTGACTAAAAAAGTAACAGCATTGAAAGCTGAAAAAACGGAACTCGATGCTGAAATCAAAAGATTATCGGATGCTATTGAAGAAATCAATCCTACAAAAAAGAAAACATTCATCACTTTATTTTCTGCAAAGGATAGCATTTTTACGCACTACTTAGAATTGCAAGGAAGTGTAGATACCAAACAAAATATTGTGATTACGCCAGAGTTTAGCGGAATCTTAAAGCAAGTTTTTGTGAAAGAAGGACAACGTGTAACCAAAGGACAAATTCTAGCAAGAATCGACGATGGAGGTTTGAATCAACAAGTAGCACAATTACAAATTCAAGCAGACTTAGCAAAAACAACGTATGAGCGTCAAAAAAGATTATGGGATCAAAAAATTGGTTCTGAAATCACGTTTCTACAAGCAAAATCATCCTACGAAGCACAGCAACAAGCAGTAGAACAGTTAAAAACGCAATTGAGCAAAACAGCAGTAAGAGCGCCTTTTTCAGGTGTAATTGACGATGTAATTACAGAGCAAGGTTCCGTAGTTGCAGCAGGTCAATCACCATTGATTCGTATTGTCAACTTACGTGATATGTACATCGAAGCGGTGATTCCTGAAAAGTACTTAACAAGCGTGACGAAAGGCAAAAAAGTAGAAGTATATTTCCCTGTATTAGGAGAAACACTAACGACAAAAATTCGTCAAGCAGCTGATTTTATTGATCCAAACAATCGTACGTTCAAAGTGGAAATTGCGGTGCCAAACAAAGGCGGAAACATCAAACCAAACTTGACAGCCAAGCTTAAAATCAACGATTATACTAATCCAAAAGCAATTCTAATTCCGCAGAGTGTCATCTCTGAAAATGCAGAAGGAGAACAATATGTATACATTGCAGATTCGCTTCAAGGGAAAACGGCAAAAGCCAAAAGAGCCTTCATCACCACTGGAAAAACTCAAGGTGATTTTATAGAAGTTGTAAAAGGACTCACTAACGGAGACGCCATTATTGATGAAGGTGCACGTAGTGTGAATGATGGTCAAGAAGTAACGATTCTAACAAATAAATAAGAGCTACCAATGTCAGATAAAAAAATTAACAAGGAATTTAAATTATCCTCTTGGGCCATAGATAATGCAACCATTATTTACATCATCATGGGATTGCTATTAGTGCTCGGACTCTCGGCGTACTTTAGCATGCCAAGAGAAAACTTTCCTGAAATTAAGGAAACAAAGATTTACATCAGTACACTGTATCCAGGAAATACTGCCGAAGATATTGAAAAACTGATTATCGATCCGCTAGAAGATCGTATCAAAAATGTGAGTAATGTCGTAGAAGTAATTTCTACCTCGCAGGAAGATTACGGAATTATTATTGTTGAGTTTGACGAAAAACTGACTGTAGAAGCGGCGAAGCAGAAAATAAAAGATGAAGTAGATGCCGAAAAAGGTAGTGAAGACTGGCCAACGTTCAACGAAGCAAAAGTAGAACCGAATGTGTTCGACTTAAACATTTCGGAAGAAACGCCCATCTTAAACATCAACATCAAAGGTGATCGTCCTGTTGAAAAACTGAAAGAATACGCGGAATTTCTAGAAGATGAAATTGAAGATTTAAAAGAAATCAAGCAAGTTGATATTCGTGGTGCACAAGAAAAAGAAGTAGAAGTTGCAGTGGATGTGTATAAAATGATGGCAGCAAAAGTCAACTTCGAAGATGTACGAGGCGCTATTGCCAATGGAAGTGTGACGATTTCTGCGGGAAACATGATTACCTCTGGACAACGACGTACCATTCGTATTTTAGGAGAAATTGAAGATCCAAAAGAATTGAATGATTTTGTAGTAAAATCACTCGACGGACCTGTGTATTTGCGTGACATTGCTTCAGTAAAATTCAAAGAAGAAGACAAAACTACCTATGCGCGTGAGTTTGGAAGTAGTGTTGTGATGTTGGATGTGAAAAAACGTGCCGGGAAAAACATGGTCGCTGCCGCAGAAAAAATCAACGAAATTGTAGATACATTCAAAAAGTCGCATGAAGACTTAACCATCACTATTACGAATGATCAATCTGAAAAAACGATCAACCAAGTAAATGACTTGGTAAACAATATCATTTTCGGAATCATCTTGGTAGTTTTTGTCTTAATGTTCTTCTTAGGATTTAGAAACGCACTCTTCGTAGGATTGGCAATTCCGATGTCAATGTTTATGTCGTTTATGATTCTAAACCTTCTTGGATATACCATGAACACCATGATTCTATTCGCATTAATCATGGGATTAGGAATGTTAGTAGATAACGGAATTGTGGTCGTAGAAAATGTATATCGCTTGATGGATGAAGAAGGCATGAGTCGTATTGAAGCTGCCAAAAAAGGAATTGGCGAAATTGCCTTTCCAATCATCATTTCCACTTTAACCACAGTTGCGGCGTTTGTTCCGTTAGGAATGTGGCCAGGTGTTATGGGACAATTTATGATCTACTTCCCTATTACACTTTCGGTGGTATTAGGTTCGTCCTTATTCGTCGCGATTTTTATCAACTCCATGATGGTATCAAAATTCATGGAAGTTGGGGAACGTCAATTAAAAGTAAGACAATTACTCATTTTAAGTGCTGTATTAGTATTTTTAGCTGTGATTTGTTACCTCATTGGTGGTGATGCCAGCGGATTGGGAACACTGTTCATATTCATCTCTATCATGTTTTGGGTGTACAAATATGCGCTCAAGCCAATGGCACGTTATTTCCAAACCAGAATCCTTGCTGCTTTAGAAAGATTTTACGAGCGTTTCTTGCGTTTTGCCTTGACAGGATGGAAATCGTATGCATTCTCAATTGGAACTTTCATGCTTTTAATTTTCACATTTGCCATGTTTGGGCAATCGATTGGAAGCAAACGTACCAAAGTAGAATTCTTCCCAGACAATAAACCAAATCAAATCATTGTCTACATCGAATATCCACAAGGAACCGCAATTGAAAAGACCAATGAAATTACGAGCAAAATTGAGCAACGTGTCTATGCAGTGTTGAATGACAACGAATACATGGCAGAAGGAAGCAATTTCTTGGTAGAATCCGCAGTTTCGCAAGTTGGTGAAGGTGCCGGAAATCCACAAACTGACGGAGGTTCTTCTGCAGAGATGCCACACAAAGGAAAAATCACGGCATCCATGCGCGAATACAAATTCCGCCAAGGAAAAGACAGTGAAGAATTGCGTAAAAAAGTAACCGAATCACTCAAAGGAATTTATCCGGGAGTTGCGATTTCTGTAGAAAAAGACGTGGTAGGTCCGCCAGCAGGATATCCAATTAATATTGAATTGGAAGGAAATGATTACACAGAATTGATCGCAGAAGCAGAAAGATTGCGCGACTTGATCAACTCTAAAAATATTGCAGGAATTGAAGAGTTAAAAATAGACGTCAACAAAGGAAAACCTGCAATGCAAGTAGTCGTTGACCGTGAAAAAGCAGGAGAATTAGGCGTTTCTGCGGGACAAGTAGGACAGCAATTGCGTAACTCACTATTTGGTGTAAAAGCAGCAGTTTACAAAGAAGACGGTGAAGATTATGATATCTATGTTCGTTTCAATAATGACAATCGTTACAATACAAGCTCATTGTTCAATCAAAAGTTGATTTTTAGAAATCAAATGGGACAATTGAAGGAAATTCCTGTTTCAGCAGTGACGAAACAACGAAATACGTCTGGATTTAGCGCCATCAAACACAACGATTACAAACGTGTGGTAACTGTATACTCAGGTTTAGCACCAGGATACACAGATGCAGGAGCGATTGTATCTCAAATTCAAGCAGAAATCGGCGATGAATTTAAAGTGGAAGACAAAGGTATTCAAGTCGATTACACAGGTCAAATTGAAGAGCAAAACAAACAACAAGCATTCTTAATGAGCGCATTTTTTGCGGGACTTGGGTTGATCATGTTGATTTTAATATTCCAGTTCAGTTCTATCTCAAAACCGACCATCATTATGATTGCGATCTTCTTAAGTTTGATTGGTGTTTTTGGTGGAATTCTAATTACAGGAGCGCCATTCGTAATTATGATGACGATGATGGGAATCATTTCACTTGCGGGAATTGTGGTAAACAACGGTGTAGTACTGCTCGATTATACCCAACTCTTAATTGACAGAAAGAAACACGAATTGGGCATTCCAGAAACAACATACTTGCCAATTCCACATGTATACGAAGCGATTGTAAAAGCAGGAAAAGCACGTTTGCGTCCAGTATTATTAACAGCGATTACTACGGTTTTAGGATTAATTCCATTAGCGATTGGATTCAATATTGATTTCTTCTCGCTGTTCAGTGATTTTGATCCAAAAATATACTTAGGTGGAGACAACGTAATTTTCTGGGGACCATTAGCGTGGACCGTAATCTACGGATTGATCATTGCGACCTTCTTAACCTTGATTATTGTACCAATACTATTCTATCTCATAACAAAATTCAAATTCTGGGCATTTAAAAGCAAGCGTCCAATACTAGTCAATGACACAAATGATGATATTGATTTAAACGAAATTGATTTACCGATAGAAACGGTGTAAGAAGTTGAAATTGAAATTGAACTCGATGTTGAAGTTGAAACTCCAATCGTCAGTTCGAGTGTTTTTTACGGAGTGGAGCGTAGTAAAAAATGTATCGAGAACAGCTTTGAAATCCAAGTACTCGATACAATTTTTCGTTCCTCAAAATCACTCGAAGTGACGATTGGATACGATTCATTGCGAGTTTTTTTATTAAGCTGTTGCGAAATAAAAAATCGTGGCAATCTGTTCCAAAGAAAACTCAAATTATACTTATATCAAATCTACTGTAAGATGCGACTTTAGAAACGAAGTTGCTTTGGTAGTGTAGGACGCCGTGAATTCTTTGCATAGCCGTAGCTACGGAAAGAATTCGCGAGGAACTAAACTGCCAAATGAACGAGTTTATATGTTGCATCTTATAGTAAATTTGGTATTAGAATGAGATTGCCGCGCTATCGCTCGCAAAGACGAATCAAAATACTTTAACGTGAGTTCGATACAACTATTTCTTTAAACATATAGTAATCAACAACTTACAGAAATTGTCAAATCGAGCGCAGTCGAGATTCAATCGAAATTTTAACTTTTATAGTGTTCTCGACTGCGCTCGAACTGACAAATGTTTATTTTTCAGTCAATTACGAGTATTTTAATGATTTCTTATGTCGAACTCACGTTACTTTAACAAACAAAAAAATCCCGAAACTGATTAAGTTTCGGGATTTTTTGTCGTTAAAAAGTATATTATACCAATTAAACTATAAGATGCGACTTTAGAGACGAAGTTGCTTTGGGATCATAGGACGCTGTGAATGGGTTGCATAGCCGTAGCTAAGGAAACTATTCGCAAGAAACTAGGATGCCAAATGAACGAGTCTATATGTTGCATCTTATAGTTTAATTGGTATTAATTACTTACTACTGTAGTGGTATGTTTCCACTCATTAACACTAGTAATTTTACTAGCAGTATAATCAACTTCACTTAGACGGTTTTCATTCCAAAAGAACCATTTTCCAACTTTTTGTCCTTTATCATAGTTTCCAATGGCGGTTTTCTTTCCGTTTGCATCAAACGATTTCCATTCTCCTTGAAGCTTGCCATCTAAATTAAAGTATCCTGTTTGTGCCACAACACCATTATCGTGATAATAGGTTGCTTTGATTAAATCTCCTTGTTTTTCTAATGTTGGTTTCTCATTGCTTTGTGCGAACGCAGTTGCTCCTGAAACGAGTAAAACTGCTATAAAAAGTAACTTCTTCATAATGCTGTCTATGTTTATAATTTGGGGAGTTTATTAATAATTACATTACAAACTTAACGTTTTTTTTACTTTTGAGCAACATTTACGTAACATTAAATTAACATTAAACACACAAATAACTGATTTTGAAACAATTAATATGTTCACCAAAGTTAACATTGAGAATAGAAAAAGCGGGAATTCCTCAGTTTTTAGGAAAATGGTACATACTATATAATGTGCAAACTTTACATCTTCTTCATTTACAAATCATCTCAAAATATTTCCGCTCCACGATACTTCATCCACTAAAAACTTGTAAATTTGCGCTTTTAAAAACGCATACACATGTACAGATCACATAGTTGTGGTGAATTGAGAGCATCACACGTTTCACAAGAAGTTACCTTAGCAGGTTGGGTACAAAAATCAAGAGATAAAGGATTTATGATTTGGGTTGATCTTCGCGATCGTTACGGAATTACCCAATTAATTTTTGATGAAGAACGCACTCCAGCCGATGTTTTTGAAAAAGCGAAAACGCTTGGACGCGAATTTGTGATTCAAGTAAAAGGTAATGTGATCGAGCGTGAAGCAAAAAATAAAAAAATACCAACGGGAGATATCGAAATTCTCGTAAAAGAATTAACCGTTTTAAATGCTTCATTATTGCCTCCGTTTACAATTGAAGATGAAACCGATGGCGGAGAAGATATCCGAATGAAATATCGCTACTTAGACATTCGTCGTAATCCTGTAAAAGACAGTTTAATCTTCCGTCATAAAGTAACCATGGAAGTTCGCAAATACTTGTCTTCGCAAGAATTTATTGAGGTAGAAACACCATATTTAATCAAATCGACGCCAGAAGGCGCGCGTGACTTTGTTGTGCCTTCACGTATGAATGAAGGGCAATTTTACGCCTTGCCACAATCGCCACAAACCTTTAAACAGTTATTAATGGTTGGCGGAATGGACAAATATTTTCAAATTGTAAAATGCTTCCGAGATGAAGATTTACGTGCCGACAGACAACCAGAATTCACACAAATTGACTGTGAAATGGCGTTTGTAGAACAAGAAGATATTTTAAATGTATTTGAAGGATTAACACGTCACTTACTCAAAGAAATCAAAGGAATCGATATCGAAAAATTCCCGAGAATGACCTTTGACCATGCCATGAAAACCTACGGAAATGACAAACCTGATATTCGTTTTGGGATGGAATTCGGAGAATTGAACGACGTAGTACAACACAAAGACTTCAAAGTATTCAATTCGGCAGAATTAGTCGTTGGAATTGCTGTGCCAGGTGCTGCGAGTTATACGCGTAAACAAATTGACAAGCTTATTGATTGGGTAAAACGTCCACAAATTGGCGCGTTGGGAATGGTGTATGTTAAATGCAATGAAGATGGAAGCTACAAATCGTCAGTTGATAAATTTTACGATCAAGACGATTTGGCAAAATGGGCAGCGGCTACGGGAGCAAAAGCAGGCGATTTAATCTGTGTATTATCTGGTAACACCAACAAAGTACGTGCACAATTAAGTGCGTTGCGTATGGAAATGGCAGAACGCTTAGGATTGCGTAATCCAGAAGAATTTGCCCCATTGTGGGTTGTTGATTTTCCTTTGTTAGAATTAGATGAAGAAACAGGACATTATCACGCCATGCACCATCCATTTACATCACCAAAACCTGGACAGTTGGAATTATTAGACACCAATCCAGGCGATGTAAAAGCCAATGCATACGACTTGGTATTGAACGGAAACGAAATTGGCGGTGGATCTATTCGTATTCACGATAAAGAAATGCAAGCTGTCATGTTCAAACACTTAGGCTTTACTGAAGAAGAAGCCAAAGCACAGTTTGGATTCTTAATGGATGCCTTCCAATACGGTGCGCCACCACACGGAGGACTGGCATTCGGACTAGATCGTTTGGTAGCGATTTTAGGCGGACAGGAAACTATTCGTGATTTTATTGCTTTCCCAAAAAACAATTCCGGTCGCGATGTCATGATTGATGCACCTGCACCAATTGATGCGGAACAGCTAAAAGAATTAAGTATTCAATTAAATATACAAGAGTAAGATGTATTAAATTATACATAACAAGCCGTTTCAAATCTATTTTGAAACGGCTTGTTTTATGAACTCTTAAAAAATATCAAGTTCACTGATAATAAGACTACTACTATCTTCCTGTCCTCCAACCACATTTTGAAGATTGTGTACTTCAAGTTTTTGCGATTGAAATGTGCTAATTGCTTTCTTGTTTAGCGTTAAAATACTTTGATTTCGTTTTTTCATAATACATTGTTTTAATTAGTATTAATGTGAAAGTATCAAAGCTTAAAAGTCCAAGCAAGAATCATAACCTACGGTTCATAAACCGACTGTTGAAAGATGATTTGTTAAGAAAGATGTTAGGCATTGTGTATGAAACACTTATGTGTTCACTTAGAAGTAGGAGGAAGAAAATTTCAAAAAAATAAACGCTTTTACGAAAGCATTAAACGTAAAGAGACTGTCTCAAAAGCACAGGTTTCGTTAAACCAAACTTGATTCAGTATCAAGCTTAGAATGACGCTTACAACTACTTTTTAAACAATCTCTTTTGTATATCTAGTTCATTTGACAACCTCTATTCGGACATGTCAATTGAAGTGACGGATTGCATAAAATGCTCAATCTATCACATTGCCAGGCAATAAAAGTGCGACCTCTTCCTTTGATGGTTTCGCAACGTAGATTGCTGATCGTTTCTCTTGAGAACTGTAATTTCTCCAATTTTCTTTTTTTCATAACTTCTTTTTTTGGTTAAAGATTAGTTTTAAATGCTATTGCAGGTAATAACATTGCAGTTACAAAAATACGGCTTTTTTAGCAATTCACTTTTTAAGCGCTGAATATTAGAGCATTACAACCACATACTTAGCACGCATAACAAGACTCTGGAGTACAAGTTGTTGGACAGGTTGGATCAAGTGTTTGAATTGGAATACAGATATCCTCAAATACTGTACATACTCCTAATGAACACCAACATATATGAACGTCTGGACTTTCGCTATGTGGATATGGATGTGTAGAGTCACTTGCGCCACCTACTAGATTTTTATCCTTGTTGTTAAGATTTGAAATGGTACTTTTCTGTAATGATAATGAGGTAAGAATTTTTTTTTTCATGATCGTAAAATTTTAAAGTTAATACAGTAATTAAGATAGTGAAATTAGACGAGTTAATACCTAGAAAAGATAGATTCATACTGATACCTACGTCGTTCATAAAAAAGAAATCACATATATAACTTTTTCAGTTATTTTTATGCTATGCGAACAATCAAAATTCAATATTTTTATGGAATTGCCATATTGGCTATAATCTGTATCACTTCCTGTAAGCAAAATACAAACGAACAAAAACTGATTCCAATAGCAGATACGTTTTCAAGTGATGCTGAATATATTGATCCAGCTACGGCAATGCTTAGTGACGGATTTAAAGTATGTGACGAGGAGTACATTTTGCAGTATTACAATCCTGAACGGGCAACCTATAGCAAAGGCAAAAACGGCTTGCGCAATTATATTACATCCAATTATACAAATAATAACTATCCTGATTCAGGATACCTCAACATTCGCTTTGTGATTAATTGCAACGGTGAAGCCGGACGATACGTCATTCATGAAAACGATCTTAATTTAGAACCAATGACATTCACCAAGGAACTAAAAGAACAACTTTTTACCCTTACGACCGAATTAAAAGAGTGGAATCCTAATTATGCACACGGTGCGTTACGCGATAGTTATATGTACATCTCATACCGAATAGAACATGGAAACATTACAGAAATTCTTCCTTAGTCTCAGTCTCGTCATTTTGTTGGTTTCTTGTGAAGACGAAACTGCTAGGAAAGAAATGGCATTGCAGTGCTTTAAGTATGGAATGGCAAATTACCAAGGAACTGAAGTAAGCATCAACGCATTTGCCAAAGCAGTAGAACTCGATCCAACACATGCGGAATCGTGGCGTGAATTGTCTATTCCCTTTTTAAAAAGAGGCATGCCACATTTATGGAAAAAATACATTGACAAAGCCGTTGCACTCGATCCAATTGCTTGGCAAGGCTATCGTGGCTACAATTATTTGTGGTTTTATCGCGATTATAAAAGTGCCATTGCTGATTTTGATGCTACCGATACGTTAACTCCAAATTTCACCGATGCACCACAAGGACACAGTGTGGATTTTTGGCGCGGAATCGCTTATTTGGGCTTAAAAGATTATGATAACAGTATTGCTTATTTTGACAAACACATTCAAAAAGAAATAGAAGAAACTGGCGAAGATTGGGTAGAACATGAAGCGTTTCTGTATCGCGGCATTGCGCATTTTGAAAAAAATCGACAAGAAATCTATCTCGATAACAACCCTGACAGATTTCAATTGGCATTGCAAGATTTCAACACATTACTAAAATACAATTCAGATTTTGCAGACGCGAAATATTACAAAGCATTGACACTACTAGAAGAAAGTAAAATGCTCTCCGAACGTATTCGAATCGAAAATCAAACACGCAGCAACAATACTCGCGCAAAATTGATGAAAAAGCAACGACAAGAAAATTTACAAGTAGCATTGAAAACTATTGAAGAAGGCACTGAAAACTTTCAAAACGGCTATTCGGATCAGCGTCCGTATGTAGAAGCCATTCGTCAATTATATTTAGAAGATTATATGAATTTACACGCAATCGTAAAATCGCAGCAGTAATGCGATAACTATTGATATAATGCGTGTTACAGGCATCAAAATACGGCAGATTGTTTTGATTTTATTGTGCATTGTCATAGTTTTGCCAAACTTTTAAAAAAACATAGCATTCTTGCAGTAAAAGAGTGCTTTTTTTTGAAAAAAACTCAAAATCAATTACAATAAATTAAATTTCTTATGAACAATAAAAGAACCTACCTTATTGCGACGCTTTTGATGGTTTTTAGCGCATTATTAATTCAAAGTTGTAAAAATGCAGAAGCTGAAAAACTACATAAAGAATTAGTAGCCGCACATGATGCAATGGATTCAATCCACAATGTAATGGAAAAAGAGCATGCTACATTTGAAGCATTGCACATACAATGGAAAGAACAACACGCAGCTGTAACAGATAGCATTGAAGGTGAAGATACGCACGTTGCTTTTGAAAATAAGCATGAAAAAATCATTGCAAAGCATTCTGCAATCATGAAAAAACATCAAAAATTGATGGAAGCGCACAAAGCTATAGAAGATGCACATGCCAAAGGAGACAAAACTGTAGCAGAAATCCAAAAAGAGCATGAAAAACTAGCTGCTGACCACAAGCAAATGGAACAAGAGCATGCAGACATGAAGAAAGAGCATGAAGC
>JBCCLH010000034.1:0-58128 GCA_039026955.1 Bacteroidota bacterium
AGAAAAAACTATTTTTGTTCAGCCAAAAAACAAATATCAAATGAGCGTTTTAGTAAACAAAGATTCAAAAATAATTGTTCAAGGATTTACAGGAAGTGAAGGAACATTTCATGCAGGTCAAATGATTGAGTACGGAACCAACATCGTAGGTGGTGTAACCCCAGGAAAAGGAGGACAAGAACACTTAGGAAAGCCAGTTTTTAATACAGTTTCTGAAGCTGTAGAAAAAGTAGGAGCAGATACGACCATCATCTTCGTTCCACCAGCATTTGCTGCCGATGCAATTATGGAAGCTGCGAATGCAGGAATAAAAGTAATCATCACGATCACGGAAGGGATTCCTGTAGCTGATATGACAAAAGTTGCTGCATACATCAGCGATAAAGACTGTCGTTTGGTAGGTCCTAACTGTCCAGGAGTCATTACGCCAGGAGAAGCAAAAGTAGGAATCATGCCAGGATTTGTTTTCAAGGAAGGAAAAGTAGGAATCGTTTCAAAATCTGGAACGTTGACATATGAAGCTGCGGATCAAGTGGTAAAACAAGGATTAGGAATTACGACTGCGATCGGAATTGGTGGAGATCCAATTATCGGAACTACTACGAAAGAAGCCGTAGAATTGTTAATCAACGATGATGCTACCGAATGTGTAGTAATGATCGGAGAAATTGGTGGACAATTAGAAGCAGACGCTGCAAAATGGTATAAAGAAAGCGGAAGCAATAAGCCAGTTGTAGGATTCATCGCAGGAGAAACAGCGCCAAAAGGAAGAACAATGGGACATGCTGGAGCGATTGTAGGTGGAGCAGATGATACAGCTGAAGCAAAGAAAAGAATCATGCGCGAATGCGGAATTCACGTAGTAGATTCACCAGCAGAAATTGGTAAAAAAGTAGCAGAAGTGATGGCGTAACATCATTTTTTCAAAATATATCGAAACGCATTATCAAGCTATTGATGATGCGTTTTTTTATGCTTATAATTTATGAATTTGAAGAAGTGTTTCTTTTTTGACTGTGGTATGATTTGTAGCTTGAGTTAGAAAAATTAATTTAAAATTATGTAAACCATGAAAAAAAGAAATTTAAGCAGTTTAGTATTAAACAAGAAGTCTATCTCTAAACTAGGAACTCAAAACGGCATTGTTGGCGGATTTAATACAGAATCCTGTGAACCAAATGGAATCTGTCCAGCAGAAACGGATGATTGCGGAACACAAAACAATTGTGGGACAGGAGGGACATCAGGATTACAAGTTACCTGTGCTGGCACCTGTGCTTGCGGACCCACAATTTCTTGTCCAAAAGCAGGAATTTGCTAATAAAAACAGCATTCTTGAAGCTACTTTAACGTGAGTTCGACATAAAAAATCATCAAATTACTCGTAATTAACTGAAAAATAAACATTTGTCAGTTCGAGCGCAGTCGAGAACAGCTTAGAAAACTTCTGTTTCAATTGAATCTCGACTGCGCTCGATTTGACAATTTATGTAAGTTGTTGACTATTAAATATTTAACGAAATAGTTATATCGAACTCACGTTACTTTAAAGAAATAGTTTTGTGATAGATAAATCATTGGTCTATATTATTTTACGCATAGAAATATAATTGACGATTTATAAATCTAGACTAGTACTTCTTTAAAATCTTCAAACGAATCTGTAGTTTTACATTGCTATTTACTTAGTAATTCATTTGTGCTAGTTAAATAGCGATCATGAAAAAAGTTGAAGCGAACTGAAGAGTTCGCTTCTTTTTTATGGCTTTTTAAAACGTTAACTAATTTAAGAAGAATCTTCTTCTAGTCATGAAGCGGAATACATGCATTCGCTAAGATACTGCTGACTTTCAAGATATAATCCTTAAAAAAGTAATATATTGCGTATGCCTTATCATAAATAATGATTCTAGGCGTTTCTTATTATAGTAACTAGTCAAAAAAATAGAATGAAAAAAATCAATCTACTACTGTTAATTGTGTCTACACTCGCAATTTTCAGTTGTAAAAAAACGAACGACAGTGTTGAAACGACAGCACAAAAAGATGCAAACGGTTATTCATATGAAACCGTAGCCAACGATCCTACTGGATTACGATTATACACGTTAGACAATGGTCTCAAAGTATATTTAAGCCAAAACACGGACGAACCTAAAATCCAAACTTACATCGCGGTTCGTGCAGGTTCTAACTACGATCCACAAGAAACTACAGGATTGGCACACTACTTAGAACACATGGTGTTTAAAGGAACGGACGAAATCGGAACCATCGATTGGGAAAAAGAAAAAGTACTGCTACAAGAAATTTCAGATTTATACGAGCAGCACAAAGATGCGACTGATCCTGAAGTTAAGAAAACATTGTACAAGCAAATTGACAGTGTTTCTTTAATCGCTTCTAACTACAGTGTGGCGAATGAGTATGATAAAATGACAAGCTCGTTAGGTGCTACAGGAACCAATGCACACACATGGTTTGAAGAAACAGTGTATAAAAACAAAATTCCAGCAAACGAATTAGACAAGTGGTTAGACTTGGAAAGCGAGCGTTTTAGCCAATTGGTATTGCGTTTATTTCACACAGAATTAGAAGCTGTTTTTGAAGAATTTAACCGTGGACAAGATAACGACGGTAGAAAAAGTTACGCAGCAATGCTTGACGGATTATTTCCAAACCATCCATACGGACAACAAACGACTATTGGAGTAGGAGAGCACTTGAAAAATCCTTCGATGGTAGCAATTCACAACTACTTTGACAAATATTATGTACCAAGCAATATGGCAATGGTGTTAGTGGGAGATTTAGAATTTGAAGAAACCATTCAAAAAGTAGCGAATACCTTTGGAAAATTAGAAAACAAAGAAGTAACGCACCCAGTACTTCCAAAAGAAGAGCCAATAACTTCTCCGATCGTAAACGAAGTATTTGGACCAACTGCTGAAAATGTATCCATCGCATTCCGTTCAGGAGGTGTAGAAACAGAAGATGAAAAATTAGTCACACTTGCTGATATGATTCTAGCAAATGGAAATGCAGGTATTATTGACTTAAACTTAAACCAAAAACAATTAGTTCAATATGCAGGTTGCAGTCCAACGTTCTTAAATGATTACGGATACCACCGATTTTCAGGCTATCCAAAAGCAGGACAAACATTAGATGAAGTAAAGAATTTACTTTTAGAGCAAATCGAAAGATTGAAAAAAGGAGAATTTGACGATTGGATGATCGATGCTGTAATTAACGATCTAAAGCTAAGTCAAACACAGCAATATGAGAACAGTACTGCGTTGGCTAGTGCGTATTTCAATGCATTCATTCATCATGAAGATTGGGCAAACAAAGTTTCGTTCTTAGACGATTTACGCAAGATTACCAAGCAAGAATTAGTTGATTTCGCAAATAGATTTTACAAAGACAATTATGTAGTAACCTACAAGCGAAAAGGTGAAGACAATACTATTGTAAAGGTTGAAAATCCAGGAATTACACCTGTGAATTTGAACAGAGATAAAAGTTCAACCTACATGCAAGCGTTCAATGCAAAAGAATCAGAGCCGTTATCGCCTAAGTATGTAGATTTCCAATCAGAAATCAAAGAAACACAGTTAACGAACGGAATTAAAGTATCCTACATAGAAAACCCTCAAAACGATCTATTCGATTTGAATATCATTTTCGATATGGGAACTGACAATGACAAGAAACTTGGTTTAGGTGTTGGGTACATGGAATATTTAGGAACAGACAAATATTCTGCCGAAGAATTAAAGAAAGAATTCTACAAGTTAGGAATCAGCTATTACGTAAGTACAGGCGCTGAGAAGTCGTATGTAGGATTGAGTGGTTTAAAAGAAAACCTATCAGAAGGATTGGAATTATTATCGCATTTATGGAGTAATGCCGTTCCAAATCAAGAAGCGTATGACAAATATGTAGCGCAGATTTTAAAAGGAAGACAAGACAACAAAACACGTAAAGGAAGCATTTTACGAAGCGGATTGATGAATTATGCGAAATATGGAGAAAACTCACGTTTGCGTAACATCTTCAGCAGAAGCGAACTGCAAAACATGAATCCACAAGAATTGGTGGATGTCGTAAAAGATTTCAAAAATTACGATCAACGCATTTTCTATTACGGGAAAGATGTAGGTGCGGCAGTAACTGCTTTAAACACACATCATAAAGTAGCTGATGAATTGGTACAATATCCAGAAGCGACACAATACACAGAGCTAGAAACAGGTGGAAATGTATATTTTGTAGACTATGACATGGTACAGGCGGAAATGATGTTCTTGGCAAAAGGAAGTCCATTTGCACCAGAAAACATGGCAGCTTCTACGTTGTTTAATACGTATTTCGGATCAGGATTATCTTCGATTGTATTCCAAGAAATCAGAGAATCAAAATCCTTAGCATATTCTGCATATTCGTATTACGCGCAGGCATCTGACAAAGACGATTCCAACTATGTTATGGCATATATCGGAACACAAGCCAACAAAATGGAGCAAGCAGTGGATGCCATGATGTCCTTAATGAATGACATGCCAGAAGCCGAAGAGCAATTCAATGCAGCAAAAGAAGCGACATTGAAGAAATTAGCAGCACAGCGTATCACAAAATCAAATATCTTCTGGACCTACGAGCGATTGCAAAAACTAGGTATCGATAAAGATCACCGAGAAGAAATGTACAAAGCCATTGAAAACATGACTATTGCAGACTTAAAAGCTTTCTTCGATCAAAACATCAAAGGCGAAGAATACAACGTCATGGTCATTGGAAGCAAAAAAGACGTAGACATGAAAGCCTTATCAAAACTGGGTAAAATCCAAGAAATGGATATTGATTATTTGTTTAATTATGAAAAGGCGCAGGATATAAAGCAATAATATAAAACAGCTTAGATATTATAGAAAAGTGCTTCTCATTTTGGGGAGCACTTTTTTTATGTCTTAATTGTGTTTCATGTTTTGTAATCTTATCTAACTTGTGATTTGTATTGATAGTTCAAAATTATTATTTTTAGTCATAATCCAATAATCCCAAAAATGTGAGTACAAAAGAGGTTAAGAGAAGAGAACACGCAGAGTTGTCAGTCAATTATCTTGAAGGAAGGATAGGTAAAATGAATAATGATGTAGGAACAATGCTTACGATTGAAGCAGCACTTTTTGCATTATTACAATTTTCTGCAGGCAGTAAAGATAATCCTTCTTCTATATTGGGTTCTATATTTGTTTTCTTCTTAGCTATATACATACTTTGGATAATTATGGAGCTTTTATTGACCCTAAAACCTGTTTCTAGTTTTTTTAGAAAGAAAGCAACCAATAAGAACAAAAAAGCAGGCGACAAGGATTTATTTCTTATTTGGCCAACTGATAAAAGTGTTCCTAATAAGAAACATTTTAAGGATAAGTATTTAAACGGTACAGAAGAAAACTGGGCAGAAGAAATAACAAGTACAATTCGTATCCTGCATAAGCTCCTTATAAATAAATATAAACATTGGAATCAAGCACAATTACTTATAAGAATTCAAATACCTCTCGTAGCTTTTTATCTAGTTTATAGATTATTTGAAACAACAATATTAAATTAAAACCTTAGTAAATTTTGTAGCATTAGTGATGAAATGAAAAAAAACAAAGTTGGTATACTAATTACTGGACTCTCAGGCTCGGGAAAAACTACTATTGCTGAAAAAATAAGTATAGATATACAGCATTATTTCAAAATTGATTGTGATGTAATTGATGGTGATCTTATTAGAAAAAAATATCCTGTAGTACTTGGGTTTAGTAAAGAAGATCGATTCTTAAATATCAAAAATATCAGTAATTTGGCTAAAGACTCGCTTACAAAAGGTAAAATTCCAATTTGCGCAACTATAGCTCCGTATATTGAGATGAGAAATATACTTCGAACTTCTATACAATCTACAGCTACATTTGTAATGGTGTATTTGAAAACTCCTATAGAAGTTTGTGAATCACGAGATGTTAAAGGACTTTATAAAAAGGCTAGAAAAGGAAAGATAAAAAACTTTACAGGAATATCTGATATATATGAAATACCATTGAATCCACAATTGACATTTGATACTTCAATTCATGAAATCTCGTTTATTTCCAATAAGATTATAGAATTTATAACAAATGTTACATACTATAATGATTGAAAACCGAAAACTGGTTATATCACTAATTCAATATATGTTGTAATTACATAACAATCACGATTTCCTAAAATGTAAAAAGCGCTTCCCCAATCGAGAAGCGCTTTTCATTATAATTTTAAAGCGAAGCTTAAAAATAAAATTAGTACATTTTCAAATTATCAAATTGATACATTTTTCAAATTATCCTTTCACCTTAGTTCGCATATTCTCATCTAAAAATGCAATCATAGCATTGTAAAAATCAAAACGGTTTTCTTGGTTTCTAAATCCGTGACCTTCGTTTTCTTTTAACATGTATTCTACGGTTACACCGTTTTCACGTAAGGCTGCCACCATTTGGTCAGATTCTGCTTGTACCACACGTGGATCGTTTGCTCCTTGTGCTACAAACAAAGCAGCTTTGATTTTATCTACATGATACACAGGACTGTTCTCACGCATCATGATACTATCTTTTGTACTTGGATCTCCTACCATTTCGTATAACATTTTCTTGTATGGTTCCCAGTAAGGAGGAATCGTTTCCATAAATGTGAATAAGTTAGAAACACCTACATAATCCACAGCAGCTGCATATAAATCTGGTGTGTTTGTGATTCCTGCTAAAGTTGCATAACCTCCGTAGCTTCCTCCGTAGATAGCAATACGATCTTTATCAGCAATTCCTTTTTTAATCAACCATTCTACACCATCCGTGATGTCGTTTTGCATTTCTTGTCCCCATTTCTTAAAAGAACTCTCCCAGAATTTCTTTCCGTATCCGGTTGAACCTCTAAAGTTCATCTGTAATACGGCATAACCTCTATTCGCTAAAAATTGTACTTCAGGATTGAATCCCCATTCGTCACGTGCCCAAGGACCTCCGTGTGGATTCACCACTACTGGTAAATTCTCAGCTTTTACGCCAACAGGTAAGGTTAAATATCCGTGAATGGTCATTCCATCTCTAGAAGTGTAGGAGATAGGTTTCATGTTTGCCATGTGCTCTGAATCCAACCATGGACTTAACTCTGCTAATTTCTTTAAATCTTGTGTTTTAACATCTAAGAAATAGTAAGTTCCTCTTGTTTTGTCGTTTCCAGCGTAAATTAAGAACTTATCTTCCGCTTTATTGCTAGAAGTTACGTAATATTCATTGTCAGCGCCTAACTTTTCTTCTAACATTTTGAAAAGGTTCTCCGCATCTTTATCCAAAAACTTACGCATTGTTTTAGCTCTTGTATAGCTTACATACGTTGGTACTTTTCGCTTTTGAGAATAGGCAATACCATCCACGTCTACTTCGGTATCTATGAAAATTTCTTCAATTTCTTTATTCTCTTTTAAATCGTACTTTACAATGGCAGCTTTGTCTCTTCCTAAGTTGGAAGCTGCATATACAATATCACCATTGTCAAAGTCAAAATATTGTGGCGATAAGGTTTGTTTGAAGTCTGTAGTAATTACCTCTTTAAAAGGCTGATCTTCGGTTTGTCTGTACATAATCGTGTTATCCACACCGTTGGTTACATATGCCAAACGTAATTTTCCATTGTGATCAGTGTCCCATCCTGTAATATTTCCAGGATTTTCATAAAGTAGTGTCAACTCTCCAGTAACGATATTTAAGCGATATGGATCATAAACTTGTGGAATTCGTTTATTCAATCCAACAATCATTTCACTTTCGTTATCATCAAGTGAATCAATAATTTCGCAACGAACACCATCAAAAGGTGTTAAATCTTTTTCATTAGTTCCGTCTTTATTCACCGCAAACACGTGAAAATTTTCATTTCCACCTTTATCTCTTGCGTATACCAAACGGTCATTATTTGCCCAGAAATAACCTGCAAGATCGCGATCTTCAACGCTGGTAACACGTTTTACTTCGTCGCTACCAATCTTTTGAACGTGAATATTCATTCGATCTTTATAAGGCGCTAAATACGAAAGGTATTCTCCGTTTGGAGACAACTGGAAGGATGTTTTTTCAGAATTTTTAAAGAAATCCTCCACGGAGATTTTGGGAGCTGGTTTCATTTCGGCTAATGGTTCGGTTTGTTTTTTGGGTTCCTCTTTACATGCTATA
Organism: Bacteroidota bacterium; assembly: GCA_039026955.1. Classification (GTDB taxonomy): domain Bacteria; phylum Bacteroidota; class Bacteroidia; order Flavobacteriales; family Flavobacteriaceae; genus Kordia. Next base: position 8,274 of record JBCCLH010000034.1, read on the forward strand.
AAAAGCATCACCAAGGAAAAAAGCAGTAGTTTTCTCATGATTTTGTTTTTTGTATGATTCTACATGTGACGACAAAAAGTAAAACTTGTTACACTTTTTTAAATGTTTTTTTAAAATCTTTTTTGCGCTTTATTTTTTATGATAAATTTATAATCTATTCGTTGTGAATTTAGTATTATTGAGTTCCCGTGATTATAATGAATAATCCTAAAATGAAGTATTGCAAACCTAACTATTCTGAGTATATTTGAACTAAATAAAATCAACCATTAATACGTATGAAATTACTAGAAGGCAAAACTGCCATCATTACAGGTGCCAGTAGAGGAATAGGAAAAGGAATCGCACAAGTATTTGCAGCACACGGCGCAAATATAGCGTTCACTTACAGTTCATCTGTAGATGCAGCCAATGCATTAGAAAAAGAATTAAACGAATTAGGTGTCAAAGCAAAAGGATACCAAAGCAATGCAGCAGATTTTCAACAAGCACAAGAGTTGGCGGCAGAAGTCTTAAAAGAATTTGGCTCTATAGACGTATTGATTAATAATGCAGGAATCACAAAAGATAATTTGTTAATGCGCATTTCGGAAGAAGATTTTGACAAAGTCATTGAAGTCAATCTAAAATCTGTCTTCAATATGACCAAAGCGGTACAGCGAACGATGTTAAAGCAGCGCAAAGGCTCTATTATCAATATGAGTTCTGTGGTTGGCGTTAAAGGAAATGCAGGACAAACAAACTATGCAGCATCGAAAGCAGGAATCATTGGATTCTCTAAATCGGTTGCGTTAGAATTGGGTTCAAGAAACATTCGTAGCAACGTGATTGCGCCAGGTTTTATAGAAACAGAAATGACCGGAAAATTACCAGAAGATGTGGTAAAAGGTTGGAGAGACGCAATTCCATTAAAAAGAGGAGGAACACCAGAAGATGTAGCCAATACTTGTGTGTTTTTAGCAAGTGACATGTCAGCATACATCACTGGACAAGTACTAAATGTTGATGGTGGAATGCTAACGTAATAAGTCGTTACCATACGAAAATGAAAAATGTATTTCTTTTACTGACAGCATGTGTATTGTGTTTTACAACGGTAACTGCGCAACAATGGGAGAAGTATAAGGCAGAAGATTTACAATTTGTTGCCTACTATCCACAAACTCCGAGAAGAACGGTTCAAAAAGTACCGATTCCTTCAGGAGAATTAGACATGCATTTGGTGATGTATTCGCCAAAGTTGGGAGATGACAATGCGATTTACTCAGTAGTTCGTTCTGACTACCCAAAAAGTCAGTTTGAAAATGCAGATAAAGAATACAATGATAAGATACTTGCCAATGTTGTAAATGTTGCAGTATCCAATGTGCAAGGACGATTGATATTTGAGAATAAAATAGAATTCAACGGATATCCGGGAAGAAGCATTAAAGTGCAAGCACAAGGTAAATTTTTCTATCTCAATGCGTATTTGGTAGAAAATACCATATTTATAACTCAAGTAGTCTGCATGGCAGAAAAAGATAAAAATGCAAGCATCCAACGTTTTTTGGATTCTTTTGAAATAATAAAAACAAAATAAACTATTGCAAACGACCACGATCGTATACATCTGTATAGCTGTAATCATATCCGCATTAATAGCGATATTTCATTACTATTACAAAACAAAAAAACGCACTAAAAAACTAGTGCTTTTTTCGTTTTTGAGATTTTTAAGTGTATTTGCCTTATTAATGCTGATTATCAATCCGAAATTTAAGCAAACGAGTTATTACACTGAAAAACCTGTGTTAACCATTGCTGTAGATAATTCTTCTTCTGTGGCAGAATTAGGCTATGATGCACAAGTAAATGCAGTTGTTGATCAATTCAAAAACTCCACACAACTTCAAGATAAATTTGAAATTGACACCTATACGTTCTCAAAAGAATTAAAAAAAAGTGACTCTATCAATTTCTCAGGATCGCAAACCAACATCAGCAAAGCGCTCAAAGATTTAAACAAACAATACAAAGACGCCATTGCGCCTACAATACTCATTACGGATGGAAATCAAACCTACGGAAATGATTATCAGTTTGTATCTTCCAGAATAAAACAACCAATATTTCCTGTTATTGCAGGAGATACAACGGCGTATACCGATTTAAAAATTGATCAGCTTAACGCGAACAAATATGCCTATTTAAAAAACAAATTTCCAGTAGAAATCATTGCTACGTATACAGGAAATGAAAGTGTGCAAACCAATTTAGTGCTTACCGCAGATGGGAAACGTGTGGCAAGTGAAACCTTGACTTTCTCACCAACGGATAATTCCAAAGTGGTAAACTTCAATATTTCTGCGACGAAAATTGGCGTACAAACCTTACGCGCTACACTGAATCCTTTAAATACTGAAAAAAATACACAAAACAATGCACGTTATTTTGCAGTAGAAGTGATTGATCAGAAAGTGAAAATTGCGTTGATTTCCGACATCATTCATCCAGATTTAGGCGCACTAAAGAAAAGTCTAGAAAGCAACGAATTACGCGGTGTAGACATCCTAAAACCAACGATTACTTCTGGTGAATTGAACGAATATCAGTTGGTAATTCTATACCAGCCCAACAGTAAATTTGAAGCAGTATATGAAGCGGTACAACGTTTGGAAAAAAACACCTTAACCATCACAGGAACGCAAACGGATTGGAACTTTGTAAATGACATACAAACGAGTTTTAGCAAAGACGATTTGCAAGAAACAGAAGAAGTGCAAGGACAACTCAATCCAAATTACACCAACTTCTTGATCGAAAATATAGACTTTTCAGACTATCCACCGTTGGAAAATGCCTTTGGAGAAGTTGAATTCAACGTCGCACATGAAATCATTCTATCACAAGTCATCTCAGGAGTTTCTACGAATTCAGCATTGCTAGCAACCTACACAGAAGATACCAAACGAGCGGCAATTTTAGCAGGGGAAAACATTTGGAAATGGCGTGCAAACAGCTTTTTATCGCAAGAAAACTTTATAGAATTTGACACCTTTCTAGGCAAATTAGTTCAATATCTAGCTTCTAACAAAAAACGGGAACGCTTAACAGTTGGATACGAATTGTTTTACTATGGAAATCGTGAAATACAGCTCACTGCACAATATTTCAATCCTTCCTATGAATTTGATGCGAATGCCAATCTTACAGCAATCATTAAAAATAAAGACACGGATGAAACAACTACCTATCCAATGCTTTTAAACGCAGGGTATTATACAGTCGACTTAAACAATTTGCCCGCAGCATCGTATACATTCACAGTACGTGCAGAAGGAAAAAACATCAGTAAATCAGGAAACTTCAAAATTTTAGAATTCGATATTGAAAAGCAATTTCTAAATGCGGATGCACAACGTTTACAAGCCATTGCAGCGAAAACTAATGGAAAAGCATTTCATATTAACGACAATTCTCAGGACGTAATTTTAGAATTAATTAACGATTCACGCTTCAAAACGATTGAGAAAAGTAACGAAAAGGTCGTATCTTTGATAGATTGGAAATATTTACTCGCATTGATAGCAATATTCCTTGCATTGGAGTGGTTTTTGAGAAAATTTTACGGGTTGATTTAACATCCTAAACGACACGTATTCAATTTAGAATTCAAATCTCACGGATCAAATTCTGCTTCAAGAAATTTGCAAATCAATGTAACGAATTGTAGTTCCAAAGCACATATAAATAATTTATTTTGTGAATTAATTAAAAAAATAACTAAAAAGAAAATAATCAAAAACTAAGACAATGGACAAATTACCTAAAATTGGAATTCCTGTATTAATCATCATAATTATCTCGATCATAGCAATTGCAAAATCTGCAGTTACGATTGATGCAGGACACGCAGCCGTATTATATCAGACACTTGGAAAAGGAGTGGATTCAAACGCTGATGCCTTAGGACCAGGTTTTCACCTTATTGCGCCTTGGAATAGAGTAATAGACTATGAAACACGTTTGCAAGAAGTACCAGAAGAAATGTCTGTATTATCATCAAACGGTTTGGATATCAAATTAGACGCGTCAGTTCAGTACATGCCAGACATCAATAACTTAGGGAAATTACACAACGAAAAAGGAGAAAGCTATCTCTCGCGTGTATTGCAACCAGCTGTACGAAGTGCTGCAAGAAGTGTAGTAGGACGGTACACACCAGAACAATTATACTCAAGTAAGCGTGATGCAATTCAGAATGAAATCTTTGAAGAAACTAAGAAAATTGTAGACGATCAATACATCATCTTAAAAAGAGTATTAATTAGAGATGTGACGTTACCACCAACTATCAAACAAGCGATTGAGCGTAAATTAAAGCAAGAGCAAGAATCATTAGAATATGAATTTAGATTGGTAACTGCGCAAAAAGAAGCTGAAAAAGTACGTATTGAAGCGCAAGGTAAAGCAGACGCGAATAGAATTTTAAGCGCTTCGCTTACAGACAAAATCCTTCAAGACAAAGGAATTGAAGCAACATTAAAACTTTCAGAATCACAAAATGCCAAAGTAATTGTAGTAGGTTCAGGAGACAACGGATTGCCAATCATTCTTGGGAATCAATAAAGTAATGTGACTTCGATATAAATATTTTTTGAAAATATAATAATCAACAACTTACAGAAAGTGTCAAATCGAGCGCAGTCGAGATTCCTTTGAAATTATAAATTCTCATCTGTTCTCGAGATCTACGCTCGAACTGACAAGTATTTTTCAATGAATTACAAGAAAATCTAATGATCTTTTATGTCAAACCCATATTAAAATAGAATTCAAAATACACATAAAATAACAAAATGCAAAAAGGGAAACTGGCTTAAAGTTTCCCTTTTCAATTGTGAGTAATTCTAGGTTTGAGGAAGCTACTAGTTCACTTAGCTAACCTAAAAATTGTAAATACTATAATTGCTGTCTAGATATAATTATTTTCTATTCTTTTGAACTCAATCGCTTGCTAAAATCAGTATTGCCTCCTTTTTTCAAAACAGCCGCTTGCCCTTTCCAATCATCGCGTTCTATGCGTCCTGGGAAGAATGAAATCAGCTCTGTCACAGTCTGCATATCTTCCGCAGAAAACTTGCTAATTTGATCAAAAGTGTAAATACCAATAGCGTTCAACTTCTCTTCAATATAAGGTCCGACACCTTTAATGCGTTTCAAATCATCCTTCTCAGAAGCATTGGCAGTACCAAAATTGTCAAAATTCAATGAAGAAGCATCAATAGCAGATGCTTCCGGTTCTTTCTGAGCATTTCCCTTTGAATTCACCGCTTTTCCAGAACGTTCGCGAGTTTTTACAGCACGCACACCTCTAGATGGTGTATAATTGGTATTAATGTACTCATCTTTCTTTTTCGTTTTCTCAGCAGCGAGTAATTTTTCATAGTTACGCTTCGAACGCCATTTGCCAAAAATCCAGCCAATCAAAAAACATCCAAATCCAATGGCGAATACAATAAAATATTCCCAACCAGAAACAGGAGCAAGGCTTTGTAAAAATATAGTTGACATATAATCAGTTAGTTGGTTAGTTAGTGTTAGTTAAAATTTGGTTTTTATCTATAAGTAAGGTTTGTTATATTAATTTCTATTCGTCTATTCAATTGTTGTCCTTCTAACGTAGTGTTGGGCGCAATAGGAGCCGTCTCACCCTTAGAAGAAATGGTTAATTTTTGTTCGTCAATTCCTTGAGAAACAAAATACTGCATCACACTCTTCGCACGTTGCTTTCCAATCCACATATTATCTTCTGCTTCACCATTGCTGTCGGTATGACCGATAATTTCAACACCTTTCGTGGGATTTTTAGCTAAATAATTTTTCAACTCAATAGCATACGCATTCAAAGTATTATCGGGTTTAAATGTGTTCGAACCAAAACCTGCGTACAAAATTTTAGAAGCAATGCCTTTATCAATCGCATTCATGCGTTCTTGCGACATTTTTTGGTACTCATACGCAATTCCTTTATCGTATTGATTATTCTTAGAGAAAGTAAAATCCTCTTGCTGAGTCTGCATCACCACACGATCCGTATTAATTCCATAAGCAGCTAATCGCTTCTTAACGTTCTCATTACGGGAAAGAGCAATAGCGCCGTCTTCCGCTTTGCTAAAAAAGGAAGTAACCACCAATTCATCTTGCTGATTCGCGTTCAAATATTCAAAAAACGATTGCAACGGATTCGAAACAGAATCAATCAAAGAAACTGTGTCAGCATTCTTTGAAATGGAAAAAGGCAAAAAAGTAAGTGTTTTTTTAACAGGAACTTCTTTGATAACCTCAATAGTATCAACTACTACAGGAGTCTCAGGGACATCGCAAAGGTTTTTTACATTGCATTCGTAATAACGAACACCAAAGTAAAGCCACGTACAAAATAGTACAAAGGCTATCAAAAAATGTTTCATAGGTGGGCTGGCTATTAAGTCCTTAAAATTAGGAATTCATTTTCGATATCACAATCATAAGCGCGAAAAAAAATGATTTAAATCGCATATTTTCGATAAAAAGGCTAAAAAATAATTTAAAAAAATAGTTGCACACTATAAAAATTATTAATTACATTTGCACCAAACAAAACAAACATGTCTTATACACAATTACATCATCATCATTTTCATACTTGCCCTCAAGCGAGCTGATAATGTATTGAAGTAATTTCAAAATATATTAAAAACCCGTTTGAGTACATCAAGCGGGTTTTTTTATTGCCCAATTTTTGTATTCAAGCACAACAAAATAAAAATGAAAAAGCTAAGAATTGCTATTCAAAAATCAGGGCGACTCAACGAAGATTCTCTTAAAATCTTGAAAGACTGCGGAATTTCCATCGACAATGGGAAAGATCAACTCAAAGCATCTGCTCGTAATTATGATTTGGAAGTTTTCTATCTCAGAAATGGAGACATTCCACAATACCTTCGCGATGGCGTGGTTGATATTGCGATTATCGGTGAAAATGTACTAGTTGAAAAAGGAGATAACATCACCATTGCAGAAAAACTCGGATTCTCCAAATGTAAAGTCTCACTCGCCATTCCCAAAGGACAAATCTATACTTCCGTAAAAGACTTTGAAGGCAAACGCATTGCTACTTCGTATCCAAACACTGTAAAAACATATCTAAAAGAAAAAGGCGTCAATGCAGACTTACACATCATTAACGGTTCTGTTGAAATTGCCCCAAATATTGGACTTGCCGATGCTATTTGCGACATTGTTTCTAGCGGAAGCACACTTTTTAAAAACAATCTCAAGGAAGTGGAAGTGATGCTGAAAAGTGAAGCGGTACTGGCAGTTTCTCCAAAAATTGACGCAGAACGCCAAGTATTGCTGGAAAAATTGCAATTCAGAATTCAATCCGTACTAACGGCGCGCACTTCAAAATACATTTTGCTCAATGCGCCGAACGACAAAATAGACGCGATCAGCAAAATATTACCAGTATTAAAAAGTCCAACAATCCTTCCGTTGGCACAAGAAGGCTGGAGCTCATTGCACTCCGTGATTAAAAAAGAAGATTTCTGGGAAGTCATTGACGAACTCAAAGCCAATGGCGCTGAAGGAATTTTAGTATGTCCAATCGAAAAAATGGTACTATAATGAACAAAATATTCAATCCACAACCGAACACTTGGACCACAATTTTAGAGCGTCCAACACAAACTGTAGACGATATTGAAGCAACAGTTTCGCAAATTTTCTCTGAAGTACAAAAAAATGGCGATCAAGCGATCAAAAAATACACCTCGTTCTTTGACAATGTTGAGTTAGATACTTTGGTTGTCAGTCAAGCTGAAATTGACGCTGCTACCAACAACGTTTCTGAAGAACTAAAAGCAGCCATCGCTGTCGCGAAGGCAAATATCACTTCATTTCACAATGCACAAAAAACCGAAACCGTTACAATAGAAACGACTCAGGGCGTACGCTGTTGGCAGGAAAAAAGAGCCATTCAAAAAGTGGGACTCTATATCCCAGGCGGAACGGCGCCATTATTCTCTACAATTCTCATGTTAGCGATTCCAGCGAAAATTGCAGGTTGCGACGAAATTGTGTTGTGTACGCCGCCAAACAAAGAAGGCAAAGTAAATCCAGCAATTTTATACACAGCACAACTCTGCGGAATCACAACCATCTATAAAGTAGGAGGCATTCAAGCCATTGCAGGAATGACGTTTGGGACAGAAACGCTTTCCAAAGTCTATAAAATCTTTGGTCCAGGAAATCAATTTGTAACTGTAGCAAAACAATTAGCAACCAAATACGGAGTGGCCATCGATATGCCTGCGGGACCAAGCGAACTGTTGGTAGTTGCAGACGAATTAGCAAATGCTGCCTTTGTTGCTTCCGATTTATTAAGTCAGGCAGAACATGGAACGGACAGTCAAGTGATTCTAGTAACGACCTCAGAGAACTTTCTCACGGAAGTGGAAACAGCCGTATACGCACAGTTAGAAGACTTACCACGAAAAGAAATTGCTAAAAAAGCGATTGAAAATTCCAAGTTAATTTATGTAAAAGACGATCAAACAGCATTAGATTTAATCAACGAATACGGTCCAGAACACTTTATTATTTGCGTAAAAGACGAAGATTTCTACACCACAAACATCCAAAATGCAGGTTCGGTATTTGTAGGCAACTACACGCCAGAAAGTGCAGGTGATTATGCTTCTGGAACCAATCACACCTTACCGACAAACGGTTATGCGAAGAATTATTCTGGTGTCAATCTAGCAAGTTTTCAAAAAAGTGTAACATTCCAAAAAATAACCGCAGAAGGCATTCAAAACATCGGAAACGCCATCGAACAAATGGCAGCAGCAGAAGGTTTACAAGCACACAAAAACGCAGTAACCTTACGATTAGAAAGTCTAAAGTAAAAAATTTGTCACATCGAGCATTATCGTAGATACCGAGCGTAGCTCATGAGATGCATTTGATAAACAACACAACAATGAAAACAATCAATATAAACGCTCTCATCCGAGAAAACATAAAAACACTCAAACCCTATTCCTCCGCAAGAGATGAATACAAAGCGACTGGGACAGAAATGGTATTTTTAGACGCCAATGAAAACCCGTATGAAAACGGCGTCAATCGCTATCCAGATCCAAAACAAAAAGATGTCAAAGCGGTTTTAGGAGAAGTCAAAAACTGCAATCCAGCCAACATCGTCTTAGGAAACGGTAGTGATGAAATTCTCGATCTGATTTTCAGAGCTTTTTGCGAACCCAAACAAGACAATATCATCACATTGCCGCCAACCTACGGAATGTACAACGTATTGGCAGGCGTGAATGATATCGCCATCAAAGAAGTGTATCTAACGGAAGCATTTCAACCAAATGTAGACGAAATACTCAACGCAGCCGATGTGAATAGCAAACTTTTATTTCTCTGCTCACCAAACAATCCTACGGGAAACAGTTTCAGTCAAGAAGCAGTAGAAAAATTACTCAAAGAATTTAAAGGAATCATAGTGATAGACGAAGCATATACAGACTTTTCTAGCCAAGAAAGTTGGTTGAATCGGCTGGAAGAATTTCCAAATCTAATCATCACCCAAACGCTCTCAAAAGCGTATGGAATGGCAGGCATCAGACTTGGAATCTGTTATGCTTCGCTCACTATTGTGGATGTGTTGAATCGTATCAAACCTCCGTATAACGTGAATTTATTGACGCAATTTAAAGCTTTGGAACGAATTTCAGACCAAGAAAGCGTACAAAACGAGATAGCTAACATTCAAGAAAACAAAACACAATTGACAGAAGCGTTGTCGACTATCAATTTTGTTGAAAAAATATATCCATCCGATGCGAATTTTATTTTAGTTAAGGTCGATAATGCCGATCTTCGCTACGACCAATTAATCCAAAAAGGAATCGTGATTCGCAACCGAACTACGCAGCCTTTATGTGAAAATTGTTTGCGATTTACGGTGGGAACGGATGTTGAGAATGAGAAATTAATAAAAGCTCTTTTATTAATTTCGAAATCCTGAACTTGTTTCAGGAACTTTTTAATCGAAACTAGATGAATAAAATATTGCAAAAATATTACTGTTACATTCTCTCTAATAAAAATAGAAGTGTACTATATATTGGATATACAAATAATTTAAAAAGAAGACTAAACGAACATAAAAAAGGAACGGCGACTTTGTTTACAAAAAAATATAGTGTCCATGATTTGATCTATTTTGAAATATTTGATGATATGAAAACAGCCAAAAAGAGAGAAAAACAATTGAAAAATTGGCACAAAGACTGGAAATGGAATCTAGTTAAAAGTAAGAACGAATTATTAGAGACATAAGCATTAGCAAGCTATGAAAAAAGTACTATTCATAGATCGTGACGGAACGATCATCAAAGAACCCGCGGACGAACAGATAGACAGCTTCGAAAAGTTAGAATTCTATCCCAAAGCCTTGTCCGCACTGCGAAAAATCGCCAACGAACTGGATTTTGAATTGGTAATGATTACCAATCAAGATGGTTTGGGAACAGAAGTCTATCCTGAAGACACGTTTTGGCCAGTGCATAACTTTATGTTGCAAACACTCAAAGGCGAAGAAATTGAGTTCGATCATATTGTGATCGATCGCACTTTTGCCAAAGACAACGCACCAACGCGCAAACCCAATACAGGTTTGTTAACGGAGTATTTTTCAGAAAACTATGATTTGGCGAATTCTTTTGTGATTGGAGATCGTTTGACAGACATCGAATTGGCGAAAAACCTTGGCGCGAAAGGAATTTACATCAACGATGAAACTTTCTTGGGAACGGATGAAATCACCGTAAAACGTTCGGAATTAGACGCTTTTATAGGTTTAGAATCTAATAATTGGGATGAAATCTACGCGTTTTTGAAAGCCAAAGAACGCAAAGCTTCGTTAACGCGAAATACCAATGAAACCAAGATTCAAATAGACTTGAATTTAGACGGAACTGGAAAATCAAACATCGAGACAGGAATTGCGTTCTTCGATCACATGTTAGATCAAATTGCGCGTCACGGTCAAATCGATTTAGATATTAAAGTCGATGGCGACTTAGAAGTAGACGAACACCACACCATTGAAGATACAGCAATTGCATTAGGCGAAGTATTTTCAGCAGCGTTAGGCAACAAATTAGGTATAGAACGCTACGGATTCTGTCTACCAATGGACGATTGTTTAGCACAAGTAGCCATTGATTTTGGCGGAAGAAACTGGCTGGTTTGGGAAGCAGATTTCAAACGTGAAATGATTGGCAAAATGCCAACAGAAATGTTTTTTCACTTCTTCAAATCGTTCACAGACGGCGCCAAAGCGAATCTAAACATCAAAGCAGAAGGCACCAACGAACATCACAAGATAGAAGCTATTTTCAAAGCATTTGCCAAGGCCATCAAAGCTGCCGTAAAACGCGATGTCGAAAAAATGATTCTACCATCAACGAAAGGAATGCTTTAGGAAATAGTTTTGAGTAGTGAGCTATTAGAATTGAGATTTATTTCGATTACAATCTCAATACTCACTACTAAAATCTCAATACTAACAAAATGAAAACCATCATCATAAATTACGGCGCAGGAAACATCCAAAGCATCAAATTTGCGTTTCAGCGATTGGGTGTGGAAGCTGTTTTAAGCAACGATACAGACGAAATCAGAAGTGCCGATAAAATCATATTTCCAGGCGTAGGAGAGGCGAGTAGTGCCATGAAAAAATTGAAGGAAAGCCAATTGGATACTGTCATTCCGACGTTGACACAACCTGTTTTAGGAATCTGTTTGGGAATGCAACTCATGTGTAACTCATCAGAAGAAGGAAACACGAAAGGTTTGGGAATTTTTGATACAGAAGTCGTTCGTTTCTCCTCAACTGTCAAAGTACCACAAATCGGTTGGAATACTATTCAACAATTGAAAAGTCCGTTATTTGAAGGAATTCGTGAAAACGAATATATGTATCTGGTTCACAGTTATTACGCAAAAAAATCAGGTGAAATGATTGCTGAAAGTGAATACGATATCCGTTATGCATCAGCCTTACAAAAAGACAACTTTTACGGAGTCCAATTTCACCCAGAAAAAAGTAGCAAAGCGGGAAGTAAAATTTTAGAAAACTTTCTAAACTTATGAAATGTTGAATATTAAATGCTAAATTTTGAATTATTTCATAGTTCAATATAAAATAAAAACACACATTCAAGTGTCAAATTAACGAATAAACAAATCGACAAATAAACTAAAACCAAGAAATGAGACATGAGTATTAAGAAATTAGAAATTATTATGACTAAAAGATATGTTCTTCGAAAAAATCTCAATACTCAATACTAAAACCTCAATACTAAACAAATGAGAATCATCCCTGCAATAGACATCATCGACGGAAAATGTGTCCGCTTATCCAAAGGAGATTATACTACCAAAAAAGTGTACAATGAAAACCCATTAGAAGTCGCGAAACAGTTTGAAGATGCCGGCATTCAGTACTTACACATGGTCGATTTGGACGGTGCGAAAGCCCAACATATTGTCAATTACAAAATCTTAGAAACGGTTGCTTCTAAAACAAATTTGCAAATCGATTTTGGTGGCGGATTAAAATCTGATGAAGATTTACACATTGCCTTTGAAAGTGGCGCAAAGCAAATTACAGGCGGAAGCATTGCGGTGAAAAAACCAGGAATTTTCACAAAATGGATTACTAAATATGGTAGCAAACACATCATTTTAGGCGCGGATGCAAACGATGAAAAAATTGCCATTAGCGGTTGGCAGGAAGAAAGTAACGAAGAATTGATTCCATTTATAAAAAAATACCAACAAAGAAGAATTGAATACGTGATTTGTACCGATATCGCCAAAGACGGAATGCTGCAAGGACCTTCATTCGACCTGTATAAAAAGATACTTGACGAATGCGATGAGGATTTAAAACTGATTGCTTCTGGCGGAATTTCAACCTTTGACGAATTACCAAAACTCAAAGAATTAGGCTGTGAAGGTGTCATCATCGGAAAAGCGATTTACGAGAACAAAATCTCACTAAAACAATTGGAAGAATTATTATAAAACTATGAAACGTCATTACGAGGAAGCATGACGAAGTAATCTCATCATAAATGATTGCTTGATTTCATTCGATATGACGAAAAAAATAAAACCATGCTTACAAAAAGAATAGTTCCGTGTTTAGATATCAAAAATGGACGTACCGTAAAAGGCGTTAATTTTGTAAATCTCCGCGATGCAGGCGATCCTGTAGAGTTGGCAAAGATTTATGCCGATGCAGGCGCTGATGAATTGGTGTTTCTAGACATTTCAGCAACGGAAGAACGTAGAAAAACATTGCAAAAACTAGTATTGGATGTCGCAGCGCAAGTGGATATTCCATTCACAGTTGGTGGTGGAATTTCCTCCGTGGAAGATGTAGATCGCTTGTTGCAAGCTGGCGCTGATAAGGTTTCCATCAATTCGGCAGCGGTAAAATGTCCAGAGTTGATCAATGAATTGGCGTCTAAATTTGGAAATCAATGCATTGTCGTTGCGATTGACGCAAAACAGATTGATGGCGAATGGATTGTACATTTGGTAGGCGGAAAAATACCTACAGAAATTAAGTTGTTCGATTGGGCAAAAGAAGTAGCACAACGAGGTGCTGGAGAAATTCTATTTACATCGATGAATAATGACGGAACCAAAAACGGATTTGCCAACGAAGCGCTGGCCAGACTATCTGAAATCGTCAACATTCCGATTATCGCTTCTGGTGGCGCAGGAAATATGCAACATTTTCAAGACACCTTTGTCGATGGAAAAGCAGATGCAGCTTTGGCAGCAAGTGTGTTTCATTTCAAAGAAATCGGAATTCCTGAACTGAAACAGTATTTAAAGGACAATGGAATTAATGTGCGAATATGATGAGGAGTAGTGAGTAGTGAGATATTAGTATTGAGATTTTTATCAAAAGAAATTAAAAATAGAATATACTCTATTTGGTAATCAAACTAAAATAACTGCGCCTAAACAAATCGACAAATACACGAATCAACAAATACACGAATCAACAAATCGACAAATCAACAGAAAACAAAAAACATGAACATCAACTTCAATAAAAATAACGACGGATTGGTTCCTGCGATCATCCAAGACAATGAGACGAAAAATGTGCTCATGTTAGGATATATGAATGAAGAAGCGTACCAAAAAACCATGGAAACTAAGAAAGTGACGTTCTTCAGTAGAACCAAGCAACGTTTGTGGACAAAAGGAGAAACCAGCGGAAACTTTCTTAATCTAGTCAGCATTAAAAACGATTGCGATAAAGATACCTTACTTATCAAAGTCAATCCTATTGGACCAACCTGCCACACAGGAACAGATACCTGTTGGCACGAAGAAAACGAAATGACGTTTGGATTTTTAAGTCAATTAGAAGACACCATTCAAAATCGTAAAGAAAATAAAGAAGATGAAAAAAGTTATGTCGCGTCACTCTTCCGAAAAGGAATCAACAAAATCGCGCAAAAAGTAGGAGAGGAAGCGGTTGAAACGGTCATTGAAGCCAAAGATGATAACGACGATTTGTTCCTAAACGAAAGTGCCGATTTGTTATTTCACTATCTAATTTTATTACAAGCAAAAGGTTATAAACTCAATGATATCGTGAATGTCTTGAAAAGTCGTGAGAAATAATTCTGAATGTTAAATGTTAAATGTTGAATTTTAAATGTTAAATTAACAATCAGAATCATGTAAGTGCAAATCGACTATAATTTAAATACAAACAAATCACAAAAACAAATAAACAAATTGACGAATACACGAATACACGAATAAACAAATCAACACTTCAACAAGCTCAGTATAAACAAATCGACGAATCAACAGATTAACAAACACAACACACAAATCAACAAAAAAAGCCCTATCATTGTAGCACATTTAGTAAAACTATGTTCGATCAATTATTTTACAAAACCATCTTAAGCTACAAAGCCAGAAAGAAGAAGCATAAGCACAAAAAGTTGATGTCGTTGGCAACTATCTACATTACTATTTTTCAATTGAGCATTTTATTTGTCTTGTGCATTGTTTTGGTAAAAGCGACTAACAGTAGTCTTTTACGTTTTTACGATGTGTACACGCCCATCTTTTACATGATTTTAGCAGCAATCGTATTATATCTATTCAATTCCTTGTATTTCAACGGAAAACGCATGTTGCAAATCAAAAATAAAGCCATCAAAGAAAACACCAAAGGCACGGAAATCTGGAAACTCTGGAGCATTCCGATTGTGATATTTGTCCTAAGTTTCATTTTACTAAAAGCAGCATAAGAAATTTTAAAATGTTAAATTTTGAATTACTAAATGAAACTCTACAAATCCACAAATCAACGAATTAACAAATCCACACATACAAATCCACAAATACACGAATAAACAAATCCACAAAAAAACAAACAAACACCTAATAACCCGTGAAAAGAACCCGCTACTACTACCTAATCACGCTCCAATACTTAGGATTTCGCTATCACGGTTGGCAAAAACAGCCTGATGTGAATACGGTGCAGCGCATGACAGAACGTACGATGGCGTATGTATTTGGACATAAAAACTTTAAACTCTTAGCTTCGGGTCGTACAGATGCGAAAGTTTCCGCGAATGAAATTGCCATCGAATTGTTTTTGGACGATGAACGCCTAAATATTCCTGAATTTTTCCCATTATTCAATAGAAACTTACCGCAAGATATTCGAGTATTACACATCACGGAAACGGATTCAACATTCAATATCATTCAGCATCCGAAAGTAAAAGAATATATCTACTTATTTGCCTATGGCGAAAAGTATCATCCGTTTGCAGCACCTTATATGACGAATGTTTTGGGCGATTTGGATGTGGAACTCATGAAAAAAGGAGCCAAACTCTTTGAAGGAAAACTTTACTTAAAAACCTACTGCTACAAACCCACAGAACATACCGTTTTAGAAGGCGAAATTGAATTGTGTGAAATTGTAGAAAACGAACTCTTTACGGCAAATTTCTTCCCAGAAAACAGTTATCTACTCCGCGTACAAGGTGCAGGCTTCAAACGCCATCAAATCCGTATGATGATGGGAACGTTGATTCTTCTCGGAAAAGGAGAGTTGGATTTAGACTTCATCAAACGTTCACTCATGCCAAATTCTGACTTAGAAGTCAATTATATTGCGCCCGCTTCTGGCTTGATTCTGAATAAAATGACCTTCAAAAAATAACTATTACAAAACAATCTCAATTAATAAGTAGTTTTTTTAAAAACTTTTTTCGAATAATACTTCTATTACAAAATCACGTAGTATTACGTATTGCTTATCTTACAAATTCCTTCTAAATTGAATCTTTATAAAATTCAAAGTTTAACCCAAACTATAACCCATAAAAACCATGAAAAAAGCAGACATTAAAAGTGAGGTGATTTATCTTCCTATTGGAATTTCTCGCCTTGAAAACTCAGAAGAATACTTTTTTTGCTCCTGATATTCTATTAATTAAAAATTCATCCAAAAGTTGTTACTGAAATTTTCAGAGACGCTTATAAAATCCATAAAACATTATGTCAAATAATAAACGTACAGAAGAATCAAAAGCAAAAGATCAGCTAGAATCAATCTTAGGATTTGGGCTTAGTAGTATTTCAGATTATTTATCAAATGAAGCTATAGATTTTTTGTTTGATAAACTTTTTTATTCTAAAAGCAAAGAAGATAAGATTATCGCTGAGTTAGAAATAATTTTGATGAAATTAAAAAGGATTGAAGATGATCTTAAGAAAAATGACAAGTTAACAAAAGCTAATCTTAGTGATGTTAGAGCAGAAATTTATAGTTCAACAATAATGAGTGAAATTTCATCTGTATTTACATTATCTGAAATACAAGAAGAGTACTACAAAACAGTAATTGGTAATGAAAAACATTATATGCGTTTAATACATAGGATTATTGATGAAATTCCTCAAAAAGTAGATTTTGTCAGTATGTATGTTATTAAAATATTAGATTCCATAAAGATAAAACTACTAACAAAAGGAACAGAGATTTGTGAATTTCATTCAATATTGGAGAATGAAATTAAAAGATTTAAGGAATTTTATCATAAGGCTGAACAATTGTTGATTTCGGCTCTATATTGGGTAGACCCTACTAATTCTCGAAAAAGTAGCCATTCAAAATTATTAGAAGCATACACAAAAAATATTTCTGAAAAATATTTAAGAGAACTTATTACTTGGGAAGAAAAAAATATTTCAAAAAAAATGAAATATTTAATTGAAAATCTTAAAAAAAAATCTGTTGTGTTAGTAGATAATGCGATTTATAAAGCAACGGTACCTCAGAATCAATATTTGGGTTTAAATGAATTAGCGGAAAAAGATAAAAATTTATTTAATATTAATTCGCCAGATGGCATCAATTTAACTGTAGCATCAAGGGGAATGATTCTTAAGATGAAGACTACTAATTCAGGCGATGGGAGTTTTTATTTTACTTTACTGCCAATAAAAACTCATAAAAATAATTGGAATCCAGAAGGAGCAATAGGAGCAATATCATCTGATAGTAATAACACATATATCCAAGTTGGGATAGGTAAAAAAATGGAAAATAACAACAAATGGCAATTACGATATTGTTATAATGAATATTTTGACTCACATGATTTTACAAATTATTTAACTTTTTATAATTTGACGACTAAACAATATATAAGATATACTGAATTACCATCAGTTGTTATTTTTCTCAAAAAGAAAAGTGAGAAAAATAAAAAAAGTGGGCATACTGTTGAAATGACTAAGTATCAAAAAAAACTAATTGAAACTTATAATATTACTATGGAATTATATGATGAAAATGATTCAAATTTCTTATGGGAGAGAATACCATTATAATATAACAAGAATCTCGTAACATCTAATTTAATATAAGAAAGTAGAAAACGACACCAATATTCTAAACAAATGCTTATAAATTAAAATACTCAACCAACAAAAACCATGAACACAGCAGAAATTAAAAGCGTGGCGATTTATCCTCCTATTGGAATTTCTCGCCTAGGAAACTCAGAAGAATACTTTTTCGCTCCCGATATTCCAGGAGTAGAACTTACGCCGAAAGGCGGTTATAAAGACAGTGACGGACGCGTAAAGAAACAAGTAGCGCGTTTCAGAATCTATGCGTTTGACGCAAATAACGAAGTACTAGGAGAAATTACCGCAGATGACAAAAATACAATCGATTGGCGTGTCGATGTTGCCAATGTCAAGGCAGCTTGGTACGAATTTAACAATGCCTTAGACATACCTGGCGGCGGAATTCCTTCCGAATATCGCAATAGCAGCGAGAGCGATCGTACGCAATTGGCAATCTTACCAAGTCAAGTAAAAATCTCCGGAATCAACGTAAGAGGCGACGAATATGACTTTGACGATGGCGAATTCTACGGTAAAAAAGTAAAACTCGGACATGTAGAAACGGATGCGGATGGACGTTTGTTATTCTTTGGAGCTGACGGAATTTCTGTTTCCAAAGACAATAAACCAGCCACAACCTTTGCAAACAATGAAGGTTGGCACGACGATACCTGTGATGGCGTAGTACGCGCCACCGTAACGATTGACGGCGCACAATTTGAAGCAGAACCTGCAAATGTCGCGGTAACACCACCAAATTTTGGACCAGGTTTGTACGGAGTTGTCACGATGAATGATGTGGTTCAAGACTTGTTTATTCGTGAAATGAACTATCCTGATTCAGCGAAAGATGGCGTCGTATTTTACGAACATATCTATCCGATGTTAGAGCGCATGACGGATACGGAATGGGTAAACCAAGGATTCTTCATGCTATTTGGTCAAAATTCTCCGAGTAATTTTAGAGATCCTGAATTGATCAAACAATTAGAAAGTCCCGCATCTGAGCATGAAGGCTTGCGCCGACGTGTTTTTGAATGGTTCAGAAATCCGCAATCTAAAGAATATACACCTGCAAAAGTACCGCCATTTTACGGCGATGGCTTTAGTGAATATGCAAAAATTGCCATAGTAAACTTACCGATTACAGAAACACAATACAATCGTTTGGCGCTTTGGGCAGAAGGTAAATTTACGACAGGAATACCAAAAGAATATGTTCCGTTTGAACAATTGTCGCCAGCAGCACAAATTGATGCGTTAAATCAAGCGCCTATGGAAGAATGTCTCGGCGGACCTTTTCATCCAGGAATTGAAATCACTTGGCCAATGCGACAGAAGCAAATGTGGAAAGAACCGTATCGACTCAATGTCGTTGCAGAAGGAGAAGCAACCGATTTAGATTTTGGTTCTTTACTATCTCCAGCAATTGCCTTGGGAGAAGTTTCTTTAGGGAAACCAGGACCGTTGGCAAAAAGTGGTCCAGGTGCACTTACTCGTTGGTTGGGCGTACCATGGCAAACAGATGAAGCGAGTTGTCTTTCTGGATACGATCTTACACTATACTTACCATTACCATCATTTTGGGCCGCTCGTGTACCGAATCAAGTGTTTAGTGAAGATGGATATGCACGAAGCATTGAAGCTTCCAATTTAAACATCGCACAACGATTGAAACATTTTGATTACCGTCAAGATTGGTTGCGCGATTTAGGTTCAGGCTACACGACGAGAATCAACAATATGATTTCGGAATGGCATGAATTGGGAATCATAGCCAAGACAGAAAATAAAGTGCAAAATGCAGAAGGATTCTTGCCAGATTTAGTTTGGAAAGAAACAGGACGCCAATTCGGTGAAAATGATCCAACTTTTGATCAAGTAATTATAGCAGAAAACATTACGAAAGATCCACTTCCATTACAAGCCAGAGGAGCAGCGCCAACTGAAAAAGCAGCAAAACAGACTGCAAAATCGTACGATACCACTAGCAAACGTAAAAGAAGAAAAGTTTCTCGTGGCGAACGATAAATATACATATCAAGTACTTATTGTCGGTGGCGGTCCCGCAGGAATCGCCACCGCTTTAACCTTGCACGCCAAAGGAATTCGTTGTTGTGTAGTAGAAGCACAAGAAATCCCGATTCGGAAAGCAGGAGAAGCCATTCCGCCGAATGCCAAACCTTTATTGAAACAATTGGGCATTTTACATTTGGTAACAGACGAAAAGCACAAAGTGTATTATGGAAACCAAAGTTGTTGGGGAACAAACGAATTGCAACAAAAAGAATTCATCAACGATCGGATGGGACATGGTTTTTTATTGGATCGATTGTACTTTGAAACACAATTACAATCAGTATATCAAAACACAGAAAGTGCTTTTTACAAAGGGTTCAAACTCAAAAAAGTAGTTTCTGAAGAACAGATCGTTTTTGCTACTATAGAAAATTTGCAGGAAAGCATCACGCTGAAAAGTAATTTTATCATTGATGCGACAGGAAGAAAAGCGTCGGTTTGTAGACATTTCAACATCCAAAAAGAAAATTTGGACACACAATTCGCATTGACATTCAATGTAAAAACAAATCAAAAACTTCCTTCACAAATTATAGTAGAAGCCACTGAAAATGGTTGGTGGTACGTGGCGCCATTTACTGAAAATGAAATCACCATGATGTTTTTTACACTAAAAGTGTTACTTCCCGCAAAGGAAAACACAAAAACATTTCTTCAGGCGGAATTTCACAAAACACTTCATCTCTCAAATAAAATACATCGAATAGCGATACAAGATGTAAAAATTATGCCAGCAGGAACAAGTTGTCTGCGAGTTCCGTATGGTAAAAACTGGCTGGCGGTTGGTGATGCTGCGTATTCGTACGATCCTATATCGTCGTATGGCATTACTTCTGCATTGGCATCTGGATTTTATGCAGGACATGCTGTAGCTGATATGTTTCAAGAGAAATCAGAGGCGTTACCAAGTTATCGATATGTCGTAGAAAATGCATTCAGAGCGTATATTGAAAAATTGATCGCACAGTATCAGTTAGAAAAGCGATGGGAGCAAAGTATCTATTGGAAAAATAGACTTGCCGCTTTTGTTTCTGAATCAGAACTGTTGCCATCGTAATTTTTTTGAGTATTTTAGGCACATGCATCCAATACGATTAATTTATATTCCTGTAGGTTTCTTATACTTATGGATTCGCTATAGAAACGGTGAAAAAGTAGCAGAAGCTAAAAAAGAAAAGTATGAAAATAGCTATTCCACTGCAGGAGCTACATTGGTAGTGTCTACAGTTGGTGTTGTATTTTTTATAGTACTTTCTATCATTTTAATTGGAGCGATTTATGTCATATTCAAACATGGACCATCGGCTCCTTAACAAATTTTATTTTGTATTTTTACGAAAAATAATCAACAATGAACGAAACCATCCCTAGAGAAGCTTTTTCTTTTTTAAACAGACTGCACGAAAACAACAACCGTGAATGGTTCAACGAAAACAAAAAGGAATTCAAAGAGATTGAGCGCGAAGTAAAACAATTTATCAATCAGTTAGGTGAACATTTAAACAAACATGATCAGATTGATAGAGTTAAGGTATTTCGCATTTACAGAGATGTTCGTTTTTCAAAAAATAAAAGTCCGTACAAAACAAATTTTGCGGGCAGCTTTCACCGAATCAAACCTCGATTGCGCGGCGGATATTACGTTCATATCACGCCAAATAACGGTTCGTTTATTGCAACTGGTTTTTGGGACCCGAATAAAGAAGATTTGTTACGTATTCGCAAAGAATTTGAAATGGATGATCGCGAGATGCGAGAAATTGTCAATAATGAAGCTTTTAAAAGTATTTGGGGGAGTTTGGAAGGAGAAGAAGTCAAAACAGCTCCGAAGGGTTTTAGCAAAGAACATATAGCTATCGATTTGATCAAAAAGAAACAATTCATCTTCACGAAAAAATTTACCGATAAGGAAGTGACTTCGTCAAACTTTATGGAGAAAGTAGATGAGGCCTTTAAAGCAATTCGCCCATTTTTCAACTACATGAGCGAAGTGCTAACGACCGATTTAAACGGTGTTTCTGTACTAGACGATTAAAAATCATTACAAATATCGTCGCATGCTGATAAACAACTATCCCTTATGGTTGCAATATCACATTTTTTTCCATCATGGTCTTTAGAGGTGTGTATGATATCATCACATTGGAAGTACGAATAAATGGTAGCGCAAATAACGTCCAGTGTAGGAACTGGAAGCGTAATTGTTCCTCCAGAAATTCGTTGATTGTCTAATTTAGAAATGGTTCTTTTTCTTAATTTTAAGTTACTGAGATTCTTTTTTTTCATGATTTAGTTGGTTAAAGTTTCTTAAATATATGAAAAAAATTCTTATAAAAAATTGAAAATAAGCATATTAATTATTGAAGTCTGTTTTTTACTCAATATGTAATCCGTTAAATTTTTATCGTAATTTGCCTTTCATATTTTGTTTTTTTGGAGAAAGAAGACAAAGCTCAAAAAAAGAGGCTGTCTAAAAAGTCTTAGTGATTGTCATTCTGAGCTTGACTCAGAATCCCATCATATTGATTTTCAATTGTTATGAGAAGCCGAATCAAGTTCGGCTTGACGAAATCTGTACTTTTTAGACAGCCTCAAGTATTCACTACTGATAAACGGTATAATATTGTCGGATGATTAAAAATCGTTGCACTTGTTATCACAAACAGAAAGACAACTGTCATTTTCCGTTGCAATATCGCAATGTCTTCCGTCGTAATCTTTAGAAGTGTGAATGATATCTTTACAAACAAAAAATATAGAGTAAGTAATTGGAATAAAAGTAGAAGCTGCTGCTCCACCGTTTGCTACATGCGCATTTAGATTAGAAACCGTACGTTTTATTAATTTCAAGTTTTGTAAACTTCTTTTTTCATTGTTAATAAGTTTTAAGTTAATAAATTTCTTAAATAACGTGAGTTCGATATAAGAAATCATCAAATTACTCTTAATTTACTGGAAAACAAATATTTGTCAGTTCGAGCGCAGTCGAGAACAATATAAAAGTTAAAACTTCGATTGAATCTCGACTGCGCTCGATTTGACAATTCCTGTAAGTTATTGACTATTATGTACTTAATAGAATAGTTATATCGAACTAACGTTAAATGCATGAAAAAACGAGGCTGTAGCTATAGAAAATACGTATAAAAGTTATGTGTTATTTAATATTGAGTTTGTAATCTGCTAAGTTCTTATCGTAATTTGCCTTTCCTGTTTCGTATTTTGTAGTAATTCCGGCATTCACTAAAATGAAAACACTATTCTTCGCATCCTTAAAAATTTTGGAGGTTTCGTATACTGCTTTTGGCGAAAAATAATCCACAAAAGAACTCAATTGATCAATTTTTTTCACTTGATCATTTTCATAAGAATAGACATTCGTTTTTAAATATGAATCTTCCAAATAATGTACTTGCACACCCGAAATGTGTTGTGGCAATAAGGTTACATCTGAAGCATTAAAAATGGTATCTGTGTAAATTGTCACCGCTTGCACATTTTTAGCATCACCATAAGTAGAGTGAAACATATCCGCAATAATAGGGGAGAGCGTTGACAATGAATCACTTTTAATATACAAATGATACGAATCTTTGTCATCAGCTTCCGGTTGGGAACCTAACCAATACTCTATAGAAAGTTTGTTATTTTTTAGCGTAACATTCCTTGAACCATCAGGTTTTACTTCATTTCGAAGAAAATTACAAGAACTAAAAAATACACTTAAAATTACGACAACGGTAACAATAAAACGCTTCATATCTTTTGCTAAAATTTTGGTGCAAAGATATTGAAAATGTCCTATAAAATCGGTGAGGCAACAGAAAACTTACACAGCAATTCTAAATCACTTCACTAAACGAAATTGCTTTTTCAAAAAGTAAAATATTATCTTTCAATCGCCCAATCACAATATTCATCATGCGTTTGTTAAGCGGTGAAGAATTTTGGATATATTCCTGATATTCTTGCAGCGTAAACTGACCGATAATCATACCTTTCAGCGAATTGCGAAACTTCATATCCTTTTGAATCGCATTTTCGATATACAGCAAACGTTTTTCTAAAGACAAATCATAGAAAACATTCTTTCGTTTGGCAATGTAATTTCGAAAAGCAGCAATCAGTAAGGGACTTTGGAGTTTGATAATTGGACGAAGTGTGGAATTTTGAAAGCGTTCGTCATTGGACATATTTTCGGAAATAGACTTCGGAGAAATTTGTGGACGCGCCTTCTTTAAATCATTTTCTCTATCGTTCATGACTCTAATGTTTTACTAAATTTAGAGATAATAAATATTCATTCTCAACAGGTTATAAACAACTTGTTAACTATTTTATCAACAATATAAAAACAAGCCAGAACGCTACTTTTCCTGTCAGAATTCCGTATTTTTATGCAGACTAAAAAAGTGCTCACATGAAATTTGGAAAAGTTACAAATCCTGAACAAATTGATTTTACATTACCAGTTGATCATCCAAATACAGAAGTTGTATTACAACAATACAAAAATAATGAAAAACCGTCGATTTATATCGGTTGTGCCAAGTGGAATCGACAAGATTTAAAAGGATTTTATCCCAGAGGAACCAAAGATGAATTGCAATATTATTCTTCACAATTCAATTCCATTGAACTGAATGCTACGTTTTATAGAATGTTTCCAGCGGAACAGTTTGAAAAATGGCGCGATAAAACGCCTGAAGGATTTAAATTCTTTCCAAAAATCAATCAAGAAATCAGTCACTGGAAGCGTTTGCAAGGAGTTGAAGCATTGGTCGATTTGTATGTATATAATGCTTCACACTTAAAAGAAAAACTTGGAACTATTTTTTTACAAATGCACTCCAATTTTTCTCCGAAAGACTTTGACAGAGTGGTTCAATTTGCAGAATTCTGGCCAAAAGATGTTGCTTTAACTATGGAATTCCGCCATACAGATTGGTTCAACGATGAAAAAGTCGCGAGTGAATTGTATCATCTTCTACAAGAAAATAATATTGCCAATACCTTGGTTGATACTGCCGGAAGACGCGATATCATGCACATGCGTATGACAAACAATGAAGCTTTTATACGCTACGTAGGCGCCAATCACGAAAGTGATTATACACGATTAGACGACTGGGTAAATCGTTTAGAACACTGGATTGACACAGGATTGCAAAACATTCACTTCTTCATTCACCAAAACCTGGAAGTGGAATCGCCATTACTATCTGCCTATTTCACAAGAAAACTCAACGAACGTTTAGGCACCAAACTTCAAATTCCAAAAACCATCACCAAACCACCGAAGCCGCAAACGCTTTTTTAGGTGTTAGGTGTTGGGTGTTGGGTGTTGGGTATTAGGGCTTTTCAAATAGACTAAATCACAGCAAAAGATGCAAATATTTTTCGAAACATCAATAAAAAGAACTGAATTTACTATTAATAAACTCTATTTCAAACACTAAAATAGGAGTAAAGGAAGCTGTATTTTTGTTTATGAGTTTATGGGGAAACAAATAAACGAATTAACAAATCGACAAATCCACGAATAAACAAATCCACAAAAAACAAAAAACAACACATGAGATTCCACACACGAAAATGGGTCAAACCAGAAGATCTAAATCCTAACGGCACTTTATTCGGAGGACGATTGCTAGAATGGATTGATGAAGAAGCCGCATTATACGCCATCATACAGCTAGAAAATCCGAAAGTAGTGACCAAATACATTTCCGAAATTGACTTTAAAAGTTCTGCCAAAAAAGGAGACATTGTAGAAATCGGAATAGAAGTCGCGCGATTTGGGAAATCTTCCATCGTATTAAAATGCGAAGTACGTAACAAAATGACCCAAGAAACCATCATCACGGTGGATAATATTGTCATGGTCAATCTGGACGCAGACGGAAATTCGCTACCACACGGAAAGACAAAAGTAGAATTTGTCAGTGATCGTTTAAACGAAAAATAAAGTATTTACCAACATACAAAAGAGTTAAAAGGAGAAGCTATTTTTAGTTTCTCTTTTTTTTAAGTGTTCATTTTGTAAAATTCCCAAGTAAACCATTACATTTCCTTTAAAAAAACCGTTAAAAACTAAAGAAAAGTATATTTATTTAGAATATAATTTCCTACAAAAAAATAAAAGTAATATGTTTGCAATTCAGCAATACTATAAAAAAACTTTAACAAGTTTTTATGAGCTCAATTCTTTATTGAGCTCTTTTTTTTGTATCTTTAATAGGGAAAGATATTAACATTATTTGCTGTTTAGTTACTATTTTTCGCATACTGGTCAATTCGGCTTAAATTATATTGACTAGAAAAATTAACGTCCTTGGTTTCATACTGAGGACGTTTTATTTTGAAATTATCTCTAGAAATTAGTTGCTCCAAACAACGAAAAAAGAAATCAACAAATCGATTGTTAAGAAAAATAATTTTCAATCTAACAAGGAATGCTTAAATATGCACCGCAAAAGTATTCCCCGATATGAAAATTGTGCAAACGATTCCTGTTTACAACAGAAAAAGTAAACGCGTAACAAGTCTCAAAATAGATGATTTTAAACAGATTACAAACGAAAACGAAGAATTTTTTGACGTGCAAAGCGATTTTGTCATTATAAAAGATCGTTTTTTCAGAGTACCACATTTGGTAAAACCTTGGACATTCTGGATCGAAAACGGAAAGCCGCAAGCAGAACCTTCAGAAAATATCCACTACACCAACGTACTTTTTGCAGTAGAAGCACCCGATAAAAACGAATTCGACTATAAAAATGAGTTCCGTGCGATGAATCCGCTAGCAGGTTATTTTCAGAGCTTTAAAACAGGTTTTTTAGAATTGATGCAGCAAATTTCTCCGGAAGAAACCGCCAATTTTCAAGTTACGTTCTACACGTTGGTGCCGTATCAAACCTCATTACACTATCTTTTAGGCAAAACGGGAAGCAGTCAAACGCGTTTAAATTTTTGGTTCTACGGTTGGATCAATCTAAAGTACCGAAATGATTTTATGAATTATCTAAAACAGTACAAATTCGATTATTACATTAACGGAAGCACGCGCGCGTTCAAAGGAATCATCTCGCAAGAATTATCACGTGTGATCGATGTGGAATACCAAGTCCATCACCCAAACAGCGGATTCTGGAAGCGAAAAAACATCAATTTAGGAATCAAAAAAATTGTGCATTTAGAACTGGCTGAGATTGAATGGAAGTAATACCAGCTTACACATAAAATTATGTTTATAAACTCGTTCATTTGGTATTCTAGTTCCTTGCGAATACTTTTCGTAGCTACGGCTATGCAAAGTATTCACAGCTTCCTACACTACCAAAGCAACTTCCTATCCAAAACACTATTTCATGTGTAAGCTGATATAATTTCAAAAAGCTGGAATGATAATTGTAAGTTAATTTGCAAATAACTGACCAAAAAAATGCGTAATATTGTATTAGGTATCAACGTTAGTTAAGAAAACAGCAATTTTGTCCGTGAATCTACTAAAATCAAAGTTTCGTTTAGCCATCATGTGTATGCTTTTGGGCGTAATTTCCCTGCATGCGCAAATAGATACGACGAAAACAAAAACGACAGATGCTGACATTACCAAAGGACGCATCAAATTACCGTTCCCTAAAGCAACAGAACCCTTACAGCCACAAGAAAAAGCTCCGCAAATTATGGAGTTTAAAGTGCCGAGTTTGTTGGAAAATAAACGTTCTAGCTTGATTAAATTGCCAAAATCGAGACGTGCTTCACTCAAAGAAGAAAAAGAAATCAACTTTACAGGCGGCGAACAATACGTAACTCGAAACAAAGAATTTGAACGCAAACTCAATAAAAAAGACAAACAAATTCGTCCAGAATACAAAGTAGAGCAGTACTTGGGTGATTTTAAGAGCAATGGAAAATATGTTCAAATTGTCTGTAGAGATCACGAATTTGTTGACGGCGATCGTGTGCGTGTCTATATCAATGATGTCGTTGTGATCGAAAATATCTTATTAACAGGGACGTACAAAAAACTAGATATCACGCTCACAAAAGGCTTCAACAAAATAGACTTTCAAGCGCTAAATCAAGGTTCTTCTGGACCGAATACTGCGGAATTCCGCGTGTATGATGACAAAGGTGTACTCATTTCTGCAAACGAATGTAATCTCACCACAGGAATCAAAGCGACCATGATCATTGTGAAAGAGGAGTAATTTGCACACAGCTTTCATTTTTTTGCCCATAATATTGAGCAGAATTGAATTTCTATTTAGAACAATTCTAATTAAAGCGATCCTAAACATTTCTTAACAAAATATTTTTTGACTTTTTTGTATCTTTTGAGAAAGAAAAATTGGTGATATGATAATTTCAAGACGATTCGAAGATGCGATTAGAAAATTGTATGAAGCTTTTCATAACAACACTATAAATCCCGAATGTTGCAAGCAATGTGCGGTTGGTAACATCCTAGACAATACTGACAGTTGGAAACATCTTTCAGACGATCATGGTTCGTTACAATTAAACTATGTCGGAAAGGTAAATCAAGGATTCGGGCGCAAATTTGGAGGCTACACACCATTAGAACTTCTCAAAATAGAAGCCGTTTTTCTTGAAGCTTGTGGCTACGAACTTCCTTTTCACCACAAACACAAACGTCCCGACAATCCAAGAGACAAAGAAATCCTCTTCAACGGATTGTCTGCAGTCATCGAATATCTCTGCAAACTCGAAGGCATCTCCAACATTATGGACTATTCCAAACTCTTTGATTATGAAAATGATCGGCCAAAATATGAATTGGTTGTTGTGTCTTAGGTGTTGGGTGTTAGTAGTTAGATATTAGTATTGAGTATTGGGAAACTTTCAAAATCTATTTTGTTCAATTTATAGATTGTATTTATCTTCTTAGAGTGTATAAGTTGAGCCGTTTATTGGTTTATATTTCTCAACGACACTATAATTTTAAAAGTAAAATTATGATTCGTCATTGCGAGTGCAGCGCGGCAATCTGTTTAAATCAAAGCAAGATTAGTCTTCGAAAGAAACATTAGCAAATTTTCAAATCAAAAAAACGTCACATCGAGTGAATTTGTGAAACAAATTTGTATCGAGATGTATTATGAAGTTCTTACTTTAGTTTCAAAAAGTAAGAATATTTTTTCCATATACTAAAGATAAATTTCTAATTCAACAATTATTCTACTAAATTTAGCCCAACTCTTTAATTCCTAAAAAATATATGGAAGCCACTGAAAACGAAAAGTATGACGCAAATATACTAATTGAAGCAAAATTGTTGGAACAAGAACATCGTCCACCAAGATTGATACTCAATTACATAAATAGAGAAAAGAATTATCCTAACGAAGATGATCCGAGAAGAAAGGCAGTGCAACATGCCATTATTTGGCGGTTTTTCTTTTCTCCTGCCGTGTTAGCCTTAGGAGGAAGTACTTTATTGGGAGCATTTACTGCTTTTGTTTTATGGTATCAAACAGATATCTTTAACGATCAAACGATCATATTTAAAGAGCAAACCAATATCATTCAAGAACAGAAATCACTCTTAGAAGAACAAAACAGAAAAATAGAAATACAAGCCAGACTAGAAGATGCCAATCGAAGAAATAACCTCGTGTTTTTAATGGATAATGTACTAAATAGAGTTGCGGATGAATTAAAAACAACAGTAGACAATGACAGTTCATTAAGCAAGCCTTTATTGGCGAGAATACAAGCGCTAGGATTAGGGCTGCAACCCTATAAATTTATAAATTATACATTAAAAAATTCTTCAGAGAAAGATAGTTTAGGACTTACACAATTACTAAGTCCAGAACGCGGACAATTGTTGTTATCCATTGTTAACAGCGGAATTGGGAAGCGGACAATAGAATCAATATATAAAAACACGCCTTTTAGCAATGCCGACTTAGCATTTGCCCGCTTAAATAAAGTGTTTTTAGCGCGTATTAGTTTAGATAATGCAAACTTGTCCAGCGTAAAATTACGAGAAGCGAATTTATTTAGAGCGAATTTAAAAAACGCCAATTTATTGAAGGCAAGTTTGTCTAAAGCAAATTTATCAGGTGCTGATGTATCAGACACTAATTTATCAGGCGCTGATTTATATAATGCCAATTTATATGACGCTAATTTATCTAGAGCTAATTTAACAAACGCTAATATAGCTACAGCAGATTTGTCCGATGCTGATTTATCAGGTGCGAATTTATCAGGTGCAAATTTGACAGAAGCAAATTTATATGGTGTAAATTTACAAAGTGCCGATTTACGAGAAGCTGATTTATCAGGAGTGAATTTAGAAAACATAGTGTCAATTGACAGTTGTATAGTGCATCGAAAAGATTGGCTTATAGAAATAAGAGATTGGTATGAGCTAAAAGGAGCGGCTGTTTTAGTAGAAAAGTATAAAGTTGAAGCATACAAAAATGGTGATTTCATTGTCGTAAAGAAATAAATTCTTTCCATTTCCAAAAATAATATCATGTCTTAAAAATTTCATAAAACATTTTTAGTTTATAAAATGTAAAGTATATTTGTCATTATATCAATATAACTTGTCAATTAGTCAAAAAAACTATATATCATGTCAAAAGAAACATTTTGTGAATCGGAAGAGCGACAGTTGCGAAAGATTGTCAATTTTGGATTGCCGAATCATTTTAAGAAAATAGGAATTGCCATTGCGTCGGTATCCTTTCTAAGCATTATTATTTTAAAAATTACAGGCGTAGAATTGTCAGAAACGATTAAATTCATTTCGAAACGTTTATTGCTCGTCGGTTTGTTAGTCATTGCACTTTCCAGAGAAAAAGTAGAGGATGAAATGATTCTTTCATTGCGCACCAAAGCTTTTACAGGTGCTTTTATTGGTGGAGTTGTCTATACGCTAATCTTTCCCGCAATTACCTATACAGTAAGAGTACTGTTTGATAAAAAAGACAATCTACTCACAGATGTTGGCGATTTCCAAATACTATGGTTTATGCTGTTTATGTATTTGGTGTTTTTTCACTTGATTAAAAGAAAGCTCTAATGAAGAATCGCATCAAGGTAGAACGCGCTATTTTAGACCTCACACAGGACGATTTAGCCAAAAAAATAGGCGTATCCAGACAAACAATAAATTCCATCGAAAAAGGGCGTTATGTCCCTTCTACGGTGTTGGCATTGAAATTAAGTACACTTTTCCAAAAACCTGTAAATGAGTTCTTTTTTTTAGAAGAAACGGATTAGGTTGTAATGTGTCAATTTGAAAATGTTTTGATGTTTTATTTTTATATGATTCGTCTTTGCGAGAAGCGAAGCGACGTGGCAATCTTTTAAAATCAAAGCAGAATTCCTCTTTGAAATAAGCATTGGTACATTTTCAAATCATCAAATTGATACATTAAAAAACGTCAGTTCGAGTGCCAAATCTCTGATTTGGTGTATCGAGAACTACTATGATTCTTCTAATTTATAAGCTTATGAGTCAAAGAGTGTACTTTGAAAGAATTCAAAATTTAAAACTCAACATTTAAAATTCATACTTTCTCAACACTATAAATATTCACCGACTGTGCTTTTCCTTTCAATAACAAATCATCAATATTTTTGGTGGTATATGTTTCAGGAAGCTTCAAATCGTTCAGTAAGGATTCAGAAATCAACACATTAGCTTTGTACGTATTGCATTGCGATTGAATTCGTGCGGTCGTATTGATCACATCGCCGTGATAGGCAATTTCTTTTTTCACTGTTCCGACTTCAGTAACCATCAAAGTTCCACCGTGAATTCCAGCTTTAAACTCAGGAACCAATCCGTATTTTTCTTGATAATACACACTTCTCGATTCCATGCGCTCCATAAAGGCATAATACAATTCAACGGCATTATTATCTTTAATTCCACGTTTGTACGACCAACTTAACACCGCTTCATCACCGACATATTGGTAAATTTCAGCATCGTACTTTCTTACGACCACATTCAAATCGTAAAAACAATCTTGAATCAATTGACTGTACTTATAATGACCTAAATTTTCAGCAAACGTCGTAGAAGATTTTAAATCGAGAAACATAAAAATACGTTTCTCTTCTTTCGGTTTACGGTATCTTCCCATCAACATTTTCACAAAAACGCCACGTCCAAACTTCTCATTGGCAATTTTCACAAACGAAAATACCAAAGAAGCCACTACAAAAAAGATCATAATGGACCAAAATGTTTTATTGGTGCGCCACCAGCCGCGTTCTTCGGTCAAAGAAACATCCAACATATATCCAGAATATTCCACTACATAACTCACCAAAAAGATCAGTAAAATCAAATAGATAAAGTTTTTCGTAAATACGGTCACGCCTAACGAGAGATTCTTCGCCAAATACCGATCAAACAAAAACTCAATCGCAGCATAAAAAATTCCAAAAGGGACTGACGAAATCGCGACATAGGTTAATAAATCTAGGAGAGGCAATTCATATTTTGGTAAAATGCTGACGCCTTTTTCTTCAAAAATTCCGAAATAACGGATAATAATCATAAAGCTAAACGCTAATACCCAAAAAAGAATCGATCGGAAAGTAAATAATAAATATTGTTGGAAAGTTCGCTTCATAATCGCAAAATACTAAAAAGTTCACTACAAGTTTACATTTGATTCTGTATTTTAGGGGAAATTTAAAACACCAATCCATGAAAAAAATACTCAAGATTTTGATCCTTATTTTAAGTATAACTGCTTGTAAAAATGCAAAAAAAGTAACTCCAAAAACAGCAGAAAAGGAGCAGAAAGAAGTTGTTCAAGAACCTAAACTTACACATGAAATAAACGGATTAACACATTGTGAATCTGTTGTGTATGATAAAAATAGAAATGTGTTATACGCGTCGTTAATCGGAAATAGAGAAGCAGGCGATGGAAGCATTGCGAAAATTTCATTAGACGGAAAAGTGATCGATACAATGTTTGTAAAAGGCTTAAATGATCCGAAAGGAATTGCCATCACAAAAGATAAATTGTACGTAAGTGATCTTACTGTTTTGGTTGAAGCGGATTTAGAAACAGGCACTGTCATCAAAAGGCATACGACAGAAGGCACACAATTCTTAAACGATGTCAATATCGCTTCTGATGGAACGATCTATGTTTCTGATACCGCAAACTCAACAATCTTTCAATTGAAAAAAGATGGCACATTTTCAGCGTGGTTACAATCGGAAGCATTAGAGCATCCAAACGGACTCTTACAAGTTCAAAACGACATGTATGTGGCAGCTTGGGGAAATATGGTGGGACCAGAAGGAAAACAAAAGCAAAGCGGTAATTT
This sequence comes from Bacteroidota bacterium, assembly GCA_039026955.1. Taxonomy (GTDB): domain Bacteria; phylum Bacteroidota; class Bacteroidia; order Flavobacteriales; family Flavobacteriaceae; genus Kordia. Next base: position 41,727 of record JBCCLH010000034.1, read on the forward strand.
TCTGAAAGTTGATATGACGACGAAAGAAATTGTAAAAGTTTCAAATGACACACTCGGAAATCTAGATGGCGTACAGGTTTTTGACAAAGAAAACTTAATCATTTCTGCATGGCGCACAGGAAAAATCATGACCATCAATGCGAAAGGTGATGTAAAAGACATATTGAAAGTGGGACGCAGCGTAGGTGATATTTTATACATTCCTGAGAAAAAACTCTTGGCATTGCCGATGAACATTCAAAGTCAGTTATTGATTTATCAACTATAAACTACTAATAATAAAATACTTAATTGAGTTATATGTAATTATTAGTATTTATTTTATAAATGTCAAATCGAGCATTATCGAAATTAAAATGCATTTTAATTGAAGATACCTAGCGAAGCTATCGAGATTCAATCGAAATTTTAACTTTTATAGTCTTCTCGTGAGCTGCGCTAGGTATCTACGATAATGCTCGAAGTGACAAATGATATTAAAACATCTAAATCAATCATGAATCTAGACATGAGCACCACAAAACTACCTTCTGAAGAAGAACTAATCTCACTCTTCTCACAAACCACTTGGGCTTCCAAAAGAAAACAGCAAGATATTCAAAAAATGCTTAAAAGTTTACAAGTGTTTGTAACGGTGCGAGAAAATGGAAAACTGATTGGTTTTGGACGCGCACTATCTGACGGCGTATATCGTGCTTTGATAGATGATATTATCGTGGATAGTTCCTACCAAAAACAAGGAATAGGAAGGATAATCATTGAAAATATAGTAGCACAACTAGAAGGAATTGACGAAGTATTTTTAAACACAAAACCTAACTTAGAGGAATTTTACAACAAGTTCGGATTTCATACAGTGAAGACGATTACAATGAAAAAAGAAAGCTACTAAACTTCACTTTCTTTGTATTGAATTCAAATTTTAGTTGCAAGCTATGTAAACAGATTCTGGACACGCAAAGTTACAATGATGCGGATCTACACTAGAAGTACAAGCGCCAGAAACACCACCTTTAGCTTTGTCAGCATTAAAATTTGAAATTACAGATTTTGTAAGACGTAACGATTTAATTTCCTTTTTTCTCATGATTAATAATTTAATTTTTATTTTAAAAGTACTAAAATCAGCTTAATAAAACTTACGGTAATGCCATACTTTAAAGATACTTTCTGTAAAATTTCACTACTGATTTTTGCTGCTTTAAGATAAGTGTAGTAAAAACAAAGAAAAAAAATTGATCATGATGATTTGATAAAAGACGGATCATTAGAATTTAAATAATCGCATGTACATATACTAAAAAAGCGAACCGAAGTTCGCTAAAAGTAAATAATTGTCTAACAATGAAGTTATTAACAGTTCGCGCACGTTTCTTTTACAGGACCTTCATATACGGTAGAAATACACGTATCTGTAATACAAAATCCGATACTAGCTTTAATAAGCGCCCAAGAAACACCTGTTCCTCCAGTAATTTCATCGCTTTGTAGTCTTGAAATTGATTTTTTATTAAGATTCAACGACTTAAGATTTCTTTTTTTCATAATGAATTATTTAAAATTAATTTCTTTAAATGTAGCAGCTAAGCCTTGTATCTAAAAGTCTTTATGCTTATAATTCATAAATATCGAGAATAAAAACAGTACTTTTGCTGCATGTCAAAAATCATTAAAAATCAACGCGAAATCTTAGCAAAACTGGGCATTGATCAGCTCAATGAAATGCAGGAAGAAGCAAAACTAGCGATCAGTTCGCATCCAAATACGATACTATTATCGCCGACAGGAACCGGAAAAACCTTAGCGTTTTTATTGCCAATTATTGCCGAATTAGCTACTGAAAGTACCGCTGTACAAGTTGTTATTTTAGCGCCTTCGCGAGAATTAGCGATTCAAATTTCACAAGTAACACGTGAGATGGGCACAGGTTTCAAAGTCAATGAAGTGTATGGCGGACGCAATTTCTCCAAAGATAAAATCGATCTGAAACACAATCCGGCTATTTTAGTAGGAACACCCGGACGAATCGCCGATCATTTACGAAGAGAAACCTTTGATGCTTCTGCAATTAAAACCTTAGTATTGGATGAATTTGACAAATCCTTAGAAGTTGGTTTTGAAGAAGAAATGAAAGAAATTATTTCGCTATTACCCAACATTCAAAAACGTATATTGACATCAGCAACGAAAGACATGGAGATTCCACAGTTTGTCGGTATGAACAATCCGCTTACGATTAATTATTTGGGTGAAAAAATTGCAAAACTAGCCGTAAAACGAATCCTTTCGCCAACCAAAGACAAATTAGATACGTTGTTGAATACGATTTCTTTCATGGCGAATCAACCAGGAATTATCTTCTGTAATTTTAAAAACACCATTCAGTACGTGAGTGACTTTCTCCATGAAAATAACATTCCGCACGGTTGTTTTTATGGCGGAATGGAACAAAAAGATCGTGAACGCGCCTTAATCAAATTTCGAAACGGAACGCATCAACTTATCATCGCAACCGATCTAGCAGCTCGTGGAATCGATGTTCCTGAAATCAAATACATCATTCACTATCAATTGCCATTAAAAGCACAAGAATTCACACATCGCAATGGTCGTACCGCACGTATGCACGCCGAAGGAACTGCTTTTGTATTGCAATGGGAACACGAAACCGTTCCAGATTTCATCGCAGAAGTAGATGTCATAGAAGAAATGGTTGCTACCAAACGACCAAAACCTTCTGGCTGGAAAACCTTGTTTATTTCTGGCGGACGAAAAGATAAAATCTCCAAAGGAGACATTGCAGGTTTATTCATGAAACAAGGAAAACTCAACAAAGACGAATTGGGCATGATTGAACTCAAACAAGATTGTGCGTTTGTCGCTGTGAAAGCTTCCAAAGTCAAAGAGGTTATTCAAAAAACAAACAATACACGTTTAAAAAAGAAGAAAGTTCGCGTGTCTCGTATTTAATTAGGGACCATCATGAGTGAAATGAATGTCATTAAATTAACAAGAAGAATTCTGAGAAAAGTAGCAGTAGTAGATATTGTATACGCTGAAATTGCTAGTGAAGGCGCTATGGGAAATGATGGCAGAATCATTTTATATGTATTGAAAAATGAATTGCTAACTCGATATGAAACCAATATTTTCGAGGATAAGAAAAATTATGAAAGAGCGCTAAAACTACTCATAAAAAAGCAAAAAGGTCCGATAATTGATTATTCACAAACAGATCCGAATCTTTTTGAATATCAGTATGGAGGCGTAGGAAATCATGTGTTTATCAATAAAAACGTCACTTTAATTGATCAAGGAAGCTACTTTACATTCAACAGAAATGACAAAGAATACAGCATTTTTTGTTCCGTTACAGGTGTTTATAATTGTGTAAGTTATGCGCTCAACCCTTCAAAAGATTCATAAAACACAAACATCATGCAAAACTATTTTAAACTTATACTGACACTAATCATTGCAACTTTTTGCATTTCAGCAACTTCACCGCAACACCAAGACGATGAATGCATGTTTGAAGGCAAAAAACTCTACGGCAAAATTCGTTTTGTAGAAAATAGGAGTGATGCGGATGTAAAAATTAAAATTGTCAATAGTTTTCAAGACATCAAAGTAAAATTCGTAGAAAGCTTTGCAGACGATTGCGGCGAATGGCAAGTGGTGGAATATGGAGAAGATTTAAAAGTCTATGTCGCCGAAAACTTTGCAGATATCAAAGTAAAATTTGTGACGAGTTTTCCAGGAATGGACTGATTTGATGTATGATTTTAACATTACGATTTCAGATGTATGATTTTAGATTTTATTCTGAATCATCTTCGGAAGCTTCCAAAGCAACTTTTTTCTTTCTATAATACCGATCAATAAAAGGTTGAAAAACAAAAATAAGCACAAATAAAAATCGTGATACTAGCGGAATTATAAATGCAAAAAAACCTGCTAAAACCCATACCAATACTGTGTTTAGAGCGCGCGCCTTCTCCCATTGTCCTGTTAAGTATGGAACCGTATTCTCATACTTTGCGATATATCGAATCATCAAATAATTAAAAAAACCGATAGCGGAAAGGTTAAAACAGTAAAACGCAAACGGAGAAATCGCATTAAATCCTTTCACGTACAATCCTGTTGAAAACGGCAATAACACAATAAAAAGCAACAGGAGAATATTAAGCCACAGCAATGTATAACTCACTTCTTTCACATAACGCATAATGCGCATATGTGCAATCCAATACAGTGCCGTCACCAAAAAACTGACCAAAAGTCCAATAAAACTTGGAATTCTATTGCCCAAAATGGTTCCCAAATGTTGATTCATAGCTTCTTCAGAATTCGGAATCGCAACTTCTAATACTAACAATGTCATAGCAATTGAAAATACGGCATCACTAAAACTGACAACGCGCGATTTTTCAAATTTAAACGTCTCCATACAATACAGTTTTCTCAAATATACTATTAATTAGTAAACAAAAAGCATCAAATTATGGACTTGCAAAAGCATTTCTACTATATTTGCAAAACAAATGAAAAGCATCAGTTTTATACTCGGAATTCTTATGTTAGCCTTGGCATTAAAGCCTTGTGCCGATAGTTTCTGTGTTGATACTGAAAATGACACAGAAATTTGTGCCGATCATATTTGTGATTCAGAACACTCGCAAAATGATTCCAATGACAATCATGATGATTCTTGTGTATCTCTTTGCGTTTGTAATTGCTGCGGAACGCTTGTACTGCATCAAGAATTACCTGTATTTATACTCAATTCGAAAACAAAAATTTCTACCCAAATCAATTCTCATTACGAATCGCACTACCGATTTGATATGTTATTTGTCATTTGGCAGCCTCCGCAATTTGTAAGTTAAACACTCAAAAAACTGTATTTCAGCAGATTAAAAAAATCAGTACAACTTACAAACAATTAATTTATGCAACTACGAATATGGAGCATACTGCTTTTATGTATGCTAAGCGGATTTGTCAACGCTCAAAACAATGACATCACTATCAAAGTATTTTCTGAACACGAAAAAGAAGCCTTACTTGGCGCTAATATACTGTTTGAAGATTTACAAAAAGGAGCCATCACAAACATGGAAGGAATCGCTACTTTTAAAGGAATTCCGGATGGTTCACACAAACTTATAATTTCTTTTGTGGGCTATAAAACGATTGAAACAACCATTGCGTTGCCTGTTTCTTCAGAGCTTATTTTTTATATGGAAGAAGCGATAGGTGAACTAAATATAGTTACGATTGAAGCTACTCGTAGCTCACGTGATATCCGACGCATTCCTACACGAATTGAAGTGATTGGAGGCGAAGAACTCATGGAAAAAAATATGATGAATCCGACCAATATTTCCATGGTATTGCGCGAAAGTACGGGAATTCAAATGCAGCAAACTTCACTAAGTAGCGGAAATCAAAACATTCGTATTCAAGGATTGGATGGACGCTATACACAGTTATTACGTGACGGATTTCCAATTTACGGCGGATTCTCCAGTGGATTGAGCATCATGCAAATTCCGCCTTTAGATTTAAAACAATTTGAAATCATCAAAGGAAGTGCATCGACCTTATATGGTGGCGGCGCGATTGCTGGTTTGGTGAATTTAGTATCAAAATCGCCCGATTACGAACCTGATTTGGATTTAATGTTTACGCAAACAAGCGCGTGGGGAAGTACGTTAAATGCTTTTTACAGCAAGCGAAACGACACATATGGAGTGAGTTTGTATGCTTCGGGAAACTATCAAGAAGTATTTGATCCTGAAGATGACGATTTTAGTAATTTGCCTGAAACAACTTCGATTACATTCAATCCGAAGTTTTACTATTATCCTTCGGAAGATACTACCTTTTGGATTGGACTCAACGGAACTTATGACGATCGAATAGGAGGAGACGTTGAGAAAATACAAAATGGTCAAAATGGCATTCATCAGTATACGGAAGAAAATATCTCGAAACGTTTAAGCAGTCAAGCGGTGTATACCTCGAAGTTAGATTCTACGCGTGTATTCACGATTAAAAATAGCTTTTCATACTTTGATCGTGAGTTAAATGTGCCTGACATGCAGTTTAAAGGATCGCAGCTAAATTCCTTTAGTGAAGTCACATTGCAAAACAATTTTGAGACCTACGATTGGACACTCGGAGCCAATTTATACACGACCGATTTTGACGAAGATGATAATGCACCATTGCAACGAGATCAAGACGATTTGACTTTTGGTGCTTTTTTCAATTCCAACATAGACTTATCCGACAATTGGATTCTAGAAACAGGTTTACGTACCGATTTTGCTAGAGGTTGGGGAATATTTGTCTTACCACGAGTTTCATTACTTTACAAGAATGACAAAGGGTTTTCAAGTCGATTTGGTGGCGGATTGGGATATAAAACACCTGATTTATTTACGGAAGAAGCCGAATTTATCAATTTTGAAAATGTCTTACGAATTGACGAAGATGTCTTAAAAGCAGAACGCTCGTACGGTTTGAATCTTGATTTTAATTACAAAACCAAAATTTTTAATGAAACCGTTGGCTTCTCTGTAAATCAGTTATTCTACATGACCGCGATTGACAATGGTTTGTTATTAAACCTAAATGCTAATGATTTCTTTCAGTATGAAAATGCAGACGGATTGATTTTGACGCAAGGAGCAGAGACCAACATCAAATTCTCTTACAATCATTTCAAATGGTTTTTAAACTATGCATTCATTGATGCGCGACTTCGTTATTTACCTGGAAATCCTCAAAAACCGCTAACTGCTAGACACAATGCTGGAAGTGTGTTGATGTACGAAACAGAAAAATGGCGTTTGGGTTATGAAACCTATTACACAGGCTCACAAGTACTATCGAATGGTACAGAAACTACTGATTTTCTGCTTATGGGATTCTTGGCGATGCGTAACTTTTCTTGGGGAGGAATCTATGCGAATTTTGAAAACTTTACCGATCGTAGGCAAAGTCGTTTCTCGCCATTGGTCTTGCCACCACACGAAAATCCAACATTTCCAGAAATCTACGCACCAACGGACGGATTTATTTTCAGTTTAGGAATCATCATCAAGCCTTTTGGAAATCACAGTGAACATCATGATGATCATTAGATTGGTTTAGATTTGTTAGACTTGTTAGACGCATTCCTGCTTGGGCAGGAATCTCTTAGAATGTTAGTTTTTAACTGATTTAGACTATTTGTTTGTTTTTGAAATGTCTTTGCGAGACAAAGTCGCGGCAATCTGTTACTTCAAATAATGAATATGCTCTTTGATAAACAGATTACCACGTCACTATTGTTCCTCGCAAAGACGTTTCATATAGACTTAAACCATTGATTAAAATATGTCGGTTTGAGTGATTTTGTCGTGTCGAGCGCAGTCGAGACAACAAATTGAAGATTCGCAACTCGAACTGACGTTTACGTAAAAAAAATAATTCGTGGTCAAAAACAGAAGAAACATAATCAAATTAACACTTCAGCAAGCTCAGTGCAAACCAACAAATCAACAAATAAACAAATAAACAAATAAACAAAAAACCAACTCACACCTTCCAAGTAAACACAATCGTAGTCCCAACACCAGCTTCCGAGTTAATTTTGATTTTTCCGCGATTTCCGGATACAATTTTCTTTACAATCGTCAAACCGATTCCGGTGCTTTCTACTTCGTTGCCTTCTTCCAATTGGTAAAACATATCGAAGATTTTACTGTGGTATTTTTTATCGATTCCAGGACCATTATCGCGAATGGTAAATGTATAAATGTTTGCTACTTTACTGCATAAAACATGAATGATTGCTTTGTCTTTATCGCAATGTTTGATAGCGTTTGTAATCAGGTTTAAAAAGACATGCTGTAGCTCAATTTTACTCGTGTTAATTTCAATATTTTCTGTAGGAATGTGAATTTCATGTATTTTTTCAGGATTGAGCGTGTCTGCAATTTCTTGAAGCAATTTGTTAATGCTGAATGTTTGTTTGGTCTTTTCACCTTGCGCTACACGTGAATATTCTAGCAATCCATTGATCAAGGCATACATTTTAGAAATTCGTCCTTTAAGCGATTCAAAATGAGTTTCTGCCTCTTTGTTTTCAGTCACTTCTAAATCTTCTTCAATAAAAGAAACCAACGAATGCATCGCGACTAAAGGCGCCTTTAAATCATGTGAAACAATGTGATTGAAACTATCCAATTCTGCATTATAGTTTCGTAACTGATGTACGTTTTCTTTCAATTCACGATTGACTTTTGAAAGCTGTTCAGATTTCGCAGTAATTTCTTGTTGTTGTGCTTGCGCTACAAGTTTGGCTTTTTCTAGTGCGTGAAACGAATCTGCAAATCGCGTCATTAGCAACATAGAAAGTAATACAAAAGCGATGATATATCCGAAGTTCACATAAATAATCGCATTTCCATTTTCTCCCAAAAAGATAAAAATATGTGCAATAAAGATAAAAGCAGCTAAAAACATGCTCATCAACATCAAAATAGATTCGCGTCGTTGATTTGCAATTGCTTTAAAAATGATAAAAGCGACATACGCAAGATTGACAATCATCAACAGCAGAAACGGCATCACAAATTGTGTAAAATACGGCGCAGGCAGCACAATCACTAATGCAGAAAGGATATAGAAACCATATGTAATGATCTTTGCATACGTTTTTGGAACGAATTTGCTAAAAATCGTATAGAAAAATAAGCTGGCAGATAAACCCGATAGAAACAGCGAAACATATTCGATCTTCGTTAATAAAACCCAACTCAGCGATTCAAAGATTTCCGCAAAAGGCGCATACCGATCACTCAATGACATGTAAGCTAAAGACAGACATAAAATCGCAAAATAGAGGACCGCACGATCTTTATTCCAATACAATAAAAAGAACAGCAAAAAGAAGATTCCGATAAAGCTCAGACTTCCAATATACACCATGTCTGCAATAATACGCTTCGATTTTTTGCTTTCTAGATGTTCTGTTTTTGCTAATACAATTGCTTTGTCAATTCCGCCTTTGTTGTGATAAAAATTCGCTACTTGGATCACGAGTTCAAAGCTTGTATCGTGAATATCTAACGGAATTATTTGTGAAAAACGTCGGTGTAGCGTCTCTGCTTTGGAAGTGCCAACGCGCCCAATTTCTGAGATCAATCTTCCATTTACCCAAATTTTGGAAGCTGCATATACTTTAGGAATGTATAAGGAAATATCCGGTCGATTTGCTGGAAGTGAAAATTTATAGCGATACGTTGCATACCCAAACGCAGGAAGGTTTTCGGTTGCTGATATTGGAAAAGAAGTCCAATTGGCTAATGAAACCTGTTCAACTGCCATTTCAGGATTGAAATCGCCTGGCGCAAGCAGTTCATTCCAATAAAATTCCCAATCGTTTTCGAGAGCAATTTCTTTGTCAAACTGTTGTATAGTTGATTGCCCGTAGCTTCCCCAAAACAGTGTGCTGAGCAAAAAAATACGTAAAAAGCATATCAATTTTGTCTGTCGTCGTGCTGACGACCAATCATGTATGAAGCAGGTTTTGTAATGCATGTTCTTATTTGGGACATACAAAGTAGGTAATATCTGTGAATTATGGAAATTATCACGAATATGCAGCTATTCTAAACCATATTACTCATTCAACCACTCACTTGCTTTTACAACTTCAAAATTCGGATTGCTTTCAAATAAATGTTCCAAAATTGGCACATGATCGGCTCCGATTACTAGAAAAATAGCATCTTCATCAAAACTCAACTGATTGATCATTTTTGTGTAGATTAAGATGTTTCTACGGTACCAACTCACGGTAATTTGTGCGCCGATCAAGGTATCATCGTCGTCATAATTGTAATAATCTTTACTGCCAATCAGCGGATCATTTGCCACATAACTCGCATGCGAAGTCGTCATTACAGCTTCACTGTTGATCCATCTGATGTAGTCTAACAACGAACTGTTTTTTTGAATAGCATCTTCATCAACGCGATCATCTTCACGAACTACCGTGCCTTTTGCTGTTGCATTGACAAAGCCCATTTGCCCATTTTCTTTAGCGTATTTTACAGCTTCTCCATAATAACGCCCAAACATTCCAGGATTGTCACATTGATAGACTTTTGGGTGATTGAGTGCTTTCGCAATTCGAAAACCCACTTGAAACGTTTCGTTTTTTGCGAGTAATTTGTCTGTTTGCGTATACAATTTGAAAAGACTATCATATTTATTACGAAACTCAAACTCTGGTTGGCGTTCTACAAATACTTTATCGGGCTTTTTGCTAATCACAATATCACACAATTCTTGAATGCTTTTTTGATGTTTCGCCTCCAACACATTGTACGTGCTATCAGTTTGCGCAAAATGGAACGTTCCTAAAAGATAGACTTTTATCTTTCCAGAATCTTCTGAGGCGATTTTTGATTCGTTTTTATCACAAGCGATAAAAGTGTAAATCGCAAGTAAACAGACAATGAGTTTTTTCATAAGATTGGTGTTAAGGTTTTTAGATAGTTAAATTTATGGTTTTTTAAGAGTTTGAAACGTTACTTTACATCAACAATACATTTTACAGGATGAATGGGGATTTTTGTATGAAGAATTTATTTGTAGATGTTTCAAAACGTCAGATCGAGTGTCCTGAATTTGTTTCAGGGAGTATCGAGAACAGCTATGAATTCTTTAAGTTTATGAGTTTATAAGTTGAAGAGTTTATTTTCGAACTAATTCAAAATTTAACATTTAAAATTTATAGTTTCCAAGTACTTCTCGATACGATTTTTCGTGCCTCAAAATCACTCGAAGTGACGTTTATTTTAATGTAACAATTTGATAATTTGAAAATGTACCAATGGCGATTTTGCTTCTATTACAACTATTGTAATAATTTACACTTTCAGATTTCTAAACCAAAAATCAAAACTTTTCTGTAAAATCGCTTGCTTTTGTCATAGAAATCGAAGTGACACTTAGTAACAAAAAATAATTCGTGTATTCGTGATAAAAGAAAACTAACCCAGCAAAAAGCTAAGAGATAAAGCCAATACTAAAAGCAGCACATGTCCAACAGCGTCAGCAATCTAAGCGATTCGCGCCTGCGCGGGAACAAGTCTAACAGCAAAGCGGTCTAAGCGATTTCTGCTTAAGCAGGAACAAGTCTAACATCAAAGTCTACGCTGCTCATCTCGTAAATCTATTGCTTTGATGCGTTTCTTTTTCCCAGAACCAAAATTGTAAGTCAATGAGAGCACAAACTTTCGTGTTTCCCAACGATTTCTCCAGGCCGTACGTACGTTATCTTGCTCAATTACACTGCGCCATTGGTTGGTTCTGAAGACATTATCTGCTCGTAGAATCAAGCGGATTTTTTCTTTTAGAAAGAACTTTTTAACGCGAAACGACATGTCGTACGACGGTTTAAAAGCGGTATTTCCAGCACGTCCAGCTCCTGAGTAGAAACTATTCCAGTAAAACGTCCAATCGCGTACACGAAAGGTTTGATTGATGCTTGTATACCAGTTTGTTCCTGTTTCGTCATAGCTAAAATTTGGAATTTCTGAACGTGCATGATTGTATGAGAAATCGCCATAAAAATCGATATCCCAAAAACGAAGTGGTGACATGGAGGTGTTCAGCGTGATTCCCACATCTTCGGAATTGGCAATATTGTCCTGAAACATCGTGGTAATTTGCGTGGTTTCGTCATAATCTAGCACGCTATCCATCATATTATTGGTAAATCGTGCATAGACAGATAATGCTGTTTTCTGTTGAAAAACCCACGTAAAATCTAGTGAATGTGTGAATTGCGGTTCCAAATTCGGATTCCCAACGCGAATATTATACGTATCTACATACTCAAAAAACGGATTCAAATACAGATAGCGCGGACGCTGAATTCGTCTGCTATACGAGAATTTAAACTGATTATGATCCAAATTATGATTCACACTAAACGACGGAAATAACGATACATAATCATCTTTATTAGACATATTCGCAGTAATTGAAGTCGCGTTGAAATCAATATATTCCGCACGCAAACCAGCTTGAAAGCTCTAATTTTTATAGTTATAATTCAAAATTCCATACAAAGCTGCAATCGATTCTTTGTATTCCAATTCGTTGCTGCGATTTGTGTCCAATTCAAAATTTGTATTCGTCGTACGCTCAAACAACATATTGTTATAGCGATTGGATACATAACTGTATTTTGCGCCCGTTTCTAGCGTAAATGCATTGTTCAATTGCTTTTCATAATCGATTCGTGAGCTTAGAATATTGTAATCTGTTGGATTGTCGCTACGAATAATTTCAGGATTTCGGTATTGCTGATTGTCTGAAACCATAAAATATTCATTCGTCGTAATTTGATCTTCCGAATTGTTGTAGTTGGCATAGTTGATTTGCACATCCAATTTCGTATCCAAACTGTCGGAAGCGTAGGTGTAATAAAAGTTTCCTGTCAAGCGTTTGTTGTATTCATCAAGCGAATTATTCAAAATCGTAAAACGTTCGTAATTTCCATTGTAAAATTCGTTTGTACGTCCTTTCGTTTCTTCATTACTGTTGGCAATATTGAAATTCCACGAAGTTCCCAGGCTTTCATTTTTAGACAGTGTGTACGAAACACCAAACTTAGTCGTTACACTTGAAGAAATCGGAAACCAATCGTTAAATTGATCCAAGGTCGTTTGCAAATTCGGTTCGTCAATAGTTTGCACTACATTTCTACGATTCACGGATTCGTTATAGCCATAGTATACGCCTGCATTTAAATTCCATTGCGCTGTCTGATTGAATAAATTTACGCCATAACTATTCTTGATAAATTCCGCATAACCAACAGAACCATACACATTTCCTGTAAATCCTTGATAGATTGGTTTCTTTAAGCTAATGTTTAAAATGCCGCCAGTACCAGAAGCATCGTATTTTGCAGAAGGATTCGCAATGATTTCTACAGCTTTGATATTATCGCCCGCCATTGTTTTTAAATACTGTTTGAGCGCATCGCCCGATAAAAGTGAAGGTTTTCCATCGATTAGGATTTGTAGGTTTCCGTCGCCGCGAAATAGGATATTTTCATCTTTATCCAAACGCATGCCCGGTAATCTGCTTAAAGTTTCCAATCCGTCATTTCCTGCGCCCAAGCCTGATTTATCTACATCAACAATCATTTTATCACCTGTCATTTTGATGAGTCGTTTCTTTTGTAGAATCACCACCGTATCCAATTCCGACACATCGACTGTTAGTGCAATATCTAGCACTTTTTCTGTATCAATTCCTCTGAAGATTTCACTCGTAAACGTAACATACCCGAGCGTTTCTACCTTTACATAAAAATCCGCCGTATTGAAGCGAATGCTGTAGTTTCCGTTTTCGTCACTGTATGCGTAGCCGAGTAACGTATCTGCGGAAGCATCAAAAACCGTAATCGCAGCAAGTGGAAGTTTCTCATTCGTATCTTTCGCCGAAATGCTTCCTTTTAGGGTGATTTCTTGTGAAAATAGTACAGTGACAAATAATAATGTGAGAATGGTAATGAAGTGTTTCATGATGTAAAAATTATGCAATTGTCAATCGATAATAACTCGTCACCTTGAACTAGATTCAAGGTCTCATTACAGCTGTTTAGTGCCTAATCTTGTGAGATTCTGGATCAAGTTCAGAATGACGTTTGGAGATCGATGACTTCTTAGTTGCACCAAATCTATTCTTGAAAATCCGCGTAAAACCTCAAAAGAAATCATCATATCAAACGGCAAGACAAACCCCAAAAACAATTCCACCAGAATTTTGATCCGCTATTTTTCGGGTTTTGTATAAAAAAGCAGTCGGTTGATCCTAAAAGTGGCGCAAAACTCAAGAAAACAGATACATTTGTGACATGAAAATCAAGAAGCATTGGAAATATCATATCATTTTAGGCGTCACACTGCTTTTATTAGAATGGTTGGAAGACTATGCCCTTGGCGGGAAAGAGCGCTTTTTACGAAACTTTCTGTCAAAAAATATATGGCTTGTATGGACATTTAATTTGTGTTCAATTGCGATTTACTTTTTGAATTTCTTTGTGATTTCACCTAAATTATTGTCTAAAAAACGCTTAATTTCATTTGTTTTAGCAGTTTTTGGGATGATTTTACTCTTTGCAGGATTGCGCTATTTGCTACAAGAAATCATCATGTTTGAAATTACAGGCAATCACAATTACCATCCAAATAGGCGCAGATTCTTCTATTATACATTTGATAATTCGTATTACGCACTCAAACCGATTTTATACAGTACGTTGGTGTTTTTAGTGTTGAAATACAACGAAAACAAAGACAAGCTTTTTCAGTTAAAACTAGAACACAGTCAAGGAGAAATTAGCTTTTTAAAATCGCAGATCAGTCCGCATTTTTTGTTCAATACTTTAAATACTTTTTATAGCGAATTGATTGACAAACAACCAAATACTGCCAAAGATATTCATCGTTTGTCTGAATTGTTACGCTATGTGACTTACGAATCGAATCAAGATTTTATGCCCTTGCATAAGGAATTGAAGTTTATTGAAGATTATATGTATTTTTATAAAATTCGTTTTGAAGATCAGTTGTTTGTGGACGTTTCCGTGAATGGCGAAGTAGGAGAGAAGCGCGTGCCGTCGTTGGTGTTGATTCATTTTGTGGAAAATTTGTTCAAACATGGAATTGTCAATGATGAAAATCATCCTGCGGAAATTAACATTTCAATTCAGGATGATTATTTAGAATTAACCACTAAAAATAAAGTACTATTTTCAGACAAATACATGGACGCAGGCGTAGGCGCAGAAAATGTACAGAAACGCTTAAAAGCGATCTATAACGATCAATTTGAGATCAATTATCATCAAGAAAACGAACAGTTTACAGCCTATTTAAAATTGCCACTATGAGTACAAAATTGAAATGCATCATCGTTGATGACGAGCCGCCAGCAATTCGCTTGTTGGAAAAATATGTGGCAAAAGTCTCCTTTTTGGAATTGCTCACTTCCACCACCAAACCGTTGGAAGCTTTACAAATTCTAGAGAAATCCGCAATAGATTTGGTGTTTTTGGATATTCAAATGCCAGAGTTGTCGGGAATTCAATTGTCGAAAATCATTCACAACAAAACGAAAATTATTTTTACTACCGCGTATCCACAATTTGCCTTGGAAAGTTATGAATTGGCCGCTGTCGATTATTTACTAAAGCCTTTTGAATTCGATCGTTTCTACAAAGCCGTCCTCAAACTCAACGAAACCAAAACCATTGAAACTACTGCGATTACAGACGATTTTTTGTTTGTAAAAACTGACGGCAAAAACAACTTTGAAAAAATCTACATCAAAGATATTCAGTACATTGAAGGGTTGAAAAATTATGTTGCGATTCATTTGGTGGACAAGCAAATCATCACTTACAACACTTTGAAAAACATCGAAGGATGCTTGCCAACTGCTATGTTTATTAAAACGCATAAATCCTATATCATTTCCTTAGCACATATTACCAAAACAGATTCCAATTCGGTTTACATTCAACAGAAAGACATTCCGATTGGCGATACGTATAAGAAGGCGTTTTTTGATAAAATTCAGGAGCGGAAGTTATAGATTTTTAGAAGGTTAGGCACGCTTTGCTTTTAGATTGTTAGTATCGGCTTCGCCTGTTAGACATACTTCACTTTAGTATCGCTCACGCTCTTGGTATTTTAGTATTGTAGTTGGTGACTTTGTGAGTGTTATTTGATGGCATTGCTACATTTTCAAATTTTCAAATTAGCACATTGATACATTAGTAGATGCGCTTCGCTTTAGTATGTTAGTATTTTAGTAGGTGAGTTTGTGAGTGTTATTTGATGGCATTGCTACATTTTCAAATTTTCAAATTAGCACATTGATACATTAGTAGACGCGCTTCGCTTTAGATGGTTAGACTTTTTAAAAATTTAGTTTGATGTCATGTCAGATTGAGAACAGCTTTGAACTTTCAAGTACATCTCGATACTAATTTCTTTACAGAAATTCACTCGATGTGACGTAAGTATATGAAATGTTTTTTACGAGCAAACCGCGGTGATTTGTTTTATAATGTAACATTTTATTCTTTCAAATAACAGATTGCCATGTTTCAGGGAATAAATCTAAAAATCTAATATGTCTAATTTCAAAATAAAAAAATCTAATTCCAAGCTTATCAACTTTAAACTACTAATTATGAAATACAAATATCATTTTCCTGCAAGTCGGATTTACGTAAACACGACAGCTAACGCTATTTTTTATGGCTTGTAAAATGTATTTTTAAATATTTAAAGTTTAAGATTTTTTG
>JBCCLH010000035.1:0-55969 GCA_039026955.1 Bacteroidota bacterium
AGTCCCGCAGGACAAGGATGGGATGGAACCTTCAACGGATCGCCAATGCCATCACAGGATTACTGGTTTAGAGTACAATATGTAGATCCATTCGATGGAACACCAAAAGAATTTATCAATCACTTTACTTTGAAGAGATAATTCATCCCAAAACAAAAAATAGAAACACAATAAAAAAACCGAAGAATCAAAGCTTCGGTTTTTTGTTTTTATAGTGAATATTTAACTTGAGTTCGATATGACTATTTCAATAAATAATTGATAGTTAATATTTTGCGGAATATGTCAAATCGAGTGCAGTCTAGATTCAATCGAAACTCAAACTTTTTATAGTGTTCTCATGAGCTACGCTCGGTATCTACGATAATGCTCGAACTGACAAGTATTTAATTTTTAGACTATTACAAGTTATTTAGTGATTTCTTACGTCGAATTCACGTTATTCAAATAATTTTAAGCGGATAGTATGGGAGAGAAGCTTTTATTATATCTGAGTAGCTTCAAACAGTTCTGGAAATACTATCGATTCAACTTCAAAAAAGTATCATCTTAAAATCATCCGAGAGAAAATAAATCGCATAAAAAAACCTCATTATAAGAATGAGGTTTGCAGGTAAAATCAATCGGTTTCGATGATGTAATATTATAGTTTAAACGTTACTGAGAATGTTACGTTTGAATTTATATTGTTAATGTTCACACGATCTACCAGACCATTTTGAAACAATTGCGGGTTGTTTGTTTGTTCGCTTCTGTCGTATGCTAAATCAAAGCTTAAGCTTCCAAAGTTATAACCAATTCCAAAAGAGTATCCTTCTAAATCTCCAACAGTTGTTGTGTCTTGAAATGGACTTTCTTCAAAGCGATATCCGCCGCGTAAGCTAAGTTGATTAATTCTGTACTCACCTCCAACTCTGTACGATGAAGCGGCTTGCAATTGATTGTTAATGTCATTATTTGGACCAATGAATTCATTGCTTGGACGTAATTTCGCGTTTGAATAATCTTTCAAGCCGTAATCAAAACTGATCAACCCTTTCTTTCCAAAGATGTATGCAAAACTACCTGTAATGCTTCCAGGCGTCACAATTCTGTGCTCTCTGTATACATTTACTACATTTGGGAAAATGTCTCTTCGTAAAATCTCTGTTGGATTTGCAGGATTTCTAAAATCCGTACTTAATCCTTGAATCAGTTCATCATTTAAGCTATACCAAGTTGGGGACTGATAAGAACCACCCAAACGAATGTTTTGTAATTTTAAAATAGCGCCTACTTGAAAAGAGATTCCAACACCATACGTGTACAATTCATTAGAGAACTCTGCATACTGTAATCCAGATAATGTATTCACAGGAGTTTCAATTAATACGGTGCGTTCACGATAATCTACATCATGAGAGTTGATATTCAATCCAACATATAAATTATCTCTGTATTGAGAAGCTAAGTTAAACGTGTACTTTCTGTTGAATCCAGAAGTTTGCACGATATAATCTTGAATAGCTCCGTTAGAATAGTCTGCATTTGAGGTGTAAAGCGTATTGCTATCTTCATCCAAAAGCGGATTGATTACAAATCCTTCATACCCAAGAAATCCTTGCTGAGCACCAAAACCTAAATTTGGAGTTTCTCCTAAAAATAAATAGGTATCTGTGTCAGTTTCTCCAGGAAGTTGCGCAATGTCTCCAAGTGCGAATCCGTTCGCAAACGAGACAAAATAATCTGCTATTCCTCGCGAAGGGTTTGTTCCTGTTGCAAAAAAGTTATTGTAAAAGTTATCATTGTTTTGAACGTTCAATCCTAAAGAGATTTTTCGCCAATCACTATCGCCCATATCGTTGAATACAAATACAATTCCCGCTTGATTCAGATCAAATTCTGATTCGTTTGAGTTTGTTGCTGTTCCAAAATAGGATGCGTCATTATCATTCGTGTAATTACTAAGTGAAACTGTCACTTCACTCGTATTAAAAACTGCCGATCCGGCTGGATTTATGGAGAATGCTGAGAAATCACCTCCAAGAGCTCCAAACGCTCCACTCATTGCTCTAAAACGTGCGGTTCCATTTAAGTTTTCAGTTGCATACCGAACCACATCATTTATATCTTGAGCGTAACTCATGGCCATAGTGAGCATGACCATGAATAGTATGGATACTTTTTTCATAATTTAGTATAGTGTGTTATTTTTAGGGATAAAATATATGTATTATCGAGACTTATCTTCTTCCACCTCGTCTGCCACCTCCGCCGCCGCGGAAACCACCACTTGACCTCATGCCTCCTCCAGAAGATCTCATAGAACCGGATGATCTTGACGGTCTGCTGTTACTTCTTGCTCTACTGTTGAAATTAGAACGTGATCTTGTATTAAAATTAGAACGTGTAGATCTAGTATTACGAGTTGCTCTTGTAGAACGTGTATTTCTTGTAGCTCTAGTATTAGTGCGTGAATTTTGAGTATTGCGTACAGCTCTAGTGCCTCTTGTACCTCTGGTGTTTCTAGCATTCGTATTACTTCTTCGTGAGTAACGATCTGTAGAATAACGATTACCTGATCTATTTGTAGTTCGTGAGTAGTAACTTGCTCTACTATTAGCATAAGCTCTGCTAGCATAGCCTCTTCTACCTCTATTAAATGCATAGTTTCTGTAAGGAGAACGCCATCCGTACAAACCCCAGTTGTTCCAGCCCCAGCCTAAGCCGCCGCCCCAACCAAGACCCCAGCCCCAGTTGTTCCAGCCCCAGCCTCCCCAACCGAGACCCCAGCCCCAGCGGTTCCAGCCCCATCCAGGACCCCAGCCGTTCCAACCCCAGCCGCCGCCCCAACCGAGACCCCAGCCCCAGTTGTTCCAGCCCCAGCCCCAGTTGCTCCAACCAAATTGTGGACCACCGTAAACATTAATCGTAATGTCTTCTGCGGTTTCACCCCAAGGTGAGTAGCTTTCTGTGTAGCCAATTGCGTCAACATTTGTTTCCGTCTGTGGTTCAACGTCACTTTGACTAGAATAGGATTCAACATCTGTAAAAATATCACCGTAGCGATCTTCTGCTTCTAGTGATTTTTGCTCAAAATAATTTTGATATGCGCTGTTTGAATTCGCATTACTATTCGCAACAACTTCTGTAGTTTGTCTTCTTTGTTCCTCAGCGCCATAAATTCCGTCATCGTATGTAGCTTGCTGGTATGTGCCACATGATGTTAATGTCAAAAAAGTGATAGCTAAAACATGGATAGCCTTTATGTTGTTTTTGAAATAGTATATAACTCGCATATCTCCTAAAATTAATTGTTGAACAATACAAAAATAGTTAGTTTTGTCGAAACTATTTTTTATTTAACATTTTCACAATATTTGTGCCAAACTACTAAGAATGAGTAAGAAATTAACAAAGAGATCTGACGATTATTCAAAATGGTATAATGAACTGGTTGTAAAGGCTGATTTAGCTGAAAACTCAGCAGTTAGAGGTTGTATGGTAATTAAGCCATATGGATATGCCATTTGGGAAAAAATGCAAGCGCAATTAGATAAAATGTTCAAAGAAACTGGACATGAAAATGCATATTTTCCATTATTTGTACCCAAAAGTCTCTTTGAAGCAGAAGAAAAGAATGCAGAAGGCTTTGCAAAAGAGTGTGCCGTAGTGACACATTATCGCTTACAAGCCGATCCGGAAAAGAAAGGAAAATTGCGTGTTGATCCTGATGCAAGACTGGAAGAAGAATTGGTGGTGCGTCCAACAAGTGAGGCAATTATTTGGAATACGTATAAAAACTGGATTCAATCGTACAGAGATTTACCAATTTTAATCAATCAGTGGGCAAATGTAGTTCGTTGGGAAATGCGTACGCGTTTATTTTTGAGAACTGCTGAGTTTTTATGGCAAGAAGGCCACACAGCGCATGCAACTAAAGAAGAAGCAATAGCGGAGTCGTTGCAGATGCAAAAAGTATATGCTGAATTTGCAGAAGATTATATGGCGATGCCAGTTATAAAAGGAGCTAAGACCGAAAGTGAACGTTTTGCAGGTGCTTTGGATACATATACTATAGAAGCTTTGATGCAAGATGGAAAAGCATTGCAAGCAGGAACTTCGCACTTTTTAGGACAAAACTTTGCAGAAGCTTTTGATGTGAAATATGTAACGAAAGAAGGAAAGCAAGAATTGGTATGGGCAACTTCTTGGGGAGTTTCTACACGATTGATGGGTGGACTCATCATGACACATAGTGATGACGCAGGATTGGTATTGCCACCAAAATTAGCGCCAATACAAGTGGTTTTTGTACCTATATATAAGAATGAAGAACAATTTGAAGCGATAGCTGCGAAAGTTGCTGAAATATCCGCACAATTGAAAGAAAAAGGTGTTTCAATCAAATTTGATAAACGAGATACCTTACGTCCAGGTGCTAAATTTGCCGAATGGGAATTAAAAGGAGTGCCATTACGTATTGCCATGGGAGCACGTGATTTGGAAAATGGAACGCTTGAAATTGCACGTAGAGATACTTTTGAAAAACAATCCATCGTGCAAGAAGATGTGGTGAATACTGTATTGAATCTTTTAGATGCTATTCAAGACGATTTATTCGCAAAAGCTAAAAATTATAGAGATGAAAACACAACCGTGGTAGATACTTTTGAAGAATTTAAAAAAGTTATCGAAAATAAAGGAGGCTTTGTTTCGGCGCATTGGGATGGTACTCAAGCAACTGAGAATAAAATTAAAGAATTAACCAAAGCAACGATACGATGTATTCCGTTAGACGCTTTGGAAGAAGAAGGAAAATGTGTATATTCGGGTCAGAAATCGACTAAACGAGTTCTGTTTGCCAAAGCTTACTAAAAAAAAGAAAAAAAACTTTAAAAATAGTTGGAGCGTATAAAAATAGTTGTATTTTTGCATCCGCTATCAGAAATAATGGCCCGTTCGTCTAGGGGTTAGGACGCCAGGTTTTCATCCTGGTAACAGGGGTTCGAATCCCCTACGGGCTACTAGTTTTTTTCTGAAAGTTTTATTTGCAAGTTTAAAATTATCAATTAAATTTGCACCCTCATTGAAAAATGATGGCCCGTTCGTCTAGGGGTTAGGACGCCAGGTTTTCATCCTGGTAACAGGGGTTCGAATCCCCTACGGGCTACTAAACAGTAAGTTTAAAAAAGATAACTAAGAAGAGAGATGGCAAATCACAAGTCAGCATTAAAAAGAATTAGAAGCAACGAGACTAAGCGTCTAAGAAATAGATATCAGCACAAAACGACTCGTAATGCGATTAAGAAATTAAGATCAGTTACAGATAAGAAAGAAGCTGAAGCTTTATTGTCTAGTGTAACTTCTATGATTGATAAATTGGCGAAGCGTAATATTATTCATAATAACAAAGCAGCGAATTTAAAATCAAAATTAGCAAAGCATGTAAGTACACTCTAGTAGTATCTACAATATAATATATAAAGACTCCAATTTATTGGAGTTTTTTTATATCCTATTTTTACCTAAAATCCCTAAAATAAAAAAGCTGCTCATTATTGAATGAGCAGCTTTTCTTTTTTGAGTTATACCAATTAAACTATAAGATGCAAAATATAGACTCGTTCATTTGGCATCCTAGTTTCTTGCGAATAGGTTCCGTAGCTACGGGCTATGCAACCCATTCACCGCGTCCTATGAAACCAAAGAAACTTCGTCTCTAAAGTCGCATCTTATAGTTTAATTGGTATTAGTTATAATTTGTTTCTCACTATCCGTTCATAGATATCAAGAACTCTTCATTATTTCTAGTTTGTTTGATACGTTGATTGATGAACTCCATCGCTTCTACAGGATTCATGTCTGCCAAGTATTTACGCATTACCCACATACGTTGAATTGTGCTTTCGTCCAATAATAAATCATCTCTACGTGTACTTGAAGATGTAAGGTCAATTGCAGGGAAGATTCTTCTATTCGAAATCTTACGATCCAACTGCAATTCCATATTACCAGTTCCTTTAAATTCTTCGAAGATTACCTCATCCATTTTAGAACCAGTTTCTGTCAACGCTGTCGCAATGATTGATAACGATCCACCACCTTCAATATTACGAGCGGCTCCAAAGAAACGTTTTGGTTTGTGAAGCGCATTGGCATCCACACCACCACTCAATATTTTTCCAGAAGCAGGTTGTACCGTATTGTAAGCTCTCGCCAATCGCGTTATTGAGTCTAGTAAAATCACCACATCGTGTCCGCATTCTACCAAACGCTTTGCTTTTTCCAATACAATATTCGCAACTTTTACGTGATCGGAAGCTTCTTTATCAAACGTAGACGCAATTACTTCTCCTTTTACATTACGCTGCATGTCGGTAACTTCTTCAGGACGTTCGTCGATAAGTAATATGATCTGATATACTTCAGGATGGTTTGCTGCAATGGCATTCGCAACATCCTTTAATAGCATGGTTTTACCCGTTTTTGGTTGCGAAACAATCATTCCTCTTTGTCCTTTCCCGATAGGAGAGAATAAGTCAATAATTCGTGTAGAAATCGTGCTTTGGCGTTCTGCTACTTTAAATTTTTCATCTGGGAACAATGGTGTCAAATGCTCAAAAGCAACACGATCACGCACTACTTGCGGATCTAAACCATTAATCTTACTTACTTTAATAAGCGGGAAATATTTTTCTCCTTCTTTTGGCGGACGTACAATTCCAAGTACGGTATCACCCGTTTTCAATCCAAACAAGCGAATTTGCGATTGGGATACATAAATATCATCTGGCGACGATAAATAATTATAGTCGGAAGATCTCAAAAAGCCATATCCATCTTGCATGATGTCTAACACGCCTTCGCTTTCAATAATTCCGTCAAATTCAAAATCGGGCTCACGGTAACGATTGCGCTGATCTTTATTTCCGTTGTTTTTGTTAGAATGATCTTTCTTATTGTTGTTATTGTTGTGTTTATTTTGTTGTGAATGATCTTTCTTATTGTTGTGTTTGTTATTGTGCTGCTGCTTGTTGTTTGTATTATTCGTTTCAGCAGTTTCGTTTGCAGCTTTATTAGAATCTTCTTTTTTAGCTTGTTGAGCTGTGTTTTTTTGATTCTTATCGTTAGTCTTACGATTGTTTTGTTTATTTTGTTTTGAAGCCTGTGTATTCGTTTTTTCAGAAGAAGCTGTTTGCTTTTTTTGTTGTGGAGCTGACTGAGAATTAGAAGATTGATTGTCGTTTTTTTGACTTGGTTCTCTCTTAATACGTTTTCGCTTTGGAGCAGTTTTCTCTTCAGACTTAGGTTCCGCTTTTGTAATTGGAGCAACCGATTCAGGATTGCTAGCTTGTAGGTCTAAAATCTTATAGATTAAATCTAATTTTTTTAAAGTTCTATATTTTGGAACAGCAAGTGCTTTGGCTATCTCTTGTAATTCGGGTAGTTTTTTACTTTTTAATTCTGAAATTTCTAACATGTATTGGCTTGTAATGAATTGTTCTTTGAAAAATGAGTGATATAACTCGCAAGAAGTGTGTAAATCTATTAGTAACAATAGATTATGAATTATCTATGCAATAATACAAATTTATTTTAATAAACAAAATAGTATTTTATGAAAAGAACTATTATTTTTGTCATCCAATTTTAAGATATGATCCAACGAATACAAAGTTTATACATGATACTGGTTGCAGCGGTTGCTGGCGGATTATCATCTGTATTCAGTTTATATACATTAGAAGAAGGCGGCGAAATTTTTGCAAAAGATGATCTTGTGTATTTAGGACTGTTTGTAGGTTCTGCTGTGTTGGCTTTGATCACGATCTTCTTATTTAAAAATAGAAAATTACAATTTGTGTTGAATCGTTTCAACATCTTATTTCACCTTATTTTATTAGGGATATTTGTATATCGAATGCTAAATTTATCTGGAGGGACAGACATTGTCTCAGAGAAAGGTATTGGGGTTGTGATTCCTGTTATTTCTATCGTTTTATTAGTGCTCGCAAACCGAGCAATTAAAAAGGATGAAGACCTTGTAAAATCTGTAGATCGATTGCGATAAACCTAACATCTTAGTAATCTTAGTGCGTAAAAGAGACTGTCTGACAAAGGCAGTCTCTTTTTTTAATCGTTCAATTTTAAAACACACCAAGTAAAAATACGTACATCTAAAAATCAACAAAAACACGTTAAAATATCCCTTAAAACCATAGTAAGTTTATAAGCATATTAACCTAACATAAAAATTATGGAACTTACAGCATCAATTTATGGTGGCGGACCTTTTTATCCAGGAGAAAACTCTGCATTACCAACCATTAAAGAATCAGGATTTACAACAGTAGTTTGTTGGGCATTACACGTACGTCCAAATGGAGATATAGCGTATAACGATACGTTGATTATTTCCAACGGACAATACGTAGGCGATCCATCTTGGGGAGCAGAATTAGAAGCCATCAAAGAAGGTGGAACCGTAAACCGAATTTTATTCTCAATTGGTGGATGGGAAACGAATGATTTCTATCATATTATGACATTATTAAATACACAAGGCGATGGACCTTCAAGTATTTTACACAAAAACTTTGAAACATTACGCCACGTGATTCCAGCAATTGACGGAATTGATTATGATGATGAAGGAAACTATAATATCAATACCATTATGAGATTTAGTCGCATGCTGGCTAAGCTTGGATTTGAAGAAATTACCTTCTGTCCATACACAAATAGTCCATTTTGGATCAACTGTTTGAAGATTTTAGAATCCACAAATCCAGGGTTAGTCACAGGTTTCAATCTACAGTGTTATGCTGGCGGTGCGTATAATATAGGAAGAGTTAAAAAAGATTGGATTGATCCGCTACAAGCAGCTATGGGAAAAAGTTTTGATGCTGCTGGTTTTGTAGATCCAGGATTGTGGTGTGTTCACGGTGATGCATGTAATCAAGGAATGACGCCAGCACAAGTAAAAAGTCAATTCACAAAATGGAAAAAAGATAAAATTACAGGCGGATTTATCTGGTTGTATGATGATATTGAAAAATGTGGAAACGAACCAAGTGCGTATGCAGATGCAGTTCGCGGTGGATTGAGCTAACAAAATAAAATATCAAATTAAATAATATAAGCTGTTTAGGAAGTTAGATTTTCGTCAAACCGAACTTTATTCGGTTTCTCATAACAATAGAAAAATAATTGGTTGAGATTCTGAATCATACAAAATAAAGTTCAGTACAAAAGTTCAGAATGACGAGCTATTGATAACTTTCTAAACAGTTTCTTTTTTTACCGACGCTCAAACTCAATAATCTCCAAATCTTTAATCTGATCTTTATCAATCACAAAGCGAAGCATGGTACGTACTTTGTGAAAACCGTGTTTTCCGCAGGCGCCAGGGTTCATATGAAGTAAATTTAACTTCTTATCAAACATCACTTTCAAAATATGCGAATGCCCGCAAATAAAGAGCTTTGGAGGGTTTTTGCGGATTTCATCACGCACGCGCACATTATATTTATTCGGATATCCGCCAATATGCGTCATCCAAACATCTACTTCTTCACAAAAAAAGCGATCGTGTTCAGGGAATTCCATGCGCGCTTTATCATTATCAATATTGCCATACACGCAGCGCAGCGGTTTCAATACTTTTATGGTATCTGTCACAGATAAATCACCAATATCGCCTGCATGCCACACTTCATCCGCATTCTCGACATGTTTTAAAATTTGATCGTCAATATAGCTATGCGTATCCGATAACAGTAAAATTTTCTTCATGAAATTAATTTAAGAAATGATTGTTGACAAACTCATCAAAAATTCATCATCAAATATAGAACTCAACATTGACACATTTCAAATCTCGATTATCGAGTAAACTATGCTAAATAAATGTGAATACGCGCAAACTAATGAATTAAAACTTATCTTTGTCAGTCTGTAACAAAAGTAGCAAATATTACCTTGAAATACTTCATTGAACTTTCTTATAATGGCGAAAATTATCACGGTTGGCAAAATCAGCCGAATGCCATTTCGGTACAAGAAGTAATCGAAAAAGCCTTGTCTACCTTATTGCGATCAGACATTGCGATTGTTGGTGCCGGACGAACCGATGCGGGCGTTCATGCCAAACAAATGTTTGCACATTTTGATACGGAAGTTGTGTTTGATGCTTCAGAATTGACATTTAAATTGAATTCATTTTTACCAAAAGATATAGCGATTCAAGCAATTCATTCAGTCCATGAGGAAGCGCACGCGCGATTTGATGCTACAGGAAGAACCTACGAATACTGGATCGTTTCACAAAAAAATCCATTTCATAATCAATCTGCACACACGGTTTTTAAACCGCTAAATGTACCTTTGATGAATGAAGCGGCAAAAGAATTGTTCAATTACGAAGACTTTAAAAGTTTTTCCAAAACGCATACGGATGTAAAAACCTATATCTGTAGAATTGAAAAAGCAATTTGGGAGCAAAAAAATGAATTGTTAGTATTTACCATTCGAGCCGATCGTTTCCTGAGAAACATGGTGCGTGCAATTGTAGGAACACTTTTAGACGTGGGATTGGGTAAAATATCCATTCCAGAATTCAAACAAATCATAGAATCGAGAGATCGTAACAAAGCAGGTACGTCGGTACCGGGAAAAGCCTTATATTTAACAGCGGTAACATACCCAAAAGAAACCTTTACAACGAATGGCTAAAGTAACAGGAAAAGTATTTGATTTTGGTCTTTTTAAACGCTTACTGACCTATACAAATCCGTACAAAATCACTTTATATTTTGTAGCAATTGCAGCAATATTACTGTCTGTATTTGCCGTGGCGCGCCCTGTACTATTAAAAGTAACGGTAGACGATTATATCGTAACCAAAGACAAAGAAGGCTTACTCATTTACATTTTATTCATGTTAGGCGTCTTATTGTTGGAAGTTGTTTTTCAGTTTCTATTTGTGTTCTATGCGAATTGGCTCGGACAAAGCATCATAAAAGACATTCGAAAAAAACTATTCAATCACATGCTTCGCTTTAAAATGGCGTATTACGACACGTCTTCGGTCGGACGTTTGGTGACAAGAGCAGTGAGTGATATTGAAACGATTGCAAGTATCTTTAGTCAAGGATTATTTGTGATTATTGCCGATTTGCTGAAAATGCTCGTAGTGATGGGCGTAATGTTGTATTTAAGTTGGAAATTATCGTTAATCGTATTTGCAATTCTTCCCTTAATCATTTATGCAACGCGTGTCTTCCAAAAAGCGATGAAAGCTGCATTTGAAGAAGTGCGTGCGCAAATTTCAAACCTAAATTCCTTTGTGCAAGAACGTGTTACAGGAATGAAAATCGTACAATTATTTTCAAGAGAACAAACTGAATATCAAAACTTCAAAGCGATCAACGAAAAGCACAAAAAAGGTTGGTTAAAAACGATTTGGTACAACTCCATATTTTTCCCAATTCCTGATTTGGCAAACTCCATTGCTGTAGGTTTAGTGGTTTGGTATGGCGGATTGATGTCAGCAACCATAGTCACCACAGAATTAGGAACCGATGGTTCTGCACAAATAGGAAATGTCTTGGCGTTTATCATGATGATCGGAATGTTGTTCAGACCGTTACGACAAATCGCAGATAAATTCAACACCTTACAAATGGGAATGGTCGCTGCCGGACGTATCTTTACCATTCTAGATACTGATAGTAAAATTGAAGACAACGGCGAAACCACTTCGTTAGACATCCAAGGAAACTTAGCATTCAACAATGTACGTTTCTCGTATGTAGAAGGCGAAGAAGTATTACACGGAATTTCGTTCGACGTAAAACAAGGAGAAACAGTAGCCATTGTTGGTGCGACAGGAGCAGGAAAATCTACCATTATCAACTTATTAAACCGTTTTTACGAGATTGATTCTGGAACGATTTCTATTGATGGAATCGATATCAAAGATGTAAAATTAGCCGCTTTGCGCGAAAAAATTGCGGTGGTATTGCAAGATGTCTTCTTATTTGCAGATACAATTCTAAACAACATCACACTACAAAATTCAGACATCAGTCGCGAAACGGTAGAAGCAGCCGCAAAACAAATTGGCGTGCACGATTTCATCATGAGTTTGCCAAACAACTACGAATACAACGTAAAAGAACGTGGAAGCATGCTTTCTTCCGGACAACGTCAATTAATTTCGTTCTTACGTGCGTATGTTACCAATCCTAGAATTTTAATTCTGGATGAAGCGACTTCATCAGTAGATTCCTATTCAGAACAACTCATTCAAAACGCTACAGATACCATCACGCAAGGAAGAACATCCATTGTCATCGCACACCGATTGGCAACGATCAAAAAAGCAGATACGATTATTGTAATGGATGCTGGACAAATTGTAGAGAAAGGGTCGCACGACGAGCTATTACAAATCGAAAACGGATATTACAAAAATCTCTACGAAGTTCAGTTTATTCAGCAGGAAGCGGTTTAGTTAAAGAAGTTGCTTATCAAGTTAACTCAAATCCTTTTGAAGCATCTCTTGAAGAGATTCCATATCTTCATACAACATAAATTCCCCATCGCGGATATACGAAATTTGTCCCGTTTCTTCAGAAACAACTAAGACTAAGGCATCTGTTTTTTCGGTAATTCCTACCGCAGCTCTATGTCGCAATCCAAAACGTTGTGGAATCATAGTCGATTTGGAAACAGGCAAAATCACACGTGTGGCGGTGACACGATTTCCTTCAATAATAATAGCGCCATCATGCAACGGACTATTTTTAAAGAAGATACTTTCTAGCGTAGGCACATTGACGTCCATTCCCATAGCATCGCCAGAATCTTTGACAAACTCTAAAGAATTGTTGCGTTCAATGACAATAATGGCGCCTGTTTTGGTGGCAGACATTTTAGTGCAAGCAGTCAAAATTGCTTCTACATCGGTATCAATATTAGCGTCCTGTTTCAAAAAACGAAAATGCTTTATAAAACTACGCTTCGTAGCAAAATTGGTAGAGCCAATCATCAATAAAAACTTCCGAATTTCTTGCTGAAAGACAATGAACAAAGCTAAAATTCCAACATTAATAAATCCTCCAAAAATATTGCTTAATACATTCATTTCCAATGCTTCGGTAATCTTCCAAATCACGAAAATAATCACAATTCCAATAAAAATATTAATAGCTGCAGTTCCCTTAACGAGCTTATACACATAATACAAAAGCACAGCAACGAGAATGATTTCGATGAAGTCTAGCGGTCCAAAATTTAAAAAATCTAAAAAATCCAAAGTGCGGGTTTACGATACGATCAAGTAAAAATAATAAATATTATGCAATAGCAAATATGCTGTCAAATAAAACGAAATATTTGTACTAGTTATAGCGGTATGGTTGAAAAATGTTAAAAATGGTCACCCAAAGAGAAAATAAAACGGTTTTCGTGTAAAAATTCTTATATTAGATCAATCATTCAATCAAAAAACCATTTTACATTATGTTACACAAAATTTTAAAAATTGACGGTGTCTTAGCGCTAGATAAAGCACAACAAGACAAAATTAACGGAGGAAAAAGACAATGTTTCAGTAACGGAATCTGTTTTGATTGCGGACATTACTGCGCTGAAATACAATGTTGTCTTTGTGATCCAGATTTTTAAAAACTAAAAAAACACATTAAAACAGCTGCCTAGAAGAAATTTTAGGCAGTTTTTTTATTGAAGTGATGTAAACTTTTTGTATTGTGGGTTTTTGATCTGATGTAGCCTTTTTTGAAGCAACATTAGAATTAGTTCATTGCAAATTATTCACACATTAAAACAGTTACAAGTAAGTATTCTGAAAAGTACATCAAGCAGTTATCACACCAACAACCAACAACAAGAGCAAAGCGACCAACCGACAACAAACGAAATAAAATGTAAAATATAAAACTGCAAAATGTAAAATGAAAAAGTAATTTCCCAACAACCAACAACCAACAACCAACAACCAAATTAAGAGTGATGAGTTAACAATTAAAGCAACTTAACGAAAATCGAAGTTAAAAGGTTGAATATTAAATACTAAATTTTAAATCGAAACTAACTGACAACTGACAACTGACAACTGAAAACTGACAACCAACAACCAACAACCAACAACCAAATTAAGAGTGATGAGTTAACAGTTAAAGCAACTTAACGAAAATCGAAGCTAAAAAGTTGAATATTAAATACTAAATTTTAAATCGAAACCAACTGAAAACCGACAACTGAAAACTGAAAACTGAAAACTAAAGCAAAGCGACACCCAAAACCTGACCAACCAACTTCACACACTCCACCGCTTCCTTAACATCATGTACACGTAAAATAGAAGCACCATGTTGAAGTGCAATTGTATGTAACACAGTCGTTCCGTTTAAGGCTTCTTGTGGTGTGGTTTCTAGTACTTTATAAATCATCGATTTTCTGGAAACACCCGCTAAAACAGGCAATTCAAGAAATTTAAATAATTTCAATTCACTCAAAATGGCATAATTGTGTGCAATTGTTTTTCCAAAACCAAATCCAGGATCAATAATAATATCCTTAATTTTATGTGAGCGAGCCAACGCCACTTTTTCCGAAAGTTCAAGCAAAATATCTTTCAATACATTATCATACGTAGGATTTTGTTGCATCGTTTTTGGAGTCCCTTGCATATGCATCATAATATACGGAACGCCCAATTCACCAACAGTTTGCATCATGTTTCCATCTAAATTTCCCGCTGAAATATCGTTGATCATTGCTGCACCCAAATCGATAGCTGCTTTTGCGATTTCACTTCGAAAGGTATCAACCGAAAGAATCGTATCTGGAAATTTGGTTAAAATCAATTCCAAAATCGGCAACAAGCGTTGTTTTTCCTCTTCTAAAGAAACATGTGGCGCATTAGGACGCGAACTGTACGCGCCGACATCAATAAAAGTCGCGCCATCGGTCAGCATTTTTGAAACTTGCGTCAAAATACTTTTGGAATCTTTGTATAGGCCGCCGTCATAAAAAGAATCGGGCGTTACATTTAAAATTCCCATGATTTTCGGGGTTTCCAGCGAGACTAATTGTCCATTACAGTTGATACTTTGCATATATAAATACCTTTAAATGAAGTTATACCAATTTTGCTTTAGAATGGGACTTTAGAAGCGAAGTTGCTTTGGTTTCATAGAACGCTGTGACTGTTTTGCATAGCCTTAGCTACGGAAAATAGTCGTAAGGAACTAGGATGCCAAATGAACGAGCTTATATGTTTCATTTTAAAGTAAAATTGGTATTATGTCCTTTTCTTTTTTTAAATTGGTAATTTTGGACGAAATTTACATAAAATCTCACGCATCACATAACAAATTACAAGATTGCGTACAGACCATCATAAAAAATTACAATGGAAAAAATAGGCGACGCACAACAGTCAACAAAAAATTCAATTTGGGAAAAAATTGTAAAATTTAAAGTCGATTTCTTCAATACAGCTTACGGGAAAATCCTCACGATTCTCTGTCAAATTTTTGTGGGGGGATTGTTTATCTTCTCAGGTTTTATAAAATTGAATGATC
This sequence comes from Bacteroidota bacterium, assembly GCA_039026955.1. Classification (GTDB taxonomy): domain Bacteria; phylum Bacteroidota; class Bacteroidia; order Flavobacteriales; family Flavobacteriaceae; genus Kordia. The sequence goes on from JBCCLH010000035.1 coordinate 15,597, forward strand.
CAGTTGGATTTTCCTATAAATTGACCGATTACTTTGCGGAAGATGTATTAAATCTACAGTTTCTATCACCGTACGCATTGTGGATGGCAGTTTTTTTGGTGATCTTGGAAGTCATTTTAGGAGTGATGATTTTACTAAGTCTATATAAAAAACCAGTCTTATGGAGTCTACTCGGATTGATTGTTTTCTTCACATTTCTCACATTCTATTCAGCGTATTTCAACAAAGTAACTGATTGTGGTTGTTTTGGTGATTTTTGGAAACTGACACCTTGGGAAAGTTTTTGGAAAGACATTATTCTGTTAGTCGCGATTCTGATTCTCTTCATGGGAATTCAACATATCAAGCCTATTTTACCTAAAAAAGCAAGCATTGCGATTGCTTCGGTGAGTTTGCTAGCGTGTATTTTCTTTGGAAGACATGTATTAAATCATCTGCCAACTTTCGATTTCAGACCGTATAAAATTGGCGCAAATATCATGGAAGGAATGACGATTCCACCAGATGCACCGCGTCCTGTCTTTGAATACGTTTGGATTTTTGAAGTGGATGGCGAAAAAGTGGAAATCGTGACGAGCGATATTGTACAGCCAGAAGTAGAAGGCGGAATCTATAAAGATTTAAAAAGTAATATTATTGACGAAGGGTACGAACCGCCAATTCACGATTTTTCAATCGAAAATCAGGAAGAAGGCGATGTCACAGAGGCGATGTTAGCGGAAGAAAAACTCATCATGGTCGTGGTATCGAGTTTGGATAAATCGGAAGATGAAGGTTTCTTAAAGGTGAAATCGTTTACAGACAAAGCAATTGCCGCAGGTTATAAAGTCATTGGATTATCCTCTTCAGATCCAGAAGAGTTGAAAGATTTAGGGGCACTGATGGAGTTCAATTTTGATTTCTATCTTTCCGATCAAACGGCACTAAAAACGGTGATTAGATCCAATCCAGGAATCCTAAAAGTGGAAAAAGGAACGATCACAGATAAGAAGCATTACAACGATTTTGATAGCATAAAACTGTAAACACACTCTTTGGGAAGATACATTCTACATAAAATTGGCTATGCCTTTTTAACACTTTTCGGAGTAGTAACGGTCATCTTTTTTCTGTTCAATATTTTGCCAGGCGATCCTGCGAAAATGATGCTTGGGCAAAATCAATCGGAAGAACAAATTGCCGTAGTGAAGAAGAAATATGGCTTTGACAAACCTGTATTGACGCAATACGCGTATTACATTAACGACTTGTTGCCGATCTCATTTCATTCTACCCAAGAAGAAGATTATACGTATTTATCTAAAAATAAATACAGTGCAATATCATTATTTACCATAGGAAATACCACCACGGTTTTAAAATTTCCCTACTTGCGCGAATCGTTTCAAAAATCAGGAAAAAGTGTCACACAAGTCATTCGAGAAACGTTGCCGAATACCATTGTGTTGGCGGTTGCAGCGATTAGTATTGCGATGTTATTAGGATTGATTTTGGGAATTATTTCAGCCCTGTATAAAGATACTTTTTTGGACAGAATGATTCAAATTGTCAGTACGTTAGGAATGAGTGTGCCTTCGTTTTTTAGCGCGATTCTGTTCGCGTGGATTTTTGGATTTTTACTGCATGAATTTACCAATCTCAACATGACAGGAAGTTTGTACGAAGTAGATGATTTTGGCGAATCGATCAGCATTCGCTGGAAAAACCTCATCTTGCCAGCCATTGTCTTGGGAATTCGTCCGTTGGCAGTTGTCATACAATTGATGCGAAATTCGTTACTAGAAGTCTTCAATCAAGATTACATTCGTACGGCACGTGCCAAAGGATTGAGCGAATTTCAAATCATTAAAAATCACGCAGTCAAAAATGCGCTGAATCCAGTCATTACGGCAATTTCAGGATGGTTTGCTTCCATGTTGGCAGGAGCGGTTTTTGTGGAATATATTTTTGGTTGGAACGGACTTGGCAAGGAAATCGTAGATGCACTCAACAGTCAGGATTTGCCAATTATCATGGGCGCAGTGTTAATTATTGCATCTATGTTTATAATTATCAATATTTTAGTAGATGTTATTTATGGTTGGCTCGATCCGAAAATACGATCGTAATCTAAACTCAAAAATTACATGAAAAAAGCAATAGTTTTGTGGATCGGAGTAAGTATCTTTTGCTTGGTATTTTCATGTAACAACAATAGCTCAAACACAACCATGGAGACAACAAAGCTTGAAAAAATCTTACCAAGTGGCACGCCAATCAATATTCTTATCGATAAAAGCGACTATACACTTGCTATCATGGCAGCAGATACTTTGGTGAAGAAATATGATGTTGTCTTTGGTGGAAATCCTGTAGATGATAAAGAAAAAGAAGGAGATAAACGAACGCCCGAAGGTGAATTTGGTGTCCGCAATTTCTATCCGCATAAAAAATGGTCAAAATTCATTTGGATCGATTACCCGAATGAAGATTCTTGGCGAAAGTTCAACGAACGAAAAGCGGCAGGCATCATTAAAGAAGGCGAAACGATTGGCGGCGAAGTAGTCATTCACGGTGTGCCAGAAGGAAAAGATCATTTAATTGACGAAAAACAAAACTGGACTTTGGGTTGTATCTCAATGCGAAATAAAGATGTAGATGAACTTTATGAATATGTCACGAAAAACACAAAAATCACGATTCAAAAATAGCATGAAACACACAATTCAATTAGTGCTGATCACTTTTCTATTGGTAAGCTGCCAAAAAGAAATCTTAACGGCATTTCCGCAAGAAGCATTGCAAGAAAACATGCGTACAATTCATGGAGAAAACACTACTTTTGAAGAGATTTTAGAAAAACATAAAGGAAAAACTATTTTTGTAGATATCTGGGCTTCATGGTGTCGCGATTGTTTGTTAGGAATTCCAGAAGTTAAAGAAATTCAAAAAAATAATCCGCAGTTAACATACCTATTTTTATCTTTAGACCGAAAAGAAGCACAGTGGAAAAAAGCAGTTGAGAAATATGGACTTGTCGGAGAACACTACCATGTGTCCTCGGGGATGAAAGGAACTTTTGGTAAATCAATTAGTGTCGACTGGATTCCACGGTACATGATTGTGAATCCCGACGGAAGTATCAAACTCTTTGAAGCTACTGAAACAGATGATTCAACACTACAAAAAGCATTAAAAATATAAACAAAAACACAATACAATGAGACGTAAAATAGTTGCAGGAAACTGGAAAATGAACAATGATCTTTCGGAAACAGAAGCATTATTAAATGATTTAATTGCTCAAGTACCAGACACAGATGTAAACGTGATGGTGGCGCCAACGTATGTAAATCTTTTTCAAGCATTCAATGTGTTGAAAAATCACAATATAGAAGTCATTGCACAAAATATGCATCAAGAAGCAAAAGGAGCATATACTGGTGAAATTTCAGCAAATATGTTGAAAAGTGTCGGTGTCAATACAGTAATTCTTGGGCACAGTGAGCGCAGAGCGTACTTTGGTGAAACTGACGAATTATTAGCCCAAAAAGTAGATGCTGCTTTGGCAAATGAGATACAGGTAGTATTCTGTTTTGGGGAAGAATTGGAAGATCGCAAAGCAGGCAATCATTTTACTGTGGTAGAAAGTCAATTAAGAAATGCATTATTTCACCTAAAAGGAGCAGATTGGAGTAATATTATCTTAGCATACGAACCAGTTTGGGCAATTGGAACGGGAGAAACCGCTTCGCCAGAACAAGCACAAGAGATGCATGCGTTTATTCGTAAAACCATCTCAGATCAATTTGGAGGAGAAGTAGCTGATGGACTTTCTATTTTATACGGAGGAAGTGTAAAACCTGCCAATGCTGCGGAAATCTTTGCGAAAGAAGATGTGGATGGAGGATTGATTGGTGGTGCCTCCTTAAAAGCGGCTGACTTTACAGCGATCATAAACGTATTCTAAATCATGTCAACAACCTATATTGGATATACCTTCAAAGTAACGCCTGTACAACCTGCGACTGAAATCTTAATTGCGGAGTTAGGTTTTGCAGGTTTTGAAAGCTTTGTGGAAAATGAAGAAGGTGTCAATGCCTACATTCAAAAGGAAGATTGGCACGAAGGTATTTTGAATGATATTCAAATCTTAGACAATTCAGATTTTAAGATTACCTATCAAAAAGAAGAAATTGCACAAGTCAATTGGAATGAAGAATGGGAGAAGAATTTTGAGCCAATTGAAGTTGATGGAAGATGTGTAGTGAGAGCACCTTTTCATGAAAAAATGGAGGTGGAGTACGATATTGTCATTGAACCTAAAATGAGCTTCGGGACTGGGCATCACGAAACGACACACATGATGTTGCAACACATTTTAAACACGGATGTGACCAATAAAAAAGTGTTGGACATGGGCTGTGGAACAGGAGTTTTGGCGATTTTAGCAGAAATGAAAGGCGCCAAACCGTTAGATGCGATTGATATTGACAATTGGTGTTATCTAAATTCGCTAGAAAATACCGCTCGTAATAACTGTCAGCATATCTCAGTATACGAAGGCGATGTATCATTGTTGGAAGGCAAACGTTATGATATTATCATTGCCAACATCAACAGAAACATTCTGTTGAACGATATTCATCAATATGCAAAATGCTTGAATGAAAAAGGAATATTATTCCTAAGTGGCTTTTACACAGAAGATATTCCGATCATAACGGAAGAATGTGTAAAAAACACGTTAAAATTTGCAGACAAACTCGAAAAAAACAATTGGGTTTCGTTAAAATTCGTAAATTAGTGGTAAAATATTGGATATGAGTACAGAAGAAAAAATTAAGGAAGAATTACTAACCTTAGAAGATGTACAGAAGAACAACGAAATCGTATTATACAACGATGATGTAAATACGTTTGATCACGTAATTGAAACACTTATCTATGCCTGTGATCATACTGCTGAACAAGCAGAACAATGTTCTATAATTGTACATTACAAAGGAAAATGTACAGTGAAGACGGGAGAATATGAAGATTTAAAACCAAGATGTAGTAAGTTATTAGAAGCGGGACTCTCCGCAGAAATCATCTAAGGAAGTTAAGATTTTACATACAATATACTGATACAGACGCTTTTACGAGCGTCTGTTTTTTTTGCTAAATATGTAACAAATGGCATATAATCTGTTAATTCTTTGAATATTCATAATCGTTTTAACATTTTATTAGGAATTATTTAATAAATGTCATAATTTTATTACGTGTTAAAAATCGCTCCAAACAATTATTAACATTAACCGAAAAACTTCTAAAAATGAAAAAAATCAAAGACTTAGCACTGCTATTGGCAGTTGTGCTAGGATTTGCTGTGACATCTTGTACTCAAGACAATACAGCGGCAGTAGAAGAGGAGCAAGCACTGGCACCAGTAGGAATTCCTCAAGACGTATTTGAAAAAGCACGATCACTTCACTTCAACACCTATGACATGCAAAAAACCACTTTTGAAAAGCCAGGTGGAAAAATTGAAGAGGCGTACATACTCGAGGGTGATATAGTTATGACCTACGACCAAATTATGAGTATGGAACTTGGAGGAGATATTACAAGTAAACAATATCGTACCAATAATTTAGTAAACGATGGTGTAATCACTATCATTGGATATACAGGAAACGATTCTAATGGATTAACATCTACCATGCAAACTGGACTTAGATGGGCAGTAGCCAACTATAATAGATTGAATTTAGACATCAGTTTCCAATTAACTTTCGGAACAAACTGGCAATCAAGAGATATGGTAGTATATCAAGTGCCAGGTGGAGCGGGAGGTTCTGCTGGTTTTCCATCAGGAGGAGCGCCTAATAAATTTGTACGTATCAATTCTGGATTAACAGGATTCTCAACAAACGTACACGAACATGTAATTTGTCATGAAATTGGGCACTCAGTAGGATTCCGTCATTCAGATTACTTTAGCAGACAAAGCTGTGGAGAAAATATCAACGAAGGTAGCGGCGGAGTAGGAGCACTTCTCATTCCGGGAACTCCATCAGGATTTGATCCTTCATCTTTAATGAACGCTTGTTTTAGTGCGAATGAAGATGGAGAATTCAACAATAATGATATTACGGCTTTACGTTTTATGTACTAAAGCAATGATCACCACTACGTAATAAGTAGTAATTTATAAAACATATAAAATTGTGAGTGATTTTTAACACAATAAAAGGCGCATGACCAAGCGCCTTTTTTTATGCAGTATGTTTATGTACTCGTTACTTTTCAGCATGATAAAAACTTCTTGAAATAAAAAAGGTCTAAAAAGTACAAAATTCGTCAAACCGAACTTGATGCTGAAATAAATTCAGCACAGGTTTCGGTTTCTCATAACAGATGATAATCAGAATGATGAGATTCTGAGTCAAGCTCAGAATGACGCCTGCAAACACTTTTTAGACCTCTTTTAAGAATATATAATTATTGTTTTTTACAATGTAGAAGGACACACAAATTCAGTCAATGGAATTCCAGTTTTTTTAATAGCCGCAAATCCACCTGCAACATCTACAACTTTATGAAATCCGCGTGCTTTTAAAATGGAAGCAGCAATCACAGAACGATACCCACCCGCACAGTGAATGTGATATTCTGTTGAAGAATCAATCTGATTCATGTTGTCGTTGATAAAATCCAAGGCAAAATGCTGTACATCTTCAATATGTTTCGCTTTGTATTCACCATCTTTACGTACGTCCAACACATTGAGATCATTATGTTGCAAACGTCGCTCAAATTCTTCTGCCGAAATGGACTCAATACTCGCAGTTTCGCGACCACTGGCTTTCCAAGCATCCATTCCACCTTCCAAGTAGCCTAGCGTATTGTCATACCCAACTCTAGAAAGTCGTGTAATCGCTTCTTCTGATTTTCCTTCTGGAACAACTAATAAAATAGGTTGCTGTAAATCTTTAATCAGTGCGCCTACCCAAGGAGCAAATCCACCATCAAGACCTATATAAATACTATTGGGAATGTGTTCGGTGACAAAATCTTTTCGGTTTCGAACATCTAATACCAACGCATGTTCTTCATTGGCGATGGTTTCAAATCGTTCTGAATGTAAAGCGATATTTCCTTTTTCCAACACAGTCTCAAAAGCAGTATATCCTACTTTATTCATCAACGCATTTTTCGCAAAATATTGTGGTGGTGGTGCAATTCCGTCCAATACTTCTTCAATAAACTCTTCTCTAGTCATATTGGCGCGCAATGCATAATTGGTTTGCTTTTGTTCGCCTAAAATACCAACCGTTTCTTTGCTGAGGTTTTTTCCACAAGCAGAACCTGCGCCGTGTGCTGGATATACAATAATATCGTCTGGCAAAGTCATGATTTTAGTACGAAGTGAATCGTACAACATGCCTGCTAAGTCCTCTTTTGTTAAATCAGATTTAATCGCCAAATCCGGACGTCCTACATCTCCCAAAAACAACGTATCACCTGAAAAAATTGCATGCTTTTTGCCGTTTTCGTCAATCAATAAGTATGTGGTAGATTCTAAAGTGTGACCTGGCGTGTGTAGTACTTTTATTTGAATATTTCCTATCGAAAATACTTCACCATCTTTAGCGCTGTACATTTCGTAATCGGTCGTTGCATTCGGACCAAAAACAATCGTGGCGCCTGTAGCTTTGGCTAAATCGATATGACCTGAAACAAAATCTGCATGAAAGTGCGTTTCAAAAACATACTTGATCTCTACACTATTCTTTTGGGCAATATCAATATAAGTTTGTGTTTCACGCAATGGATCAATGATTGCTGCTTCTCCATTAGACTCAATATAATATGCACCTTGTGCTAAGCAGCCCGTATATATTTGTTCAATCTTCATTCTTATGATTTTACAGTACAAATATAACAAAGAATCTCATTGTAAATGTTATGCGTGCATTGTATATTTTTGTTAAAAATCAGCGTTCTTTTATGAGAATATTGCAATAAAAAGTTCATGAAAATGCTATATTTACTCGGTAATTACCATTGAATATGCCTACAAAAAAGTTTAAAATCTGCATTACCATGGCGGGTGCAGTTTCCGCGGGAGCCTACACTGCGGGTGTGATTGATTATTTGTTAGAATCTCTACACTTATGGGAGGAAGCCAAAATGCGCAATAGAAAATTAGGGGAAACACATCGGGAATATGATCATTCCATTCCGATGCATGATGTGGAATTGGAAGTGTTAAGTGGCGCTTCAGCAGGAGGCATCACAGGAACGCTGACCGTATTGAGTTTGCTAGATAAAGATCATAAATTCGTAAATAAAGACAATCCGAATGGTGACGATAATATCTTTTATCAATCTTGGGTGAAAATGGCGGATACGGATACAGAAACGTCGCTGATGAAATTGTTACGGACGGACGATTTAAAACCAGACGAATATCCTGAATCTTTACTCAATGTAGCGCCGATAGAAACAATTGCAGATAATGCGCTGAAAACCAATGATCATGTAAAATTTCCAAGCTATGTTTCTAAAAGTTTAGATTTGGTATTGACCACAACCAATTTGCGTGGCTTGAATTTTAATATTGATTTTAAAGATAGTGAAACCGTCATTACCAATCATGGCGGATTTTTTCGTTATAAAATCGCGAATGAGACGCAGACTTCTGGAATTCCTAAAAACGATAGCTCTTTGTATTTTGTGTTAGATTTAGAAAATCAAGAGCATGTTAACTATTTAAAAAACGCGACCTTAAGTACCTCAGCCTTTCCTATTGGACTTAAATCTAGAGAAATTAAAATTGCGCATGAATATGTAGCGCGTTATCCAAAATATTTGTTTGATAGGAGTGAAGGCATTCGTGTCGATTTGAAGAAAAATGATATGTATACCTTTAACTCGGTCGATGGCGGATTGATCAACAACGAACCTTTTGGCATCTGCATGAAGGTACTTTTAGAAAAAAACGAAACCATTCGTGAAGCTGATAATTACGCTATCATGATGGTTGATCCTTTCCCGAATCAAGATCACGACTTAGATGTGTACGATACCAAACGAGACATCATTTCCATTGCCAAAGGCATGTTTAAAGCGCTGCGAAATCAGGCAATGTTTAACCAAGATGGAATTTTGGAAGCTTTGTCATTAAGCAATCGGACTAAGTTTTTGGTAGAACCGAAACGCAAACACAAATCTGCCAAAGGTTGGACACGTTCAAAGAAAGATTTGGCGTCTGCGCCGTTGAGTGGTTTTGGAGGTTTTTTAGATGAATCGTTCCGAGTGCATGATTTTCATTTAGGACGAAAAAATTGTCAATCGTTCTTACGGTACTATTTTGCGGTAGAAAATGACAATATTAAAAAACGTTTTGGAGCGGAGGTTACAGCAGCAGCCAAAGAACGTTTCTCGTATAGCGATAAAGATGATGCAGCTAAAGTGCCCAAATATTTTCCAATCATTCCCGATGTACGTGCCTTACACATCATCAACAAGGAATTTGACACAGAAAATTATGGGAAAGATGCCGATTTGGACTATCCAACATATCCAAAGTTTGATATGGCAGCGTTTGACAAAACCTACAAAAAACCTGTAAAAAAACGAATTCGTGCAATCATCAAATCACTTACCAAAAGCGGATTTTACTCGTTTGCCTTTCGTGTGTTGGGACAACGAAAAACCTATCGAATTGTTCGGAAAGCTATCAAGGAAAGTTTAGAAGAAAGTGAACTTTTATAAGCTGAAATAGTTTAAAATTATCAAAAAACCAGCAAATTGATAGTGATATTATCGAATGAAAAAGCGTATTCTAGCCAACAATCTTAAAAAAAGTACAGACTCCTCAACTTATATAAAATAACACAGATTCCTTAAAAATAGAGTGCTTGCGGCTTGTAAATCAAAACATTATCATGTCAGGCGTCTACACGTAATTTATAAATTACGTGCACTACTTCTTTTATGATACAGTGACTTTGTATAAGTTTACCATAGGTTTTTTAGGTTATTTATTCTTCAATGAAAAATGTATGATTCATAGAATTGTAAATCTACATGAAGAAGAATATATTTCTTATGCAAAAGGAGTGTTGGGGGACGCTCCTTTTTTGTTTTTCTACGCAAAATTCAACGCTTATTTTCAAAATTCAACGCTTACAAAGTAATTTACGGTTTGTGAGATAAGTTTTACTACATTAGACCAAGTTTCAATGAGTATTTTATTGAGGTTTATTATTCTACAGACCGAAAGGAACGTTGGGGAACGTTCCTTTCACTTTAGAAAAATAGTTAACACCTTGATTTTCTGATGTAAATAAGATTCAAAAAGTGCTCAACGTTGAAATAAGACCATTCATCTATACTATGATAATGACTTATCGACTTTTGAAAACGAATACGTGTCAATCCTAGTATATTTAGGTAAATATTTAGTATTACGATAATTACAATCTGGTAAATTGTAAAATATAAAGAACTTTTTGTGCCCCAAGAGTTCTTTTTTTTTAAGATAAAAACTAGATTTCTAACTATTTACTTTCCGTTTGTTAGTTTATCGACTAAAAATGACCAATGATCTACATAAAATAACATATTCATCGACTTTATAACAGCCCAACTAAATACAAAGCTATATTTATACTATTAATATTTAGTATTGAAATGTTAACAATCTGATAAATTGTTTAAAAATAAAAAAAGAATCCTTTGCCCTGAGGATTCTTTTTTTGTTTGAGGCAGTTTCTACCACATAATGCGATAAAACATGTATTTTATCGAATAAATAATACACATCATCGATACTCTTAAACTAACTGATCGACTTTGTAAGTGAAACGATTTTTATACGACTATATTTATATCATAATATTAGTATTACGATATTAACAATCTGATAAATTGTATTAAAGAATTAAAAAGAGAATCTTTTGCCCTGAAGATTCTCTTTTTGTTGTTAGTATTGAAAACTAATTACACTGATAATTTTGTTTCTTATCTTGTCGGTAAAATGGCGGTTTCTAGCGTATTTACCGTACTTTTTATTGTCTTTATACTATGCCCTCTACAGGTAATTTTTAATAATTTAAATTTCACAAAAAAAGAAATACTACAATAGCGTAGAAATACCTGATTTTACATAATACGTGAATTTCTACATAAAGATTGGAAGAAATGTGCTGAAAATTGGGTGTAAATTGCTGTTAATTTACTTGAAATAACGTGAGTTCGATATAATTACTCTATTAAATGTATAATAGTCGATAACTTATAGGAATTGTCAAATCGAGCGCAGTCGAGATTCAATCGAAGTTTTAACTTTTATTGTGTTCTCGACTGCGCTCGAACTGACAAATATTTGTTTTCCAGTAAATTAAGAGTCATTTGATGATTTCTTATATCGAACTCACGTTAAATAGCAACGTTAAACTCTTATGATAAGGTTTCAATACGTGAAATGGAATCGACTAACTTTAAAATAGTAGGCATGCGATGCGGTCCGTGCAATAAGTTGATGTTTTGTAAAACGATTGCTATGTCAATTCCGATACAGGAAACATACAGTGGATTTTCACTCACACCACGCTTTATTGGTGTAGTTACATTTTCTGTGTGAATGAACGATTTTTTAGCAATTCCAATCACAGGAATTTTTTGATCAAGTGCTTCCCAAAGATAACCGCCCAAGCCATATTTTTTATCATTAGTTACAAATACATGTCCGTCCACAATAATGGCTTCTAGTGTATTGAGATTTACTTGTTGCAATACGTTGAGCACACAGGGTAATTCTCTTTTGTAAAATTCACCAGAAACATATGGTGCTACCTTATCAATAATTGCGGTATACACTTGTTTTGGTGTCGCATCTTCCCAATTAAAAATAGCACACACCGCTTTGGCATGTGTTTCTCTGTAATGAATGTCTATAGCAGCAATCATATCATAAAGCTACTAAAATTAAAAAGAAAACCGCTTGTTTGGACAGCGGTTTTCGAAATATTCTAAAAGATTTATTTTTTCTTTCTTGGATAGCGCAATTCTTTCGCCTTGATTTCGTAATCAAATACTTTGTTGCCATCAGTATCGTAAATCGTGAGTAAAAGTACACGATCTCTGCGTTTTCCTGTCACTTCCATAATTCCAAAATTACGGTTGTAAAAAGTCTTTCCTTTTACTTGATGCGTATTGCCTTCATCTCTAGCGGAATGGGTTCCAGAAGTTAAAGGTGAACAAGTAATATCAATTAACGGATACGCATCTGCGCGATCCATTTTAGAAATTTCTGTATGATGCCTGTCTCCACTAATAAATAGTATACCTTCAATTTTTGAATCGTGCAAGCGTTGTAATAATTCGTTACGTTCTCCTGGATATGTAGCATAATTCTCTCCTCTTGCGGAACTGCTGATAATTTGTCCGCCCGTAACTACAATTTTAAAAGTGGCATTACTGGTTGTCAACGCATCAATCAGCCAGTCGAGTTGTTCTTTGCCAAAATATGCTTTATTACTGTTCGGATCGCGATTTGGAGCTCTGTGATAACGATCGTCTAGCATAAAAAACTCCACATCGTTCCAAGCAAAATGTTGCGTGATTCCCCCGTTTCCAACAACATTCGTATTTAAATTTCCCCAATATTCGTTAAATGCTTTTTCTGTTAATTTTTTATTGGCATAACTTCTATCAGCATCGTTTGGACCATAATCGTGATCGTCCCAAGTAGCATAATGATGTACACTTCCGAGTAACGCTTGTAACTCTGGCGTCGCACGAGTATGTCTGTAGCGATGACGAATGCCGCTTTCGGTCATAAAATCAGGTACGCGTAAATAGACATTATCGCCTCCCCAAATCATTAAATCAGGATCTTTTTGTAAGATGGAATTAAAAATTTCATATTGTCCGCCATAGGGTTTAGGTCGGTCATCTTTTTTCTCATTAATAAAACTACACGAACCAAAAGCAATTTTAAAATTTGGCGGATCGTTTCGGAATTGCCACAACGTTTGGGTTTGGAATTCTAATTTGTAATCTCTTGGAACATGTGTATTATTGATGTACAATTTGTATTTGTACGTTTTTCCATATTCCACTTGATTGGGCGTGAGTTTTGCAATAAAATCACCTGTTTTAGTTGTTTGAACGGTTTCTGTAAACTTTTCAGCTTCATTCGGAGCAAAATAACCAATTTTCACAGCAGCAGATGCGGTAGTTTGAACCCAAATCAACACTTCTCTAAAATCAGAATATCCAACCATGGGACCTGATTGTAATAAGTTTTTCTGCGCAAAAGCTACAAAAGTGCATAAAAAGCAGATGAATGCAATAAAAATCTTTTTCATAAAAATAGTGTCTATCAATTAGGTTGCTAATTTCCGCATAAAATTAAACAACTCTATTAAATTTAGGTTACAAATTGAAAAGATACTATTCTTTAGAAGCACTAGAAGAAAAAAATCAACTAAAAAAGGCAAAGTGGCGATGTCACCCAGCCACTTTGCCACCCTAAAAATAATCATAGGTTCCCCTAACCTAAAAATTGAGAGATAACACATCTTGCAATGTCTGGCATTCCCAGTAAACCAGACCTAAAAAATTAAAAACTTAATGAAAAAAATTAGTGCAATCTGTGTTCATCTCTCATCCCATTTAACATACTATACATACTAACTAAGTAAACAACTTTTCTTTTTCATGATATGTAATTGACAGTCTCAGGTGTTTTTAATATGTTTTCCCAAAAATCACTGTAGAAATTCGGTGTTTTTAATAATGTTTTATGATTGCCATGCACTTTCGTTTCTCCTTCTTGCATTACATAAATTTCATCAGCTATTTGCTTCAAATAGTGCAAATGATTGGAAATGAAAATGATGGTAATTTTCGATTTTAATTGTTTTAATAACTCAAAGACAAATAGCTCCGTTTTCCGATCCATCGTTGCGGTGAATTCGTCTAAAATTAATAGTTGTGGTTTTTTATACAACACTCTAATCAATGCAAGTACTTGCTTTTGTCCGTTGGATAAATTCATGCCACCTTTTCCGAGCATGGTTGCATATCCTTTCGGCAAGCGTTGAATGAAATCATCAAAACCATATTCCATAATAAATGCATCTACATTTTGAAGCGTGTCTTCTTCGCCCAACACAATATTGTCGAACACTGTATTTGGAAAAATCGGCACCTCTTGTGGAATAACACCAATAATATTGCGCCAGTCTTTGGTTAATACGTGTTGCAGCGGAATTTCTTTATTCACCAAAATTTCCCCACTTGTATGTGTGTAAAACTTTTGAATAATTTGTCCCAATGTGCTTTTTCCACAACCGCTTTCACCTACAATGGCAACGCATTGTTTTTTACCAATCTTAATATTGATATTATTAAGGACTTGCTTTTTAGCTTCAAAACCAAAAGAAACATCTTTGATTTCGAGCGATTTGAACTTTTGAATAGGTGTTTTTCCAGTATCTTCTTCTGCCAAAGCCGTAAACTCGTGCATTCTGTCAAAGGCTACTTTCGCTTCATTGATCGGAATCGCGACCAAAGCCAGACTTGCTACAGATGGCAATAACGAACCTGCAATGCACAATACGGCGGCGAGTTCTCCAATGAGCATGGCGCCGCTGTATACTTGAAACGAAGTATACACTAACACACCAATTAAGAACAACACACCGAATATGCTAGAAAATAAAGACAAGCGCACATTTATTTTTCCAAGTTGAAATACCTTATCTTGAAAATCGCCATACATGCGTTGATTTAGTTTTTGAAATACACCTTGTCTGTTTGTGTTTTTGATAATCGAAATGTTCTGTAGTGAGCTGATATAGTTACTTTCATTGTCCGTGCAACTACGCATAATTTCCTTTTGCGCTTTGATGATTTTGGTGTTGAAACCATACATCAATAAGAAATAAAACGGCAGACTAATACTCGCAATCAACCCAATTTGCCAGGAATAGTAAAATAAAAATCCCAAGGATACGATAGAAACTAAGGTATGAATCACGACGTTTCCGATCACCATTTTAATCACATTTTGAATGCGTTGTGTATCATTGAATCGTGCGACCAATTCTCCAATCTTGCGCGTATCAAAAAACGGTTTAGGTAAACTCAACAACGAACTATAAAATCGATCAATAATTCGGTTATTGACATTTTTGCTTTGAGAAATTAAAAATTGATTGCGCAAAGTCGTAAAATATACCCGTATTAATAATAAAAACGTCACAATACTGATGCTGTAAACGAGCATTTTGGTATCTTTTGATGGCAGTATCACATCAATGAGTTGTTGTGCAAATACCGCAATGCTCATTCCTAAAACAGCAATACAGATTCCTAAAATAATACTATAACCTATGGTTTTGTGGTCGGGTTTTATGATGTTAAAGAACCACTTTTTGCGTAATTCGTGGCGCTTATTAAATGTTTCAGAATTTTCATCAATCGTCATGGATTGAATCACTTGGTACAAAATACCAAAAGCTAAAATCAGAATCGCTAGGATCAAAAAGTAAATGATGTTTTCTTTGTTGAGTTGCATCTTTTGGTAGTTAATAATTTTATAGTTAATCGTTGTACCGAATATATGCTGATTTTTGTGAAGTTTGTTGATTCGCTACTAGTCGTTGGTAAGACAACTAGTAGCACGTTAATCAACAACCATACTTTAAGAAAGTATTTGTCAATCTAAATAATTGCAAGCTGAACACTTCATAAAAGAAATCGGCAAAACTCTATTCCGTGTTTTTCAGAAGCAAAAAATTTAGATCGTTAGTAGAAGTTTTTGTTATGTAAAAACTTCCTTGCTTTTGAATCGCTTATCGTTTTTGTTACTGTAAATGTAAGTCGAAAGTTTGCCTAAAAACAAGAGAAGCTATTCAAGATTTATAAATCTTACACAAATTTTTATAAAAAAAATGTACCTTTGGTTTGATAGCTAACGTACCGCTAATCATGCGTAAATAGTACACATTCACTACCAATGACTCTTAAAGAAAAATTCATTAAAAGCCCAGTTTTAAGCTTAGTATTGCTGCTTTTTAGTTGTATGACTATAGGACAGAATACTGTAGAAAAAAGGAGTGATTCTATTGCCAAAACAATTCAAGATACATCAAAAAATACCAAACCAACACTAGCGCAATTAGAAGTAGCATTGCAAAAAGCCAAACAAACAGAAAACATTACAGAAATAGCAAATGCCTATTTTGACTACACCGAATTTTTCTTAAAACCATTACAGGAAACAGGCATAAAATATTGCGATAGTATTTTACTAATCACAAAAGATTTAGAGAATAATGAAAAATATCCAGCCTTAGCGTATAAACAAAAAGGAAGATATTATTACCGAATTGGAAAGTACAAACTGGCATTGGATAACTTTACTACAGCATTAGCTACAGCCAAAGAAAATACCTTGCTGTATGAAACGACAAATTTCAACATAGGATTGATTAAAAATACAATTGAGCGTCGTGAAGAAGCGAAACAAATCTTTAAACAATATGTTCAATTTTTAGAAACCAAACAAAACAAACTACCGGCTAAAAATTACAATCGTGCTTTATTTGCACTTTCTCATACGTTGACCTATACAGGCGAAATGGATACTGCTGTCGCGTATATTGAAAAAGGAATGAAAAACAGTATTGCCACAAATGATACGACGAGCTACAATTATTTTGTGTTAAACTCTGGAATCAATTCGTATTTTAAAAAAGAGTACAAAGCAGCACTCGATAGTCTGCTTAGAGCACGAGCACTATTTATCAATGATACCAGTAAACGTACCTCACTTGCCTACACCTATTTATACCTTGGGAAAAATAATATAGCGATGAATAAAAGCGGTATTGCCTATTTTGCAAGTGTCGATTCTATCTTGGAAATAACCAAAGAAGATGTAACACTAGAACTGTTAGAAGCGTACGATTATCTAAAAAAACATTACGAAGCAAAAGGCGATCCGCAAAAACGACTGGAATATGCCGAACAAGAAATAAAATTTAGAAACATTTTTCTAGCTGAATATCAGGATTTAGTCAAAAACATCGTAACCAATTATGACAATAAAATTTTAGAAAAAGAGCGCGACAAAATCATCAGTGAAATAAAAGAAAAAGGAAACATCATTATTATTGTCTTATTATCATTATTACTAGCTTTTGGCGGCGCGATATACTATTTCTTCAGAAAACAAGTTATTCATAAAAAGCGTTTCCTGAAACTATTAGCAGAGCAAGAACAAAAAGCAGCGCATGAAGAAAAAGCAGGAAATCAACTAACAAATTCGCTAAACAATACGATTAAAGAATTACCAGAAGAGTTGGTAAATGATATCTTAGGAAAGCTCACAAAGTTTGAAGCGACCGATAAATTTGTAAAGAAAAAATACACATTGCCACAATTGGCCAAAGAGCTAAATACCAATGGAACGTACTTGTCAAAAGTGATCAATGAAGTAAAACAAGTAAACTTTGCCAACTATTTAAATCAATTGCGAATTGACTATGCTGTGGCACGAATTACGAACGATACACGGTTTCGGGAATACACTATAAAAGCCATTGCAGAAGAGTGCGGATTTAAGACACAACAGTCATTTTCGGCTGCATTTTATAAAAAGACAGGGATAAAACCATCATTTTTCATACGACAACTGAAAAATAAAATTAAAAATTCAAATAATTGACAATCAGTACTTTAAAATAAAATTGTTCACTTAAAATTTATAAATATGGTGTAATTTCATTTGCTTCGTATCTCATTTAGGTTTTACATTTGAGTATAACATTAAAACACGAGAAGAATGAAAAAACAAACTACATCCCTAAACAAATTGCTGTTATCAAAAGTAAAAATAGCAACCGTAAATGAACAAAACATGATTTTAGGAGGCGATCGCAGAAAGCGCGGCACCAATTCCAAAACCGGAGATACAAGGCAAGGAATGGGTACTCAATTACAACCAATATTGCCGCCGCAAGGTGTTGAAATCGTCTTTATGTAAAATCATAATAGAGTGCTAAAAGTCAAGTGTGCAAGTCCCTTACCAAGATTTGTGCACTTATCAATTTTATAATAATATGCTAAAAAAGTTTCTAGTTGTTATCGCGTTTATATTTGTAAGTTGTGCAAATGAACAACACTCGTTTCAGCGCACAGTGCCTACCAACATTCAAAACACAACAACAGAAACCTATCATGGAAAACAAATAACAGATCCTTTCAGACCGTTGGAAAACATGAAAGATTCAATGGTATTGCGTTGGTACAAAAACGAAGCTGCGTATGCGGAAAACATTCTCCAAAATATTCGTGGTCGCGATTTGTTTCAAATGCAAACTTCAGTGTCAAATGTGGAGATCACAGAATTGACTTTTACCAACGACGATCATTTTTACTATCTAAAGAAAAAAGCCAACGAAACCACAGCCAAACTGTATTGCAGATATACCATTGAAGGTGAAGAAATTTTGATTTTTGATCCTGAAGACTATCAATCCACAACGAGAGATGCGTATTACATCAACTATTTCAATCCGAGTTGGGACAATAGCAAAGTGGTGATCAGTCTGTCAAAAGACGACGAAGAAATCTCAGAAATGATCATTCTCGATACCAAAACCAAAAAACAATCACTGCAAGTCATTCGCAACGCATGGCCAGCAGCACTTGGCGGCGTGCGATGGTTGGCGGACGACAGCGGATTTTTCTATGAATACATTCCAGAAACCAATCAAGAAGCAGAAGAGTATTTAAAAAATATAGAAACGGTTTTATACACGCTTGGAAGCGATCCGAATCAGCGAAACGTATATTTTTCCAAAAAAAATAATCCTGAAATTCAAATGAGTTCGGGTGATTTTCCTGAAGTATTTTTACAAAATCCCACAGACAAATATCTGTTCAGTAATGTTTCTGGCGCAAGTGCATATTACGAATATTACTTTACAGAATATGATAAGTTGTACGATAAAAAAATACAATGGAAACCTTTATTCACGCAGGAAGACAAAGTCCCGTTTTTTTATGTAGTAGGCGATGAGGTGTATTTTGTAACGGCTCGAAATGCGTCTAACTTCAAAATCTGTAAAACCTCGTTAAAAGCTCCAAATCTAGCAAATCCGGAAGTGTTGGTCGCAGAAGATGCGCAAGCTACGATTTCCGATTTTACCATGACGAAAGAAGGTTTATTTTTTGTGAAGACGAAAAATGGGGTTTCTTCAACACTCTATAAACTGCAAAACGGAAACATAGAAGAAATTCAAATTCCGAAACCTGCAGGCGCGATTTATCTACTGTCTAAAGGACCTGATTACGACGATTTATGGATAGAAATTAGCGGTTGGACCACGAATGAAGTGCGTTACAAATACAACTCAGCAGACAAAACATTTACGGAAGAATCACTATATCCAAAAGAAAAAAACAACAATTACGATGACATTATTGTAGAAGAAATAGAAGTGCCTTCGTATGATGGTGAACTCATTCCGCTGTCGCTCATCTATCACAAAAACACGAAAAAAAATGGTGAAAATCCAGTATTGATGCGCGGTTATGGTACCTATGCTTTCTCGCTCACACCAAAAGTAGATCCGTTGATGCTGCAGTGGATTGACAAAGGCGGAATGTATGCAGTCACACATGTCCGCGGCGGTGGCGAAAAAGGCGATACGTGGCACAAAGCAGGATTCAAAAAGACCAAACCCAATACCTGGAAAGATTTTATTGCGTGTACTGAATATTTAATTGATCAAAACTATACCAATCCCGCAAAAATTGCTGCGTGGAGTTCCAGTGCAGGCGGAATTCTCATTGGACGTGCTATTACCGAGCGACCAGATTTATATGCAGCGGCAATCGTTCGTGTTGGAAAGCTCAATACCTTACGTTCGGAAAACACACCCAACGGACTCAATGGGATCAAAGAATACGGAACCGTCAAAGATCCAGAAGAATTTGAATATTTGCTGGAAATGGATGCCTATCATCACATAGAAAAAGGTGAAAAATATCCCGCATTGCTATTGACAGCGGGCATGAATGATACGCGCGTACCTGCATGGCAACCTGGAAAATTCGCTGCTAGAATGATTCAAGCAAACACTGCAAATACGCCTGTCATATTCAATGTCGATTTTAAAAGTGGACACGGTTTTGACGCGAGTACTGAAAAACGTCACAAAGAATTACAAGACATGTTGTCATTTGCATTTTGGCAAACAGGTCACAAAGATTTTACCTTAAGGGATAATTCACTTACGAATTAAAGATTGCTATTTTTTATTTTAGTGAAGCTAATAGTAGTGAAAAAAGGGGATTTTACACTCATGTTTCACGCGCCGAGATAAAGAATACGCATATTTTTACTAACTCAATCCAATAGAGAAGTCAGATGGAAACGTCTGGCTTTTCGCTTTTCTAAAGCTTTTCTATTTTGTTTCTTCATGGAAATATCTATCTTGGGAAAGCTAATTTTTCATAGCATACATGGAAACCACAACTGTATTTATTATTCTTCTCTTGACTGTTGGCGCAGTACAAGGCGTTATCTATGGCAGTATTTTATTTCGATCGAATACGCAAAACAAAATTGCCAATCGAATTCTAGCAACGATTCTATTCTTACTTTCGTATCGATTGTTAGTGCAAGTGCTACGACTCTTTGGTTTAGGATATTACGACAGTTGGTATTACGTCATGATTGATCTCAGTTGGATTCACGGCGCATTGCTATACTTCTACGTAAAAGCGCAAACACAACCCAATTTTCGCATCAAAAAGTCCGATTGGATACATTGTATTCCAGTCGTTTTACAAATCGGAATCAGCATATTTGTGCGAATGCAAAACTTATATTGGGACGGCACACGCGAAAGTCTAACGTGGTTAGGCTATTACGGCTATGTCGTTTGGATGAACAATCCGACGATTTACATTGTGGCAAGTATCCTAATCATTTTCTATGCATACAAAGCGCAAAAAATGTTGCAAGCGGTAGGTGAAAATGTTGAAATACAAACCACCAAACGCACATGGATCAAGCGAATCATTCGTTCGTATTTATTGTATTTTTCTTTAGTGTTAATTGTACTTTTGGCAGATTTAATCGTGTTTTCTTCTTCGAATGAAGGTTCATATTTCTACTTTATCCGCTTTTACTACTATCCATTTTTTGTGGGAATCGCCATTTTAACCTATTGGATAGGAATGGAAGGTTTTTCCAGAAGAAACGATCCTGAATTAACGATAAAAAAAGAAATTCCAGCAGAAACTTCCGAGAAACTAAAAGAAATTTCCAAACTGTTGGAAGCTGCTATGCAACAAGACAAGCTCTATAAAAACCAAGAACTCTCATTGCAAAGTTTGGCAAATCAGTTGAACATAAAACCGTATCTAATTTCCAAAAGTCTAAGTGAAGTCTTTAACAAACGTTTCAATGATTATGTAAACGAATACAGAGTCAAAGAAGTACAAGATTTATTGAATGATGCGAATAATTCCAAATATACATTGCTAAGTCTGGCAATGGAAGCAGGTTTCAATTCCAAATCGTCGTTCAATCGTGCTATCAAAAAGCAATTGGGTATTTCTCCGAGTGAGTTGAAGTTTCAGAAATGACGTGTCAATTCCAAAAATGACGCTTCAATTTTCTCCAAAAAAGGTTTCAATTCGCAATTTGCAACGATTTGAAACCGCTAAAATTCTAGGTTTGCTGTGAATTTCAAACAAAATCAAAAAATGAAAACAGTACAATTATTCGCTTGTATGATCTTACTCACCATCTCGGTTCAATTGCAAGCACAAACTCAAAAAGTAGACACAAACATCTTAGTCGGTGAATGGAAATTAGACATGAGTCCACAAAATGCAACCGATGCAAATTTTGCCAAAATGATCATCACTAAAGTAGACGAAAATACCTTTAAGGGATATTTTTATCGTGAAGGTGTGCGCATTCGCAGTGGACGACTCAATACACAATTGGGATTCATTTATGGCGCCTTGGTTTCAGGAGACAATTCTGGAACATACAACACATCTTTCTACTATAAAGATGGAAAATTATACGGAAGTACGCACGCAATTGGAAGAGAATTTTTAGCCGTTTGGACTGCTACTAAAGAAACAAAATAATATGCTTAGAAATTACATCATTTTATCTGTACTATTCTTGTTGTTTTCTTGTGGAAAGAAAGAAGAGCGTGTGGTTTTTACCCCAAAATTTGAAGCCTCTCAAAAAACAACTCACAAAATTCCAGCAGGACAGACATATACTTTTGGATATTTAGAAGTATTGGAAAATCGTGAAAAACCCGAAGGAAATACAATCAAATTGCCTGTGTATATCTTTAAAAGTAGAAGCAAAAATCCTAAAAAAGATCCGATTATTTATACCGTGGGCGGACCAGGAAGTTCCACGATGCGTTCTGCGAAATACATGAAATATTATCAATATTTGGATGATAGAGATTTTATTCTGTTCGAACAACGCGGCACACAATATGCACAACCTTCGTTAGCTTGTCCCGAATGGTCACAAGCGATCTATTTATCAAATCTTCCTGAAGTGACAGAACAGCAACGTGACAGTTTATTGGAAGCTGCTGCCACACAATGCAGAGCACGATTGACTGCCCAAGGAATCGACCTCAACAGTTATCATACCAATGCGAGTGCAGCTGATATCGAAGATTTACGAAAAGTACTAAAAATAGAAAACTACAATCTCCTAACAATTTCCTACAGTACCAAAATCGCACAAGTATTGCTGCGGGACTATCCAAAACCAATCCGAAGTGTAATCATGGATTCACCGTTGCCATTAGAAGTAAACTATGACGAAGAAAGTGTTGGGAATTTGCTGGAAGTGGTAGATAAATTATTATCCGCTTGTGAAGCAGATGCAACATGTGCCCAAAAATTCCCTAAAATAAAAACGAAATTCTTTCAGTATTTACGAGACAAAACAGAAAATCCGTTACAAGTTGAGGTGACAAATCCAAACACTGGAAAACCAGCAACATTTTATCTAAAAGGAGAAGATTTAATCACAGTTTTTACCATCTCAAACTCAAACAATGTGGCGAATGTTCCTTTAGAAATTCAAAAGTTATTAGACAACGATTTAAGTTCAGTGAAAGCACAATTGGCAAGTCTATTTAAAAAACCAACACAGTCTACAGGTTTCAGCATGGGCATGCGCTTGTCGGTTTGGTGTGCAGAAGAATATCCGTTTGTTTCGCAAACTATTGTAGCATCTGAAAAAACGAAATATCCAGAAGTCAAGGGAGTATCGCCAACTGTTTTTGAATCGAATATCTGTGACATTTGGAATGTAAAACCAGTAAAAGCCATTGAAAACAAAGCCATAAAAAGTGATATTCCTGTGTTACTATTAAGTGGTGAATATGACAGTGAAACGCCTGTGAAATGGGCTGCACAAATGCAGAAAAACTTTCCAAACAGTTATCACATAACGTTCAAAGGTTGGAAACATATCATAACTACTAATTGGAGCAATCCCTGCGGAATGGAAGTCGCGAATGCTTTCTTCAACAATCCAAATACTAAACCGAATTTAGCATGTTTTGATGAAATACAATCCTTAAAATTTACAACAGAATAGTCGTATTTTTGCATCAAACAAAAAGATGCTTTCGTGAAAAAGAAAAAAGAACGAATCAAACATTGTGAAGTCTGCAAAGAAGACTTCTCAACCATGTTCCGAATTCAATACAAAGTGCCAAAAGAGTGGGTTTTTGTGTGTAAAACCTGTTTGTTAAAAGTCAAAGAAGGCAATCAAAACTATCGCTATGGCGGGACTTGGAAGAAGTAAAATTTTAATTTAGTGCGAGTTCGATATAACTATTCTATTATATGTTGCATTTTATAGTTTAATTGGTATTAGTTAATTATGAGCAGTGTAAAAGATGCTGTTTCTAATTCTGAATTATTTTCGTCGAACTCATAAACTACAGTACTTCAGACGTCACTTCGAGTGTCCTAAACCATGTGCTGAACTTGATTCAGTATTGTTTCAGGATGTATCGAGAAGTGCTAGGAAGTGCTAAATTTTAAAATTAACGCATCACCAATAATAAAAATATAAAATTGTCAATGTATGAAATGACATGCATTCGAAAAAGCAGCTGCAAACAGACAATATTTTTAGTAAGCTAAGAATAGAAAATCCATTACTATTTGATGTAAATGGTAATAAAAATGATGTGTATTTCGCAGTTCGACAAGCATTTATTGATTTTGAAGAGTAAAAAGATCATTTTTTGAATCGCTAAGAAATCATAAATAACTAAAGGATTTGCTAAAAAAAGCAGTCAAAATTTAATAATATCATATCGTGTGGCGTTTTTCTTGAGAATATTCATAAAATTTCAAGGAAAATTATATTTAATAAAAAACGTACACGAATAATTTGTAGTTTTATACTAATGAATTCACAAAGTAAAACATACACGATACAACCCAATGCGCCCTTGCGCCGACGCCGCTGCTAATTCTTCTAGTCAGTAACCTTTTGTATCATATTGTTTTATTTATCATTTCTTGAAGCATTTACTATCCATAGCATTTTACCCAACTTTCGTTATTGTCATCAATAACAATCGTCCCGTACGCCGCTTTTTCACGCGCCGCCCGTAAGGGTGCATTCTATTATGGGAACTTCGGTGCGTCCAGTTCTTCTTTCCAAAAACAATACATCAAAACAATATTATAATTTTTTTAATTAAGCACAATGGAAATTGTCATTGCTAATAAATCACATAGTGTGTACGCGGAAACGATATGTGAAACTATTTTACTAGCTGCTCAAGTGAGAGGAACAGGCATTGCCAAACGAAAGCCTGAATATGTGATCTCAAAAATGGAGCAAGGAAACGCTGTCATTGCGTTAGATGGCGAAACGTTTGTAGGCTTCTGTTATATCGAAGCGTGGAGTCACGGGAAATTCGTAGCGAATTCTGGACTCATCGTTCATCCTAATTACAGAGGAAAAGGCATTGCCAAACAAATCAAAAAGAAAATCTTTGAACACTCGAGAAACAAATTCCCCAAGGCAAAAGTATTTAGTATTACGACAGGATTGGCGGTCATGAAACTCAACAGTGAATTGGGCTACAAACCTGTGACATTTTCAGAATTGACTGAAGATCAATCATTTTGGAATGGCTGTCAAACCTGTAAAAATTTTGATGTCTTGCAACGAACAAATCAAAAAATGTGCTTATGTACAGGCATGTTATACGATCCGAAAGCCAACGATATCAAACAAAAAGTGAAAGTAAAAGAAAAGGTTTTTAACAGATTAAAAAACATCAAACAAAACTTATTCCTAAAAAAAGATAAAAATGAATAGTCAAAAGAAATTAGTACTAGCCTACAGTGGTGGATTAGATACGTCGTACTGCGCGGTACACTTAAGCAAAGACCAACATTTTGAAGTGCATGCTGTCAGTGTGAACACAGGCGGTTTTTCAAAAAAAGAAATTCAAACTATTGAAGCAAATGCTTATAAAATGGGCGTTTCGAGCTATATAAACATTGATGCGGTGAATACTTTCTATGAAAAAGTAGTCAAGTATTTGATATTTGGAAATGTACTTAAGAATAACACCTATCCGCTATCGGTAAGTGCGGAACGTATTGTGCAAGCCATTGAAATCATTGCATATGCCAAAAGTATTGATGCGAAATATATTGCGCATGGTAGTACGGGCGCAGGAAACGATCAGGTGCGTTTTGATATGATTTTTCAAACCTTAGCGCCCGAAATCGAAATCATTACGCCAATTAGAGATGAGAAATTATCGCGTGAAGAAGAAATAGCATATTTAAAAACGAATGGTGTCGATTTGTCTTGGGAGAAAGCAAAATATTCCATCAACAAAGGATTGTGGGGAACGAGTGTCGGTGGTGCTGAAACCTTGACGTCGCATCAAGCATTACCTGAAACTGCCTATCCATCAAAATTACAAAAGCAGAAAGCTGAAAAAGTACAACTGACATTCTTACAAGGTGAATTGGTTGCGGTAAATGGTCAAAAAAACGCTCCTGAAGTCAATATCGAAATCTTAAACGAATTAGCATCTGCTTTCGCGATTGGAAGAGACATTCATGTCGGCGATACGATTGTGGGCATTAAAGGAAGAGTCGGATTTGAAGCGGCTGCCGCGATTATTTGCATTAAAGCACATCATTTATTGGAGAAGCATACATTGACGAAATGGCAATTGCAACACAAAGAATACGTGTCCAATTTTTACGGAATGCATCTACACGAAGGACAATACTTAGATCCTGTCATGCGTGATATGGAAGCGTATTTGGAAAGCAGTCAAAAGCAGGTTTCAGGGGAAGTTTTTGTCACGTTAAAACCCTATCATTTTACGCTGGACGGAATTCAATCAAAACAAGATTTGATGCAAGCAAAATTCGGAAGCTATGGCGAAATGAACTCAGGTTGGAACGCAGATGAAGCCAAAGGTTTTATCAAAATTCTAGGAAATCAAAACAAAATATATCAACAAGTAAATTCAGCGTCATGATAAAAGTAGGAATCATAGGTGGCGCGGGTTATACCGCAGGCGAACTCATCAGACTGTTGCTGCATCACGAAAAAGTAACCATCGATTTTGTGTACAGTACATCAAACGCTGGCAATAAAATCAGCGATGTGCATCAAGATTTGGTAGGAACGACAGACATGTTGTTCAGCAACAAAGTAAACCTCAAAGTAGACGTGGTTTTCCTCTGTTTGGGACATGGAAATTCGAAAGCATTTTTACAAGAAAATAAATTTGCTACTACCACAAAAATCATCGATCTAAGCAATGATTTTAGACTCAAAGCGGACCAAGAATTTGAAAATCTATCCTTTGTATACGGATTGCCAGAATTGCAAAAAGAAGCGATTGTAAACGCACAAAACATTGCCAATCCAGGATGTTTTGCGACTGCGATTCAGCTAGTATTGCTTCCGTTGGCGCATCACAAGTTATTGCAAAATGATGTACATATCAATGCCGTAACTGGCGCAACTGGTGCGGGAACTTCGTTATCTAAAACGACGCATTTTACGTGGAGAGACAATAACTTTTCCTATTACAAACCGTTTACGCATCAGCATTTGGGCGAAATTCATCAAACTGTGCAACAATTACAGGAAGGATTTGATGCGGAGATCAATTTTATGCCAAACAGAGGAAACTTTAGTAGAGGAATTTTTGTGACAGCATACACCAAATTTAAAGGTAGTTTGGAAGCAGCGGAACAGCTATATCATGATTTTTATAAAGATGCAGCATTTACGTTTGTCAGTTCCAATCAAGTGCATTCGAAGCAAGTGGTGAACACGAATAAATGCCTACTTCATTTACACAAACACGAAAACAAATTATTAATCACAAGTAGCATAGACAATCTTTTAAAAGGTGCTTCGGGTCAGGCAATTCAAAATATGAATTTGATGTTTGGCTTTGCAGAAACGGAAGGATTGCAGTTAAAAGCAAGCTATTTTTAACGAGCATCATCATGAGTTTATTTAATGTATATCCGTTGTTTAACATCACGCCAGTAGCCGCATCCGATGTGTTTGTGTACGATGAAAACAATACAAAATACTTGGATTTGTACGGCGGTCATGCTGTGATTTCCATTGGACATTCACATCCTAAATATGTAGAAGCCATTACAAGTCAATTGCAACAAATTGGGTTTTATAGCAATTCCATTCAAAATCCTTTGCAAGTGAAGTTGGCAGAGAAGTTGACGAGTTTGTCGAAATGCAATGATTATCAATTGTTCTTGTGCAATTCAGGAGCAGAAGCCAATGAAAACGCACTAAAATTAGCATCGTTTCACACTCAAAAAGCAAATGTATTGGCTTTTAAAAACGCATTTCATGGAAGAACCTCAGCAGCAGTTGCCGCAACGGATAATAGCAAAATTGTAGCACCCATCAACGCACAGCAAAAAGTAGATTTTGTAGAATTGGGCGATTTAGAAACCGTGGAAACCATTCTGAAAAAAGGAGAAACTTGTGCCGTGATCATTGAATGTATTCAAGGTGTAGGCGGATTGGATGAAAGTACCACAGAATTTTATCAAGGATTGGAAACACTCTGCCAAAAGTATCAAACCCTATTCATTGCTGACGAAGTCCAAGCGGGATTTGGACGAACAGGTGATTTCTTTTCGTTTCAAAAACACGGCATTACACCAGATATCATTTCGATGGCAAAAGGCATGGGCAACGGATTTCCAGTTGGCGGAGTTTTGATTCACCCAAAAATCAAGGCTTCATACGGAATGTTGGGAACTACTTTTGGTGGAAATCACTTGGCGTGTAGCGCTTCATTAGCAGTTTTAGAGGTGATTGAAGATGAACAATTACTTCAGCATGCAACACATATCTCTGAGTACTTTCTCGCGAAAGCGAAACAATTATCACAACTCAAAAACACCAAAGGAAGAGGCTTAATGTTAGGTCTAGAATTTGATTTTCCAGTAGCGGAATTGCGTAAAAAACTCATTTACGAGCATCAAATTTTCACAGGAAGTGCTGCCAATCCGAATGTATTGCGAATTCTGCCGCCATTGACCATTACCACTGCACATGTGGACGTATTGTTTGAAGCCTTACAAAAGGAATTATACCAAGTAGAAACGAATTAAAAATGCCCATTTTTAGGGGAAATGACGATGAAACACTATAGAAGCATTCACGATATAAACGATATTTCCAAAACGATTCAAGAAGCGATTCAGTTGAAATCGAATCCATTTGTGCATGAAACCTTGGGCAAGCATACAACCTTGGTCATGCTGTTTTTTAATGCAAGTTTACGAACACGATTGAGCACCGAAAAAGCAGCGAAAAACTTAGGCATGGGCGTAATGATTTTAAATATAAACGACGCTTGGGAGTTGGAATTTGAATCGGGAACGGTGATGAATCTGGATGCTTCCGAACATGTCAAAGAAGCCGCACAAGTCATTTCACAATATGCAGATATTATTGCGATTAGAGCATTTCCAGGTTTAAAAGACAAAACAAAAGACACTTCCGAATGGATTTTGAACAATTTTGTCAAGTATGCCACTGTCCCCATTGTGAACATGGAAAGTGCGACAATGCATCCGTTGCAAGCGTTGGCAGATGCGATTACGATTGAAGAGTTGAAGTTGATACAAAAACCAAAAGTCTTATTGTCTTGGGCGCCGCATCCCAAATCCTTACCGCAAGCTGTAGCGAATTCGTTTGTGAAAATGATGCAAGCAGTTGAGGTCGATTTTAGCATCACGCATCCAAAAGGGTATGAACTTGATCCCGCAATTACCAAAGATGTCCCCATTCACTATAATCAAAACGAAGCGCTCCAAGATGCTGATTTTGTCTACGTGAAAAATTGGAGCAGTTACACACAATACGGACAAGTATTACATCAAGATGCAGATTGGATGTTGACGAAAGAAAAACTGAAAACAGCAAAATTCATGCATTGTTTGCCTGTTCGAAGAAATGTAGTGGTGGAAGATGCTGTGTTGGATGGAGAGAACTCTGTGGTCATTCAACAATCCTTAAATAGAGTCTATGCAGCGCAAATTGTGTTGCAAAAAATCTTAGAAAATCTGTAGCTATGGAAACATTAAAAATTGTAAAAATCGGCGGTCATATTATTAATGACGAACTTGCCTTAAATGCTTTTTTGGATGATTTTGCACAGTTAGCTTCTCCAAAAATTTTGGTGCATGGTGGCGGAAAATCAGCAACTGAGATGGCACAACAGCTAAATGTTCCTGTAGAAATGATCAACGGAAGACGTGTGACAAATGCAGCAACTTTAGACATTATTACGATGCTTTATGCTGGAAAGATCAATAAAACCATTGTCGCAAAACTCCAAGCAAAAAATGTCAATGCGATTGGATTTTCAGGAGCGGATGCTAATACGATTGTGGCAGAAAAGCGTTCCGTAACAGCTATAGATTTTGGTTTTGTGGGTGATATTCAAAAAGTAAACACAGCACATTTGGAATTGCTTTTAGATTATGATATTATACCTGTTTTTTGTGCCATTACGCATGATCAAAATGGACAATTGCTCAACACCAACGCAGACACTGTCGCTTCGGAATTGGCGATTGCTTTTGCGAATGCGTATCTTACAGAATTGTACTATTGTTTCGAGAAAAATGGCGTTTTGGAAAATGTGCACAATGACGATTCTGTGATAGAAACAATCGATACGAAAAACTATCAAACATTACTCAAAAAAAATAGCATAGCAGATGGCATGTTGCCGAAATTGACCAATTGTTTTCATGCCATTCAGCATGAAGTGGCGAAAGTTCATATTGGGAAATCGGGCATGTTGCTCAACAACAAATTAAAACATACAATCATTCAAAAATGAATCAAATAGCATTAACAGAAAACGCAATTTCATTACTGAAAAAGCTTATTGAAACACCATCATTTTCTTCGGAAGAAGAAGGCACGGCAGCTCATATAGAACAGTGGTTTCAGCAATATGAAATTCTGTTTAAGCGAACTAATAACAACATTTGGGCAACAAATTTACATTTTGATGAAAGCAAACCGACACTCTTGCTCAATTCGCATCACGATACTGTAAAACCGAATAATGGCTATACCAAAAATCCTTTTGAAGCGATTATAGAAAACGGAAGATTGTACGGTTTGGGCAGCAATGATGCAGGCGGATGTTTGGTGTCGCTACTAGCAACTTTTGCTTATTTCTATAAAAAACCTGACTTAGCCTATAATTTGGTGATGGTCGCTTCCGCAGAAGAGGAAAGCAGCGGTCAAAATGGGTTGAATAGTATGTTGTCGATCATTCCAAAAATTGACGTTGCGATTGTGGGAGAACCAACTTTGATGCAATTGGCAATCGCAGAAAAAGGATTGGTCGTGTTTGATGCAGTTGTGAAAGGAACGCCGAGTCACGCTGCGCATCCAAATTCAGACAATGCCATTTATAATACGATTGCGGTGTTGAAGTGGTTTCGGGAATATACTTTTGAGAAAAAATCGGCGGTGTTGGGCGATGTAAAAATGACTGTTACGCAGATCAATGCGGGAAAACAACACAATGCAGTACCTGCAAATGTGAATCTTGTTGTAGATGTACGTGTGAATGATGCTTACAGTAACAAAGACATTGTAAAAATTTTACAGGCAGCATCGCCATGTTCAGAAATCATTCCGAGAAGTTTGCGTTTGAATTCTTCTTCGATTCCGAAAGAACATCCACTAGTGCAAGCAGGTATTGCAATGGGCAGAGAAACGTACGGGTCGCCAACTTTATCGGATCAGGCGGTTTTGTCTTGCCCTTCATTAAAATTAGGTCCTGGCAATAGTACGCGTTCGCATACGGCAGATGAGTTTATTTATTTGCATGAAATAGAAGATGGGATTCGAATTTATATTGAGTTGTTGGAGCGAATTTTGTAAGTAGTACTGAGATATTAGATGTTAGCATTGAGATTTTTTAAAGAAAATATAGATTTCTAAATGTGCTGAACGGAGTTCTGCACTAGCAAATTGTTTAAGATAGAATATGGATTCCTGCCTTCGCAGGAATGACAAAAAAACTGATATATTGATGAAACTTTGGGATAAAGGAATTACGATTGATAAGAAGATTGAAGCATTCACCGTTGGAAATGATAGAGAAATTGACATGCATATTGCACAATATGACATTCAAGCATCCTTGGCGCATGCACAAATGTTGGCCAAGATTGAAATCATTTCACAAGAAGAATTGCAGCAACTTTCAGCAGGATTGGCAACATTGCAACAACAATTAGATAACAACACGTTTGTGATAGAAGCTCAGTTTGAAGATGTGCATTCAAAAATTGAATACGAACTAACGAAAACCTATGGCGACGTTGGCAAAAAGATTCATACGGCGCGTTCTCGAAACGATCAGGTTTTGGTAGCTTTGCAACTGTATTACAAGGACCATTTGAAACAGATTGTTGGTCAAGTGCAGAATTTGTTTGATACACTTTTAAAACTTGCCAAAACGCATAAAGAAGCTTTATTGCCAGGTTACACACATTTACAAGTCGCCATGCCTTCCTCTTTCGGATTGTGGTTTTCGGCGTATGCAGAACTTTTAATTGACGATGTTCATTTGTTGCAAGCAGCTTTAAAAACCGTCGATCAGAATCCGTTAGGCTCTGCTGCGGGTTATGGAAGTTCATTTCCGATTGATAGAACGTTTACGACTGAAGCATTGAATTTTCAAACCTTAAAATACAATGTAGTCGCGGCGCAAATGAGCAGAGGAAAAAGTGAGCGAACGGTTTCTATGGCATTAGGAAGTTTGTGTAATACTTTGGGACGATTTGCGATGGATATCTGTTTGTACATGAGTCAGAATTTTGATTTTATTGCGTTTCCAGATGCGTTGACGACAGGAAGTAGCATTATGCCGCATAAAAAGAATCCGGATGTTTTTGAGTTAATTCGTGGAAAATGTAACAAAGTACAAGCGTTGTATAGCGAAATGTTGCTCATCACGAATAATTTGCCAAGTGGCTATCACAGAGATTTTCAGTTGTTGAAAGAAAATATGATTAGCGCTTTTACAGATGTGAACAATGTGCTGGAAATTTTCAATCATTCCATTCAGCAAGTAGAAGTCAAAACAATAGATTTTACAGACGATAAGTACAAATACCTTTCTACGGTGGATAGCATTAATAATCTTGTTGTAGCAGGTTTTTCTTTCAGAGAAGCGTATCAAAAAATAGGCGCACAGGTTCAAGAAGGAATGTATTCCGCAGAAATTTCAAAAAAACATACCCATGAAGGAAGTATTCATAATTTGTGTTTGGCAGAGATTAAAGCGAAGTTTCCTAAGTTGTAATGCAATTTTGATTTTACCAAAGATTCCAATAGCTTTAAAAACACAAATACTAAAATTCACATGAGCACTTCCTATAAAGTTGGCGATTTAATTTACGATGCAAATATTTATGACGGCATGAATACCCAATTAGATGATTTGGATTTTTACAAACGCTGGCTTCCAAAAAATAAAAAAGCACGCATTCTTGAATTGTGTTGCGGGACGGGCAGACTTACGATTCCCATCGCCAAAGAAGGGTATATGATTACAGGAGTTGATATTACTGCATCTATGTTGGAACAAGCTAAAACAAAAGCTGTAGAAGGGGGTTTACAAATCGATTTTATTCAAGCAGATATGCGAACTTTCGACTTACACGAAAAGTTCGATTTGATTTTTATTCCTTTTAATTCGATTCATCATTTGTATACGAATGAAGATATTTTTAAGGCGTTAAGCGCAGTCAAAAATCATCTTAAAGAAGATGGTCGGTTTTTGTTGGATTGCTTCAATCCCAATATTCAATTCATTGTGGAAAGTCAAAACACGCAAAAAGAAATTTCAAAATACACCACTAGGGATGGGAGAGAAGTCGTGATTAAAGAAGAGATGCAGTATGAAAGTGCTACTCAGATGAATCGTATTCAATGGCATTATTTTATCAATGGTAACTTTGATTCCACTCAAAATCTGGACATGCGTATGTTTTATCCGCAAGAACTCGATGCGTACTTAAAATGGGCAGGTTTTAATTGCATTCATAAGTTTGGAAGTTTTGAAGAGGAACCTTTTCAGGATGCTTCTGAAAAGCAGATTTTTGTTTGTGATGTACAGGTTTTGTAGTTTGAATTTTGTGGCATAAGATTGGGTGGAAATTGGTTTGTATTGAAATCGTATACGATACCTTTGATTTTGATCATAATTCTTTTAGTTTTAAACAAGAAAATAACAATAAAACCAAATGATTTGGTGAAACGAAAAATATACTAAATTCTACACTTTACACACGATTACAATGACCATGAAAAACTGTACTGCATTCAAATTACTTACTCTTTTAGCATTATTCCTTAATATTTCATATTCACATAGTCAAGAATTAATTGGAGAGATTGCAATAGCCGAAAATCATCGAAATATTACCAATCTATCAGGAGCGCTAACGAATACGATTTCTTTCCATGTATTGATTAATAAAGTGAAAAAGGAGAAAAGTTATGAAACAAGTATTACGTTTTTTGATCAACATAAATTAACCAAAATCATTCCGATTGGCACACAAAAAAAGAAACCTGTTTTTCTGGCATTTCATACGAATAATAGGGTGTTAACGCTGATTGAATCACGCAAAGAAAAGACTATTGTTCATGATGTGGATTACATTACGGGAAAAATCGCATCCACCG
The DNA here is from genome assembly GCA_039026955.1 of Bacteroidota bacterium. GTDB lineage: Bacteria > Bacteroidota > Bacteroidia > Flavobacteriales > Flavobacteriaceae > Kordia. The sequence goes on from JBCCLH010000035.1 coordinate 49,945, forward strand.
AAATTGACAAAAGGACTAGATCCATTTTCTCTCATAATAATGTGACGATTTTAGTATTGAATAAAAGTGATTTTTTATTAGATCTTGCCTTTGTGAAATCGTCTCAAGATATTGAAAAACAACGATTTGCTTTTAAGCCTGGAGCTGAGAAAAGTATGCTTTTTTACATAACCAATGTCGGTACTGATTTTGTGGACAATACGAGTTTTATAGATAAAGGTTTCATTAATGACGTAAGAGGTTTTTACAGAAATTCATCCTTAACATTAATAAGAGATGATAAAAGAAATAAAGTGATCAACCTTATGGAGTTAGCTCCGAAAAATGTGACGAAACTGCGACAAGTTAAGTTAGAAAATGAGGGCAGAATAAAAAAATTAAATTCGTTTATTATTGATGATTTGTTATTTGTATTTGCTATGGAAAGGAAAATAGCAAACTTATCAATCTTCAATCTAGAAACGCTTGAACTTGTTAAAAACTTCAAATACAACACAGACGATTTTGGCATTGTCAACAAAGTAGTTAAAAACGGGATTGACAAAACAAATTCCTTCCAACCCAAGTCCTTTTTCAAAAGTTATTTCCCGCAGGCAGTGGGATCAACTTACAATGCAGAATTGTATGTTGGAGTTAATAAAACTACCGATAATGCGTACATTGTACAGGTAGGACACGTAGATAAAAATACATTTAGAAATAGTGATGCGGGTAATTTTTGGTGGAATTATCCTGCATTTGGATTAAATTATGATGCTAATGCAGGAAACCTTTCGGGTGGATTTAATCTTGCAGGTGCTGGTATGATGATATTTGAAGCACTAGCCGAAAATAAAAGAAGAGGTAATTTTTTTGAAATCAATCTGGATACAAATCTAGAATCGACAAACAACACAAGCGAACTTGAATTCGAATATTTTGATTTAGAAGCATATCAAGATGAATTAGTTGTGAATACTGAATTGAAGCGGTTCTTTTTCATTCCTTTACTAGATGAAGTTCGATGTATCAATTTTGACAAGGAGAAAAATAAGTATCTAATTTATAATTTGCCAAAGACGAACTAGTTGTTTTTTCAGTTGCATTGTTGTGTAGCGATTTCTTTCGAAAACATGCAATCTCTATGTTTAAAATATTTTTATCAGTTTAGTAACTCTAGAAGGATTATTTCTCATCCTTAAAGTGTACTTTCCCTTTATTGGAAACCTAGAACCTATCACCATGAGTCTTTCGGTGAAGCATTTAAGCGGAATAAGCACATTTTTGTAGAAAATATTATTGTTTTTATTGAAACAATAGGAATTCTTGTCATACGTATAGTCAAAAGAACTTGGTAATGTCGAACGCAAATTTAATAAAGTTAAGAAGTGGATTGGATGAGATACAATCAAAAGGCGAATCCTATAATTTGACCATAACATCCATGGGAAATTTGATCTATATTCTCAATACAGGAGTTGATTTTTATGCATTGTTGGTACCAAATAAAACACTCGATCAAAATACTGCGAATAAAATTCTAACAAGTATTCAGTGGGAAGAAAAATTTCATCTGACGAATTACCACAAATCATACGACTACAACAAGAGTGAAACTTTACTCAAAGAAGTAGAAAAACTATTGATTGCGATACTAAAAGTTCCGAATTCGCGACAATGGAGATTTGACATTCAACCTGAAATGATGATTGTAAAATCAGATGAAGAATCCATACCAACTTCGGTTAGGAGAGAACTAAATAAACGAAAATTCAATTCTCCGATTCGAAAATTTCTTAGAAAATTGGACCGCATATTTTTTTGGTAGATTGGCTGTTACAGGAAGAGTTTTGCTATTATTGACAAAATGTTTTTTGGTATTTATAATCGACAGGATTACAATCGTGATCCTTTGCAACTCACTGCTGCAAATAAGAAACCACGAGCTGTCGCTCTAGTTCTTTATTTTTAGCACAAACCTCAAACTAGGCTTGGCTTTGCCCTAAATACAAAGAACTTTTTTTGAAATAATACCAAATTTACTGTAAGATGCAACATATAAACTCGTTCATTTGGCAGTTTAGTTCCTTGCAAATTCTTTCCGTAGCTACGGCGATGCAAAGAATTCACGGCGTCCTACACTACCAAAGCAACTTCGTTTCTAAAGTCGCATCTTATAGTAGATTTGGTATAAGTTTGAATGATTATAAGCACAAACACCCTCGAAAAGCTCAAGGGTGTTCTCTGGTCAAAAGGGCCTTTTTGTATAAACTTACTACAAATTATTAACTTTAATTACTATTCTTTGACCAGTTTTTTAATGTTTTTTCCTTTGTCAGTGTGAATAATCATAATATACATGGCAGATTCTAAAGAACTTACGGTTATCTGTGAAGATGGATTTTTAACTTCTGAAACTAACTTACCGCTCAAATCAAAAATTTCTACTTTATCGACTGTGAGATTTGTAGTTCGAATTTCAACATAATCTTTTGCTGGATTCGGATATAATGTAAGATCTGTGATTGGTTGTATTACTTCTTCTGTTGATAATACGGTAAAAGCAATAGAACTCGCTGTCCCAAGCATATTAAACTGATTCGTAAAATTCACCGTACTATCATTGATAATATCTACTTGAAAAAAAGCATCTAAAGCTCCACCGAGAGCAGGTGCATTCGCCAAGGTAGAATTATTATCTAATAAGGTAATATTGCCTGAAACGGGAGGTGTAATTGTTATTGTAAACAGTGGAATGGTAGCTCCGTTTGCATGAGCATCAATGGTACCTCCAGCCGTATTTGTAGTAATTAAAAATAAATCTTTGTCAGCCATCGTTGCATCAAATGGTGCCAAACTACTTCCTGCAATTGGAGTTACGGTATTCGCGGTTCCTGCTGGTAATACTTGATCCACATTGAGCGTAGTTCCGTCAGGTACCACTATGACAAATCCGTACGATTGTGTGATCGGTTGAAAACCACCTGAATCAAATAATGATTCGGCAGCAATTGTATAACTAAAGTTGTTATTATCTATCAACGTAAAGTTATAATTCTGAGCAGATGATGTATTTGGAAATAAACCCATCGTGATAATGATAAGTATTTGTAAGGAAATAAAGCTTTTCATTTTGATAATTGTTTTTCGTTTTGTGTATAATTTTTTTGTGTTCATGTGTATTAATATTTGAAGTTTAGAGTATGATATGTTCTATTTGTGGTTGATGATGGCAATTGCGCATCAATGGTCCAAGTACTTAAATTGAGAAAGTTGCCTGGATTGGCTAAAATATTCTGTAAAATCAATGGTGTTTCTGCTCCTCCGCCAGCGTATTGAATAGAACCGTCCATATTGATATCACTGTTTGAATATCCTGTAGCTATAAAAGTGGGCAGATTTGAATGATTAGTCTCATCATTGAGTACTTCGGATAAGATATTAGAGATATCTTGACTTTCTCCCACATATTGTATGATGCTATCTGTATTCGCATCACCTGTCCACATAGCAAAAGTTCCATTAGGCAATCCAGAAATTGTTTGTGCATTTATTCCAAAAGTTGGGATACTACCATTGGTAAAATCTACAGTAGTGTTAGTATTATCCAGCGCGATCGTATTATTGCTCATAATACCCAAATGATTTCTGTGCTTGATGACGACATAATAGTTACCACTTAATTTGTTAAATACTACAGGTGAATTCCCATCCAAATCGACAACATCTCCATCGCGTTGTAGTAGAGCCGATTTTCCATCGATGACAATCGTATTAGTTGAAACATTTCGAAGTTCCACCCAAATCCAATCCACAATAGCATCTGCACCAGTGACAGTAAGTACATTGTTATCTATAGCAACGTTGTCCGTATAAGGTGTGTTTAAGGGAATGTAATTGCTAATTCTTAGATCATCACGCATCAATCCATCTGATGCTATTGTGGAATTTAGGGTATTTCCTTGCAGGTAGATTTTGGGAGAAATCTTCAATGACAATTTGATCAAAGCTACCCAATCTTCTGAATCAGGAGCTGTTAGTGTGGAAGTGATAGCTGTTTCGGCACTTAGACTGCCGCCAGTTCTAGGATTAAACCAGTTTACTACCCAATTGCCTGTTGGCAGATTGATTGCTGTTGTTCCACCATTCGGTCTGTATACAACATACAATTCATTTGCTTTCCCAAACACATAATCGTCTGTGTCACTAGTAAGATTATCTAGTGAAACCATGTTGGGCAACTCTTTTTGCAAGTAGGCATTAAAAAACTCCAGTGCATAATTCGCTTCGGTATATTTTGTATCTCTGTAACGATGGTCTTGCGCGTCTAAATCTGTTGCTTCGGTATCATACCCATAATAGTACTCAACTCCTGCGCCACCAGCTAGTAGGGTTGCCCATAATACTTTATCTCTTACAAGTTTATTATCATACGGATCTATATCTACACCTACATCTTGATTGCCTTGCTCATCATTTGCCACCACCCATTTTTTGCCTGCATTTGCAGAATTATTTACCCAAGTTCGAATGTAATCATGAATATCATTTTTATGCATTTGGATTGAAGCGCCCGTTAAATCAGAATTCGTTCCAAGTAGTGGTGTATATCCAGCATCTTGTTGGTATGGAAAGGTATGCATCACTATAAGATGCTTGTACGGATCCAATTGATTGATATAGTTTGAAGTTGCAATCGCAACCTCATCTTGAAGTGTACTTTCTTCTGCGATGTTCCAGTTGAGTGCCAAGTGATGTCCAAATCTGGCAATGAGTTCTCGGTAATATATTTTGCGTTCGCTACCAAACGTATCATTATCCATGAGATTATCATTCTCTGTCTCCATGGTTTTAAAGTGCATGAACATCCCTTTTTTGTCTGCGTATTCAAAAATACGCTCCCATTGTGCCAATTTTGAAACATCAAAGCGGTCTTTATATACACCTAAATTCCATTGCTCTTGATCTGAATAATTGTTATAGGTACTTTCATTTACTTGCAACAAATGCGGAAAAACATTGTCATCATCGCCATGCAAACTAAAAGTCAAAAACGAGAACGCATTCATGCCTTTAGTGTAGAGATAATTGATCACACCGAGCAATTCGGTTCCTTTTCCATTGTCCCACGTATAGCTTGAAGCATCACTTGCCACATAATCTTGCTGGTGTGGATTCCAATTTTTACGAAAACCGCCTCTGTTGGGTGTATTGTCAAAATCATCATATGCTAAAGTATTCTCAGGGGCATCAGCACCTGCTTTTATAAACCAATCACCATTGGGAGCAGCGGGATTGGTACCCGCATATCGCAGATAATGTTCGCCTACATATGTCGTTTTTCCATGAAGTATGCTTCTATGATCACGTCCTACTTTGTCACTTTCTGCAATGACAAAACTTCCTGAGTTTCCATCCATAAAACCTGCACTTGTTCCGCCACCATCTACAGCAACATCCGTACCTGTAGTAAAAGAAGCTGACCAATTCCAATTGCCTGTGTAGGCTGGAGCAAAATGTACTTTCCAAACCGTTCCTGAATCACAACCAGTATCTGCTGGGTTAGCACAGCCTGAATAAAACCCAGGCACAACATGGCTTGTATTAGTAGCAGCATGTGTAAAAGTTACGTCCAAACGATAATCCGTAAACGGATTTATCATTGCGGTCTCTGAAGTGTTAGGTCCAGTAAAAGATAACGTGATTTTATGCCAGCGCATCAACGCTCCCGTAGGAGTTTGGGCTTGTATACTATTCAGCCAAAAAATTAGAAATATGAATAATACATTTTTCATGATCGTTAAAATTTGGAGTTTTCAAAAGCATTTCTCAATTGCATCGCTCTATTGGTATTTAAAGGTAACTGTGCATTAATTGACCAAGTATTAAAATTGAACAAGTTTTTTGGGTCGTCAAGCACATTCTGTAAAATCAGTGGCGTTTCTGGGCTTACTCCTGCATACTGTACATTTCCATCCATATTCACATCGTTATTAGAATACCCCGAAACTGTAAATGTTGGAAAAACAAAAGTGTTATCAGGATC
>JBCCLH010000036.1:0-55414 GCA_039026955.1 Bacteroidota bacterium
GAGAGTTTTTCTGAGAACTTGTCTCAATACTCACTACTAACATCTCATTTCTTATTTTATTAGTATTGAGTTATGAGATTTTAGTATTGAGAGTTTTTCTGAGAACTTGTCTCAATACTCACTACTAACATCTCATTTCTTATTTTATTAGTATTGAGTTATGAGATTTTAGTATTGAGAGTTTTTCTGAGAACTTGTCTTAATACTCACTACTAACATCTCAATACTTATCTAGTTTCTCAAAGGCTTACCAGTCTTAAGCATATGCTGAATACGCTCCAACGTTTTACGCTCCGTACATAAACTCAAGAACGCTTCACGCTCAAGGTCTAATAAGTATTCTTCGCTTACCAACGTAGGTTCAGATAAATCTCCACCAGCCATGACGTAGGCTAATTTGTTTGCGATTTTCTTGTCGTGTTCAGAGATGTATCTACTAGCTTCCATCGCGTCGGTTCCTACTAAGAACATTCCTAAAGCTTGCTTTCCGAGTACTTTTACGTCTTTTCTTTGTGGTGGCTGTGTGTACCCAGATTCTGCCATGAGTTTCGCATGTGCTTTTGCCGTTGCGATTTGACGATCTTTGTTGACCACTACAATATCTTTTCCTTTTTGTAATACGCCCATATCGAATGCTTCGTATGCTGAGGTAGCTACTTTTGCCATTCCGATCGTCAAGAAATATTCTTGCAATACGTTCAATTCTACATCACCTTTTCTGAAGGTATCCGAAGCACGCATCGCCATTTCTTTGGAACCTCCACCGCCGGGAATGACTCCGACACCGAATTCTACCAAACCAATGTACGTTTCTGCGGCAGCGACCACTTTATCTGCATGCATAGACAACTCACATCCACCTCCAAGGGTCATTCCGTGAGGTGCTACGACTACAGGAATAGAAGAGTAGCGCGCACGCATCATCGTGTTTTGGAACATCTTTATCGCTAGATTTAACTCGTCATATTCTTGCTCTACCGCCATCATGAAAATCATTCCGATATTGGCTCCTACAGAGAAGTTGGCTGCTTGATTTCCAATGACTAATCCTTGGAAATCTTTTTCAGCTAAATCAATCGCTTTGTTGATGCCTTGCAAAACACCGCCACCAATCGTGTTCATTTTCGATTGGAATTCTAAGTTTAAGATTCCGTCTCCTAAATCTTCAATTACCGCTTCACTGTTTTTCCAAACTTCATTCGACTTACGGATGTTATCTAGAATGATAAAGGCATCTTGACCAGGTTTTTTGGTTTGTGCTTTCGCTGGAATGTCATAATAATAGGTTGCGCCATCTTTTACGGTGTAGAAACTCTTTTCGCCCGCAGCGATCATTTCTGTCACCCAAGCAGCTGGTGCTAAACCTTCTGCTTTCATCAATTCGACACCTTTTTCAATTCCTACGGCATCCCAAATTTCAAATGGTCCATTTTCCCATCCGAAACCTGCTTTCATCGCATCGTCAATTCGGTATAGTTCGTCTGAGATTTCAGGAATTCTGTTTTGAACGTAGGCAAACATTGCTGCAAAGTTCTTGCGGTAGAATTCGCCCGCTTTATCTTTTCCACCGACCAATACTTTGAAACGGTCAATTGGTTTGTCGATGGTTTTTGTCAATTCTAAGGTTGCAAACTTGGCTTTTTTCTTTTCACGATATTCCATCGTGTCTAAGTCTAAAGAAAGGATTTCTTTTTTACCTTCTGGAGTAACTGTTTTCTTGTAGAAACCTTGCTTCGTTTTGCTACCCAACCATTTATTTTCCATCATGGTTTCGATGAAATCTGGCAACTTGAATAAGTCGTGCGCTTCATCGTCTGGACAGTTTTTGTAGATTCCGTTGGCTACGTGTACTAGTGTGTCCAATCCAACGACATCCACTGTACGGAAGGTGGCTGATTTTGGACGACCAATCACTGGTCCCGTCAATTTATCTACTTCTTCAATAGTTAATCCCAATTCTTTTACTTGGTGGAATAGACTTTGAATTCCGAAGATTCCAATTCTATTTCCGATAAAAGCGGGTGTATCTTTTGCTAATACAGAAGTTTTTCCTAGGAATGTTGAACCATACATCATCAAGAAATCCGTTACTTCTTGCTTACAGTTTGGTCCAGGAACTACTTCAAATAATTTTAAATAACGTGGCGGATTGAAGAAGTGTGTTACGGCAAAATGCTGTTGGAAATCTTCACTACGTCCTTCGTTCATGAATTGAATCGGAATTCCAGACGTGTTTGACGTAATTAACGTGCCTGGTTTTCTGTGTTTTTCAACCTGTTCAAATACTTTTTGCTTAATGTCTAATCGTTCTACAACAACCTCAATAATCCAGTCGACATCTTTAATCTTATGAATATCATCTTGCAAATTTCCAGTAGAAATTCGGTTTGCGAATTTTTGTGAGTAAATAGGAGATGGCTTCGATTTTAGTGACGCTGCGAGATTGTCGTTTACCAATCTGTTACGTACCACTTTGTCTTCAAGCGTTAAGCCTTTCGCTTGTTCTTTTTCGTTAAGTTCAAAAGGCACTATGTCTAATAGCAACACTTCGACTCCGATATTGGCAAAATGACAGGCAATTCCAGAACCCATAATTCCAGAACCGATGACTGCTATTTTGTTAATTGGTCGTTTCATCTTTTTTTCAATTTTTAAATTGTTAGTCAAAACTTACTTTGAAGTAAATAAGTAGATTTCTAAGTATTTGTAAGGTTATTATTTATTTTCTGCGGAAGCTTCTACTTCGGTATTGTATATTTTTTTATTGCTAATGAGTTCGAGAATGACTTCTGAAACTTCATAGAAATGTTTCAATTTTTCTTCAGAAATGTTTGTGCGAATGACATCGTTGAAACGCAATACTGTAGTACGAGAAACGTCTCGCATTTCCTTTCCAAAGTCAGTTAAACAGATTAATACGCTACGGCCATCTTTCGGATTCTTTTTTCTGTAGATGAGTTTTTTTTCTTCCATACCTTTCAGTGTACGTGAGAGACTCGTAGCTTCCATGCCCATTTTTGGACCTAGTGCTGTGGATGGAGTTCCTTCTTCTTGATCGATACTGAGTAATGTGAAACCTGTGGCCATTGTGCTGCCATGTTTTCCTGCCTCCTCATTGTACATTTTGGAGATGGCTTGCCATGTAGCTCGCATTACATGATCTATAGTTTTTTCTTTCATATAGTTGTTTGTGCTTCAAATATAATAAAAAATACTATGCATGCATAATAAAATAAAAAATTATTTTACGGATTTGACAAAAAATTAATAGTTGGAGTAGGAGAATGGTAGAAAAATAGTGTGAAATTGAGGATTTCGGATTTTTAATGTAGCAATATGATAGTGTACTAATGTAGCAATTTGATGATTTGAAAATGTGTTAATGTATTTCAAAAGAAATTTTGTGGTTTATTAGAAACAGATTACTTCGTTATTCTTTTTCGTAATGACGTTTCATAGTTACTTTATTACTTCGAAGCTGTTCTCGATACATTTTTTACTACGTTTTACTTCGTAAAAAACACTCGAACTGACGTTTGGTGTTTCATAGTAGAATTGGTATGATATATTAAAATCGTCATTTCGAGTAATTTTGAGGTACGAAAAATTGTATCGAGAAGTACTTGATTGCAATGTGTCAATTTGATAATTTGATAATTTGGAAATGTGTTAATGTCTTTCTAAGGAAATGATGTGTTTTATTAGAAACAGATTGCTTCACTGTGTTCGCAATGACGTATCTTAATCCGTTTTTAACTTCAAAGCTGTTCTCGATACATTTTTTACTACGTTTTACTCCGTAAAAAACACTCGAACTGACGTTTGATATTTCATAGTAGAATTGGTATGATATATTAAAATCGTCACTTCGAGTGATTTTGAGATACGAAAAATTGTATCGAGAAGTACTTGATTGCAATGTATCAATTTGAAAATGTACTAATGTATCAATTCGTTGTTAAGGAAATTATGTGGTTTTTAGAAACAAATAACTTCGTCATTCTTCCTCCTTTACATTCTTGAGATGTCAAATTTTTTCATAAAAAAACCGTCCAAATAGTTGAACGGTTTTTGATATGTTAAGCTCTATCATATATCTTATCGCAGTAGTCTTTGTAAATTTGTTTGATGACTTTTCGTTTCATCTTCATGGTTGGTGTGAGTTCGCCGCCGTCAATGGACCAAACTTTTGGAATGAGCTCAAAGCGTTTGATTTGTTCCCACTTTCCGAAATTGCTGTTGGCTTCGTCTACTTCTTGTTGAATTCTTGAAATGATTTCTTCGGAAGCACAGATTTCAGTTTCGGTGGCACCAATGGTTTTTTCTTTGCGTTCTATCCAATCTTTGATGAATTCGAAGTTTGGTTGAATCAACGCTGCTGGCATTTTTTCACCTTCACCAATCACCATGATTTGCTCTATGAAACGCGATTGTTTGAATCTGTTTTCTAACAACGCAGGAATTACATATTTTCCACCAGAAGTTTTGAACATGTCTTTCTTACGATCGGTAATTTTTAAGAAACCATCGTCACTTACTTCACCGATATCTCCTGTGTGGAAATAGCCATCCGTCATGACACTTGCTGTTTTCTCAGGATCTTTATAGTATCCTTGCATTACGTTTGGCCCTTTGACTAAGATTTCTCCATCTTCTGCGATTTTTACATGTACATTGTCAATCATGCGTCCTACAGTTCCTACTCGGAATCCGCCACCACGTTGATCGTTCACGGAAATTACAGGCGATGTTTCTGTCAATCCATATCCTTCCATAATCGGAATTCCTGCTGCAGCAAATACACGTGTCAATCGCGGTTGCAATGGTGCACTACCAGAAACCATGAGTTCTAAGTTTCCGCCCAAACCTGCTTGCCATTTGCTAAAGATGAGTTTGCGGGCAATTTTAAGTTTGAACTCGTACAACGCACCGTTTTTGCCGTATGGCTCGTATTTCAATCCAAGCTCAATCGCCCAGAAGAATAATTTCTTTTTGATTCCAGTTAAATCTGCACCTTTTGCATAAATTTTATCATATACTTTTTCGTATAATCGCGGTACAGCGGTCATTACATGTGGCTTGACTTCTTTTAAGTTGTCACTGATCTTTTCAATCGATTCTGCAAAGAAAATTTCAATTCCACAGTATTGATACAAGTATAAAATCATACGTTCAAATACGTGACATACAGGCAAGAAACTCAACGATCGTGCTTGTCCGTTGTGCAATGGTACACGTTTTTGACTGTCTATGACGTTGGAAACAAGGTTGCTATGTGCTAGCATTACACCTTTAGGTTTTCCAGTAGTTCCAGAAGTATAAATTAAGGTTGCTAAATCTTCAGGAGTTACGGCATCTTTTCGTGCTTGCAATTCGTCTTCATTGCTTGTATCTTCTCCTAATTTCAGAATTTCCGACCAATGCTTTTCACTTGCAACTTCGTCAAAAGTATAGACACCTTTTAGTTTTGTATTTCCTTTAATGGCATTCAGTTTTTCAATGATTTCAATATCGGACACAAAACAATAGATAGATTCTGAGTGATTTAATATGTATTCATAATCTTCTTTGGCAATTGTTGGATAAATTGGGACATTTTGCGCGCCTATTTGTAAGACGCCGATGTCCATGACATTCCATTCTGTTCTGTTATTTGTAGATATCACCGCAATTTTATCATTCGGCTTCACGCCCAAACGCAACAAACCTCTACTAATGGCATTGGCTTGATCTATATATTCTTGCGTTGATATGGAAGTCCATTCTCCTTTATAAAAAGTAGTGAGGGATTTTGCTAAGGGATAATTGGCTAACTGATAGTAAGGAAAATCAAATAATCGGGTTACATTCGTCATTCTCTGATTTGGTTTTTGTATGAAGTCGCAAATTATGAAAATTGTAAACCATTTTCAAAAGAATGTTAAAAAAGCCTATGTTTTTATGAGAAATTTATAATTATTTGTCAATTATATCTATTTAATCATAAAATGATACGTATCATCTAAAACTTTGGTATGGTAGCTTTTTACAACTAAAATGCCCCTAAATTATTCATAGATAAAAGTTCCATATACCGTAAAACTATACGAACCTTGTGAATTGTCTAATAGTGTATTCGTTGCATTTATTTCAACAGAATACGATTGTTGAAAAGTCGCTGCATTGTCGTATTGATAAATTTCAGTAAGATTTAAACTTTTTATATTGTCCAAATCACTAACATAATTTGTGTCAGAATCACCAAATAGAATACTCGTTTGCAGCGTAAAACTGCTATTAGGTTCCAACACTTCATTCGTGAACGTAAATACCAAGTCTTGAAGCAATCCAGTAGACTCGTTGTAGATCGATTCATTTTTTAAACTAATAGTTTCATTGGAACTTCCTACCAAAGTAAAATTAGGAACAATGCTAAAATAATTATAATCGGACGGTTTTGTACTTGTGAAAATAGGGATTTCTGTAAAGACAATTTGATCAATACGCGCGCTAGGCGTGATATTGCCCATCGGATTGTTATCATCGTCACTACAAGAAACCAGAGATAATGCGATAAAAGATACTAGTAAGGTAACTGTTTTTTTCATGGTTTTATGTTTGCTTGTCAAAGCACCAACAATTATACCAAATCCTTTATTTTGAGTTACTTATTCTTAGCTTCAATCCACTTTCTAGCATTGACAAATGCTTCTAACCAAGGTGACACTTCATCGTTACGATTTTCTGGATAGTTTGCCCAATTCCATTGGAATGTAGAACGTTCAATATGCGGCATCGTTACTAAATGTCTTCCTGTGGCATCACACATCATGGCTGTGTTAAAGTCAGAACCATTTGGATTAGAAGGATAACCTTCATAACCATATTTGGCGACAATAGTATATTGAGTCTCTTCGTATGGCAATTTAAATTTTCCTTCTCCATGCGAAATCCAAACGCCTAAAGTTGTGCCTGCTAAGCTTGAAAGCATGACCGAATTGTTCTCTTGAATTTTCACGGATGTAAAAGCACTTTCGTGTTTTTGCGAATCGTTATGAGTCATTTTTCCATGTATGTCATGATCTGGATTGATGACTTCCAATTCCATAAATAACTGGCAACCATTACAGATTCCTACCGACAAAGTATCTTCACGCTTGAAGAAATTTTTCAATGCTGTATTTGCTTTTTCATTGTACAAAAATGCACCAGCCCAACCTTTGGCAGAACCTAATACATCTGAGTTTGAAAATCCTCCTACAGCTCCAATAAATTGAATATCCTCTAAAGTTTCACGACCAGAAATTAAATCGGTCATGTGGACATCTTTGACGTCAAATCCAGCTAAATACATCGCATTTGCCATTTCACGTTCACTATTGCTTCCTTTTTCTCGAATGATGGCAGCTTTTGGTCGTTTTACGTCATTACGAGGAGTTTGCGAGGAAGTAATCTCATCATTCGCAGCAGATTGCTTCACGTTGTTCGCAATAACGTCGCTTAATTTACCTGTAAAATGTTCAGGAAATGTGTATGTTAACGGTTGCTGTTTGTAATTTTCATATCTCGCTTTTGCCAAACCATTTGCCGTTTGCTTTTGATCGAGTAGGAACGAGGTTTTGTACCACGTATCTCTGTATTCTGAAATGCTTAGGCTGAATTTATCATCTTGATTTTTGATGTTGATGCGATCACTGTCCGTTACTTTTCCAATGTTGTAAAATGGAATTCCAGTATCTTTTAAAATCGTTTCTACAGAAGCATCGCTTGCTTGGAAAACGATTCCGTTGTTTTCGGAGAATAATAATTTGATAGAATCATCTTCGTTCAATGTATCAAAGTTCAAGTTTGCTCCTACATTGTTGTCCGCAAAGCTAAGTTCAAGCAGTGTGGTAATCAATCCGCCAGAAGCGACATCGTGTCCTGCCACAATTTTATCCAACTTTATCAATTCTTGCATAACATTGAACGTCTTTTTAAACTGCCCAGCATCTACAATGGTTGGCGTTTCGTTTCCAATTTTATGTAAAACTTGTGCAAAAGAACTTCCGCCCAATTTAAAAGCATCTTGCGATAGATTGATATAGTAAATATCACCTGCGTTTCTGCTAAATACTGGTTCTACAACTTTCGTAATATCGTTACAATTCGCTGCCGCAGAAATCACAACCGTTCCTGGAGAAATGACTTCTTCATTCGGATATTTTTGTTTCATCGACAAGGAATCTTTTCCTGTTGGCACGTTGATTCCCAAGTCAATGGCAAATTCTGAAATCGCGGAAACTGCTTCGTACAAACGCGCATCTTCACCTTCGTTTTTACACGGCCACATCCAGTTGGCAGATAGCGAAACACTTTGCAATCCATCTTTTAACGGTGCCCAAATAATATTACTCAAGGCTTCTGCAATGGCGTTTTTACTTCCCGCAGTCGGACTGATCAATCCTGAGATTGGCGCATGTCCAACCGACGTTGCAATTCCTTCTTTTCCTGCATAATCCAGCGCCATCACACCAACATTGTTTAGTGGTAATTGTAACGGTCCAGCGCATTGTTGTTTGGCCACTTTTCCGCCTACGCAGCGGTCTACTTTATTTGTCAACCAATCTTTGCAGGCTACCGCTTCTAGTTGTAACACTTGCGTGAGATAGGTCTCAAATTTGTGGGTATCGTATTGAAGCGCAGCATATTCACGCGTAATCGTTGTATCGTTCATGATGGTTTTTGGCGAACTCCCAAACATATCGCTCAAAGCTAAATCCATCGGTTTATCACCTTTCGTAGCCGATTCAAACGTAAAACGATCGTCTCCCGTCACATTTCCAACCGTATACATTGGCGAACGTTCACGCGCTGCAATTTTATTGAGTGTTTCTATATGTTCGTCTGCAATCACAAGTCCCATACGCTCTTGCGATTCGTTTCCGATAATTTCTTTGGCAGACAATGTCGGATCGCCCACAGGCAACTTGTCCAAATCAATTTTTCCACCAGTTTCTTCTACCAATTCCGACAAGCAATTCAAATGTCCACCTGCACCATGATCGTGAATAGAAACGATATAATTTTCCTCACTTTCTACCATCCCACGAATGGCATTGGCAGCACGTTTTTGCATTTCAGGATTGGAACGTTGCACTGCATTCAACTCAATTCCTGTAGAGAATTCACCAGTATCCGCAGAAGAAACCGCTGCGCCGCCCATTCCGATGCGGTAATTTTCACCTCCTAAAATCACAACTTTATCACCTGTTTTTGGAGTGTGTTTGATGGCTTGTGATGATTTTCCATAACCAATTCCACCAGCTTGCATGATCACTTTGTCATAGCCAAGTTTTCTGGAAGTTGTATTTAAATTGTCGGAATGTTCATCGTGTTCAAATGTCAAAACAGAACCACAAATCAGCGGTTGTCCGAATTTATTTCCAAAGTCAGAAGCGCCGTTAGACGCTTTGATTAAGATGTCGATTGGCGTTTGGTACAACCAATCGCGAGCTGGTATGACATTTTCCCAAGGTTTCTCTTGTGTGTTTTCTAATCTAGAATACGCAGTCATATATACAGCAGTTCCAGCCAATGGTAATGAACCCTGTCCACCTGCAAGTCTATCACGAATTTCCCCTCCAGAACCTGTTGCGGCTCCGTTGAACGGTTCTACGGTTGTTGGGAAGTTGTGAGTTTCGGCTTTCAATGAGATCACAGAATCAAATTCTTGTACTTCGTAAAAATCAGGTTTGTCTGCTGATTTTGGCGCAAATTGCTCTACTTTTGGGCCTTTGATAAAGGCAACATTGTCTTTATAGGCCGAAACAATATCGTTTGGATTTTGCTTGGATGTTTCTTTGATCAGTTTGAAAAGTGATGTTGGTTTTTCTTCGCCATCAATAACAAAGGTTCCGTTGAAAATTTTATGTCGGCAGTGTTCTGAATTTACTTGTGAAAATCCAAAAACTTCCGAATCTGTGAGTTTTCTTCCTAATTTTTCAGAAAGCTTATTTAGGTATTCAATTTCTTCTACGCTCAATGCCAACCCTTCTTGCTCGTTGTAAGCTGCGATATCGTCAATGTCCAAAATGGCTTCAGGTTCAATATCGATTGTGAACGTATCTTGGTGCAGACCGTTGAACTTTTGCGAAATCATCGGATCAAACGCTGAGAAATCTTCCGTTACGGCTTTAAATTCCTCAATTCTAATGATGCCTTCTACGCCCATATTTTGGGTGATTTCCACAGCGTTGGTACTCCAAGGCGTAATCATCGCGGCCCTAGGTCCAACAAAAAAAGCATCCAATGATGCTTGTTCGATTTTCGTGATGTTGCCAAAAAGCCAGTTCAACTTTGCAACGTTTTCTGTTGATAATTCTTTTACTGTTTGAACAGCAAACACGTTGCTGTTTACGTTTCCAAAGAAATGAATCATTCTATATGTTTTGTGTTGTTGTTTTGAATAAGCAAATTTACATTAATTTGTTTACATATTCGATGATAATTTTGGAGTTATCCACTATGTTTTGAACAACTTTTTTTGGACTTGCTTCGCGCTTAGATTTTTAGATTGTTAGACTTGCTTTGCTTTTAGATTGTTAGTATCGGCTTCACCTGTTAGACACGCTTCGCTTTAGTATCGCTAACGCGCTTGGTATTTTAGTATTGTAGTTGGTGAGTTTGTGAGTGTTATTTGATGGCATTGCTACATTAGTACATTTTCAAATTGGTATATCGATGAATTATTAGACTTGCTTTGCTCTTAGATCGCTTCGCTCTTGGTATTTTGGTCACGCTTTGCTTTTGTATTTTGGTATTTTAGTTGGTGAGTGTTTGAGTTTATTAGTGTTATGTTTTTAATTATCAAATTGATACATTTTCAAATTGACAAATTGTTACATTAAATCACCCAGCGGCTTCATAGGCTTCTTTGATCCAGGTTTCTACTGCTTCTGAGATTTCTTCTGTGGTTGTTAAACGGATTCTGTGGGAACACATTGCGTTGAAACTTCCTGAGTTTTCTAAGATGTCGGTGGCTTCTTTTCCTTTGAGATTTAAGCCAAGATCGAGTCGCGTTTTGGTTGAAGGTTGAATGATGGCAAATTGCTTTTTTCTACGTACACTCACATAAGCTTTTTTAGGGGCGAATTCCACATCACTTCCCAAAGTTTCTATGTAAGTTTTTAATGCATCATAGATCGGTTTTAGATTTGGTTTTTTCTCGTATTGTGCTGTGACTAAATCGACCGTTTCTGTGTCGTCTTTTTTGGATAAATGGACAATCGTATTGGCAAAACCATGTGTAACACCATGTTCTTTCTTTAGAAAATTGACAGCTTCTGAATGTTTGACAAAGGTTTGTGTTTTGAGCAAAGTAAACCATTCTTCAAGCGATTTCCCTGTTTTTTCAGGCATATTCGCGATCATTTTTTTGAGCATTTCATCCATAATCTATTTGTTTTTTGATTTTCAGTAGAACAATATATCAAAATAAAATTTGTTTTTACTTACTGCTTTTCTTCATTGACTCCTCAAAAATCTGCGGCTACGAAGTTTTTTCTTACAGATTTGATTTTTCATTTACATTGTGAAAAATTAACTAACCAAAAATTATTAGTATGAGTAAAAATCAAAACAAAAAGTATGTTAACTGCGAAGGGAATTTTAAAAAGAGAGATAACCCTAGAAAAGTTAGGCGTCGTCTAGAGAACGGGAATTTACGCTTTCATCAAGGTAGACTGAGACATCCAAATTTGGAGGAAGAACGTAGAAAATGTTTAGCATATGGACAGAGACCATTTGCCATTATTTTGACTTGTTCAGACAGTCGTGTTGTACCAGAATTTATTTTTGATACAGGAATCGGTGATTTATTTGTGGTTCGTGTAGCTGGAAATGTGGCTGATACCGCAGCCATTGCTAGTATTGAGTTTGCTGTAGCTCTTTTGGATTGCCAATATATATTAGTAATGGGACATCAGGAATGTGGCGCAGTAAGAACTGCCATGGATGGAGATGAACCAGCAAGTGAAAATTTGAAAGAATTACTTGGACATATTGAACCAGCCGTAGCGGAGTGTAATTGTGATCATTCTGGGAACAAAACTACTGCTATTAAAGATATGAAAGAGAAACTTAATTATGAAGGTGTAAATGAAGAAAACAGTGTCTGTCTAAAAAAAGTTACGGTTCAAAATGCGCATCAAAGTGCAGCAGCATTATTGCAAAATTCTGATATATTGAGAGAAGCTGTGATTGCTAAAGAACTTACGATTGATACAGGATATTATGAATTTAATAGTGGAAAAGTTACGTTTAACAAACCTTCGGGGTGTGAATAATTTTTATATTAATTCAAAAAAGAGATTGTCTAAAAAGCACATGCTTTCGTCAAACCCAATCGAGCTTAGAATGACGTTTCTATTAGCTTTTTAGACAACCTCTTGTATATTCATATAAGATGTGTTCTTATTTCAACGATCCTACCATATCTTCTGGTTTTACCCATTCGTCATACTCTTCTGGAGTTACGTAGCCTAAGTTGATGGCTTCTTCACGTAAGGTAGTTCCGTTTTGGTGTGCTGTGTTTGCGATTTCAGCCGCTTTGTAGTAGCCGATTTTCGTGTTTAACGCGGTTACTAACATTAAGGAGTTGTTTACCAATTCTGTAATTCGTGAATGATTTGGTTCAATTCCAGCTGCACAATTTACCTCAAAACTTACACAGGCATCACCAATTAATTGTGCTGATTGCAATACGTTGTAAATCATCATGGGTTTGAAGACGTTCAATTCGTAATGTCCTTGCGTTCCTCCAACAGTTACAGCAACATCGTTCCCCATGACTTGTGCGCATACCATGGTCAAGGCTTCGCATTGAGTTGGATTTACTTTTCCTGGCATGATCGAACTTCCTGGCTCGTTGGCAGGAATGATCAATTCTCCAATTCCTGAACGCGGTCCAGACGCCATTAAACGAATGTCATTCGCGATTTTGTTCAACGAAACTGCTAGTTGCTTTAAAGCACCATGCGTTTCTACCATTGCATCATGTGCAGCCAAGGCTTCAAATTTGTTTTCAGCAGTGACAAATGGCAATTCTGTAAAACGCGCGATGAATTCAGAAACACGCTTTGCATAACCTTTTGGCGTGTTCAATCCTGTTCCAACGGCAGTTCCTCCTAACGCCAATTCGCTTAAGTGTGGAAGTGTATTTTTTAAGGCTTTTAATCCGTGGTCTAATTGCGAAACATAGCCAGAGAATTCTTGTCCTAAGGTCAACGGTGTCGCGTCCATTAAGTGGGTTCGACCAATTTTCACCACATCTTTAAATGCTTCTGATTTTTTCTTTAAGGTATCGCGTAATTGTGTCACTCCGGGAATTGTGTTCTCTACAATTTTCTTGTATGCTGCAATGTGCATTCCCGTTGGAAACGTATCGTTTGACGATTGTGATTTGTTCACATCATCATTTGGTTGAATGGTTTTTTCACCTTCACCAATCTTTTTTCCAGCCAATTGGTGTGCTCTGTTGGCAATTACTTCGTTGACGTTCATGTTGGATTGCGTTCCAGAACCTGTCTGCCAAACCACTAATGGGAATTGATCGTCGTGTTTCCCAGCTAAGATTTCATCACAAACCGTTGCGATTAAATCTCTTTTTTCAATAGGTAATACGCCCAATTCGCAGTTGGTAAAAGCAGCAGCTTTTTTCAAATAGGCAAAACCGTATACAACTTCCAGTGGCATACTTGCTGGTGCGCCAATTTTAAAATTATTTCGCGAGCGTTCTGTTTGTGCTCCCCAGATTTTATCTGCAGGAACTTTTACTTCGCCCATAGTATCTTTCTCAATTCTGTATTCCATGTGGATTCGTTTTTAAAGCAGTGCAAAATTACGATTTTTTGTGTGAAAAGGATTCAACTCTTCAGGACTTTTTCTATTCCTCAAAAAAAGGGAAAAACACGCTATGATTTGGGGATTTTCATGGCAAAACTTTTTGTCTGTATGATAGATATTTAATCGAGAAAAAAATATAATCAAAAAAAAGTCCATCATGCAAGCAAAAACACACACTTCTATCAGACTTCCCCAATCGATCACTCTAGAAATAGAAACCAAAACACCTGCGAGTAGCAATATGACTCGAAGGTTGGTTTTTGAAAATTATGAAGGCAGACGGATTGAATTACCCATTAAACTGACTAAAACCGATACGCATAAACTTGAAATTTCAGATTTTCCAGATACGACGCACAATCTTCAAGTTTTGGGAAGTTTGAATCACCGTTCTTTTTGGGATAAAATTTATTTGACAAATAGCGGCGGTTCTAGCAGAATTGATATCAACAGAATGACCTTGATTGTCCATTATCACAAAGTGGTTTCCGGAGCTGAAAAAGATATTCCGCTATTGTCAAACACACGTATCAATCGCGTGTTGGGTTCAGGAACTAGTGAAGTGTATTTAACGCCTTTTATTGAACGTCAAACGGTACGTTATGCACGATTGACGAGTCGCAATCACCCAGCAGTCGTATTGGCAGCAAAAGATATTGGAAAAAGCGGGACTAGCGCCGAAACGTATGATCAGTATGGAAGAAATCCAAAATACCGAGGTTGGATTAGTTATGAGTGTAGCGAATTTGCTTCGTGGTATTTGCACGAAACCGATTGCTGGAAAGATTTTAGAAATAAGCCAAAAACTGTATTTAGAGATATTACCACGACGTCACAATTGCATAGTGTTTTTAAAAGTAAAAAACGCACCTATTATTATCACAATGGACAAAATAAGTTTCTAAATGAAGATACAGGAAAAGCCTATACACCAAAAGCAGGAGATATTTTTATGCGTAGGGGAAATGGAAAATTTGAACATTCCATGATCTTTTTACGTTGGAACGCCAGAGCAAAAGAAGCCACTGTGATCGACGGACCGTATCCAGTGACGATTCGAACGATAAAAGTACACGAATTAGAGACACGCGCAGACGATCCGAAAGATTTTATTGTGTGTGAATCTGTAATGACGCGTTACCGAAGTTAAATCAATTTTGTATTAAATTACGTAAAACTACTTGTAAGAGAAAGTTTGTGTTTTTAGTATCTTGTGTGCTCGACCAAAACATAAAAACTACTAAAAAATGAAGATTAATTTTCTCTATGTTACACTGTTGAGTGTACTTATTTTTTCCTGTAAAGGAACGACAGATCCAAAACCTGATCCAAATCCAGCAGATCATGTGTCAACCGCAAAGGCCGGAGCGCAAGTTGTAATGCCGCCAACCACTACAGGAACCTTTTTATCACTATCCGATGTGCATATCAACGGAAACATGATGGCTACCGCATTTGGAAATGTTTCAGGAACTCGATTGTGGAAAAGAGCAAAGACAAAAATTGAAGAAATTGTAAAGCTTGAACAACCAAAATTTATGGTATATCTAGGCGATTTACCAGCGTATATTGATGTAACTCGCGCGCAAAACTCGCATATTATGTTACAGAATTTGAGAAGTCTAAATATCAATATTCCAATTTTGTATTTGCCAGGAAATAACGATTCGCTTGAAGGTGATTATCATTCGTTTGCCAATGGTAATAACAGTACAGTATTGAAAAAAGATACCGATGCAAACAATCCTTGGCCAGTGATTAACGCAGATGCAGGCTCGGTAAAAATTACCAATTTGGACTTTAGTGACGATTTCGGATATTATTCCGTAGACATTGTCGATGGTGCAAATACATTAAAAGTGATCGCTTTAAATACTGTGATTTTTTCTGGAAAGACAGATACATCTTCAACTGGGATAACTCATATTGCTTACAATAGTAAAAAGAATGCAGCAGGTCAATATGTATACGGCGACGATCATATTTCACAACAACAAGCTACTGAAAAACAAATGCGTTGGTTGGAAGGAACCTTCAAAAGTTTGAGAAAAGCCGATCATGTGATGATTATGATGCACATTCCCATTGGATTGGATGGTTATGGCGGAAAACCGATGTGGAATACCGCACTTACGTATAAAGATTTAGCAGGAAACTCACATACATTACACGATGGATTTATCAGTCTGCTCGCACAATACAAAGCTAATATTACTGGATTATTGAACGGACATACACATACTGACGGATTGCGTAGAATTTACAATACAACCAGACCGCCGTCAGGAACCGCAAACAATCCGAAGGATATGGTTTCTTTCTCAATTTCAACACCTGGAATAGCGGTGAATCATGATAACAATCCTGCCTTTAAAATATTTACGTACGATAGTAACACATTTTCTTTGTTAGATTTTGAAACCTATTTCGCATCTCCCACCAAAAAGATCGGCAGCTCAGTGAACAATACGGATTTTGTATTTATGAAAGATTCCAGCTATACATTTAACAATGTGTATGAGGTCACCAAAGCCAATACACCTATGTTTACAACGCTGGCAAATGAATCAGATTCGGAAGTGGTACAGCATGTCAACGAGACTCTAGGAGCGCGAAGCAATCAGGATGTAACATTGAGACACGATGACGCGGTAGATGTTCACAAAAATTAAAAAGGATTGTTAATAATTCTAAACGATTCAGTATGAATATTAGATTTATTGCAATATCTTTGAAGCAAATTCGATAAATTCCGGAAAATATGTTTGAATTTGATCAATATTTAGGCTTCTTAGCTTTCCTAACTATCTTAACGATAGGATTTTGGTTGATGATTCTTTTATTGACGTTCATTGTACCGTATTGGGTAGGTGGCGCATTAAAAGAGCGTTTTGACGAGTGGAAAGCTTCTAAAAAAGAAGAATAAATACGAAAAGGACAAAGACAAGAGGGAACTTACACTACATAAGTTCCCTTTTTTTTATGGGATTCATTTAAGTTTGTTATTAGTTAAACGGTTGCGGATTTTTCAACCATTGATAAACTTGTTTTGCAGCATTTATATTCAGCGGATAGTCTGCCAATTGTTGAAACCATTTCGAAATTTGTTTGGGTCTGTTCATTAGATTCCAACCTTGCTTTTTTGCATATTTAATAAGATTCCTCTGTACTTTTGAAATTTCAGATAATTCATGAGCTTCTTTTATTTTGTTAGAAGCATCGTTTCTCCACTTCATAACTGCTGCGTGGGTGATTTCTTGTGGTCCTTCTGATAATGTTTTAATTGAAGCCTCTATATCTTTTGCGCGAAAATCAGTTGGATTTGTAAATAATTTCAGCGTCATGTCGGCATGCTCTAACTTCATATAATCGCCATCTAAAATAGCGCCTTTCATCGCCATTAACGCCAACGAAATGTCTCTAGAAGTAGGATTGTGGAATAATTTTTTAGAAAACTGGTTGTAAAGTTTTTTTGAAATTTTATTTTTTAGTTCACTCAAAATTCTGCCAGAAGTTTCAAGATAGAGTTTTTGTTGTTCTTGTTGGATTTCTTTTCTTGATGTTTCATCAATGAGCCTTCTTATCCCTTCATTAGTCGGTAGAATATCCCCTCTATTGAATCCAAATGGACCAGAAACAACACCTAAATGTTTCAAGGCACCATAGGCATTTTCATACCCTTTTTTATTAATGTTCACACCTTGCTCAGCTGCTTTTTCTAAGAAAAAATCACGTGTTTTCTTCCGTTTTTTGAATGCATTTTCATGACCTGTTCTCCACTCCTCGTCCCTTTTTAGTTTTATAAACTGTTGTCGTGCTATTTTTTCATTTTTAAGTTTGGTGTCGAGTTCTATTTGCTTTTCACTCGAAATCAATCCTCCTAACTCTTTAAAATAGGGATTATTGGTAGCATTTAGTATGGAGAGCATTTTCAACTTAGGATATACAATCTCATAAATAAACGGCCTATTTCTCCAGCCAGCGCCTTCTTTCCCTTCAATATGACCAATAGAGGCTTCACTAGTAATATCAAGCCATGCTACTTCATTTTTTGTGTTTGTTTCTTCCAAAACAATATCCGGTCGCGTATGCCCGTGCGATATTTGTGTAAGTACAGTTAAATTCCCAATTTTTTTACCATTCAAATTTGCAGTGGCAATTGCTTCCACTGAATATCCAAAACGTGCGTACACTATTTTAGGTTCTTTGGTCGTTGGGTTTTTTGCATACTCTTTAGCCATTTTATACCAGTTTTGCACATGTTTATCTTGGTGTCCAGAGAGTGTTTGCCAATGTAAGGATTGGTGATACGCTTGCTGTACTCTTTGATCTAAATTACGGGCAATATTTTCTACGGTAATTTTATGCTTTTCAGTTAAAGAACCTTTGTAGGTAGTTTGGTATGGAATGATTTGACGCTGAATCACCGAATCATCATTGGCAACTTTTGAAGTATCTGTAGTTTTGAGTTGTACAGGAACGTCTTGTTCATGTTCAGCATCTTCATGGAGTGTATGCGTTTCTGTAGCTTTTTCTTCAATAGTGTCTGTTGGTTCTTTTGATGCTGCTTCTGCATGTCGTTTTGGTTGAATGACATGCTTTGGTACATAATTTTGCATCATGTTTTGCGCTTTTCGCTGTATGGCAGCCGAATTTCTGTTATCTTCCAAATACAAAGAGGCTCCCGAAGTTGAAGTTTCTTTTTTTGTAGATTCAGCAGGTTTCTTTTTTTTGGCAGGCTCTTTATACATGGCAAAGCATAAAAACGTATCTCTATGACAGAAGATACGCAGTTGGTTATCTCTTTAAATATAAGAAAGTTACTGCTTTTTTGCTAAAAAAATCAGGCGAAAAATATTAAAATATGCCTTTAAAATCAAAAAGGGGAACTTATACTACACAAGTTCCCTTTATGAATTAAAAACATATCGAAGATCGAGGTATATTATTTCAATGCCTCTAAAAGTAATTCGGCTACTTTTTCAGAAGATGCAGGATTTTGTCCCGTAATGAGCAAGCTATCTCTCAACGCATGCGAACTCCAGTCTGCCGCTTTGCTGTATTCGCCGCCATTTTCTTTGAGCATGTCTTCTACTAAAAACGGCACTATATCTGTTAATTGAACGGCTGCTTCTTCTGTATTGGAAAAACCTGTTACTTTCTTGCCTTTTACCAACGGAGTTCCATCTACATTTTTGGCATTCTTCAATACTGCTGGCGCATGACAAACGGCAGCAACAGGTTTGTTATTTTTATAAAAAGATTCTATCAATTTGATAGAGTTTGTGTCTTCTGATAAATCCCACAACGGACCGTGTCCACCAGGATAAAAAACAGCATCATAATCTGCTTCATTTACAGCGGCTAATTTCAAGGTATTTGCCAACAATTGTTTTGTTTCTGCATCTGTGTCGAAACGTTTGGTTGCTGGCGTTTGAAAAGCTTCATCGTTGCTTTTCGGATCAATTGGTGGTTGTCCACCTTTTGGAGAAGCTAATGTAATGGCTACATTCTGATCTTTCAACGCATAATATGGCGCTGCGAATTCTTCAATCCAAAAACCGGTTTTTTCACCAGTTGTTCCTAATTGATCATGACTCGTTAATACGAATAAGACTTTTTTCATTTGTCGTACTTCTTTTTGAGGTTTCTTTTCTTTCATAGTGCACGCTGCAATCACTACAACTGCAGCGAGTGCACTCATTATATATTTCATAAGGGGAATTTTATGCTGGCAAAATTAGAAGTTCTGACGAAGAAAAAAATTGATATATGTTAAGAAGCGTCTTCCGCAATTTCTTTGCGAATTCTACTTAAACTCTCAGTAGTTATGCCCAAATAAGAGGCAATATGATAGTTTTTTACGTGCGATTCAATATTGGGATAATCGTGTGTGAAGTTAATATATCGCTCTTTGGCTGTTTGTGATAGATTGGCCAAAATGCGTTTTTGAAAGCTTACAAAAGAGCGTTGTAGTTTTTTGCGGATATAACGTTCTGTTTTTGGGACTTTGTTAAAAATAGCTTCCACATCATCTCTCGATACTTTGTATAAGATGGCATCTTCAATGCATTCAATATTCAAAACGGCGTTGGTTTCTGAGAAAAAGCCGATGTAGTCGCTAATCCACCAACCTTTAATAGCAAATTGGATGGTGTGTTCTTTTCCGGATTGTGAAATCAAAAACGTCCGCAAGCAACCATCTGCCACAAAATATTGATGCTCTACATGTTCATTCGCTCGAAGAATAATATCGCCTTTACAGAACGTCACTTTTTTATACTTAGGTTCAATAAAAGCTACTTCTTCCTTCGTAAACGAAAGTGCATCATCATGATAAATTTCATGTACTATGGAAGCTTTTGTGGACATCATTAACTGTAGTCAGTACCTTTAATATATGGTGAACCAAATGGCGCATTTTGTTGGTATCCTTTGATTATATTTTTCTTAAATTTTGCGACTCTTTTTTGTAATTCTGGACTTAGTGCCGAAATTGGGACATGATCGCCGCTAGTCGTAATAATTTCTCCATTAGAATTTACCGCAATTCCCTTTTTTGTCATAGAAGGTTTCAATCCTTCTAAAATTTCTCTACTTGCTGGACTTGGCGAGCGCGGAATTGGATCTTTTTTATGGACTCTTTTACGACTTCTGCTTTCACGTAAATTTAAATGTATCGTATCGCTCACAGGATTATTTACACCTTGATGCGGTCCATAATCTGGCACATTGGCATGATGACTATTGGATTGTTTTAAAAATGACTTTAAATTTTTCTCATTTTGATTATTCTGGTAATTATCAAATGAAGTTTGGAAATCTTTTTGTGAATTCTCAGCACGTTTTAGCAATTCCTTGCGCGCTTTAATCTTGGTAGTATGTTTGTGCTTTTTACTGCGTTCCAAGCGTCTTCGAATTCTTCGAATGCGCCTTCTTCCAGATCTGTTAAAAAAGCGTACCAAACGCATTACCTCTTTGCTATTGCCGCCATTGTGGTATCTTCTAATAATGTCACGAATATCTCCCCACGGTAGTCGGTGCGGTTGTGCAGCATTCCGTCCTGGTAGTGCTGGCTTATTGAGATCAATCTCAAAATCATGCTTTCGCATCATATTGTGAAATAAAATAGCACTTTTCTTTGAATCTGTTGTAAAACTTGGTCTTTCGAAAGGGTCTTTTTTCTTTTTCGTTATTTTTTTTGCTACTTTTTTTGAGGTATTCTTGGGCTGCTTATTTTGCTTTTTTACCAACTGAATAACACCAGAAGTAGTTGTAGCTTCTTGTCTCTTTCGCTGAGCGATACTTTCTGGTCGATTGTCCACTAACTGTAATGTGGACGTTCTCTTCGGAACAAAGGATTCACGTTGCTTCCTAGCAGTATTTCTTTGATAACTGTACATACGATTTGCTTTAAGATAACCAGTGACTTGGGGAAGAAACTACAATCCTAAAGGTAAGAAAAATACTTGAAAATTGCTAGTTGTATTTTTTCAAAAGAAAGAACGCACAAAAAAGCAATCAAAAAATGATTGCCTGTTTGCTTTTGTAAAATATAGTTGTGCTATGCTTGTCTTCGCGTACTAATTCCGAAAATACTGTATAAAGGACAAAAATTAACAAAACTTGTGAGCAATAATACGGCGCCGACAGCTAGCAATATAATGCCAAGTGTGCCCGAAATGATATCTGTAAAATACAAAATAGCGACTGTAAGTGTAAGTAAGATTCTGATAATGCGATCTGCATTTGCCATATTTTTTTTCATTTGTGTATCTGTTAAAAGGTTATGTAACAAATATCTACAATTACAAAAAACAAAACAGTGACTTATGTCACATTACAAAATTTTAATGCCGTTCGGAGTTTGTGAAATCTTAGTTTCGTTTTCTAATTTCTTTAAAACCCTGCTGACCACTTCTCTGGCAGTTCCCAATTCAGAAGCGATTTGACCATGAGTTAATTTAACGAATTCCTGATGTGTCACCGTCGTTTTTTGCACTAAATAATCATACAAACGTTTGTCCATTTTGTCGATCAATACATGCTGAATGCTCTCTAACAATTCTGAATAATGCAAATGATATTGTCTATAAAAAAAGTGATTAAATTTTGGATATGCCTGCAACCATTCGGCAACTTTTTCCACAGGAACCATCAATATTTCCACATCCTCTTCAGTTATGGCATATACTTTACTCGGTTGTTGACTCAAATAAGAAGAAAAAGACATCACACAACTTTGCACAGGTTGAATGTAGTAGAGCAGCAGTTCCTTTTCATCAAAACGCGCATACACTTTTACCACACCTTTCAGTACCATCGGCAATACTTTGATATACTGTGATTCTCGCATAATTTCAGTGCCTTTTGGAAATTCATGAACAGTTCCAGAAGCTAAAATTTCATCAATAAGTTTGGGTTCTAAAAAGGCTAAATGTTGGCGTAGTGCGTCCATAATATCTAATTTGTAAAAGGCGAGTAATTGTGTGATAAAAATACGCAAATCTATCACAGTAATTTGTATAAAAAGGTGAAAACTTCTGTGTATTGCAACCTGCTTTTTCTTAATTTCGCAATCTTAAAAACTCAGACATGATTACTGTTGATAATATTGCCGTAGAATTTAGCGGAACGACCTTATTTAGTGATGTAAACTTTGTCATTAATGCGAATGATAAAATTGCCTTGATGGGAAAAAATGGCGCTGGAAAATCGACCATGATGAAGATTATTGCAGGCGTTCAAAAAGCGACACGCGGAAAAGTAAGTTGTCCCAAAGATACCGTAATTGCGTATTTGCCACAGCATTTGTTGACAGAAGATCATTGTACTGTTTTTGAAGAAGCTTCGAAAGCCTTTCAGCATATTTTTGAAATGCGTGATCGTATGGATGAACTCAATAAACAACTCGAAACACGTACCGATTATGAGAGTGAAGCCTACATGAAAATCATTGAAGAAGTTTCAGAATTGGGAGAGCGTTATTATGCTTTGGAAGAAATCAACTATGATGCGGAAGTGGAAAAAGCTTTGAAAGGATTGGGCTTTAAACAAGACGATTTTCAACGCATGACAAGCGAATTTAGTGGTGGTTGGCGTATGCGAATTGAATTGGCAAAAATTCTATTGCAAAAACCAGATTTAATTCTGCTTGATGAGCCAACGAATCATATTGATATTGAATCTGTAATTTGGTTGGAAGATTTCTTAGTCAACAAAGCCAATGCCGTGATGGTGATTTCGCATGATAGAGCGTTTATTGACAATATCACCAATCGCACGGTTGAAGTGACGATGGGACGTATTTACGATTACAAAGCAAACTATTCGCACTATTTGGAATTACGTGCTAATCGTAGAGCGCATCAAATCAAAGCCTACCAAGAGCAGCAAAAATTTATTGCAGACAATCAAGCGTTTATTGAACGTTTTAAAGGAACGTATTCCAAAACAAATCAGGTAGCTTCACGTGTGCGTATGTTGGAAAAGTTACAAATTATTGAGATTGATGAAGTTGATAATTCGGCACTCAAACTCAAATTTCCACCAGCGCCGCGTTCAGGAGATTATCCTGTGATTGTGGAAGAATTATCCAAAAGTTACGACGATCATATCGTATTTAAAAATGCGAGTTTCTCGATTGCACGCGGTGAAAAAGTATCGTTTGTGGGACGAAATGGAGAAGGGAAATCAACCATGATCAAATCTATTTTAGGCGAAATTGAACACGAAGGCACTTGCACGCTTGGACACAATGTAAAAGTAGGCTACTTTGCGCAAAATCAAGCATCTTTGCTCGATCCGAATTTGACCATTTTCCAAACCGTAGATGAAGTCGCGAAAGGAGACATTCGCACACAAATCAAAAATATTTTAGGACGATTCATGTTCAAAGGAGACGATATTGATAAAAAAGTCGGTGTGCTTTCTGGTGGCGAAAAAACACGTTTGGCAATGGTGAAACTGCTCTTAGAACCTGTCAATTTGCTGATTCTAGATGAGCCAACCAATCATTTAGATTTACGCTCCAAAGATGTATTGAAAGATGCTTTGAAAGCGTTTGACGGCACTTTAATTCTCGTTTCACACGATCGTGACTTTTTACAAGGATTGTCACAAAAAGTATTCGAATTTAAAGACAAACGCGTCATTGAACATTTTGAAACGATTGATGCGTTTTTGGAGCGCAATCGTATCAAAAATATCAAGGAAATCGATTTGAAAGCTTAATGCTTCAATTCAAAAATAGGCTTACTTGCTCTAGAATCTGAAATCAAAATCGCATAATCGAGAAAATCGGTGGTCGACATGCCTTTGACTGCCTCACTATTTGATGGTGAATCCGTCATAATTACGTCGATCAAGTCAGGCATATTGTCAGAATACGGAGTGTTTTGAGCGTTCAATCGAAACAAGGTTTGATCTGAAATTTTGGTTTTCTTCAAATTGTCAATTCCTCTAAAATATTCCTTTTCATAATCGCCAATCCCAAAACCAGCTTCGGTAGTGAAACCAGTGTATTTGCCTTGTTCATCAAATAAAGCATCCCAAAGTACTTCACTTTTTGTCAAATACCCAATCACGGTAATTACCTCTTCTTTTTTGTATATTTTATTCTCAATCAGCCGTGTGAAAAAGTACGGATATCCTTTGGCGCCTTCTCTTGATTTTTCGAGATGTGAAAAGCCCATGCGTAAAAATTGCGTCTTGTTTTTAAAATCATAGCGTTTGCTTAAATCCACGTAATTCTGATAGATCGTCGGTTCACGCAAACGACTGAAATCGGTAAATGTAATTTTAATATTTTTTACAATATGATTCCAACTTTCTATATCCGTAATTGCTTTTTTATAAGCGTCTGAATACGCTTCTACATCTGCCACAAAACGTTTCAAAACACCTTTGGAATAACTGTCGTAACTACTAGAATAATCCGTAGTATCTAGCTGAACCATTTGTTGTAATTCCTTCAATGCTTTGGATTGAATCTGTTTTGTGTCTAACAAGTCAATCAAGTGTTTTGTAGTGTATTTATAGCTTACTATAATATCAATACCCACAACTTTCATTTTCTTTTCTTCAGGAAGTTGATTGTTCATTGCCTTCAACTTTTTCCACTTTTCATACACTGGAATACTGCGTTCTTGCGGAACCATGGTACCGTAATGAATGATTAAATCTTTCAATAAAATGGTGTCGCCTGTTTGCAGGAATTGATCAAAATAATGCGCAATGCTATAATCGGTTTCGGGTACATAATAAGAAATTCTCTGCGAGCGGTGCAACGATTCTAAAAGATGTAATTCAGTGTCTTCTGTTTTGACACTTCCGTGATACGCGCCAAAACCTAGAATCTTAAAATCTTTCTGTGGAAATTGAAAATTTTGATTTTGTAAATCGTAACGATGCTTTTCAAGGTATTGTTGCTTCGTTTGTCCTAGCGTAAATAACGTACAAAATAGCGTAAAAAAGAAGGTGATTTTTTTCATGTGTTTTGGCTTTTCTTAAAGAATACAAAAAACGAATGCTGTTACAGTTCTGATCAGAAAAAAATAAGAGAATCTTGTAAGTGTTTGTTTATGAGTGTTTTAATTTGGTTTTTAGAAAATTGAAATAGAAATCGCCTCTTCAATATTCATATAAAAATCATTGCGGATTTATAAATTGTAAATAATGATGGGAAAATACAGCGAGTTCTATTTGTAAGTTTGAATACAAATACGCTAAATACATTTTCTATGAAATTGAAAATTCCTTTCCTAGTACTTTTTTTAAGTATTCATACAATCGCATTTTCGCAAATTGGTTTTGAAGACCATGTAATTGCTGATGATCGTTATTCAATCGAAAATCCAAGTTCTATCTTTTCTATTGATTTAGATGGAGATGGTTACAAAGATGTACTTTCTGCAACAAAGGAAAAGTTAATTTGGCAAAAAAATATAGGTGGACTAGGACACTTTGGGCTAGAAAACATTTTAGAATCTGGAATATTAGATGCTACATCAGTGTACAGTGTAGATATTGATAACGATGGGGACAATGATATTATAGCAACTTTAAAACTACTAGATGAGGTAGTTTGGTATGAAAATTTAGATGGGCTCGGTAATTTTAGTCAAAAACAAATCATTACCTCATATGCAGATTCTGCAACATCTGTATTTGCAGCTGATATTGATGGAGATGGAAATATAGATGTAATTTCTTCATCTAGCGATGATGACAAAATTGCATGGTATCAAAACTTAGATGGTCAGGGTAGTTTTGGTGTACAAGAAATTATAAGTAACAGTGCTGATAAGGCAGAGTCTGTTTATGCTGCCGATATGGATGAAGATGGAGATGTAGATGTAATTTCTATTTCTGAAGGAGATAATAAGCTTGCATGGTATGAAAACACAGATGGTCAGGGGACTTTTACAACGCATGTTATAACTACAGCTTTAATACCTACCATTGGTGTTGTTTTAAGTAACATACATGTAAACGATATTGATAATGATGGTGATATGGATATTTTGGTAGGTTCAAAATGGTTTGAGAATATCAATAATTCAAATACATTTATACCTCGTTCTATTATTTCATTTACTGACATAAATGCTGTATATTCTAGTGATATTGATAATGATGGAGATATTGATGTGTTACTTACAGCATTTGGTGATCTACAATTGTATATAAATACGGATGGATTAGGAAATTTTAGTTCCCCACAAACAATAACTTTTGGTTCAGGAATAAGTGATATTTATACATCAGATATAGATAATGATGGAAATATTGATATAATAGCTGGAATAGATGGAAGTTTGTATGAAAAAGTAGCTTGGTTTAAAAACTTGGATGGTGCAGGTGACTTTAGTGATTGGCGTTCTGTCACAATAGATAATAAAGGTGCAAGAGATGCCTTTGCAGCAGATATAGACGGGGATGGCGACACAGACATTTTGACAACATTTAGGAGAGATAATAAAGTAGTTTGGTATGAAAACCTTGATGGTTTGGGAAGTTTTGATATTGAAAAGATCATTACTGTTGATATAGAAGACTGTAGATCTATATACGGAGCGGATATTGATGGTGATGGCGATATTGATGTGATTACTGCTTCTAGTGGCGACAACAAGTTGGCATGGTATGAAAATACCGACGGACTAGGAAATTTCGGTACGCAACAAATAATTGATACTAATTTTGTGCATCCATTCTCAGAGGTCATAGTTACTGATATAAACAATGATAGTTATTTAGATGTAGTGTCAATTATGGGAGAGCAAATTGTTTGGTATGTTAATATTGATGGTTTAGGAAACTTTGGAAATCAACAAACTTTAATAGCGATTGATGCTAGATCAATCTTTGTAGAAGATATTGATAATGATAATGATGTTGATATAATTATAGGAGACTATGGGACAAGTTCTATTTCGTGGTTGGAAAATATAGATGGTCAGGGTAGTTTTGGCGACATACAGATAATTACGACTGAAACTAATGGTGTATCGGATGTATATGCTGCGGATATAGATGGCGATGGTAACAAAGATGTAGTCTCAGTTTCATCAGATTCAGGTTCTGACAATAAAATAGCTTGGTATGAAAACACAGATGGTCAGGGTAATTTTGGGCCACAACAAATTATAGCATCAGATTACAGAGCGACACATGTATATGTCTCAGATATTGACAATGATAATGATATGGATGTGATTTCAGGTGGATTTTATAATCTTGAAATTGTTTGGTATGAAAACACTGATGGCTTGGGGAATTTTGGTGGTGAACAAATAGTAAGAGACTTGTTATATAACCAAGTAATATTCTCAACGCTTGCAACAGATATAGATGGAGATTTAGATAAAGACATTTTATATGTCTCATGGGATAGTCCACAAGTAGTATGGGTTGAAAACACAGGACTTTTATTGAACACAGTTCAAGGAAATGCCCTAATTGATAGTGATTCAGATGGTTGTGAAACCAGTGACCCAGGAATGCAAAATCTTATGATCGTTACTGACAATGGCATTAATACGTCCGCAACATTTACGCAAAATGATGGAAGCTATACATTATTTGTTGGAGAAGGAAATTATTCAACACAAATAGTTTCGTCAATACCAAGTTATCTTTCTGTTGTTCAAAACATGCAATCATCTAACTTTGTTGGATATGGAAATATTGATGATGCTAATGATTTTTGCTTGCAATTTACAGAAGCTATAAACGACGTAAACATCACCATCTACCCATCCATTGATGATCCAAGACCAGGATTTGACACCACCTATCGCATCGTGTATAGCAATGTGGGAACGACATCATTTAACGGAACCATCACATTTGAATTTGATGATACAAAACTTCAATTCTTAAATGCAAGCGAAACGGTCGTTTCCCAAACTAGCAACACACTTACGTTTGATGTTCTCAACGTACAACCTTTTCAAGCAGGACATATCGATCTTGTATGTAATGTATTTCCGCCTCCCACAACAAACATTGATGAAATACTCGTGTCAACGGCAACGATGAATTCAGCCGCAAGCGATGCTACTCCCGATGACAATAGCTTTACTTTGGAGCAACTTGTGATTGGTTCGTACGATCCTAATGATATTAGAGTGCTGGAAGGCGATGAAATCCTTGTAGAAGCTATTGATGAATATTTGCATTACATCATTCGTTTTCAGAATACAGGAACCGCGAGCGCCATCAATGTGCGTATAGATAATGTATTAGATGCAAATTTAGATTGGACAACGATGCAATTGCAGAGTCTCAGTCATCCCGGACGTGTAGAAATCACAGACGGGAATATGGTAGAGTTTATCTTTGAAGGCATCAATTTGCCCGATAGTACCAATGATGAACCCAATTCTCACGGCTTTATAACCTATAAAATAAAACCTAAAAACACCGTTGTCATTGGCGATATCATCAACAACAAAGCAGATATTTTCTTTGATTTCAATCCGCCAATAATTACGAACACTGTTAGCACTGAAATTGTCGCGCCGTTGTCTGTGACTGAGTTTACTACAAATGCTGTAACCATTTATCCGAATCCGACAAATGCGATTGTGCAACTAAAGGCGAATCATCAAATACAAAAGATACAACTATTGGATATCAGTGGACGATTGCTGAGAACGGATACATTAGAAAGCCCAAAAGCAGAACTAACGCTTGATCTGTCCGAGTATACAAGTGGTGTTTATTTCTTAAAAATTCAAACGGATTTTGGGCAAGAAACCAAAAAAATAGTCAAGCAGTAACTCTACAATGTTCCAAAATATCAACTTTTATGTTCGGGAAGATTGTGATGAAATATGATCCAAAATTGTACATTTATGATCGTATTTTTGCAAAATGAACTTAGACGAAGAAAATATCTTATTTTTAGTTCATGAAAATGATACTTCCAACGATACTTATCAGCTTTTTAATATTTACAAGCTGTTCTCAAAAAACGGACGATGCTTATGCATTTGGAAACCTACCAACTATGCTCGAAGCAGATCGAATCACAGATACCTATACGACATGGAAAAACAAATACGTGACTTCTGACGGTTGTGTGGATGGTGCCAAACGCATTCTATTTGACGATATGTCGCACACAGTGAGCGAAGGTGTTGGCTATGGAATGTTGATTACCGCCATGATGAAAGACAAAGCCACTTTTGATGCGTTCTACAGATATTACAACACACATTTAGATCCCAACGGATTGATGCATTGGAAAATTGATGCCACAGGAAAAAGGGCAGGAGACAATGCCGCTACCGACGCCGATGAAGATGTTGCGTACGCGTTGCTATTAGCACACAAAAACTTCGGAGACAGGTCTTATCTGGCAGAAGCTAAAAAAATCATCAAATTGATAAAAAAACACATGGTAGAACCGGAAACCTATGTCCTAAAAGCAGGAGACGCTTGGGGCGGAAGCATGACCACGAATCCTTCCTACTTTGCGCCAGCGTATTTTAAAGTATTTGCAGAGGTGACAAATGATGATTTCTGGAATAAAGTGAGCGACAAATGTTACGAAATCCTATTTAAAAGCTGGAATGCCGAAACAGGTTTGGTGCCCGATTGGTGCAAAGCAGATGGTTCTACGCCCGCCGATAATGTAAGTTGGGCAAAATATGGCGGAAAAGCATATTACTACGATGCCGCACGAACTCCGTGGCGTATTGCGAAAGATTATCTGTGGTTTGGTGACGAACGCGCCAAAAAATACTGTGATGCCATCAATGGATTTGTGGAAAAAATAGGTTTTCCAAACATCACTGATGGTTACAATTTAGACGGTTCTACCTTTAGAACCAAGAAAACAAGTGCTTTTGTAGGCTGTTTTGCCGCTGCAGCACTCACCTCCGATAAACAGGATTTGGTTGATGCTGCGTATGCAGAAAATATAAACACGTTCAATGACAGTTATTTCAATGATATTCTTCGCTTGCTAACGCTTCAAATGCAGCATGGCATGTTTGTAAAGTATTAGTAAATTCACAATTGGTCTATTTTAAAAGTATAAAAAGGGGAATTATCCTGTGTCTTTTAGGTCTTTTCCATCTTTTTTTGGCTAAAAGTTGCGGTTACTTTTGTATTTCAATTTTAACTCAAAAGACTAATTATGAAAAAAAAGAATTTAAAATCATTAGCACTCAACAAAAAGTCAATTTCTAAATTAAACACTAGAAAAGTCCTTGGTGGTGCAGCAGCAGCGCAAAACGGTGCCGCGGCTGATGCGGCGGCAGGAACGAACTCTTGGTTTAAGATGTGTGGACAATCTTGGGATATTCCTTGCGAATGGTCAGTACACATTTGCGATCTTCCAACGATAGATGTTCCAACATGGAATGATAGCTGCTTTTCTTTATGTAATGATAAGTGTAACGATTGGTAAGCTGTAAAATACGATTACATGTTAAAGACTGAGAACATACTTCTCGGTCTTTTTCTTTTTTAGCTTAACCGTTATGTTCTAATAACGAAACCGTTAAATAAATGGTAAAGTGTATTAAATAAATGATAAAGTCTGTGGTTTGCAGCTATTCTCACACAGTCATTGAGACATTAATTTGTAAATTTATATGCCAGAAAGATGCATATTTTTCTGATATAACCTATCTCAAACAATAACCTACATAAAGCCATGAGTATTCTATTTGTATTCTGCGGACTGCCTGGCACCGGCAAATCTGCCTTAGCGAGAGAAATTTGCGATGCCAATCCAGAATTTCACTTTTTCAGTCTGGAAAAAGCACGAAGAGCCTTAAAACACGAAACCTATCTTCCAGAACGAAACGCAGAAGTATATCAAAAAAATTACTTCGAAATGCAGTTTTCTATGTCGGAACGAAAACCGATCATTTTTGACTCCAATTCTTCTGTGATCAAACGTCGTACGGATGTCATAAAACTGGCAAAACGCTATCAATATCAAGTCATCTTACTAGAATTCACTTGTCCAGAAGAAGTGGCAAAACAACGCATTAAGCATCGTCCTGTAGCAAATGACGGATTGTTTGAAGAACCCAATACACCTTTTGTGTATGATACCTTAAAACACAGATGGGAACACATTGGTAAACCTGAATTGCGACACAAACACGTGCATTACTTTGTGTACGATTCGCATCAGCATGACTTGGAATGTGTGGTAGGAACAGAAGACTCCGTAAATTATGTGTATAACTTATTAGAATCCCTAGCTTACGAAACTGAAACTTGAGCATACGTTCATTAAAAAAATCTTAACCAAAAAACTATGAAAAATACCGATTACTCAAAAATCGCAGAAACGTATAACGAAAGCAAAACACGTCACAGCATTGCGCCCGATGTGCACATTAGTGGCATCTTGCGAAAGAAAAAACACATTAAAGTATTAGATGTTGGCTGTGGAACCGGAAACTATTTGTTCAGACAGCAAGAGTATTTTTCAGAAAAAGGCTCCGTGGAATGGTTTGGTATTGAACCTTCCGAAGATATGTTACATGTGTTGAAAGGAAACTTAGAAGACGATAGCATCACAGTGAAATTAGCTGCCGCAGAAGACATTCCTTTTAAGGATTTTACGTTTGATTATATCATTTGCAACCATTCCTACCATCATTTCATTGACAAACATAAAGCGTTCAGTGAAATCTACCGTGTGTTGAAAAAAAGAGGTGTTTTGCATATCAATACCATTCATCCGTATGACATGAAAAAATCGTGGGTATATCAATTCTTTCCAGCAGTATATGAAGAAGATATTTTGCGTTTCTACACATCCGATCAACTCTTTGAAGCGTTAGAAACTGTAGGGTTTGATACGAAAACAGAAAAGAAAATTATGACTTTTCGACGCAGTATGGAAGATATTCACGCAGAAGCACAACTTCGTAATTACTCACAATTACATTTGATTTCTGATACGGAATTTGAAGTCGGACTTGCGAGCATTAGAAATTATATGTTGACAAACAAATCATTATTAGTGGAGCATGCAAAACTATATCCGATAGCTTTTAAACGATAGCTTGAAGGCATGATCGTCTTTTCAGACGCACAAAAAACGTTTCAAAACAGACCGAAAAAACTAAGGGTATTCCCTGAATTATCACTATTCAGAGAATACCCTTATCGTTTTGTTTTAGATCGAATCTACTTTGCAAGTGTAAAATTTTTAAATGATTATATGATAAAAACTACACTTTCAACGACACTAATTTTGTTAGTATTATTTACAGGCTTATGCAGCTTTACATGTCAAAATGATACCATTCAAGTTGATCCCGAAGACATGACTACTTTGGATATGATTGACGACAACCACGCCATACCTTTCTATATGAATATGCCGATAAATATTTCAAACTTACCCGCAGAGAACATGATGTATTGGTGGCTATTTCGGAAGAATTGATTACACAGCAAATCTCCGAAAAGCTCTTTATCAGTCCCAAAACTGTAGAAACCCATCGCATGAATATCATGAGCAAATTAGGAGCAAAAAACAGTGTAGGCATTATTAAAATTGCGATTGACCGCGAGTTGATTTAGCGCTGCTGTTGAATCAAATTCATTCATACTAACCTATTTGTCCAAGAGGAATTTTAACAACATAGTATCAATCTGTTGCTTTGCTGTTTGTGTCACCCAAGATTTTATTGTAAAAGTGGGCTTTGGTTCACTTTTTTTGGTACAAACTATTCCTTACAATTCATAAATCGTAAATAGCTTTGTTTGTTTTAAGAGATCTACCCAACTACTTTTAGATAACTTAATATTAACCACATACACATTTACATTATGAAAAAAAAGAATCTTAAATCATTAAAATTGAACAAGAAGTCTATTTCTAGTCTTCAGTCAAGCAAGATTACAGGAGGTACGCTAGTAGTTTGTACAGGAACCATAATATCTTTTATGATTTGTGTTCCTGATAAACCAAAAAAGCCTACACCTCCAGACGAAACTGAGTATGAAACATGCATGTCTTTTATATGTCATGACAACTAATTAGCAAGCGAACTTCGGTTCGCTTTTTTTATAGTCTACTATTACTCCTTACAATTCATAAATCGTAAATAGTTTTGTTTGTATTAGGGAACGTACTAAGCTACTTTTAAACAACTTAGTATTAATTAATTTATAAAATTTAGATTATGAAAAAAAAGAGTATTAAATCCCTACAACTAAACAAGAAATCTATTTCAAGCTTTCATGCAACTCAAATTCAAGGAGGCTATACTGATATAGACTGTACAATTGTGTATACCATTTCATTGGTAATATGCCGCCCTAGAAAAATAGATGTTTCTGACGCTTGCGTTACCATTGATAATGAATATTCGTGTCATTGTACTGTGGCATAAATTTAATGATCGAACTAAAGTTCAGTCATGGTCGGAAGAAATTCCGACCTATTTTTTTAGTTCAAAAAGGATATTTGGATTTCTCCAGATTTTATATCAATCATCAAAATTGAATTGCTAGATACCTGATTTTTAATGTAAATTTTCTTCTGTATGTTAGTGTATTCTTTGAACTTGTACTCAAAGTCATAAGAGATTAACCAAAGCTTCTTTTCACATATTTCAAAAGATGTTAAGATAGATATGTGAGTTTCTAGTATTTGCAAAGTAAAGAATCAAAAAAAGGACTTCTTACGAAATCCCTTTTTCATCTGTACAATATGTTATACTGTTTCATTATCTGTCTGACGGACAACCTGTAACTGTTAATTTACACCAACAAGATCCAAATAATCCAGTACAAAGATTTGTTTCGCAGGCAAGTAGATATGATGCTCCTTTAATTTTTTCTTGATTAAAATTTGAAACTTTCTTCTTGTTCAATTTTAATGATTTAAGATTTTTTTTCTTCATGATTAACTAATTTTTGAGATTAATGTTATTCAAATTAGTTTTTTTAAAATAGCATCATACTAAAGAATATCGTGATTTATGAATACAGACTAATTTGGTGTAAATAGAAGTTTCGATCTAAATGAAAATCAAAATATTATTTATGCAGTAGTGACTCAATAGGATAATTCCAAACTCATAATAACTTTAAAATTTTTTAATTATGACTTAAAAATCAAGCGGTTTGAAAAATGTACCAAGTATAGCAGTGGATAAATCAGGCAAGGGACGCTGCAGTTAATCTGGGAAGCAATTCATCAAAAGTTGGTAATGAGATGAAAAAATAGAAGCTATTTAGTTGTACATATGTTGCCCCAAGAAATAAAAAAAGATTCTCAGAAAATCTGAAAACCTTTAGTTTTATCTAGTAGCGAGATCGGGAATTAAACCCGAGACCTCCGGGTTATGAATTTGGTGATGTTTGGTGCTTATTGAATCTAAATGATTTATAATCAGTTGTTTTTATTGGGGTTGAAGGATGTTTAGACTCAATAAAAATGATTAAAAATCACTATTTGTTGTACATATGTTGTACAGAGATTTTGTATCTTTAAAGTATAAAGATAGAAAATATGGCAACAGTTAAGATCGTTTTGCGTACTAATTATAAAAAGAAAAACAATACCTGCCCACTTGCATTAAGAATTACCAAAAATAGAAAAACGCGCTATGTGTTTACGGGTGAATATATCTTAGAAAAAGATTGGGATAAGGTGCAAGGGAGGGTAAAGAAATCCCATCCGAATTCAGCACGGTTGAATAACTTCTTACAGAAAAAACTAAGTGAAGCCCATAGTATCGCTTTGGATGTCGAAACGACGGATAAGAGCAAAACGGTTAAATCCATAAAGACGAAGATCGTTAACGAGAATACATCTGACTTCTTTGCCGTAGCGGATATCTATCTTAAAAACTTAGAAGAACGCAAAAAATTCAATCAAAGCACAAGCGATAATGGACGCTTAGAGATTTTTAAAAAGTATTTGGGAAAAGAACATCTCGATTTTATTGATTTAGATGTGACCTTATTAGATAAGTTTAAAACCTATCTCATCTATAAATTGAAACGCTCGGAACGCACTGTTGCCAATTATATGATCTTGATCCGCACCATATACAATATGGCGATCTCAAAAGGAATAACGGATAAAAACAATTATCCCTTTGGAAAGGGTAAATATCAAATCAAAATCCCAGAGAGTGAAAAGATTGGACTGAATAGAGAAGAAATCCAACTCTTAGAGAATGTCACGGATATATCACCTGCGCAACAACACGCTTTGAATGTTTGGTTATTCAGCTTTTATTTCGCAGGGATTAGAGTGGGGGATGTGCTTAAACTGAAATGGTCAGATTTTAAAGATAACCGTTTATATTATCGCATGGGTAAAAATAAGAAACTCGTATCTCTCAAAGTACCCGATAAAGCACAAACGATTTTAAATATCTATATCAAAGATAAAAAGCGAAAGACAGATTTTGTCTTTCCAAATTTAAAAGGCGTTAATGTAAAGGATGAAAAAGCCCTAGTCATTCGCATTAAAACCATCACGCGCAATCTCAATCGTCGTTTAGCGATGGTAGCAGAAACATTAGAGATCGATAAAAAGCTTTCCATGCATATTGCCCGCCATAGTTTTGGTAATATTGCCGGTGATACGATACCAATACAGATGCTCCAAAAGCTTTATCGTCATTCATCCATTACCACAACCATTAATTATCAGCAAAACTTTATGCATAAAGAAACTGATGATGCACTCGATAAGGTGATTGGGTTTTAAAATTCATTGAATTTTAAGCTTATATATTTTTTATATAGTAAGAATTTATTTTCTTTATATTTGAGAAAATAAATAAATTACATTAATGAAACAAATAAGAAACCGAGGAGTTTGGGTTCTTTTATTTGGTATTGGGTTATTCGTTTTGGGATGCCAACAAGACGATAGTATTCATTCAGATATAGAAGAAATCCAAATATTAAAAAAAACCACAAAAATTGTTTCACTTGACCAAATACCCAAATTGGAAACAGTTATAAAGAAAGTGAAAACAATTCAAAATCAAAGGAATACTAATGGGTATTCTAAGAATTTAGACTATTTAGAAACGCTTGATTTAGAAAATATTGTAAGTGTTACCGATGCCAATGGAAATGAAAGTTATACCATTGATATTGTGAATTCGCAAACTGGTATATATTTTGAAAAACTTCGTCTTGTGAAATATTTAGACGGATATATTGTCTCTATTCAACGTTTTGAACCTACTCAATCATGGTTGAATGCTAATCATGCTATAAATACATTTTCTGGAAATATTTATAATAAGTCTCTCAATGGTGCTGTTTTATGGTCGGCAACCCTTAATAATGGAATTGCCACAGCAACAAATTCAAATGCACATACATATATGGCTAAAACGGACTCGCCTTGCAATATTACTGTTTATTGGGTGGACGAAACTGGTGAATATTATTCCGAAGAACCTGGACCCGATGATGGCGATAATTATGATTCTGCTACAATAACCATGATTGTAGATATAGATTGTAGTGGTAGTGGTTCGGGCTCTGGCGGTTCTGGTAGCGGTAGCGGTTCTGGTACTGGTGGTTCGTCTTCGGGAGGCGGTAATGGTTTTGCTGACGGAACATTTGTTGGCGGTGGTGGTGGCTCATCTTCAGGGGGCAGTAGTAATAATAATCCTCCTGACGGGAGTGATACAAGTTGCTCTAATTGTGATAACGGAACAAGTTTTGATCTTACCGATGCAAGAAATAAAAACAGACTTTTATCCCTTGTGCAAAACGAGACTATAAAAGGAAGAATGGATTTATATAGACCAAGGATGGCTACTGAAAAAATCGAGTCGGGCTCACGTTT
Organism: Bacteroidota bacterium; assembly: GCA_039026955.1. Classification (GTDB taxonomy): domain Bacteria; phylum Bacteroidota; class Bacteroidia; order Flavobacteriales; family Flavobacteriaceae; genus Kordia. The sequence goes on from JBCCLH010000036.1 coordinate 37,184, forward strand.
TAAACGTATTTCTGAAAATGTTTATGAGGCAAGAGATCCTGATTTTAGAAGTCCTTATCGTTTGAGATATGATCCTGCTTATGAAATCAATGAAATTGTATCTTTGCATATACATACAGATAAAATAGATATTAAAAGACCTGATGGTTCAATCCAAGAAAATGTACCAACATCACCTACATATTCTAATGGCGATATCTTAGAGTTTTTTGATCATTTTGTTTTTACAAAAGATAATACGCCTGAATATACAAAAGATGTCACTTCATTATTGATGACAAGAGCAGGAACATTTGCACTCGTTGTAAACGATGAGTCTAAAATGGAGGCGGGAGACACTGCCTTACAGACAGATGACGATATTTATCAAGATTTTTTGGATTCTTTTGAAGAAATGGTATTTGATGATTCAGCGGATATAAGTGATGCCGACTACGTTAAAAGAGTTGCTGAATTTATCAATACACACACACAATTAATGGTGAAACAATGGGGATATCAATGTATCAAGCCATTACAAATTTAACTGGTGAAATAACAAGATGGAGAAAATTATAAAAACAATGAAAACGACACTCTACATATTTTTTAGCTTGTTTTTATCGATTGGGTTTGCCCAAGAAGATGAAACAGTATCCATACATAAAATTGGACGTCATGATGACGGGGATATCAATAAGACATATTATTACAAAGATATTGATGGAGATTTAGATAAATTTTTAGGGACTTGGCAATATGATGATGGTGTTAAAAAACTAACATTAGTATTCTATAAACTTACGCATGTAAAAAGAGGAAAACACTATAAAGACAGAATTTATGCTCGATTTAAATATGAAGAAAGTGGAACAGTCATATATAATACATTATCTGACTTTAGCAGTTCAGTTCAGAGAAAAATGGTGGGTTCTTTCTTTTATCAATCAAGCACGACAAAAATGAATTTGTTTTACAATGAACCAACCGATGTTCCTTATGATCGGATTCTTTTACCTGGACAAAAACCATCTCCTAGCTTAGATATTGAATATCTTTCTTGTGCCGGACTTGGTTGTAGCCCGCAACTTAAATGGGATATTAATTTTATCAGAGGGGCAGATAGCACTGATCCTATACCTTTTAAAATTCCATTGAATTTAATATTGACGAAACAATAATTATCCACAGGAAGAGCCAAGCATGTTAAAGTTTGGCTCTTCTATTTTATGTGCATATTCTTGGTCTTAGAATCATGAGATAGTTTCTTCATGACAAAAGACTTCCATACCAATATTAGCCAAATCACCCTTAACTATCAGCGCAAAGTAAAGGCAAGTGATCGCCCTAAAATTAAATCTTCGCGACAAGCCTATCAGTTGTTTCGTGATAATTGGGATGATATGACAATTAACTTAAGGGAAGAATTTAAAATTCTTCTGCTCGATCGTAATAATTGCTGTATGGGTATTGTGCCAATTGCGCAAGGTGGTGTTTCTGGTGTGAGTGTTGATACCAAACTAATTTTTGCTTCTGCACTCAAAGCGAGAGCTTGTGCGATTATCTTAGGACATAATCACCCCTCGGGTGGCTTGAAAGCCAGTCGCGCTGATATTGGATTAACACAAAAAATAGTTAAAGGGGCTAAATATTTGGATCTAGATATTCTTGATCATATTATAGTTACCGATGAAGACTATTTATCTCTTGCTGACAATCATTCGGTTTCATTTACACCATAGAAAAAACTTTTGATTTATAATGATAGTGACGTTTGAAATGCCTAATTTAGATTTAAGTAGTCAAAATTCATAAACATATAAGAGCAAAGTCTTAGTGTAAAAATATTATACAAATTTAAGCATTAGCTACAATTTCGCAGAGCATCGAAAACTGGTAATTTTTAATAGGTCGGCGAAGGCATGTAGGCTAATGCCCATGCTTATGGCGTGGGCTTAGTTGTTGTCTTGACCTATGGGTATACCAGTACCTCGATCTCTGACACACTAAGTTTCACGCTATTTTTTTAAGCCATGGAAACACAGTATACCACAATCCGTCCCCCTTGATGAACCTCAATCATCGTGATGCGTTCCCCTAAGCCCTCATCAAAAATAAATTCAAACACCTTTAAAACGTATCAACTATGAAATCATACAGATATTTAAAACTCTTTTTTATCAGTTCTCTCTCATTTATCCTGATGGCATCATCATGTAGCAATGACGATGATGATGTTACACCCGAAATTGAACCCTTTACACCTGTAACAATCAATCTTGATGGTCTTGGTCTTGATGTCGATGATACATCTTTTACGAGGCAGGGATTTGACTTTACGGCTATTAGAGTAAGATCAACGGATAATTATACAACCAATGGTCTTGGACTTGCTCACCCGCAAGACGGCAATCCAAGTATCTTAGAACTCGATTTAAGCAATACAAATGGAATGTCTAAAATTACGGTTTCATTATTCAATAATTGTGGCAACGGATGTACAGTTATTCAAGCACTCAATAGTAATAACGTTATCCAAATATTCGATAACAATGATATTCTACCAATAGGTGCAACAGAAGCTGTTTTTAACCTCTCAAATAGTCAAGCCATCACAAGCCTTAAAATGCAATCTTTTGAAGCGATTATTTACACAATAACGCTTGAATAACTTATTTAAAATATAACTTATGAAATCAAAAAAGATATACTTAATACTCTTCGCTTTCTTTCTTCTAGGATGTACAAGTGAAGATGAAACAAATAATAATGATGAAAATCCAAGCACGCAAAATCCAAGTAATGAGGATTATTCACATGATGTTGTCGATAAAAGCTTAATTATTACAGATTTGTATTTTTTAACAGGCATTAACGCTTCAAACATGCAAATGGATAATAAAGATGCTAATTATCCAGGAACTGATCGTCTGCCAAAATTAGGAAAAACAACCTTATCGCAACATGTAGGTGCCAATCCGTATTCGGCTGTTTGTATTAGTATCAGTGCACAAATTTTGCCAGCCAGTGGGCAAACCTTAGATATGGATAATGATGTTAATTTTGGTGCAGAATACGTCATTATTACCTTGATCGATCCTGATAATGTTCCCCATGATGTGATGCCCAATGCGCGTATCGAGAGAACTATTGATCTTTCTTTTGCCCCTAATGGTGTCCAAGGACAAGATGCATTTGGTAATGGTATTGTGAGTATTAAAAGTGGGCAATTTAAAATAACGGCTTTGGTTGATGGTGTGTTAGGGACAACAAGTACAGGTGAGAATGTCAATTCGGTTGAATTCACATACCAAGCCAATGCGTATGCACTTAATTATCATGCGGATAATGCTATTGTTACTAAAAACAGTGGGGGAACATTAAACGTTCCTGTTTTGATTAACCAAATTTTTCATCAAGATGCGATTGATGTTCATATTGTTGAAACCCTCAATAGCAGTCCTATTTTATCAAACATTACAAAGAACGTATCCATATCAAGAATAGTTTTTAAGCAAGTAAGTAAAAAAGCCTGTCATACACGCAGGTTTTTTTACGCTTTTTCTGACAAATTCTTTGTATCTTTTGTTGGTAATTTAAAAGGGATATTTGATGGAAGTTGTCTGCCTGCAAGAAGAGGCTTTTTACAAGCTTTTTGATAAGGTGATTGAGCATTTAAATGAAAAGCTTGAAAGTCAACCGCGCCAGTGGATTGATGGTGTGGAAGCAATGGATATGTTGAATATTTCATCTAAGACAACCTTACAAAAACTGCGCGATACAGGTAAAATTCGGTTTTCACAACCGCAACCACGCATTATTCTTTATGATCGTCATTCGATCAATGCCTATATTGAATCGCATGCTAAAGACACATTTTGATTATGGACGATATTAAAGTCAGTGAAGATTACAAACAGGCTTTTAATGAGGGCTATGAACTTGCTAAAGAACTCGGCTTAAAACCTGATATTTTGGATGGTCTTAAAGCGGATAAGTATCGCATGCAAGCGATGAGTGAGGGCATGCACCAATATCAAAAGGATGTGGCAATGGAACAAAGTAAAGATATCATCCCACCCTTTGATATGGATAGTGTCGATAACTCACCTTATATCGAAACGGATATTGACAATGATAAAACCCAAGATAAAGGATTTGAACCTGAAAAATAATTACTCATAGTCTCCACTAGGTTCGGGTAGATCTAGCTCTTGATCTTTACCTAGATCGATATCTTTTGCATTTTCTTCAAAATTTTGGAAATATTTATTTTGCATGAGGTGATCCATTTCATACTCATCAAGCTGTATTTTTTCTAAAGTTGAGGGCTCTTCAATATGTTTTTGTTCTGTTTCAGTTTTATCAAGATCAATTGCTTTCTCTTGTAACAGTTCATAGACCTTATTTACACCATTATTGTCAAGAAGAGTTATAAGATTATCTCGACCTAAATCAGTCATCATATCTAGTTGTTCTTCATTTCCATTTTTTATAACACTTTTTATTGCTTTATCTTCTATTTTATCATCAAAATCTTTACGTGTTTGTTCTATTTTATTGCGTTGTGCATCTTTTAATTCTTTACTTAACGATTTCTCTTTAGGTAGGTTTAGATCATCTTTGGGTGTTAAACTTGGTTTCGGTTCAAAATAACCCGATGTTTGTTTATGTGTCAGCGTGTCAATCGCTTTTTCTTTTTCATTAATTAGCTTTATAATATCAAAATCGATTAAGATTGTGTCTCTTAAAAGTTTTAAATCATCCTTATCCATAGTTGAAATTTAATGATTTTTATGTTATTCTTTATGTTAATAAGATGAAAGGTTTAGCATGACATCTAAAAATTATTCGCCAGAATATAAATGGGATTCTGTCAAAAAGTTTTGTAATTTTTACCCTGAATATAAAGAGCAAGCACAGAAATTAATTAAAGAAAAATTAGGTTTTAAACCTGCCTATGTTGCAAGTAAAAGCGTTGAAAAATGTCTTCGGCGTGAATTACATGAGCTTAAGATTGGTAAAGTTTCACAGAGTCAATTTGACAAGCGTTTACACAATATGATTATTCACATCAAACGATATATTCTAGAAAGAACGCCCGAACAGGCACATTTATTTGACCCCAAAGAGGCAGAAGCTCCATTTCTTGACACTAGGGATAAATAATCAATCATCAAGTTCATCATTCACCCAGATATCTTCTTGAAAACCAGTTTCTTTTTCAAAAGTATTATAAAGATATTGACGTGTCTGTTTATCTTTTGGAAGTTCAATGGGAAGATAAACCCCTTTAGTCTCTCGGCTAGATTTACCCGTAATAAAGAGATCATGTTTTGTTTCATTGGCTATTTTGTTGTCTATGATATCAAGAACCCAATTACGAGCTATTTGCGCTTGCATAAAGTTTTTAATAGCTAAACAAATAGCAGAAAGCATTAAAGTTATCCCCACCAATGCAAAAAGGGAAAAAAATGATAATATAAAACCAACTATAAATGGAATAGCAGGTTCCAATACTACTCTCACTGAATATTCACTGATTTTTACTCCATAAGCACTTTGTCCTATTAGCTTATTCCAAAAAGATGCGATTTCACCATTTGAGAGACTAAAACGTTTATAATCATAAGTCGTTCCATATTTGGAAATTTCCATACGATGTTTAAGAGAAAAACCTAAATAAATAATCATGAATATAATTAAGATTATAAAGCTGTTTTCTATATTTAGCACTTTAGACAAAAAATTTCCAAAATAGAGAATTAAAAATATTAAAATGACTGAATGAGACAATGAAAAATATCTTTCCCCAAACCGTTTCCTTAAAAAAACTTCAACAACAGATGAACCATAAATAGCAATAAAAAGAAAAAAATCCTTTAATAATGCTACAATTAGATTTGGTTTACCAAAATGTGTCTCAACAAAAATATTTCTTATCTCTGGATTATTATTATGATTAGATATATTACTTTTTGTATTCATAAGTTGCGTTGATTTATAGTGAATAATGCGTAATTTCTTCCTGTATTTTCAAAAGGAATACCTTGTCTATGGACAATGGTTTCTATTTCGTAGTTATTAAGCGGTCCACCTGTTTTTTGCCTTGCAAAATCTGATGATTGAATGATGTGAATGAGACTTTGTGAGCTTCCCTCAGACATAATCATATTATCATCACCTACAGAGATATTTTCATTCGCCATCCATTGAATTTTTTTTCCAATCAATTCTGATGCATATTCATTGGTTTCAACATCTGAATTAGCATGAAAGAATTTTGTTCCTAAGTTTCCTGCTAAAGCTTTAAATTGATGCATGCCTTTATCACGTCCACCAAAATGTAAGCTAAAATTAGGTAAGTTCTGAGTAAGATAAACGGTACATGCACGGTAACTTCGGGCTGTTGATTGATGGTCAATATCATGGTCATGGAGAAAATAATGCGCTTCATCAACCCATAAAAAAGTAGGGCGACTATTTTCTTTAATTTTACGTCTTTGCATGGCACGTTGCCAGACATATTTAAAAAGGATTTGACCATCGCGCCCCGTATTTTCATAAATGAGATAGGGCAAATTAATAACAATGATTTTCCCTTTAATGGTATCTTCAGGGGTAATTTCTTGATCGGTTGTTGAATTAAAGAGAGAATAAAGCGGATCACGCATAAATCGATCACCAAAGCCAAAAAACATTTGTTCAACGATCGAGCGGGTTTTTTCTGATAAGTTGAGCCAATTGCCAAGAAAAAAATCTTCAATCGAATATAGTCTTCTGGCGAGGGCATCATGTTCTTTTGATTTAGGTACATCTTTTAAATGCGATGCAACATGATGCATGAGTTTAAAACATTGTGATTGTGCGCGCCATTGAGGGTTATTCAGTTGCTGTCTGGTTTTAGGTGCCGATTGCACAACTTTATAAAGATGTTCGAATTTGATTTTTTTAGTAGCGAGCAAACAGAGATCAACTGTATTGACAAGAAGTTGTTGTAAAGCTGTGTCCCAAAAAGCTTTATCTGATTCCTGTCCGTCACTTGCGCCGGCTTTAATAACGGTTTTTAATGTATCAGCAATATTGTGAACGATTCCTTGGGCTTTATCATTACGACTACTTTCATAATTGAGAAAATTAAACGAATAACCAGAATCAGGACCAAAGATGATGAGGTCATCAAGGCGGTTATATTTTTGACAATAGTTTTTCCAAAGCTCAATTTCTTCTTCCTTAGCCGTGAGCACCAAACCCCCAAATTTATTGGTTAAATATTTTTGTGCGAGTAAGGCACCAGAGCCAGATGTTTTACCACTTCCTAAACCGCCTAAAATCAAAACACCCTCACAGGCATTACGTATAGTAAAAGGATGCCCCATTGGCCACTGGATAAGTGGTTTATCAAGAATTTTTGTCATTTTTTACATGATTTAGGAAATCAATAGCATGTTTGTTTGAAATAATATGCTTTATAAAAATAAAGAAAATACATATTAATGAAGTGTGAAATATCTATTTTTTAATTAAATTGCATAATATCAACCTTTTAAGTTTCTTTATTTTGAGAAAGAAAATTATTTATTCAACCCTGACATTAATTATTATTATTATTACTACTGTGATTCTTTACAGGCTATATTTCATTAAGCCTGTGACATTAGAAGTTATATTAAAGGAAAATAATTTTGCTAAATTAAAACCTCCAAGTAGATTAATGAGTCCAGGAACAATTGTACTTGTTGATAAAACAGATAAGGGTTTTTTAACGATCATTTGTACATGTGAAAATGCATTTGGTGATAAAGTTTCTGAAAAATATGTCACTTCACCATCAAGTGATATTAACATTATGAATAAAATTAGTGGAAACCTCGATTTAGATTTATCATTCTTAAAAGAAATATCTTTAGATTTTGATTTGAAATCAATCAAGAATATTTCTATCAAATTATCTAATGTAAAACTTTTAGAATTACCTGATGATGCATTTTTTGAATTGTTAAATAATCGTACTAAATATTGCAGTGAGGCAATTAAAAACAGAAAAAATGCTCGTGAACAAATTACTTTAATAAAAAGAGTTTTTCAGGCTGACGTAGAATATTTAGTTGATTTTAAGGATGACCTTTCTAAAGAATCTAAAGTTAATCTTATTAAAGACTTATCTGTAAAGTTAAATGGTACTATATCAAACAACAAACAAAATAGTATTACTGGTAAACAATTATATTGGGGTGTAGATGACGATAAAATTTTGGGGAACCTTGAAAGGGGTGAGTTACCGAATACTGGAGGCAATAATGATAAAAATGCAATTAGTAAAGTATTATCATACGCAGTACAGGTCGAAAAAGCATATCAAAGTGTAAAACCCTTGAAACAGCCTTCTTCTATGAGCTGTTGGGCTACAGTTTATACAATGATGATTTCATGGAAAAAAAATAAAGCATATTCAGTTAATGAAGTTGTGAATGATTTTGGTGATCCTTGGAAAGATTATTTTGAAACTAATAGAGGACTTCCTTATGATAAAATCGAAACATTCATTGAAGATTTTGGTTTGGCTTATCTACCTCCTGCAAATTATATAAGTTCTGTTTATGAAGATTTATTGAGAGAAAATGGTCCTCTATGGATAACATCTGGTGATGGTTTTAGTTCTCATGCTCGACTACTTGTAGGTATTTATGATGATCCGATAAATAATAAAAAGATATTTGAATTTATAGATCCAAAGAATGGTGAAAAACAACAACAGTCTTTTTCTGATTTTATTAAAGAGTATGAAGAGGAAGTCAGATTTATTAACGAAAAGAATATTGATATTGATAGTCTTAGAATACAAATTATATATTTAAAAGATAATCGTATTTTAACTTAAATAAACAGCCTTTAGCACCGCAAAGGGGAGTTGTCTGATCCAAAAAAGCATCGCATAGGTTAGAGAAAAAGCATCGTATAGGGAAAAAATTTATGATTTCACAGAAATGTATTGAAGTGCATGTGTAAACTCAATACAAATTGAAATAAATCCGTTGTAATTTTCAACCTATACTATGCAGGCTAAGAAAAATAGATAAGAAAAGCATTGTTTAGGTATATAAAAAAGCACTGTTAAGGGAAAGACTAAGCTATTGATTACAGTAAACTATTTGTATTCCAATGAGTTTTTAAACGCTTAGGGAAATTGGACTGTAAAGATTTATTTTTTACCTAGCTACCCGTAATAGTGTATCTAACTTGTTTGAAGTAAACTGTATTTGATAATCTTTCAATAAATTTTCTATTTTATTATTAAATAAATGATTTGTAACCAGATAGTGGAACTCTAAGCAATGGCGCTCTCAATAGTATATCTAGTAAGTTCTCTATTTCTTCTTTTGAATATTTATTCCTAAATACTTTAATTTTTAAAGCCCAATAGTGTCTATCAAAATCTTCATAAGCAAAACGAGCTGTCTCTTGCGGGTAAGTATCTTTAGGAATTGCTATTACAATACCCGGTCGATCACTCTTGATATTTTTTAGAATATTTTGATAGGATTCAAGAGTATGAATTTCATTAGAAGAACTAACAATTTTATTTTCATATAAAAAAACACCATTTACTGGAGAGTAAATATTTAAGTCAATATTCCAATTGAATAATCCAATAATTGGAATTTTGAATGTGCAAAGAATTTGTCCTCTCTCTATTGAATCGCCTTTTTTCACTTTCCATTCTGGACAATAACCAGCTTTAGTATGAACAGCTTCCCATAATGGTCGATCAAATACATCTGGTAAAGGAGGGATTAATACGACGTTTTTGTCAAATTCCATGCGTTAGATTTTCTTATATAAATTTAAACTATTTCTTATGATTAACAAAAAACCCTAAAATCTTACCAGAATTAATACTATGCAATGCGCGGTATTGTAAATAAGTTGAATATGAGCTAATGATAAACTGAATTATAGCCCAAAGACTTTTTCATAGTTTTAAGAACACTTTTTGGAATATAGAGATCAATATCTGATAAAAAGCATATTTGGGGAGTATATTTGAGTCGCCAAGCATACTTCCGCTTGTATTTTCGTGATGTTGAGAGATCACACCATTTATCAGATATAAACCACCATTGATTTGACTGTGGTTCTTTAATGGCTAAAATTCTTCTATGATATGAATAGACGCCAATTTTTGTTTTTTGATCAAATGATAAAGGTTGAATAGAAGTATCTCTTCTGCCTGAAGTTTCATAAATTGATTTATTATACCCTCGTCTCATTTTATTTATTGAATCAGACTGTTTCATCATGTCATAAAACTTTTTCTGAAAATTAATTTCTTTAATAATGATATAGTCAATAATTCTGTACTCTTTGTTTTTCTCATACATTGGATTTGAAATACTCTTTATGGCAATGTATTTATTTGTTATTTTGATTTGGGTTGTATCTCTTCTTGATTTAATTTCAAGACACTCTTAAAGTGCCTTTTCTTTTGAGTAATCTTCAAAGAGCTTGGGATGCATTAGTTGTAATTCATTGGCAACATTTTCCACAATAATGGCTTGGGAGTAGGCTTTAAAATAATCCTCTAAATTTTTATTTGATGTGACACTTTGTGAGAAAACCGTAGTAGCGTAGATAAATAATAAGATCATTAGAAAAATATGTTTCATCTCTTCTTTTGTATTGAAGTCACTATATCAAAACAATGTTAGTTGCTCTTTATTGTGACGTTCTTGCTTAATCTTTGGTTTTTCATGATAAAGAATAGAACTTTCTTTTGACACTGGGAGTATGCCGATCCCTTGGCAATTGACTTGCCATGCACTGTACCATTCTAATGATAAGGTATTCATCCAAGCGACTTCACCACGCAGACCGTTGAGAAAAAAGTTGAGTGTCGTCATCTTTGCACAAGTGGAACTGACATCATTGGCAAAGAAGTAATTATCCGGTGCATGTTTTGCAAAAGATAAAAGCGTGCGCCCCGAACCACTCGCAGGATCATAAACACGTTTGTCTTTTGTGATATCTGACATATTCAATTGTGCCATCAATTCACAGATCGGTTCTGGAGTAAAAAACTGTCCGTTTTGCCCGCGTGTAATATATTGGGTAAAGTAATCTCCAAGCAGATCAGAATAGTGTTTGTTATACACAGAAAGCTCTAAGGCGCCAAGTAGTTTAGGAAAGAGATCAATTGCTTTGCGATCATATTTCTTGATAATAATTAAGTATAATTCTTCATTATCCACATCTTTTTGCTTTAATTTCGATTGAATATTAGTGCGATGAAAACTGCAAATCACCAAGGATAAAAAATCATCAAAAACACGGGCAAGATCATACCGTCTTCCAAGCATATTCATCGTATCTTGAAACTCTTTATAAGCATTATAGTATTTTGATTGTGACATGATATCGACCTCCTAATACTCATGCGCATACATAACGGTGAGAACGCGACGTGTTCGTGTTAGATCACTCGGATCAGGTGAGCCGTTTTGATAATTGAAATCGTAGTAATCAATCTTCCAAAAGATAGTTCCGGCGTTGTACCTAAAACTGCCCATATCATGCTCACCATAGGGATCATTGCCTTTATTAAAAGCATTAAAGTTGCGCACTTTCATGGTGATTTTAAATTGCTCTAATATTGGCATTTGAGAGATACCAGGCGTTATACAGTATTGTCCATAAACACCGGTTGCTTTCTGCGCATTCGTGTCGCCATAATTTTGCCGAAAAAGATCATTGTGTCGGGCGATCAGTTCTGTTTTTTGAGAGGTCATTTTAAACTCCTTATAGATCGATAAAAGTTAGTGCGGGAAGCGCATGGCTTCCCGCATATATGCTAAGACGTAAACTTTGTTTGTGGGGTTGTTTCAGATTTAGCTTCTACTTCAGACTTGGGCGTATTTTCAAAAACCACCATATCGTCCAGTGAGATATTAAACCCGTTGCCTTTGGAATGTTTCCAAGCGGCGCCAATTTTTACATTGAGCTTTTGTCCATTGATATAAGCTTTGGCATAGACAAAATGAGTTGGTTTATTGCCTGTTTTAAGTTCGTTATTGTGTGTTTGTTTAGTCATCTTGTAATCCTCCTTGGTTTGTTACTTTGAAGATGATGAGTGCGACAAAACGCAAGGCAGAAAAAATTTTCTTGGAACCACACGGTTTGGTGCGGGCAAGTGGAAAGAAAATTTTTGCGTTGTGTTAGGTTAAATGTTCATCTGAGCAACAAACCTAAAGCGGGATTGTTTGTGTGACTATGGACACAAAAAACACCTATAAAAACGCAATAAATGAAAGAATATTCTTAACTTAAAGTCTTTAAATAAAAGCACATTTTTATGTGCATGGTTCCCCTGAATTCTCTTTGTTAGAAAAATTGATCAACAAGGAGGAATTTATGATACGTATGTTTCAAAGCCAGACATCAGCGCAAGCGAAAGACTATTTTCGTGATGCCTTATCACGCGCTGATTATTATATTGAAGATCAAGAACTCAACGGTGTTTTTAATGGGAGGATCGCTAAGCGATTAGGACTTGAAAATCAAAGTGTAGACAAAAAGACCTTTGATCAACTATGTGATAATATTAATCCTCTCACAGATCAATCTTTAACACCAAAGACAGTCCATGATCGGCGTGTCGGCTATGATATTAGTTTTCATTGTCCCAAATCCGTGTCGATCTTGCATGCACTTGCTGATGATCCACAAATTTTGCAAAGCTTTGAGATGAGTGTTCATGAAACCATGTTAGAAATAGAAAGTGATGTCCAAACCCGTATTCGTCTGGATGGTCAAAATGATGATCGTTTGACTGGCGAATTGCTTTGGACAAATTTTGTCCATCAAACGGCACGTCCTGTTGAGGGACACGCGCCTGATCCCCATCTACACTGTCATTGTTTTACCTTTAATGTCACCTATGATACGCAAGAGCACCGTTTTAAAGCCGGGCAGTTTCATAATATCAAACGAGATATGCCCTATTATCAAGCCCGATTTCAAAAACGTTTAGCCGATAAACTAGCCAATGCGGGTTATGGTATTCGTAAAACCCGTGATGCATTTGAGGTGGCTGTTGTCCCACAAAAAGCGATTGATCATTTTTCAAAGCGCACAGATTTGATCGGACGCGTAGCCAAAGAAAAGGGAATTACTAATCCTCAACAATTAGCTCAACTCGGTGCGCGTACACGCCAAGCTAAAAATAAAAATTTGAGCATGCCGGAATTGAAAGAAGAATGGTTTCAGCAATTAACCGATCATAATATTACAGGGAAAACTCCTGAAGAAGTCCCTACAATTGATTCATCCATGACAGCAAAAGAGGCTGTTGATCATGCCATTAATCATGTTTTTACACGAAATTCGGTGAAACGCGATCGGCAGATTTTGGCACAAAGCTATCTTTATGCGATTGATAATCATGAAATTGACCTTGAGAGTATTGAACAGGCTTTTGATAAGAATGATGTGGTTTTTAAGATTAAAGTCGGCAGTCAAATGTTGTGTACGACACAGCTTGTTCATGCACAAGAACGGCGAATGATTAATTCAGCTCGGCATGGTTTGGGACAATTACGCCCATTAAAAATCGATTTTGATCTAAAGTCTTATCACAACCTCAATGCAGAACAACAATTGGCGTTAAATCATGTGATGATGTCACAGGATCGTTTAACGATGATCCGTGGTGGCGCAGGCACAGGAAAGACCACACTTTTAAAATCGGCTGTTCCGACTATAGAACAAACAGGCAAACAATGTTTTTTGTTTGCACCAACTTCGGAAGCCTCGCGTGATGTGTTGCATAAAGAGGGGTTCGATAAAGCGGATACGGTTGCTCGACTACTCTTAGACACACAATTACAAGATCAAATCAAAAATCAAGTAATCTGGGTCGATGAGGCAGGGATGCTTGGTTCCTCTGATATGGCAGAGCTTTTAGAGATCGTGGAAAAACAAAATGCAAGGCTGATATTATCGGGTGATCCACGCCAACATTCAGCTGTGATGCGTGGTGATGCGATGCGTTTATTGCAAAGTGTTGGGCATATTCCCATTGTTTCTATGGAACAGATTTATCGCCAAAAAGTTGATACTTACAAACAAGCTGTATATGAGATTAGTCAAGGAAATATACAAACTGGTTTTACAATGCTCAATGAAAAGGGGCATATTAAAACCCATGAAGCGAGTGATATTAATGGACGTCTTGTCGATGATTTTATTAAAGCACGATTAAGCAAAAAATCGGCTTTAGTTGTCACCCCAACACGAAAAGGACGCGCTGAACTTAATGGAGCAATTCGTAAGAACTTGCAGGAATTAGGCATGATAGGTAAAAGAGAAAAAACAGTCACAACCTATCACAATCTATATTTAACAGAAGCACAAAAGCAAGATATTAGGAATTACAAAGAGGGACAAATTATCCAAACCCATCAAAATATGTCTGGTATTAAAAAAGGATCAGTTTTAACAGTGTCGAAAATTAATAAGGATAATATACAAGTCACAGATAAAGCGGGTACACATCATATCCTGCCAACACAAAAGGCAAAGGATTATGATGTGTATCAAGCCCACACAATTACAATAAGCAAAGGCGATGAAATTCGTATCAGTAAAAACGGTTATGATAGTAAGGGTCGGCGTTTAAATAATAGCACGATTTTAACCATTCAAGGCTTTACCCGTGAGGGCGACATTAAGGCGGTCAAGATTTCTAAATCACGAAAGAGTGAATTTATCTTAAAAAAAGATCACGGGAATTTTGATTATGCCTATGCGACCACCTCTTATGGGGCGCAAGGAAAGACGGTTGATACAGTTTTGATTGCACAACCGAGTGCAACATTCCCCGCTAGTAATCAAAAACAGTTTTATGTTTCGGTATCACGGGCACGAGAGAATGTGACAATTTATACCGATGATAGTGAACAACTTCTTGGTCATATTGAAAAGTCTGGGAATAGACAGGGCGCAACAGAGCTTGTTACGGATAATTATTTTAACACTAAGACGATAGATGTTGACACATTTAACACTAAAGAAATAGCACCAAAAAAAGACAAAGGATATGAGCCAGAATTATGATTTTAAAAGTTTACACTATGGCAATAGTGAGAATACAGAAACAGATAAAGACTTAAATGAAAATGGACTGATTGTCTTTGAAACTGGCAACAGTAAAACCATTGATTTTATTAAAAAGGATAATACACGACAGAATTTCCCATATAGTCATTATCTAACCGCTTGGACTGAAGTACAAGACAAGAAACGCGTGATCAAGATTATTTTTGCCACCCATCAAGTGACCATTCATGGTTATTGCCTTGATATTATCTATGATCATGTGTGTCAGTTTAATCTCAAAAGCCTTAAAGCCAATGATGAGCGTTACGTAAATGATTTACTCGATGACACACCATTTATAACATCCATTATGATTGAGTGGAAAGGGAAAGAGCATACAAATTAAAAGTAAATCAGCTTTCAGAAAATATTAAATCACTAAGTTGACTCCAGATACTTATTTGTTTTTTTGCTATAAAATCAAAAGATTCAATTACTACTAAATTATTTTTTTCCCAGATATCTATTAAAACATCACTAGTGTTTTCAAAATGATTTACTTTAAAGTGTACCTCAAAAAAAATAAGACTTTCTTTATTTTTTGGCTCTAAACTTTTAGCTAATTGATAAAGTTTTTCATAATCAAGATTATCTAATTTCTCATAAGCAGAGAATGTGGCAAATTTATAATCATAGTTATGCATTGATAGCCATTTTAAATGATCTTGATTAAACTTTCTTATGAAATCTAAATATGTTGAATGATATCCAATTTCATCAAAAATATCACAACCAAACTCATTCATAAATAGATTATATAATTCAGAATGAGAATATTTCGATTGATTCTTGTGATATCCAAACTCTTCTTCAATATTATTCAATATGATCTTTTTGATACTAGAAGATGAGCTAAAAGAACCAACATGCCAGAAAAATTCTGCACAATGACCTCGAATATGTTGAAATGCCTTAGCAAACTTCTTCTTTTGATTGATAGACCAATTTTTAGTCAAGTCAATATTAAACATAGGTACTTTTTCAAGTTCTTGCTTATATGATTTTGTCCATTCTGATAAAAAAAGATTTAATTTCATAATATTTCTATTTTTCATTAATTAAAATAGAGCCAACATTAACAATCATTTGTAATCTTTCCACAACAAAAGGTAGCCACTTACTTTTAGAGTAAGTATCAACACTTATAACGGCATCAACTTTTCCAATTTGATTTTTGATAGGAAAAAGATATACTGATTTAGTTTGCTTTGAAAACTCCATATATGGTTTATTTTTACTTGAAAAATGCAAAGTAGATTCTCCGTATACACCCGGAATAGGATCAAAAGGATGATAATTATATTTAAATTGTTTGACATTTGTAGTATTCAACATAGAAGAAATAAGACTGCCCCCACTATTAAACTGCATCCCATTTAATCCTATTGCTTTTCTAACAGTATGAACGTTTTTTAATTCATACTTATAATAGTTATCTTCTTTATTTTCTTCTACCTTTTTAACTAACCTAATAATACTATCTACATTTTTTCCATCTAATGCAAATTTTTCATCTTCTGAATTCCAAATCCTTATTCCTCTTATATAATGGTTAACTTCTCTTTTACTTGTTAAAAGAATTAAATGAGGGTATCTTCTATCTATTGTTGATATAAAACCTGAAATGGTATCAACTAATAATTGATGTAAACCTGTCTTATATTTCTCTGTTCTATTATACTTAATATGGACTTTTTCTATCAATTCTTTTGTAAAAGAAATAGTTTGATCTGAAACTGAGTTAGGATCTCTTTTAGTATCTAACCAACTTATTAATTCATTCTCAGTTAATTTTACTATATCATTTAACGATTTAAAAAATTTAACAGAACAATCATTGACTAATACTATATCAGAAGCTAGTCTTATTATCAAGTCTGTTCTATGAGTTACCATTAAAACAGATTTCCCATTTACATTTAAATAGTTTTTTTCTACATATCTCAACAAATCTTCAACTATCCAAGGATCTAGATTTGCTTCAAATTCGTCAAGAATCAAAATGTCTGGATTTGTCGCAAAAATCCTTGCTAAAGCAACTCTCTTATATTCACCACCTGAAAGCTCATCAGGATACTTTTTGAAAAATTCCATTGAACTCAATTCTTCATTTAGTTCAAAAATTGCATTTAAATAAAATAGTGCTTTCTTATTGGCTTCCTCTATTGAATCCTCATATCCACAATCGATTAAAGGTCTAACTACATTTTGAAAAATATTATAGTGTGGCCATAAAGATGGTCTTTGAGAAACAATACCAATTTTCTTTCTTAAAATAGGTCCTAATTGACCGTCAGGTTTTAAAGAATGTCTATTAGAGTTTTTCCCATTTTTTATTTCAAAATGTATTTCTCCACTTTCAAATTTTTCTAATCCACATATAATATTAAGTAATGTTGTTTTTCCACTTCCATTCCTACCTACAATGGCAACAAAAGAACCGCTTTTTATCTCTAAATCTATATCTTTAAAAACTACTTTAGCATTTTTTTTTCCAAAATTATGTGTCTTTGACAAGTTATTTATTGTAATTAAATTCTCCATATCTTTATTTTTTTTTTAAAGAACTTAATAGATAGTACTTTTGTAAGTTTAGTAAATAATAATATAATTAAAGCATAAGATAGAATTACAGCTACATATGTTGTTTCTGTTCTATATGTTTCTGCTATAATTGCATTACCTTGAAATAATATTTCAGATACTCCAATAACAGATGCCAACGATGATAATTTTATTGTTGTTATCCACTGTACTAATATAGGTTCAAATGAGTTGGTAAATATGATAGGAAGTTTAATTTTCCTCAATATTTCTGAATCACTATAGCCAAATGAATAAGCCGTTTTTATATACTCTGGCTCCATATTTTTAATAGAAGATTCGATTATTCTTGCCGCAAAAGGTGATAAATTTAAGCTTAAGGCTATTATAGAAGAAGTGATAGAATTAAAATTAAAACCAAAGCTTCCATAATATACAAATACAATCAAAACTAGAGCTGGGACTGATAAGAATATGTATATGTATATATTAAGAATAGATTTAAGGATTTTTAATAACAAATTTGCCTTTTCTATTGTAAGAATATAGGCAATA
>JBCCLH010000037.1:0-53500 GCA_039026955.1 Bacteroidota bacterium
ATCTACTAGCGCATCTAAATCAGTGGCTGCAAAGCCATCATTGTCATCATCACAGATCTCTTCGACAAGCAGTCCATTTGGATCAAGAGTTGGACTTGGTAGTGGATTTACCGTGATATTGAAGGTAATGGTGTTTTGACAACCTGTGGTATCATCCGTTGCCAATACAAAGATGGTTTGTACGCCTAATTCTACATTGGCATAGGCGGATGGATTGGCAATTGGAGTGTCATTGGCTAAGTCCGTCGCACTTGCGTAATAGGTTAGACTGATGCCTGCTACATTGTTGACTAAATCTTCTGCCAGAGAGGTCAAATCAAATACTTCAATCTCATCGTTAAGCGTGATGGCATCACAGAGTTCTAGCCCTGGCAATTGTACCAGCACTGGAAGTGGATTGACAATCAGTGTGAGATTGGTGATACTTGCACAACCCGTAGCCTGATCTTCCACACGTACCCAAATCACTTGTGGACTCGGTGGAATGTTGCTGTAGGCATTTATATTATTGATCTCGCCAGCAGGATCTCCTGCAAGCGCATTGACCTCTGTGGTATAGTAACGAATCGTATGAGTTGCTGGATCTTCTCCGTTTAGGATATCTGTTGCAGCATCCGTGAGATCAAACTGGGCGATATCATCGGCGCCTACATTATCACATTCAGCAAGACTTACTGCATTTAAAGCAGCAATCTCAGGTGAATCATGTACAATTAAATCCAATTCCTCCACATTGTAACATCCCGTAAGGACATTCTCAACACGAATGTATATGGTTTGCTCCTCAGCATTGATATTGCTGTAAGTATCTGGTAGTGGATTGACATTGTTCTCGGCATCGTCTTCAGTTTCGTGATAAGTAACTGTCACCTGACCCGGTAATACTCCGCCTGTGACTTCACTCTCAGATTCTCGTATGTTAAAGATTCCGAAACCGTCGTTGTCTGTGTCGCAGAATTCTAAGGCTGTTGGTATATTTGTTGCCGGCGCTTCGCTTACAATGATATTAAAGCTTGTGGTGCTGAAACAACCTGTGGTTCCATGTTCTATGCGTGCGTAGATTGTTTCAGGATTTGTCGTATTTGTATATGGGGAAGCAAGAGCATTTACATTGTTGTCAGCATCTGCCTGACTGCTGAAGTAGTGTACAGAAACGTCTGTAAGCGTCCCTAAAATTTCAGATGATTTCGTGTTTAAATCTACAGCAGTGATCCCATCAAAAGGAGTTTCATCACAGACAATTAAGTCCGTAGGCATCGTTACTACAGGATTTTCATTGATTATTAATTCAAAGTTCATTGCCGTGTTTACACAGCCAGTGATATTATTCGCAGCACGCACATAAATCGTTCTTGGGAACGTGGTGAACGGACTTGCAATAGGATTTGAATTGGCATCGGCTTCTGCCTGAGTTTCATGATAAGAAATATCAATATTGGTTTGTCCGTTGAGAACTTCTGGATCTTTTATTGTGAGATCGAACGTGAATTGATTCGCAATATCACTACAAACTACATAATCGGTAATTGGGTTTAGATCGGGTAGTGGATTTACAGTCAGCGTAATGTGTTCTCCCAAACCTAAACAAGCATTGGTGATATCACTATCCACACGTACTACAATGTTTTGTACGTTTGGTGATGCGTCATTTCGATGGTCGCTGATGTCCGAAATTGCATTTTCTTCTGCTAACGCATCTGCAAAGTTTTCATAGTAAGTAATGGTTAGGTTTTGTCCCGCTGGGAATAGTGACGTTATTTGTGTTTCCGCTGTGCTGAAGTCAAAAGTTGCAACTCCATTGGTATTGTCTCCATCAATCAAATCATCATCACAGACTTCATAAGTAAGCTGGAAAGTATCAGGAATTTGGGTTGTTGCTACTAATAAGTTTACTTCTCCTGCTCGGAAACAACCGCTTGGCGTTTCAATTCTGACATACACCTGTCCATTGTTGGTACTGTTGTAGGCGGTATCATTTGGAATTGGATTTGTTGCAGTTTGTGCGTCGGCTAAACTTGTGTAATATGTAAATATTTCATTAGCTGAATCATTTGATAGTAACGAATTTGCTTCTGCTAGGTTGAAATCGGATAAACCATCTGTATCATCATCACATTGTAGCAATGCCACAGGTTGTAGGATGGCTGGTAGCGGATTTACTACTACATTGAATTCTACTGTTGCAAAACAATTTGGATTGTCTACATTTTCAATTCGTGCGAATACGGGATTTCCATCTGTAGTAGTGTTTACATAAGTGGTAGGCAACACATTCATGTTATCGTTTGCATCTGCTTGATTCTCGTGATAGGTAATGTTGAATTGCATCGCGTCTTGTCCTGCGAGCACTTCGGTATCTATTGTTGAGAGATCAAACGTAGCAAAACCATTGGTATCATCACCATCGACAGTGTCATCACAGAGTTCGTAGTCTATCACCGTGTTTGCTGTTGGCTGATCGAATACATCGAAGTCAAATGAAATAATGTCTGAACAAGTCGTATTGTCATTATTTTCAATACGCACAAATATGGTTTCTGCTCCGTAAGCTGTTTGATTTGTATATGGACTCACTAATGGATTCAGATTCAGATCTGCATCTCCTGAACTTGCGTGAAAGGTCACAGAAAATAACATCGGATCTTGTCCATTTAAAACTGTAATTGCTAACGCGTCTAAATCGAGCGTCGAAAAACCATCATTATTGTCATCACAAATAAATTGATCGTCGATAGGATTTGCTGTTGGTAATTGGAAAATAGAAACATTGGCTTCTCCAAATGAAGGACATTCTCCGTTGTTTGGATCTATTTGTACTTCGTAAAGTCCGGCATCTGCTAGTGTGACATTTGTTAAGTCTAACTGAAAAGAAGTTTCCGCTAATGGATTCCCGTTGTAAGACCAAGTATAGGTTGCACCGGGAATATCGTCTGCAATGAGTGAATAATCTTGTGTGGTACAGAGTGATAATTCTGTCGTAGAGACTCCGTTTCTAATGATATCAACAGGCGTTGCAAAAAGCGATTGTATGAATGGTGGCAATCCAATTCGCGATAAATTTGTAAAAGTGTTTGTTACATCGAGCAGTACTCCGTTTTCATTGTAAACTACTAAACCTGCATCTGCTTCGGGATTTTCAATGACACCTAAGAAACGTCCTGACCCATTGACATTGTTGAAATCCAATTGCGCACGATATATTTTCCCATCAATTCCTACTTGAATCGCTCCTGCGGAAAATGTAAATGATTCGTGTACTGTAAATTGTGAACCTGGAATGTCAGCCGCTAATAAATCATACTGCAATAATAAACTGTTTCCAGTTCCGCTGTTTCCAAGTCCTACCGTAGCATAGAGTTTTGTTGCTTCTGGAGAAAATTCAACTCCATACGGTGCATCACCATCATATAATTCTATTTCATTACTTACAATTCCAGTAGCGTTGTCAAAATCATATAGCATTACTTTCCCAGGACCATTTCCACCTTCTACATTGGTGAGTCCTAAGTGTGCTAATGCCAATTTATCTCCTTGTGGAGAAGCTTTTAAATAGCCAAGAGCGTTTCTTCTGTATCCTGTTATTGGAACTAATAATGGCGTTGTACTTACCACCGGATTGGTATCAACTCCTACAGCATCTACTTTAAACGCATAGAAGTCGTCCAAGAAATGCGTAATTACCCAGAACGATTCACAGTCAGCACTTTTTACAGCAGATATTTTCTCAGAACATTTAAAGCGTACTTCTTGTGCGTTTGAAGTATCATAAGTAATTAAAGGAACATTTTTTTGTGCATTGTCTACAAAACCAATTCCGTCAGACATGTCTACAACCGTGTAATTTAATCCGTGATTGATACCTCCATCATTATGATGTGGTTCATCTACTGTAAAAATGTAATAGATATTTGGATCTTGTGGTTTTGGAACAATGATTGCAGATGAAGTACTTGAACTATCACCATTCAAACCAGTTCCGTTGACCATGATAGCGTGGTTTCTATTCCAAACCGTAATTCCGTCTGAGTAGAATAGTAAATTCCCATTAGGATCGGAAATTGAAGCACAACCTTCTAAGGTATTCAAACTTCCATCCGTAACAGCGGTTACATTTCCTGTGGCAACATCAAATTGCACACCTGCATTTTGCCCAAAATACCAGTTGGACGCTTCTCCCTGTGCGCATAGAATAGTTGGTAAAATAAAGAGATAGAATAGTAAAATTTTTTTCATCTGTGATGTATATTTTTTCTATAAATAATGCTCAATAATCCTGTATAATAACTCTTTGAAGGAACTATTATTTTACTTTTTTGAGAATTGTTATGTTTTTTAAACAAAGAGTAGGAGTGAAATAACGGTGTACAAAAATGTCTGGTATTCATATAATACTGGGAAAAGATGACACTTTTATAATGAGATACTTCATAGCAATTTTCCATACCCAATAGGCGTCAAATATACTAATTACGAACTAAAAAAGAGCGAATTGCTCCGCTCTTTCTGTAAAATCTATTCGAATTGTATACTATTTTGTTATAAATCTCTTCGTTTGAGTAATCTGTAGGATAAAAATATGTAGATCGCTGTCCATGAGAGTGCAATGGCAATTTCATACCAATGTACGGCATAATCAGTTACCAGCGCTTGCTCTGGATTATTTACATTGATCATTCGTGATATAGGTTCGTCAATTAAATTCGCCATAGAGTTGAAAGGGAAAAATTGAAATATTTCTTTGGCAACTACTTCATTCGCCCATTTGTTCCAAGTCAATGCATACAAAATCATTTCTGTAATGTAAAATACAAACAAGAAACCAAGTGCAAAAGCCGAACGCTTTATCAATACACCTGCTAACAAACAGAAACTGAAAAAGGTCAAGAGCTTCAAGAAATATGCTAAAATGAATTCAGAACCGTTAAAAATGATATCTAAAAATAGAGAAGATGATGGTGCATTTACGATTCCTATAAACAATGTAATGGCAAATACCAACGCTGTCACTATCAAACTATACCCCAAAATGAAGTAAAACTTAGAGAGAATCACTTCTTTTTTACTAAGACCGTCAATAAGGTTTTGTTTTAGGGTTCGATTGCTGTATTCATTTCCAATCATGGAGACGACCACAATAGCAAAGAAAAATTTAAAAAAGGCAATAAAATAAGTGGTAATGTGCCAAATATATGGAAATTCGAATATTTGGGTTTCAGATAGATCAATCCTAATTCCAAAGAAATTTATTCGTAAAGAGGAAAGGATCAATATGGAAAGTGGAAAAACAAAAGAAACGTAGATCAATATTCTACTCGTCCTGTTTAACCATAATTTTTGAAATTCTATTTGTAATAAACGTAACATAGTCGCAATGAGATAAAATTAGTTAGATTGGTTTTCGGTCAACATTAAGAATTGTTCTTCCAAGCTTTCTTTACGATTTACTAAGTGCGATAACACAATGCCTTTCTCAAACATGGCTTTGTTGAAATCGGCTGCACTTAATGGTTCGGTTAAAAATGCTTTGATGAAGTCTTCTTCTTTTGAGACTTTTCCAAAAGAAGGATGTGCTTCTAGCAGTGCCATCAACTCCTCTTCCTTGTCTGTTTTTAACTCAAAAAATCCTTGACTCGCCACCATTTCATCTACGCGGCCTGAATAGATTTTTACGCCTTTGCGTAAAATAACTACGTGTGAACATACTTTTTCTACTTCGTCCAACAGGTGAGAAGCTAACAAAATGGTAGTTCCTTGTGTGGCAATGTCTTTAATAATCTCTCTAATTTGATGAATTCCTTGCGGATCTAATCCGTTGGTAGGTTCGTCCAAAATTAAAATCTCAGGATCGTTCAGTAGGGCAGAAGCAATCGCCAAGCGTTGTTTCATTCCTAAAGAAAAGGTTTTGAATTTGCTGTCTCTACGGTCGTGTAGTCCAACTATTTTTAACTTTTCGTCAATTTTATCTTTGGTTACATTTTTAATTTTACAGACCAACTTCAGGTTGTCATAAGCGGTCATATACGGGTAAAAATTTGGACGTTCAATAATAGCGCCCACACGTTTCAAAGCGTCGTGTACAGCTACATCACCATTGAACCAATGAAAGTTTCCTGAAGTTCTGTTAACCACATTTAAAACCATTCCTAAAGTGGTTGATTTTCCACTTCCGTTTGGTCCTAAAATGCCATACACATTTCCTTTTTCTATGGTAAATGATAAGTTTTGTACTGCTTTGACTTTCTTGTAATTTTTACTCAGGTTTTGCAGTGTGAGGATCGTTTCCAATATGATTTTGTTTTTTGATTGATATATACTTGACGACAGATTTTTAAAATTGTTACAAAATATGCAGAAAGCTTTTAGAAAAAGAATTCTCTGTCAATTTTTTTATGTGATATTGTTATTTAAGATGTTAGGTTTTGCTGAAATTTTGTGAAAAAATGATGTACTTTTAGCTTTGAATACCAATACTGCCATTCATGAAAGAACCTGAAATTTCCAAAAAGAAACCTGCATTTCCTGTCAATTCGCTACTTAGCGACTATCTTTCTGCACATGGAAGAACGATAAAAATCCCCATATTTTATGATGATTTAATGCGTTTTCAAGGTTCTGTGATTGTGTATGATGCGGAAGATAATGACACGCTTTGGGTGCGCACGTATTACAACGAATTTGAGCGACAAGAAATTGATTTAAGCCTAAAAAAAGTCTACTCCATTTTACATTCTGATGGAAATGACGACATTATTCAATATTTAAATGTGGATACGATAGATTATTGCACGTTTGGAAACTCAAAACCGTTTCGCATCAAAATACGAAACATCTTGAATGATAATTACACGTATTTTTATGTCAAAACTGCAGATGCTTCTCGAATTTATGGCTTGGAATTGGAGCATATTTTATCACCCAATAACCTAAACTTTTTAGTCTACAAGAATACTTTGATTGAAGAGCATATTACAGGAATTCCGGGTGATATTTTTATTGAGAATATGCTGCCGAATTGTTCTCCTTCTGAAAAGTCTCAAATTTCCAAAGAATTTGTAAAATTCAATGAACGCTGTATGATTCGATTGTTGGGCGACATGCGATCATATAATTATGTTATAGTACCGACACACGATTTTGACAATGTCATTTACAAAATCCGAGCGATTGATTTTGATCAGCAATGTTTCGAAGGAAAGTTTAATGTGTACAAGCCGCAATACTTCAAAGAAAATAAAAAAATGGTACAAATGGTCGGCGCGAAACTGCAAAAAGATTCTGTAGAGCAGTACAAAGCTGAAGAACGTTCCATCATTGCGAAGCGAATTTTAAGTTCAGAAAACCGACTCAATGAATTGCTGCATTGCATGCGCCACGATACACTATCCACGAATGATAAAGTGGCGATGTTGACAAAACAAATTTTTGAGTATACAAAAGATATCAACTTCAAAAAGCTAACAAACATGGGCGATGTGCTGAGTGAAGCCTTGCATTTTGTTCGTAGAAATTATGAAAATGTAAGTCGCTAGTAAGGGAACAAACAGCTACTTTTCTTCAATACCAGTGTTTTTGAATCCAAAAATGTCTGCTTGGGTACAAGTACACCAATCTACACGCTTATTCTTCATAAATATGCCTTTCACGATGTAATTTAACTCTATAAAAAAGGTGTACGCTGAAAAACCTGTTTTAAATAGAGTAGGCAACCAAAAATTAAAAATTATGAAGAAAAAAAGTGTCAACAGATTTTATCTAAAAAAAGAATCAATTTCCAAATTAGCTGCGGAACAACTTCACGGAGGTCTTAGCAGTGATTCAAACAATACGCTACGCACGTTTCTCACGAAATGTACGCGTTGTGCTACTTGCAATTTGCTTGAATGTTTGCAAGGATCAGGCGTGTAATTCTAGAGAAATCATCTTTATGAAATATGCAAAGTGGCTGTCTAAAAAGTCTCTATAAGCGTCATTCTGAGCTTGATACTGAAATAAATTCTGCACAGGCTTTGGAATCTCATCACATTGATTATCAACTGTTATGAGAAACCGAATCAAGTTCGGTTTGACGAAATCTGTACTTTTTAGACAGCCTCTTTTAGATTACGCTTTTTGTTCCTTATTAAAATACACCAAATAATAATACATCTGCTTCTCTTCATCCCAACCTTTTTCTACGAATTTTTCTGCAGATTCTGGATTGATAAAGTCCATCTTAATTTGAATATTAGTGTCTAAACTAATGGTATTCTTGATGCTTTTTCGCGCTGAAGAAACCGCTTTGTTCGCAATTGGAAACTCCGAAATGTCTTCAATGCTATATTTTGGTCCTTTTTCTACTTTGTAATGTTTGAACTCAGGAATCAAATCCGGATTCTCAATGACTTCGTTTAAGAATTGTGTTTCTTCAAAATTGTCATTTTTCGCAAAGTGATTCACCGCACGGTTCATAAACATCACTTCTTCTTTCTTGTCTTCCGCTGGGAAAACGACGTCTTTAGCGAAATTTTGACAGAACTTTAAATATTTTTTCGTGTAGAAGTTTTCATCTTCAAATACATCCACGCCTAAGAAATGATCGAGCCAATATTTGGTGTCGTACTTATTGCTGTCTACCGATAGAATTTTGTAACCTTCTTCCTTTTGTACATTAAAAACGATGCAACCTTTGTCTAGTTTGTTCAAAGAAACGCCTTGTTGTAACAACACATCAATGTTGCTTCCGTTCTCCTCAAACTGTAAAAAATCGTGTTTGATCTCTGATTTAAAAATTCCAACAGCATCTACTTTTTCATTGTCGATCACCACGTTTTCAAAATGTCCCACATACACTTCACCACTTTTAATATGCGGATGTTGTGATTGTTCGAACAGTAACGAAGCTACCTTTTTAGAATTCTCATGCACGCTTGACGGATCATTGAAAATATCCGTCACAATCGTGTACAATTGATTGAACTCTAAATCCACTTCATTGGTAAATTGAAAGTAATTCTCTTCCTTATCGCGAAAGGGTTTAAAAAAATATTCTTTCAGTAAGGGCGTAATTTCGTCCGTGAGTTGATACGGTTCCGTTGAAAGAAATACATTTTCGTTTCTACTTTTGTTTCCTACTTTGTGAATAGAAATATCGTTGATTTGTGCACTGTATAAATTGATCATTATTGGTGTGATTTTTTGTTGCTGGTTGCTAGTAAAACTACTTTTCCACTTTACATTTTGAGTTTTACATTTTATATTTTTCTTTCGTTTGTTGTCAGTTGGTCGCTGCGCTCAGCTGTGAGTTGTTTTCAATTTAAAATTCAAAATTTAGCATTCAACATTTTCACTTAGCTATTTACTTTTTGTTGATTAGTTGATTTATACTTTGAAATTTCTCAATACTAACATCTCAATACTAACATCTCAATACTAACATCTCAATACTCAATACTCAATACTAAAAATAATTGTTAGTTTGATGCTGACTGAAATCTTTACTGAAAACTGATAGCTGAGTTTGACGAAAACTGCCGACTGAGTCTAATTCCAGTTTTCGTCAAAGTTTAAACTGTCGTAATCGTTGATGTCCAAATCCTCATCATCTTTATAGTCGTACGGACTTACATCAAAATCTGCTTTAAATTGTTTGTCGGGTGCGCTATCTGGAAGAATTCCGTGAGAGAATAATAAGTTCGGATACGAAACGCCGTTGATCGGTTCGGCAATTTCTGCCAATTCTACCAAAAATGTCCACATGTTTAGGAAATCATACACGTAAATCATACGTGTTTGATCCTCTGAAAATACGCCGTCCAATGTAGTTTCGTTCATAAGACGACCTGTATCTTCGCCCATGTCAAACTGTGAAATTTCCTCACCTTGATTCCATTCATCATCACTCACATAAAAAGATGCCATTTCCATGCCGTCAAATCCAAACGCCTGCGTGATGGCATTGCTGAAATCTTCAAACGTTGCATCTTCTTGAATTTCAATGTCTCTGAAGACATCTTCCGTTGCATCTAATATTATTCTAAATCTATATATCATGCCGTTAAAAAAATTGGACTGCAAATTTACAAACTTTCTACGTTGCTTTTGGCTTTATTTGCTTCTAAGATTAAATAAAATTGAATTCCGAATAAGATCGTCGCCAAGACAATATGTATGGTTTGTGTGCCAAATGGAAAATCGAAGTAATACATGGAGATTCCCGAAAGGATTTCCAACGCTAATAAAACAGATACCCAATATACTTTTTTGAAGCCCAAGGCAAGTTGTTTGAAACGATAAAATATATATACGTTGACTAATAACACAACAATAGAAAAGGTTCGATGCACGTAAAAATCCCACTCAGGATTTGCCAGCCAAAGCGATTTATCAGTTTCGCCAATGGTATGCACTTGCTCATCCACAAACTGTCGTACTTGTGTTCCTAAAATGATTTGAATTACAGTCAACACAATAGCCGCATACATCAGTTTGGTAAATGTTTCATCTGCTTTATGTGCTTTTATTTTTTTAGAAGTCACATGAACAATGTACAGCAAAGCACCAACAATAAGCAATGCCATCATCATGTGCGTGGTGATTTTAAACGGCGCTAAGTTGGAATCTACCACAGTTTTTCCCAACCACGCTTGAAATCCCATCCCAGCTACGGTTAAGAACGATAAAATGGTAATGATTTTTTTCTCTCTCCAATACCAGCAAGAACCTACAAATAGCAGCAATGTCGCCAAACCTGCCAAGGCACCAAACAAACGGTTGATATACTCTACCCAAGTATGAAACGCATTGAAAATCGCATAATCATGTTTGGTATACGCTTCCCAGTTTTCAGCATTAAATGTATCGGTAGTGGTAAAATCTTCTTTGGCAACTTGCAACGCTTCATCCACAATAATCACCATACCATCTTCGTAAAAATGATTTGGTTGCCAAAGTAATTGCGCTTCTTCCGTCGGTGGAATGTAATATCCGAAGCATTTTGGCCAATCCGGACAGCCCATTCCGCTTCCTGTCATACGTACTATAGCGCCTGCAATAATAACAATGTAAACTAAAATTAGTGTAGCTCTGGCTATGGTGTGAAAATGTTTCTTCATCTATCTTTCTGTATTTTCGACAAGTCCTAATTCTTTTCCTTTGGCAAGCATATATGCATGTGCTGCATCGTATTCGTTCGGAATTTCTCCTTCTAGAATCGCTTCTTTAATAGCGTGTTTTATGATGCCGATTTCTCGGGAAGGTTGCAAATTGAATGTCTGCATGATTTCTTCACCAGAAACGGGCGGTTGAAAATTACGAATGTGATCGCGTTCTTCGACTTCTATGATTTTTTCACGAACCAGTTTGAAGTTATTGTGATAGCGTTCAAATTTTCGTGGATTTTTCGTTGTGATATCTGCTTCGCAAAGTGTCATTAAATCGTCTACATGATCGCCAGCGTCAAACACTAAACGGCGTACGGCAGAATCAGTCACACCATCTTGTGATAATACAATTGGACGTGAACTCATCGTCACCATTTTTTGGACAAATTTCACCTTTTCATTCAGCGGCATGCGCAAACGCTTGAAGAGTTTATACACCATTTTTCCACCTACAAATTCATGTCCGTGGAATGTCCAACCCACTTTTTTACTGAAACGTTTGGTAGGTGCTTTTCCAATATCATGTAACAACGCAGCCCAACGCAACCAGAGATTTTCGGTGTATTGCGCGATGTTATCGACTACTTCTAATGTGTGATAAAAATTGTCTTTGTGACGTTGTCCTTCAATTTCGTCAATACCTTTTAAGGCGACTAATTCAGGTAAAATGTAAGGTAATAGTTTTGTTTTCTCTAAAAGAATAAAACCGATTGATGGCTTTTCACTTATGAGAATTTTATTCAATTCCACCACAATACGTTCTTTGGAAATGATTTTGATGCGATCGCAATTTCGTGCAATTGCTTCTAGCGAAACAGGATCGATTTTAAAATTCAATTGTGTTGCAAAACGAATCGCACGCATCATACGCAACGGATCATCCGAATAGGTAATATCAGGATCAAGCGGAGTGACGATTCGTTTGTCTGCTAAATCCTGCAAACCATTAAATGGATCAAGCAAGTCACCAAAATTCTCTTCATTCAAACTCAGCGCCATGGCATTGATAGAAAAATCACGACGATCTTGATCATCTTGCAGCGTTCCGTTTTCCACCGCGGGATTTCGACTGCCACGTTCGTAACTTTCTTTGCGTGCACCGACAAACTCCACTTCAATATCTTTCGTTTTAATCATGGCGGTACCATAATTTTTAAACACTTGCACTTTGGGTTTGTTCGGTAGGAGTGAAGCCACTTTTTTAGCCAAGGCAATTCCGCTACCTACAGCAACGACATCAATATCTTTTGCATCGCCGCGTTTTAGGAGAAAATCGCGTACAAAACCGCCAATTACATAGGTTTCTAATTGTAATTCGGTTGCAGCTTTGGAAATGGTTGAAAATATATCGAGTTGTAGGGCTTCTTTATAATTCATTCGGCATTCTAATTGGAATGCAAATTTACGAATGTTTTCTATATTTTTCGTTGTGTAAAGTCTCAGACTTTACACAACAACTTTATACAACTACTTGAACTTTTCATAAAGTCGTTATATGAAGTCGGAGACTTCATATAACTTGCATATTTGCATGAAGTCGTTCCATGAAGTCGTTCCATGAAGTCTCAGACTTCATGTAGCATTATTTTAGCTATTTTCCTTATATTTAAAGTATTGTAAACATCTTCAAAATCACCCTGAGAATTGCATATAAGAATCATTAAAATACTAATTGCTGTACCATGTCTTTTTAACATTCAAATAGTTTCTTCTCAAGAAGTCCTTTCTACTGACGGTTTACTTGCCTATTATCCTTTTGATGGAAACACGATGGATTACAGTGGTAAAAACAATCACGCATATCCTGTAGGTGAAGCTATATTCAAAGACGATCGATTGGGAAATGAAAAAAAATCACTTGATTTTTCTAACGAGAATTTTCACCTTAATGTCCCTAATTCGCATATTTTATCTTCCATAAGGAACGAGTTTACGCTTGCGTTTTGGATATATATGCATGATTCTAACAAAGAATTGCATCCTGTACTTTCAAAATCATCTGCATTAAATAATTCCCCTTTGTATGCTTTGCATATAAGTACGCGAAAAAAAGGTGAAATTGAGTTTATAATCTATGGAAAACGTCATAGAATTAAAGATGTATCCATACAAAAAGAGCAATGGTTTCATATTGCTGTGGTTGTGAACGATAAATTTGTACAGTTTTTTATGGATGGTTCACTTATAGGTAAAACCAAAGTTAGAACATCGAAATTTGATAAAAATGATCCACTCGAAATTGGAAAAGGAAGAAAAGGCACCTTGAATTATTTAGAGGGTCGATTAGATGAGCTATATCTTTTTTCCCGTTCCTTGGAAAAAAACGAAGTAAATGTATTGATGAATAAGTCGGCAGCCGATTTCAAAAAAGTAACAGAATCATTTATGCCAATGGATGAAAACTTTACGCTTCTGAATGCAAAACGAAAAAATATTCCGGCTACTGTGATTTCTGGTAAAATGTCGTATGCGGACAAAGTAGCTAACGGAAATGCGAAATCAGCATTAGGACCACCAGATGATAATGATAAACAAGGTGCTGCTACACGCTCGTATTCCTTAGGTTGTATGGGCGAAGTTGTGTTAGAATTTACAGACTATCCTTTGATCGATGTTCCTGGTCCAGATTTATTCGTCTTCGAAGCTGGTCCCGTAGCTGAACCGACAAAACTTTCGATAAGCAAAGATGGCATCAATTGGATTACCTACGGAGAGATTAAAGGTGGTATCGCAATGGTGGATTTGGTAGATTTGATACAGGAAGATGAAGAATTTTATTTTGTAAAATTGAAAGATTTAGTGACGCAGTGCAGTGGTCCGCGTGCAGGTGCGGATATCGATGCCGTTGGCGTCATTGTTCCTAGAAAATTGGAAAATAATGATGTTATGAATATTTCTGGCAACTCAAATAAAAGTAGCATTGTTACCAATCAAACTCCAAAAGAAAAGAAATCAGGCTCCAATTCAAATAAAGATGAAATTATAATTGTTGACAAAAAGGAAATCAAAATATTTACTAAAAAAGTAAGCATAAAAGTTTGGGATCATTTGGAAGAAGATGGCGACCTCATTAATTTGTATTTAAATGATGAATTGCTGTTTTCAAATTTAAAAGTCTCCAAAAAAGGAGAAGTCTTTGATATTGAACTAAAATCAGGCGAAAATAGTATACAAGTTGAAGCTTTAAATGAGGGAAGTACACCACCAAATACCAGTGCCATCAAGGTATTTGTTAATGATAAAGCACATGAAATTATTCTTTCTGCTAAAAAAGGTGCGCGAGATTCGCTTAAAATTATTTTGAATTAAATGAAGTCTGAGACTTCATGTAGCGACTTCATGCAGCGCTAACAACTAACAACTACATCACACTCTAATAATCTTAATTTCCCCATTAGCTCGCAATTGGATAATTGTAGATGGCTTCGAGTTCTTTTTTTCGCTATGTAAATTCACTACATAATCCACACCATTTCTAATGTCAGCGCTAATTTCTTGATAGCTTTTTGGTGTCGGTTGCCCGCTGATATTTGCTGAGGTAGACACAATGGGACGTTTAAATTTACGAATGAGTTTTTGGCAGAATTCATCATTTGGAATGCGGATGGCAAGTGTATTATCTGCAGCGACGAGATTTTTAGCAATTCCCACAGGATTATCATAAATAATTGTTGTCGGTCTGTCTGCAGCTTCTAACAAATCGTATGCGACTTCAGGAATGTCTTCAATAAAACGTTCCAACATTCTCGTATCGCTTACCAAACAGATCAACGCTTTACTTTCTTCTCTATTTTTTAGAGTATAGATTTTCTGAACAGCTTCTGGGTTTGTCGCATCACAACCCAATCCCCAAACGGTATCTGTTGGATATAAAATTGTGTTTCCTGCTTGTAATTGATCGAACGTTTTTTGAATTTCTTCCGTCATGAGTCAAATCGAATTTGCTGTTGTTGTTTTAATGATTTTGATACATGTGCGCCTTTCCACACGAGTGAAAGCATAAACCACTTTTTCGGCTTAATGAGAAAGCTCAGGCAAAAATACGTTCTGATGAAAAGATATTTGGCATGTGAATAATTCTTCTTAATCACATATAAATGCGAAATCATACCTTCTTTACTGATCGCTTTGGACACACCTGTACTTAAACCTTGATAGTGTAAAATTTTCGCTTCAGGCACTAAAACACTCGTGAATCCTTCCTGTCGCATGCGGAAACAAATGTCCATTTCTTCAAAGTAGAGAAAAATATTTGTATCAAATCCGCCTACTTTTTCAAAAACTTCACGTCTAAAAAACATAAATGCACCATTCACAAAGTTAACTGTTACAGGTTCAGTATATTCTTTTTTGCGTTTTGGATACTGTGACGACCAGCTTTTCTCCAAGAAACTTCTTCCTAATAATAACTTGCGAATACCTTTGTCGTGATCAAACGAAATTACATGATTGTTGTGTTCGTCATAATTTTGCGCCGTTGTCACACCTACTTTTGGATGCGCTTCCATGTATGTATACAAAATTGACAAACAATCATTCAGCAACATCGCATCATTGTTCAAAAAGAGAATATACTTTCCATTGGTAAATTGCGCTCCAAACATATTTCCGCCACCAAAACCAGTATTGATCACGCTTCTGTGTAACGAAATATGTGCGTGTTTTGGAAAATTTTCTTGTAAATGTGTAAAATCTTCAATTGTTGAATTGTTATCAACCACCACAATCTCATACGCTAATGATTGGTCAGTGAATTTTACGACAGAGGCAATACATTCTAAAGTGTACTTTGCCGTATTGTAATTAATGATAACTATGGAAATATCCCTCATAAATACAGTAATTGCCCAAAATTACACAATTTTATATTGAATTTTATACTTTTGCGGAAACACAAACCACAATTATGGGACTTCGTTCAAAATTTAAAAAATACCTTTTGCACAAAAGATTGCCAATAGAAACTTATGTGCCAATCAAAAAGTCAAAACCAGAAAAAATTAAGGAAATGGTAACGGCTTGGAAAGGACTGGAATTGATTATTGAAGATATTTTAGAGCGTTTCAATATTGGTCGCGATTCTTGTATTGAGTTTGGAGTAGAGTTTGGCTATTCGTCAGTAGTTTTCTCTAATTTTTTTAAGGAAGTGAAAGGAATTGATATTTTTATTGGAGATGAACATACCGATCATAAAGGCGATCATTATGAGAAAACGAAAGCTTCTTTAGTTGAATACGCAAATATTGAATTGATCAAGTCGGATTACCGTGATTGGATTGCGAAAGATGACAAACAATATAACTTTTCACACGTAGATATTGTACACAATTACAAAGAAACCTACGAATGCGGATTGTGGGCAGCACAACACAGTGAATGTACTATTTTCCACGATACCGAAAGTTTCCCAGAAGTGCGTCGTGCAGTGATTGACATTGCGAAAGCGACAGGAAAACGTGTGTATAATTATCCGCATTGCAACGGACTAGGAATTATCGTCTAGGACTTTGAAATCGCCTAAAAAAATATTGGTCATAGCACCGTTTGCGTTTGGCTATACCGCGCATATTCAACAAGCATTGCAGCAATACAAAGATGTACATGCGGAGATTCTATATTTAGATCAACCTGCTTTTCAGTATAAAAATACGTTTCACAAAGCGCAGAATTTCTTTTCGAAATTGTTTTTAGGGAAGAATTTAAAGAAGACGTTTGTAAGCGATCGTATCAAAACTTCCTTGAAAGCACTTGGAGAACAAGATGAAATTTTTATCATTCGTCCAGATATGTTGCCCGATGCTACTCTGGAATTCATTAAAAGCTACACAAAAAAGTGTATTGCGTATTATTATGACAGTACGCGTCGTTTTCCGCGAAAAGTGGATATTATTTCTATGTTTGATGTAGTGTATAGTTATGATAAGTTGGACGTAGAAAAGTATAACTTATTTTTTTTGACGAATTATATTTTTGAAGAAAGCAATCATGCAGACTACGACTATCAGTTTTTTAACATTTCCACAAATGATTACCGTTTTCCACTGCTTGAAAATTTAGCGAAGTATCTTAAAGAAAACGATTGGACATACAATATTCAAGTCTACAATGGAAGTGACATGCCAACGAAATATGTAGAAATTATCACCACACAAAAATCGATTGAAGAAGTTTCAAATTTGATTCAGAAAGCCAAGATTATTGTGGAAATTCAACGCACCGAACAAGTAGGTTTATCTTTTCGAATCTTTGAAGCCTTGGGACATCGTAAAAAACTCATCACAACTAATAACGATATTGTCAATTATGATTTTTACCATCCGCAGAATATTTTGGTTGTAGACGAAAACAATATTGAAATACCAGCAGATTTTGTGACTTCTGAGTATATAGAAATTGACGAAAAGATTCTTTCCAAATACAAAATAAAAAACTGGGTGAAGCCTATTTTCAATTTAGAATAAATTAAAAAGATCATTGCTATTTTTATAACAATGATCTTTTCTTACTGTTTAAAAAGCATCACAATCACACACTCCGAAACGATTTGACATAGACAGTTCAAAATCGCAGATATCGCCAGTATGCCCATTACAACAGCTAGTTCCTCCTTTACAAGGACCTTCACAAGTTCCTGCTTTTCCGGCTAAAATGGTTTCACTAACATTCGCGACTAATTTCTTGTTGAGTTTTAATACTTTTAATTGCTTTTTTTTCATAATTAAAAATGTTTTTTGATTATACGTTTACTAGTTCTGCAGCATCAATTTTGTTACCCTAATCGCGCGAAACTTTAACAAAAAAATACCATCATTACGTTGGTAACAATGGTATTTACTTAAAAACTAAATAAAATTAAGACATTTTTATGTGTGCTTTGTCATATAAATTTTAAAGATCATAACATGTTTATTGCAGTGTGTAGGTTACAGTTGCACCGCCGTTATATTCAACGACTGTTCCATCTTCAAGTAATATATCATTTCCTCCTGCAAAAAAGTTGAATCCGAATAAGAGTTCATTTGGAAATTCAAATGTAATTGTGGTTTCATCTGCGGAAAGTGTTCCTTCAAATTGTAATTCGTTTGTGTTGTAAAAAAACTGAATGGTGGCACCACACTGAACATATGTATTTGCAGTTCCATCAGCATGTGAACACTGTAGACGTTGCGATAAATTTCCATTACCATCGTTATCAACATACAAAGACACTGCATCAAACGTAGGATTGGAGACTCTAAAATCGTCTCCAAAATTTAGCGAGAGTTGAAAACATAATTCTTCTGTCATTAAATCGGTTGAATAGACGCCATCGCCATTTGCATCAACCGGAATGTCAATTTCAAATCCGCTTCTTAAATAGGTTCTTCCTAAAATAGACGGCGAACTGTCAGGAATACAATCTGTGTCGTTTTCAGTGGCAGCCAGTTGTTGTACGGGAATGAAGTTAGATTCCACATCATCAACATTGCAGGCAGTAAAAACACTTAGTAACATTGTAATAATAAAAAACTTTTTCATAATGGTTTGGTTTAATGTATACACAGTAGATGTGTTTACACTAAAATGGTTGCGTGAAGAGTTAAAAAAGACCCAAAAACCCAAAACCTTGTACATCACAACAAACTTCGGTAAACTTTTATGTATTCTTTAGCTGTTATATTCCAATCAAAGCTTTTGGCGCGTTGAATGTATGCGTTTTCATAGGTTTTTTTATCCGTTTTAAAGGTGTGCATTCCTTTATTGAAAATTTCTGCCATATATTCCGCATCGTAATGATCCCAGAAAAACGCATGATCGCCTCCAATTTCAGGAAGTGAAGTTTTGTTGGAAAGAAAGACAGGTTTTCCAAAACGCATGGCTTCAATAGGCGGAATTCCAAAGCCTTCTCGCAACGACGGAAATACAAAAGCAGCACAGTTTTGTAGATAGTATTGTTTGTCCGTATCGCCAATTTTTCCTGTGATGATGACACGATCTTGTAACTTGTATTTTCGGATGGTTTCTGCCAGAGTGTCTTCTGCGTACGCTGTATTGTTATTTCCTGAAAGAACTAAATTATAATCGGGCAGTAGCGCGAGCATTTCCACTAAAGTGTGAAAATTTTTGCGTGGCGTAAATTCTCCAATACTGAATAAATACGGTTTGTCTGAAACGAGTTTCGGCTGATAATTTTCAGGAAGCGTGACTTCACGAATCGGATTTCCGTTGTAAATTACATACTCAGGAACATTGGGAACGTCAAAATATTTGTGTGTCGAAGCTTTGGCAAAGTTTGAAATATAGGTGATGGCATTGCTGCGTGCTAATTTTTCTCGGAAACGCACATTGCGTTCGTGATTCATGTCGCTTGATTCTTCTTCAATAAAATTCACATCGTGAACGGTTAAAATATAAGGAATGTCGTGATATGGTTCAATCTTAATATTCTGATTCAACGAGTGCCACACATCGTATTTTTTACGAATGCGCAACATTGGATACCGACGAAACGATTGATACTTTTTATAGTCAAAATAATTCCCGAACTCGTCTTTGAGCTTGCTGAGGTCTTTCGCGTGAAGCGTCATTTTAAAATCATCCACTTGCGCTTCATACAATCCTTTGATCAAATGATAATTGAATTGCCCAAAGCCAAAGTGTAAATTTTTGATGTTATGTGATTCTAAAAAAACATTTTTCATGTGTTCAAATTTATTGTTTTTTAGCGGTCACATGCAATCTCATATAGACCTTTTTTCAAAAAATAGACCTTGTAAAATTTCGATTTCATAAGAGACTAATCGATTTTGCGATACATGGTCCACAATTGCAAATAACGCTTAAACACCGAAAACGCATGGACGTAGCATAAAATAAATCCTTCTTTTCCATCCAAAATGCCCAAACGCAAAAAGTACTGATGTAAAAAACGATACATCGGTCGAAATACAAAATGATACGCATTGGGACGCACATTTTTTTTGTACAATGCTTCGGCTTGCAAACGACTGT
Source organism: Bacteroidota bacterium (assembly GCA_039026955.1). Lineage (GTDB taxonomy): Bacteria > Bacteroidota > Bacteroidia > Flavobacteriales > Flavobacteriaceae > Kordia. The sequence continues at coordinate 20,130 of JBCCLH010000037.1, forward strand.
ACTGACTCAATTTTTCGTTGTAATTGTCAAAACTTTTATAGGTTTGATGCGCGACTGCATTTTTAAGTTTACCAATCTTTTCGTTGGTTTCAATAGTTTCATGTACCGGTTTTCCGTTGTAGCGACAGTATTTTTTGTGAAACAATCGCACTGAAATGTCAGTTTGAAAACCACTGTATTTCATTCGTTTTCCCATAAAATGAAAATCGCGCTTCACGTGATAGGCTTTCATTGGGTTTTGGGAATTTACGGTTGCTACAATTTCATCAGCTAATGCTTTCGGGATTTCTTCATCCAAGTCAAAAAAGACAATCCAATCGTGAGATGCTTGATCGATCGCAAAATTCTTTTGAGCAGAAAAATCATCAAACGTTCGTTGGATGAGTTTGACATTGTGCTTTTGGGCAAGTTCCACCGTTTTATCAGTGCTAAACGAATCTACAATAATAATTTCGTCCGCAAAGGAAAGTTGCTCAATGTAGGCTTCAATATGTGTTTCCTCATTGTATGTAATGGCTAAAGCACTAATCTTCTGCATGCTGTTCTTTTTCTTTCAGACGTAGATTCGTTTTCCATAAACTATTGCGACAAATGTAATGATTTTAGCAACAATAATGCATTTCTACATTCGTGGATAGACTTCGTTCACTACATGAAATGCATCGTTCACAACTTTTTCCAATTTAACACTTAAAAAAATAGATAGTTTTGGTTGTGATTGCTTCTAAAACAAAAGGATGTAATCATCATAAAAACAAATAATTATACCAAATCTACTATAAAATGCGACTTTAGAAGCGAAGTTGCTTTGGTATTATAAAACGCTGAAAATACTTTGCATAGCCTCAGCTACGGAAAGTATTTACAAGGCATTAGAATGCCAAATGAACGAGCTTATATGTTGCATTTTATAGTAGAATTGGTATTAGTAATCAAAATCAAATTAGTATGTGTACAAGAGTTATTTATACGTCGTATGAAGGAAAGAGTTATACGGGAAGAAATATGGACTGGCTAGAATGTCCGCAACCGCAATTATGGGTATTGCCCAAAGGTGTAAAACGAAAAGCCATGGCAAAACCGCGATTTGGCAAACAGTTTTCATGGCAATCGAAATACAGTAGTGTTATTACCAGTGCTTTGGCTTCCGAAGATGATTCATTACCTAATAAACGATGTACTTCAGATGGTATGAATAACAAAGGATTGACCGCTAACTTATTGTGGCTAACGCTTTCCGACTTCCCAAAACGAGGCGATTTTAGAAATACAGACAAAAAACCAATGTCGCTGAGTATTTGGGCGCAGTATATTTTGGATACTTGTAAAAATGTATCGGAAGCCATCAAAGCGATGGAACATATTTACATCCAAACTTCGGTTATCAATACTGGCGCAAGAGGCGGAACCGAAGGAACCTGTCATTTATCTGTAGGAGATAGAGCAGGAAATTCTGTTGTGTTTGAATATATTGACCAAGTATTGCATATATATACGAATGTGAAAAATGTAAAATTTAGTAACATGAATGGCGTTGTGATGCACGCGTATACAAAGCAGCAAATGCAAGTAATGACGAATGATCCTGCATTTGATCGACAAATTGCTTCGTTGGATTATTGGGACGAATTGAATAAAAGATATCAAGTCAATGGAAATCCTGCCATGTTGCCTGGATCTAATGCGTCGTTGAGCAGATTCATACGCGCAACATATTTTACTGAAGAAATGAATTTGATGGCGCAAGAAGATCAAAAAGACGATCATATGTTGATTTTGGCGCGACTTGCCGCGGTGATGAACAATGCGGCACAACCAGCAACACGACTCAGAAGCCTTGAAGAAACACCCGCAAACTTAAGTAGAACACAATACAATTCTTTCGCTGATCAAACACGATTGCAATATTTCTACCGTTCAGGGTACAGTCCGTTTATGATTTGGGTGTATTTGTCTGATTTCAAGGAAAAATTGAAAAATTTAAGAGAAGGACAAGTATACAAACTCACGCTCGACGAAAATGGTGTGTACAGAAGTAATCATGCATATCATTCAGGAAATGTCACAGATGATTTTAAGATTGTAGATATGTTTGAATTCATTCCTGCGGATCAAAAGTCGCATCTTATAGTTTAATTGGTATTAGAACTCGTTTTAACTTTTGCCTCCTAAGGGATGAATTCTACATAATATCCAAAAAGTTTTAGCGAGTTCAATTACAACTTCTAGAAGTTTAGTAATTTTGCAAAAACTATTTTTGATAGATGCCAAAACTGCCTATTTTAATGTATCATGCTGTAACTACAGATGCATCTCAAAGCAACGGATTGACCATTTCTGTAGAAAAGCTCGAAGCACAATTTCAATACTTGCAGAAAAACGGCTATACGAGTTTGCATTTTGGCGATTTGCAACAACTCGCATCTCCGACAGATTTCCCAAAAAAAGCTGTTATTATTACCTTTGATGATGTATATGTCAATCAACTGGAATTGGCGTATCCGTTATTGCAACAATACAGTTTAAAAGCTTGTTTTTACATTCCGTTTCAATATATTGGTGGTTTGGACGATTGGAATACGGGCAACGAAAACATCATGTCTGTTGCTCAACTCAAAAGCATGGATGAAGCTACGATTGAATTGGGTTTGCATTCCTTCGCGCACAAAAAATACGATGCACTTTCGCAAGAAGCGATCCAAGAAGATTTTGAAAAGTGCAAGCAATTTATCATTGATAATGAATTGAATGTGAGTAATGTATTGGCATATCCGTATGGAAAATTTCCACGAAAAAATCCCGAACAAAAAGCATTTTTTGAAATACTTCATAAAAATAAAATAGCTTTCGGATTGCGTATTGGAAATCGCGTAAACAACTATCCGTTCAAAAATAAATACGAAGTACAGCGATTGGATATTAAAGGCGAAGATTCCTTAAAAAAGTTTGCTTCTAAATTGCGTAAAGGAAAATCTTTCTTCTAGAAATCTCTAAGGCAAAAGAGTTCTTAGGGAAGAACTCTTTTGGTAGTAAAAAAAAGGGGTAATGTATTTCGAAAAACACACTGCTCAAAATTACAATTTGTCGTGTGTTGAATCTTTTTTTTTAGATAAATGAAGGGGATTTTATAGATGAATAGTAAAAAATTACACGTGACATTCCTTTTATCGAATTCCTTTTTTGAGTAAGATCAATTTTACATAACGCGAAAAAACACCATACGCATTGATGCCTGCCACTGCCAATCCTGGTACGCCGTCCATAAAACCACGCTTTACAATATATTCATGAAAAAAACGGTACAGCGGCTTAAAGGCTAAGTGAAAATAAGTCGCTTTTTTGTCTTTCTCCAACATGCGTTCTGCCTGAAACCACGCGTATTTATCTTTTTTACTGATGTAGTGTAGCAAACCTTTGTAGGTGTAATGAAGGACTTTACTTTTCAACTTTCCAACCGTGCCATCTACAATGAGTTTTTCGTGTACATTTCCTTCAAAATGACACTTTTCTCGTTCTACCAATCGTGTTACATCATTGTTGTGGAAATACAAAAAACGATTCATGTAAAAATGTGGAAAGTTCAGCTTGTAAGCAGTGTGTTTCCCCGAATTCATCGCTGCGATGATTTCCTGTTGAAGCGGATACGTAATGCGTTCGTCACCATCTAAAAACAAGACCCAATCGCAAGTAGCAAATTGCAACGCATGATTCTTCTGATTGGAAAAATTATCAAACTTTCGCGAAATCACTTTGCAACCATTCGCTTCGGCAATCGCCACGGTTTCGTCTGTACTCATGGAATCGATCACAATAATTTCATTGGCAAATTGTACCGAATACAAGGCATCTTTTAGATACAAAGCTTCGTTATACGTGGGAATGATGACAGATAGTGTTGGCATGATAAATTTAAACCACAAAAGTACATATATTTTTTTCATTGAAAACTTTATCTTTGCAGTCGGTATGACAACAATAGACACCTCCATTATTATCAGTACGTACAACTCTCCTGAGTGGTTGGCAAAAGTTTTACACGGTTACAACAATCAAACCTATCGCTTGTTTGAAATTGTGATTGCAGACGATGGTTCTAAGCAGGAAACAAAGGATTTGATCGAAGAAATTCGCAAAGAAGTTTTTTACCCAATTGTGCATGTTTGGCATGAAGATAACGGCTTTCAGAAGTCGCAAATTCTCAACAAAGCCATTGTAAAATGCAGTACGCCGTATATCATTATGTCGGATGGCGATTGTATTCCGCGTGCCGATTTTGTAGAGCATCATGTAAAGCATCGTGAAGAAGGTTTTTTCCTTTCGGGAGGATACTTTATGCTACCCATGAATATTTCAGAATTGATTACGAAAGAAGATATCTACGAGGGCAATTGTTTTGATGTGGCTTGGTTGAAGAAACACGGTCTGAAGGCGTCGTTTAAGAATAATAAACTGACTTCCGCCGGATTGAAATCTCGCTTTTTAAACGCTATCACACCTACAAATGCCAGTTGGAACGGACACAATGCTTCAGGATGGAAAGAAGATATTGTTGCCATCAACGGTTTTGACGAACGCATGCAATACGGCGGACAAGATCGCGAGTTGGGCGAACGTTTATTCAACTACGGATTGAAAAGCAAGCAAATTCGTTACAGTGCCGTTTGCATACATTTGGATCATCCGCGTGGGTACAAAAATCAGGAATCGATTGATAAGAATTTAGCTATTCGTAAGACTACTAAGGATGAGAAGCGGGAGTGGACGGACTTTGGGATTGAGAAGGGTTCTTAGATTTTTAGACGCGGCTTTACCTTTTAGACACGCTTCGCTTTGGACACGGCTTTTGCCTTTGGTATTTTAGTATTTTGCTTCGCTTGTTAGTCTTTTGAATGATATGCATTGATACATTTTCAAATTGACAAATTTTCACATTAAAAGCGGCTTCGCCTGTTAGTCACGGCTTTGCCTTTAGTATTTTAGTATTGCTTCGCTCTTAGTAAGTTAGTATTTTGAATGATACGCATTGATACATTTTCAAATTTACAAATTGCTACATCAAAAAAGATTCATCATTGGAGCGTAGTGAAGCAATCTGCCTCTTCCATAGTAAAATTGTGCTTTGATAGCAAAAGATTACCGCGTCGTAAACTCCTCGTAATGACGTATCATATCAAAGTGTCACTTCGAGTGATTTTCGTAATGAAATGAAGAAAATTGTATCGAAGAAGTACTTGGAAAACACTTTTACATTTAAAATTTAGTATTTAAAATTTAGTATTTAAAATTTAGCATTTAACATTTAACATTTATAATTTATAAGCGCCAATCTTCCAATACGTTTTCTCTTCATCGGTTTTCACTACTGTAAAATCAAGTTGTTTGAGTTTGTCAAAATATTCCCAGCAGCCAATGCCTTCACGGTAAATGGAAACAATTAAAATTCCGTCATCGGATAAATGAGCTAACATTCTGTCGAGTACGTTTTGCTTTTCTGATTCGTGCACATAATAGAAAGCTTCATTGAAAATGATAACATCAAACTTTTGAGTTGGTATGTAATTGTGAATGTCTGCTGTGACAAATTCTGCTTTTGGAAAGTTTTTTGTTTTCGCTTTTTCGATAGAAACACTCGAAAAGTCCATTCCTAAAAAATAACTAAAAAGTTCAGGATCAATATATTCATTCAATACACCTTCGCCTGCGCCTAAATCAAGAATGCTTGGCTGCTTTTTGGCGTAGTTTTCAATACATTTAATAATCGTTTGATAGCGTTCGGCTTCAATAGGATTGCGCAAATTGTCCCAACGACCTTTGCGGTATTGCTTATTCCAACGTAGTTTTCGGCGCCAGTTATGAAATTTATCTATCAGATTCATGTGAATTTTTTAAGTGTAACGTTAGAAATTTTTCCAATTTCGGTATGATCATTTCTGGAGTCAACTGTTGATACAACGCATGTGGATTTTCTTCAATTTTCTTACGCTCTTCAAAAGTAAAAGTATCAAATAAATCTGGTTTTTCCTCCAATAAATGAATAGATTCATGTAGTTTTCCATCTTCAAAGCTCGCCCAATGATCTTTATTGACATACGGTGAAAATATAGTAAATGTCGGTTTGTTCAACGCTTTGGCAATATGCACAATGCCACCTTCATTTGCTATCATCAAATCACATGCATACATTAGTCGCACAAAACCGCGAATGCTATCTTCATAGATATCTAAAATGATACTTTCTTTGTGCTGACAGAGTTCATAAATTTTGTCAGCTTCCGTTTTTTGCTTTGGTGCGTAATTAAACAAAATATGCACTTTGTAATTAGAAGCCAAATAATCCACAATTTCCGCGATGTATTCATACGGCATTGACTTCTGCGGTGTACTTCCTAAAATACCCAACATCAATACAGGATGCTCGTATTTGTCTAATTTTGGATAGTCTTTTTCTGCTGAGATGAGTGTTATTTTAGGTTCAAAATCAGGATTTTCTAATGGAAAAACACTGGTGATCAAGTTGATTCGGTCTTCAATCGCTTTCCCACAAACTTGTGTTTTTTCGTCTAATAAATTAATCGGATGCGAGTAGAAGCGAAGTGGTAATTTTTTATGCTTGCGTTTGTTTCCAATGCGATATTTCGCGCCAGAAAAATAACAAATCAAACGACTTTGTAATTTTGAATACGGATCAAAAATGATATCGTATTTCTCTTTGCGAATTTTGCGAATCATTTTGAGCAAGTTGGGAATCTTTTTCAATTCCTTTTCGTTGATCGGAATAATCACATCAATATTCGGATTATTTTCAATAACACCATTCGTAAAGTCGTACGCCATAAAATCAACACGACTTTCGGGGAATATTTTTTTAATATTATTGGCAATTACAGAACTAATCAGCACATCTCCAATACGTTTGTTCTGTATAATTAATATTTTTTTCATGAGTGTAGCTATGAATCTAGGCGATGCTGCGCAAAATATTATTTTTTCGGCTTTTATTAAAATTTCATTTGGTATATATTTGAAAAATATCCTCGAGTTATGCAAACGGTACACATTCATCCAACATATCAAGATCAAAAAGAAGCGATTTTATCTTTTATTCGTGATTTTGATACGCAAGGAGAATATGTCACACAAGGCGAACGAAATGTAATCAAGTCTTTTGAGTTGAATGGGGAAACGATCAATATTAAATCGTTTCGTGTACCGAAAGCTTTTAATAGTTTTGTGTATAAATTTATCAGACCTTCTAAAGCAAAACGCTCGTTTGAGTATGCAGAAAAGTTATTGTCGTTTGGCATTAAAACGCCATTTCCCATTGCATATATAGAAAATCATGCGGCTTTTGGTTTGAAAGAAAGTTATTATGTGAGCGCGCATATTGACTACAATTTTGACTTCCGAGCGTTGATTCATGATCCGTTGTTTGAGAATCGTCGTTTTATTTTGGAGCGATTTGCGGAATTCTGCTTTCAACTTCATGAAAACAATGTCAACTTTTTAGATCATTCTCCGGGAAATACTTTAATTGTTCAAAACGAACAACAATACGATTTTTATCTCATCGATTTAAACCGAATGCGCTTTGAAGCGATGAGTTTAGATAAGCGTATGGAAAACTTAAAACGTTTGTGGTTGTCTAAATTAATGATTCACATCATCAGCAAACGCTATGCAGAACTTGCCAAAAAAGAACTTCACGAAGTACAAGATGTGTTGCTAAAACACAGTCAAGCTTTCAAGCGAAAAATCAATCGTAAAAAATACTTAAAAAAGAAGTATTTGAAGAAAAAGAAATAAGGTGTTAGAACTGCATTGATTTTCAGAATATTACTTCATTTTTGCAAAACCGACCATCTTTGGGTAACAGTTATTCATATTAGATACTTAAAAGTAGTATCAACATAAATTTTAATAATATGAAAAAAAGAAATCTTAAGAATTTGAAATTGAACAAAAAGTTGATTTCAGATTTAGACAATTCAGAAGTAAAAGGGGGAATTTTAGGAATTACTTTGATTTGCACGGTGAGTATCTCATTACTTATTTGCGAAGATCCTTCAGGCGTTCCAGGAACTTATCAATCCGTTTGTGATTGGTGTTAAATTAACGTTAGTTCGACTTAAGAAATTATCAAATTACTCGTAATTGACTGAAAAATAAACATTTGTCAGTTCGAGCATTATCGTAGATACCGAATGTAGTTCATGAGAACAGCTTAGAAAACCTGTGTTTCAATTGAATCTCGATAGCTTCGCTAGGTATCTTCAATTAAAATGCATTTTAATTTCGATAATGCTCGATTTGACAATTTATGTAAGTTGTTGACTATTATATATTTAACGGATTAGTTATATCGAACTCACGTTAAATTAAAATGCAAAGGGAAGCGAATATGAATTTGCTTCCCTTTCTGTATATCTCTTCAATAAAAAAGCGCTTAGACCGCTACATCATGCTCACGCAAGGCATCGTTTAAAGACGTTTTTTTATTGGTACTTTCTTTACGTTTTCCGATGATTAACGCACAAGGCACTTGGTAATTGCCCGCTGGGAATTTTTTAGTGTAGCTCCCTGGAATCACAACTGATCTCGCTGGAACGCGACCTTTCATTTCTATAGGTTCATCGCCTGTAATGTCAATAATTTTCGTAGAAGCTGTCAATACTACATTCGCGCCGAGCACGGCTTCTTCTTCCACACGAACACCTTCTACCACGATACATCTTGAGCCAATGAATGCATTATCTTCTATAATCACAGGAGCCGCTTGTAATGGTTCTAAGACACCACCAATTCCGACACCGCCCGATAAATGTACATTTTTACCAATTTGCGCACAACTTCCTACTGTTGCCCACGTATCCACCATTGTTCCTTCATCAACATATGCACCAATATTTACATAACTTGGCATCATAATTACACCTTTAGAAACATACGCGCCGTGACGTGCAATGGCATGCGGAACTACTCTGATTCCTTTTTCTTTATAACCGCGTTTTAGAGGAATTTTATCGTGAAATTCAAAGATTCCAGCTTCCAAAGTTTCCATTTTCTGAATTGGGAAATACAATACTACCGCTTTTTTTACCCATTCGTTTACTTGCCAACCTTCTGTCGTTGGTTCGGCAACACGCAATTCTCCAACATCTAATAAGTCAATTACGTTGCGAATAGCGGCTTGTGTATCTTCATTTTTTAGTAAATCTCGGTTGTCCCAAGCTTTTTCTATGGTTTCTTTTAATGCAGTCATGAATTTAATTTTAAAGTTGCAAAGATAAAACCTTCATGGAGATTCCCCCTAAAATTTTAGAGATCTAACACATTCCTTCTTTTTTATGCAAAAATTGTATGCTGTAGTATTGGAAAACGATACTTTTTTCGCGTGATTTCTCGGTAATAATGTCAGTTTTGACAGTAGTATTTTTCTGAAATTTAAATTAATAAATTAATGAAAACACTTAAAAGCTGCTGATTACCAATAAATTAATGTGTAAAAGCCAAAATCATGAAAAAAAGAAAACTCAAAAATTTAGAATTGAAAAAGAGATCAATTTCTAATTTAAGTGGCGAAAAAGTTAATGGAGGATCTGTGACGATTACAGCCTTATCTTGCTGGTCTTGCTTGTCATGTCCAACGATTGACTGTACCGAAGGTGTGCTATGCGATCTTATCAGGACAGACGATCCTTTTGATATTCCTTCGAATTAGCAAGCTGTAAAAAAGAGACTGTCTGAAAAGTATAAATGAGCGTCATTCTGAGCTTGATACTGAATCATGTTCAGCACAGGCTTCAGAATCTCATAACACTGATTTTCAACTGTTATGAGAAACCGAATCAAGTTCGGTTTGACGAAATCTATACTTTTCAGACAGCCTCTTTTTTATAATTTTTTAAAAACCTATGAAACCGATTGCATTTTTCGAATACGTTTCAGAATGGATTTTTTCGACATGAATGGAATCATTTTCATCAAAAATTTTTGTGATGAGGTCAATCCTGAAATGATATCCAAGTCTCCTTTCAACATCGAATTATAACCATCTTCGGCTACACTTCTGGCACTAACTGTCTTTTCAAAAAGATCGGTTTTATCCATTCCAGAAACGGAAGCAAACTCTGTTTCAGTGGCGCCAGGCATTAAATTTGTTACCGTAATGTTTGTTTCGCGTAATTCTTCTGCAATGGCATTGCTAAAAAATGTAACATAGGCTTTTGTTGCAAAATACACCGATTGCAAAGGTCCTGGCATAAGACTAGCCGTAGAAGAAACGTTTAGAATTTTACCATCATTTCGTTGTACAAAGTCTTGCAGAAAATGGTGTGTTAATGCAGTTAAAGCGCTTACATTTAACTGAATCATGTTTAAATCGGTTTGCAATTCACGTTGATCAAAACGTCCTCTACCACCATATCCTGCGTTGTTGATTAGGTAATCAACTTTTATGTTGGCAGCTTTTACTTCGTCATAGATTTCTTTTGGTGCATTCGGATGTGTTAAATCTTTGGTAATGACCATAACGTTTACTTTATGAGCGGTTTCCAGTTCTTCTTTGAGTGCTTTTAATTTGTTTTCACTTCGTGCTACAATAACGAGATCGCCGCCTTTTTCAGCATGAATTCTTGCAAATTCTTTTCCGATTCCGCTACTTGCGCCTGTGATTAATGCTATTTTTTTCATTGTTTTTCCTGGTTTTATTAGTGAGTACTTACTTTTTTTATGAATAAATTTTTTTAGAGTTTGTATTTGAGTAATAAAAACGATTTGTAGGCCTCTTGTTGTTTTAAATTTCCTTTTAAGATTTCCGAAGAAATACTTTCAATAATTTGATTCAGCAACACCGCTTCTAATTTGGGATTCTCATAGGCTAATTCTTGAAAAGCCCACGCGAGTTTGTCTATCAAAGGCTGCATTTTTTGAGGATTGTTATAGGCGACTTCCCATTTCAGTTTGAACTGCAATCGCCAAAAATCAAATTCACTTTCCTTCACACTGAATGGAAGTTCGATGGCTTTTTGCAGTACTGTTTTTGGATCTGTTTCTGCGATAATTGGCATGATTACGGTTGCAATTCGAGATTCTGCACTTTTTACAATCGCGTCCAATAATCCTTGTTTATTTGTGAAATGTCTGAATATCAAGCCTTCCGAAACGCCTGCTTTCTTCCCAATTTTACTTGTGGAAGTTGCGTTGTAGCCTTCTTTGGAAAATAATTCCAACGCAGCATCGAGTATTTTTTCTTGTTTATCAGTCATTCAAAATAATAGTGAGCAATCACTCACAAAAGTATTACGAGTTTTTGAGATGCGCAAATTTTTGATTGTTAAAATTAGTTTAATGCATTTTAAATCTTGCCATTGGCATTTTTTTGCTTTAGCAAATTGAGCGTTTCTTTGATAAAATCTGTTTTAGCAATTCTGTAGCCGCTTCGATCATTTTTAAATTCACGAGATAAGTTCACTTTTAAGCGTTCGTATTGTTTTGCGCGTTCAGGATGTTGAATTAGATAATCTCTAAATTTAATTTGTTCCAACATAGGATGATTTTTTGGACATGCATGTATGTGAAATATTTGTTCGCAAGTACCTTCTAAATTGTATCCTTTTGCGAGAATCATGTAATTGTTTGGATCGTTATTTGGTGCAGTCAAACAAGTATATCCGATACTTTCTAGCTGTTGTGTAAGTTGTGGGTCAAACAAATACGTTCTTGGAATTTCAATTAATATGTCTATGTACGGCTTGGATTTGATATTTGGAATGGAAGAGCTACCAAAATGTGCGATGCTGGTAACATATTGATGTTTAGTCGCTTCGAGAATTTTTTGCTTTTCTTCATTAAAAACCGCTTTCCATGTAGGATCATGATCAACAAGTTGAATAGGAAAAAGTGTATCCCAATCGTGTTTTGTTAATTCTTTTAAATTTTTCTTCACTTTTTAGTATTTGTGTAATTTATAATCGGAATTCTGACTGTTTATAAAATGATAAAGCGTTATGCTATATTAATTGTTTCTCGGATATTTTCGTCCATTTAAAAATTTACCAATGAATGTATTGCGAACGCAGTAATGATAGGTGATGAAACAAATAATAGTAGTCATTGTAGTCACCAATAAAAATTTTGGAATAGCTCCAAAAGGCAATTTCCAAACTGTTAACGGAAACAATGCTGTTAACGGTAAATGAATTAAATACACCCAATACGAAGCATCTGAAATGTAACGCATTCGTTTGGAGTGATTGCTAGCGTACCGAATGAAAAGTCCTGTAATTCCGAAGATAAATAACCAAACAGTCAACGAACTGAAGGTGATGAGTATGAGCGAATTGCTATTGGGTTTTAAGTCTAAATCTGAAAATTGAATGAGTGCAGCTTGCGCTATCACGAGTAACACTGCCGTAATGGTAAATAGCCAATCGTATTTTTTAAATGTATTGAGGTGTTGTTTTGATTTGTAGAGCATCCATCCCACCAAATAAAAAAACACAAAATACAGAAAGGTACTTTTATCAGGAATTAATGACGTAGACGAGTTGACCATTGGTGTTTGTAGAACTGTCAAAATGACAAACGTTATTCCAGCAAAGCAAAGGATGCGTATGAGCGGTTTTTGAAATATCCAATCGCCAAAAGATTTCATTTTGGAAGTCAATTTTGTCATCTGACCTAACACTAACGCGATCACAAAAGCAACTCCTGTACAGTAAATTAAGTAATACAAAAACCACAAGTGTGAAGTACTATTTGGAATGTAAAAGTTGAATTTTGAAAAAGGAGCAAGCGCATTCGCTAAAGCATTTTGTGCTCCGTTCAATACGCCGCTTGCATACTGAAAAGAGAAATCTAAAATAGGCGCAAGAATGATGAGAAACACGATAAAAGGCAATACAATCCGCGCAATTCTATTTCGGATCATTCGTTTGGGATTGCGCTCATAGAAAAGCATCGCACCAAAAAATCCTGCAATGAGGAAGAAAATTGGCATGCGAAACGAGTGAATCATCAACACTAAAAAGTCCGTAGCAATAGTAGTAGATTCTGGATCTTTCAACACCCACACATTCCCGTGATTGGTCACGTTATAGGTGAGGGCAGAGTGCAATACCAAACCGAGCATCATCATGATGGCACGGAGCGAATCTAGTGAATGAATACGTGCTGTTTTCAATAGTAAAATCTTGAGAATTTTGGAGCCGCAAGTTCTTACTTTTTATGTAAAAATGAATGATTTTTTATGAATTTTCTATGTTTTTCTTAGCGTTTGGGTCTAGTTTTTATGTGCAATTATGTCAAAAATACAACACTTATTGTCCTGTTTATGGTCTTACAATTTCTGCCCAACATTAAATTGTACCGAGGATGCTCTTTGCTATATCCCGAAAACATTTATAGAGGAAACTGCCTGTTTTGAAGGTAATGAATAAAACGAATTGGCCATTAAAAAGTGCGATATCTCTCTGAGCATTCACTTTTTAATAGCCTTTTTATAATTTCAATTGAAAATTTATATTCTTTCTCTTTTGCCTCGTTACGCTATCATTCCCATCATTACCACAATAATTCACAACAATTTATATACACATTGAAATATAAAGCTTATTTTTGCCAAAAATTTACATGGCGCGTATTCTAGCGATTGATTATGGGAAGAAACGAACGGGAATTGCCGTTACCGATGAGATGCAGTTGATTGCTTCTGGGTTGACTACAGTTCGTACGCATGATTTAATCAATTTTTTAAAAGACTATGTCGCTAAAGAAAAGGTGGAATTATTTCTAGTAGGCGAACCAAAACAAATGAACAATGAAGCTTCCGAAAGTGAAGTGTTGATCCAAGAGTTTATTCGCTTATTAACCAAAGCCATTCCCACCATTCCGATAAAGCGTGTTGACGAACGTTTTACGTCAAAAATGGCATTTCAAACCATGATTGATAGCGGATTGAAAAAGAAACAACGTCAAAATAAAGGTTTAATAGATGAAATAAGTGCAACGATTATCTTGCAATCTTATCTATACAAATAGTACAAAATATGATATTACCAATTGTCGCTTTTGGCGATCCAGTTTTACGAAAAGTAGCGAAAGAAATCACGCCTGAGTATCCAAATTTAGATACCTTGCTTGAAAATATGTTTGAAACCATGTACAATGCGTATGGTGTTGGATTGGCAGCTCCACAGATTGGACTTCCGATTCGTTTGTTTTTGGTAGATGCTACTGGATTTGCTGAAGATGAAGAATTAGATCCTGTACAAAGAAAACAACTGGAAGGCATGAAAAAGGTATTCATCAACGCAAAAATTTTGGAGCGTGATGGCGAACCTTGGGTATTTAATGAAGGTTGTTTGAGTATTCCTGATATTCGTGAAGATGTATTCCGTCCAGAAAGTATCAAGATCGAATATTACGACGAAAACTTTAAGAAACATGTAGAAGAGTTTGACGGTTTGGCTGCACGCGTCATTCAGCACGAATACGATCATATTGAAGGAATTTTGTTTACGGATAAACTATCTGCATTAAAAAGACGTTTACTAAAAGGAAGATTGACCAATATTTCGCGCGGACGCATCAAAGTAGATTACAAAATGCGTTTTCCAGATGCGAAGAAGATTCGTTAAATCTGTTTAAAAATTCAATTGAATAATCTTCTGCAGTACTGAAGAAACTGAATTAGTCAAAAAACTAATAATTAAAATATCATGAGATCTCCCTTTTCAGGGAGATTAGTTCGACTAGCTATTTTGATTTCGCTTAAAAGGCTTATCAAAACAGAGTCTCACTAAAAATAACGTTAAAAAAGGTGATGGAATACGGACAATATGTATATTTGCCATCCTTACGTAGAAAATATATACTATGAGTTTAGAAAAAATATTAGCTATTTCTGGAAAGCCAGGATTGTATGAATTAAAAACACAAACACGTAATGGTTTTGTGGCAGAGTCGTTATCTGATGGAAAAAAAATCTCAGTGAGTCTGCGTCACAACGTAAGTTTATTATCTGAAATCGCCATTTACACCTACACAGAAGAAATTCCTTTAGGCGATGTGTTAGAAAAAGTAAAGCAAAAAGAAAACGGAGCTGCGGCTTCGATTAGTCATAAAGAATCTAAAAACGTATTAACAGATTACTTCTCGGAAGTATTACCAGATTACGATCAAGATCGCGTATATCCTAGTGATATCAAAAAGGTAATTCAGTGGTATAACTTGTTGCATTCCAAAGGAATCACAGATTTTACTGCTGAAGCTTCATCTGAAGAAGAATAACACAAATTTCAAAGTTTAGTCAAAAAAAATCCAGCAATTTGCTGGATTTTTTATTTTGTATAAAATGTATGAGTTTATTGCTTTTTTACTACAGAATTGGCAGCAGTAGTAATTGCATCTACATATTTTTTATCAGCACCTACTTCCGACATTCCCATAAACATGATGCAGGTGTCAGCGTCGCGTTTAAAGCAATATACCGTACTATCTACCGTAGAGCCTTGTGCTTCTGCCGTGCCTTCTAAGAAAAGTACTTGAATTCCGTTCATCATTTTTTCGCCTTTCTCCTTCACTTTAAAATCTGGAGGCATATTTCCAACAAGCTTACTTTTTGCATTTTCATACGTTTCAGGTACAATCATTGCCATAATCATAGCTTTTGGACTTTCAGAAACATAGGTATTTTCTGTTACTTTCATAAAAAGCTCTGTATCTACCTTCATATCTATTTTAATAGACATCAATTCCTGAGCGATGGCTTGCTGTTCAGCGGCATCATCATCTTGTGCTTGCACTGTAAACACAGCTACAAAAAGCATGCATAGTGCGACTAGTGTTTTTTTCATTATTATTTTAGTTTAAATTCAAAAATACGGAATAGTTTTGAGCAAAAGTGCAAATCCGTATGTTATTTGGTGTGTTGTGGGCATAAAGTGTGCCATACTTCGGCGAGCTTAGCATGAATATTTTGAGAAACTCAGAATAAGAAGTCTAACATTCTAACAAGTCTAAATATCCAAAAGCCTACGATGATAATTAATCTGTCCCAAATGATAACTCAAATGCCAAAGCAAATGCAATAGCATAAACTCGTTCGTCAAGATTTCTCCGTTTTTTTCGATAGGATAGTTTTCTTGTAGTTTCTCTTCTGGAAAATTGGTTAACGCGGTGATGACGACTTTTTTCACGTTGGCAACTTCCGAAAGTAAAGTTTCTTTGGGAACATCTTTCGTGCTGAATTCCAAATCGCGCTGACGTATGTAATCTGTGTTTCCAAGGTGTCTGCCAATAAAATGGTTCAGATTTCCAACCAAATGCAAACACAAGTTTCCAGCGCAATTTGAAATGTTCTCTGCGATTTTCCATAGCGAAGTTTCGTCTTTATATTGTTCGATTTCGGAAGTAAGTCGGTCAATTTCTCTGGAATATAGTTGGATGATGGAAGTTTTCATGGTTTAATTTTAGTGAATTAAAAGTACAATTATTGTCTTCGTTCTCCAATGAAACATCGCGAAGAATAATTCTAAAATGAAATTTATGTGAAAAATAGAAATGGAAGTGTACATTTGTGACTTATCATCACATAAATATAAATGGAAGATAGTTTCAAAGAAACTCACAAAGAAGAAAGAACGGCATACGAGGATCAAGTCATTTTGTCTCCTGCGTTTAAACGAAAGAAAATAATCCTTTGGTTCATAAGAACTGTTATTGCAGCAATCTTATTCATTATTTTTTGGGAATATACTTGGGTGCGGTGGGCATTAGTTTTTTATATTCCACTGAATTTATTCGGTTTGTATACAATCTATAAATTCGATAAAACCGTGAATACACAAATGAATCAAGTCGTAACAAAAATTCTTGATATGGAAGCGGAATTAGCTGCATATGAAGAGGAATAAACTCATTGTAAATACCTAATTTTATCATTTTTATAGATCACACCATATGAACTCCAGAAAAGCACAATTAGCCGCCTTTGACCGTTTGTTAACCATTATGGATGAATTGCGCGAGCAATGTCCGTGGGATCGCAAGCAAACCCTGCAAAGTTTACGTCATTTAACGATTGAAGAAACCTATGAATTGGGTGATGCTATTCTCGATAATGATTTAAACGAAGTCAAAAAGGAATTGGGCGATTTGCTGTTGCATATTGTGTTTTATGCAAAAATAGGAAGTGAAACGAACGATTTTGATATGGCCGATGTTGCGAATGAAATTTGTGAAAAGCTCATCAGTCGTCATCCGCATATTTATGGTGATATTGAAGTAAATGACGAAGAGGATGTAAAACGCAACTGGGAGAATTTAAAGTTAAAAGAAGGAAAAAAATCTGTGCTAGAAGGTGTTCCAAAAAGTTTGCCAGCGTTGGTGAAAGCAAATCGCATTCAAGATAAAGTCGCAGGTGTAGGATTTGACTGGGAAGAACCAACGCAAGTTTGGGAAAAGTTACAAGAAGAACTTTCTGAATTCCAAGAAGAAGTCGCCAAAGGCGATCAAAAAGCAATGGAATCGGAGTTTGGTGATGTGCTATTTTCGATGATCAATTATGCGCGCTTTCTGAAAATCAATCCTGAAAATGCACTGGAACAAACGAATAAGAAATTCATCAAGCGTTTTCAATACTTAGAAGAAAAAGCTGCAGGATTGAATAAGAAACTCGCGGATATGACCTTGGCGGAGATGGATGTTTTTTGGGAAGAGGCTAAGAAGCTCTAAATGTAGAATGCTGAATTTAAAATGTAAAAGTGTTGTCCTTTGTATCAAATGATAAACTATAATATTGTGAAACGTCATTACGAGGAGTTTACGACGAAGTAATCTGTTTCTAGCAAAAACAAATAATTTCCTTCAGAACGAATTGATACATTATTACATTTCCAAATTGATACATTGCAATCAAGTACTTCTCAATCCATTTTTTCGCACACTCAAAAACACTCGAAGTGACGATTTTGTATAATACGTCATTGCGAAAGTTTTGGAAAAACTTGTGGCAATCTGTTTCTTTTAAATATCAATTCTGCTCTGATTTAGGCAGATTACCCCGCTGTCGCTCCTTAATGATGTTTTATAATTTTATCAAAAATCACTTGTTTTTATCATAGAAATCGAAGTGACGTTCTGGTTTGATATGTCATTGAGGAAGTATAATCATGCAATATTTTTTCAAAAAACAAGACTATTTTTTAAGAAACAGACTGCCACGACTAATGTCTCGCAGTGACGAATCAAAGATGAGTACAATAAAAAAACCGCTTCAAAAAGAAACGGTTTTTACAATATTTTATATTCGAATATCAAATGTCAATTCGAGCGCAGTCGAGAATCGTTTGATATCTCTCAATACTAACATCTCAAATCCCAATACTATAACATCAAAGTGATCGCAACTGTTTCAACTTCGCTTTCCAAGTATCCAATGCGCGTTTGTGCTTGTCAATATCTTGATGAACTTTTTTCACCATTGGACTGCTAGAAGATGCATTCGAAAAGAACAATAAGTTATTTTCCAACTGACGAATTTCTCCAGAAATCTCATCAATTTTTCTACGGATAAAAATACGCTCTGAATTGATTTTCGCTTGATCCAAATTCTCCAAACGGTTGCTATATTTGATCAATTCAGATTCTTGCTTGTCAATATTTAACTTTTTAAACAATCCGTCAACGACTTTGTTGAACTTATTGTCAATGTTCTTTTTGTTATACGGAACTCTTCCGATCGATTTCCAAGCGGCAATCTTAGATTTGATTACGTCAATATCTACTTGCGTATCACCTGACAATTCCAACGCTTCTACATCTGCTAAGAACGCTTCTTTTTTCTTCAAAGCTTCTACTTCCTCAGCATTGGCGGCATTTTTCTTTGCATGCAAGCGATCAAAATAATGATTACACGCATTTTTAAACTGCTTCCAAATTTTATCAGAAATTTTCTTTGGTACATGTCCAATCTTCTTCCAATCGGCTTGTACTTTCTTCATTTTTGGCGTCACATTTGCCCAATCGTCGCTGTCTTTTAACGATTCCGCCAATTCGATCAGTGCCATTTTTTTAGCTAAATTTTCTTGCTGTTCTTTCTTTAAAGATTTGTAGAATGCATTCTTATTCGCGTTAAACTCACGAACTGCTTGCTTAAATTTCGCCCACGTTTCTTCATTTACTTTCAGCGGAACTTTTCCAGCATTAAAGAAGGCTTCACGCAGTTTTTCAATCTCTTTAATTTTGTTTTGCCACTGATTATGAACGTTGTAATTTCCAGCAGAAATTTCTTTGATTTTGGCAATAATTTCTTCTTTTACGACTAAATTCTGCTCGTAAATCTGATCAATATTTTTAAAATATTCCTGACGACGATCGTGAATCACTTTCGTAGCTGCACTAAAACGATTCCAAATTTCTTCGCGCAATTCTTTCGCAACCGGACCCACTTCCTCTTTCCAAAGTCGGTGTAAGTTTTGCAATTCACGAAACGCGTTGATCACATTTTCTTCCTGCGCTAGTTCTTCTGCACGTGCTACAATCTTTTGTTTTTCTTCGTAATTACGCTTAAAATCCAAATCGCGAAGATCTCTATTTAAGTGTAAAAAGTCATAAAAACGCTCAATATGATGATGATACGTGCGCCAAACATTGTTGTATTGTGCTTTTGGAATAGAACCGGCATTGCGCCAATCTTCTTGAATTTGCTTGAAATGTTTGTACGTCGTGTTGATGTTTTCTTCTACATTCAACAAACCTTTCAATTCTTCAATCAAGGCAAGACGTCTTTCGAGATTGGCATGTAAATCCTTCTCAAGATTTTTATAGTAGTCGTTACGTTTGCTTCGATATTCGTTGTACGCAACATTGAATCGTCCTTTAATTGGCAATGAAAAATGGAAATCGATGATATTTCCGCCTTCAGCTAAAAACTCTTCTTTTCGTTGCTCTAAAACTTCATTGAATTTTTGGTTGAACTCAGATTTGATACCTTCCACATGATCTTTGATTGCCTGCACTTTTTCATTGCGAACCAATTTTTCAAGTTCATCAACTAAAGCTTCTTTTGTCATGGAATGGTAATCCAATACGGGAATTTCATGTCGCACAGTAGCACTCTCATCTTCTGCCTCTTCCGCGGCATTATCTTGCACTTCATTCACAGCATCTTGATGCTCTTCAATCGTTTGTTCGGTATCTTCTATGTTTTCGGATTCAGTCGCAGTAATTTCAGTGGTAGTCTCAGTCTTAGTCTCAGTCTCAGTCTCAGTCGCAGAGTTTTCAGTCGCAGAGTTTTCAATCGCTGTAACTTCGTCTCCCGACGTAGTTACTGCTTCAATTTCAGATTCATTTTCAACTTCCACTTCCACAGTTGCTTCATCTCCCGACGTAGTTACTGCTTCGATTTCAGACTCAACTTCGGTTTCCACAGTTGCTATTTCATCAACTACAGTTTCAATTTCAGATTCGGTTTCAACTTCCACAGTTGCTTCATCTTCCGACGTAGTTACTGCTTCGATTTCAGACTCAACTTCGGCTTCTACAGTTGCTGTTTCATCAACTACAGTTTCAATTTCAGATTCGGTTTCAACTTCCACAGTTGCTTCATCTCCCGACGCAGTCACTGCTTCACTTTCAGTTTCTTCTTCTGAAACAACTTCGGTTGTGACTTCGTCTCCCGACGTAGTCACTTCTTCAATTTCAGTATTTACTTCGTTAGCAGTCTCGGTTTCAGTAGTTTCGACTTCAAGTTCGTTTTCGTTGGTAGACTTTTCTTCTAAATTTCCTTCTGCATCAGTGTGCAGGTTATCATCGTTTTCTTCTAACATCATTGCTAAATGTTTGGGTTCTTTTTCAAGCTTTAAATACCGAAGATACTAACAACAAATAAAACCACAAAGTTTTACAGATGAGAAACTGCTATAATTGCAGTAAAATTTGTGTTTTTTTTACGAGTTCCAGATTTTCCATGCCTTTTCTGCTTGAAATTCTAGCATTTTGTAGCCATTTACGATTTGCGCGCCTTGCAAGCGACCGAGTTTTAAAAAGGTGGTTTCTGATGGATTGTAGATTAAATCGAAGAGTAAAAAGTCTTTAGAAACGTATTTGTACGGAATGTCGGGACAATCTTCAATTTTTGGAAATGTGCCTAATGGCGTGCAGTTCACAATAATTGGATGCGATTTCATGATTTTTTCACTTAAATCTTGATAGGAAATCGATTGGTGATTTTTGGGCGTTCGCGAAACGTATTTGTAGTCAATAGCTAATTCTTCAAACACAAAAGCAATCGCTTTGGAAGCGCCGCCAGTTCCGAGAATTAAGGCTTTTTTGTGATGTTTTTTTAAATGTGGTTTGAGCGATTTTTTGAATCCGTAGCAATCGGTATTGTA
This sequence comes from Bacteroidota bacterium, assembly GCA_039026955.1. GTDB lineage: Bacteria > Bacteroidota > Bacteroidia > Flavobacteriales > Flavobacteriaceae > Kordia. Next base: position 41,522 of record JBCCLH010000037.1, read on the forward strand.
ACCTTTTAAAGAACCATCTTCCAAGACTTTAATTGTATTGACCGCTCCAATTTTTTTAGCTTTTTTGTGTAAATGATTTAAATGAGGAATGACACTTTCTTTATACGGAATCGTCACATTCATTCCTTTTAAATTCGGGTTTTCCATGAGAATATTTGAGAAATCATCAATCGAAGGAATATCGAAATTTGTGTAAAAGTGATCGTTGAGTTGTAGATTTTTGAATTTTCTAGAAAAATACCCTCTCGAAAAAGAGTAGGCAATATGTCTTCCTAGCAATCCGAAGAGTGATTTATACCTTTTGAGTTCGTTTTCCATACCAATCTAAAGCTAATACAATGGTTATTCCGAATACAATAAAAAATACCGCAATCCACGTTTCGCTTGAAGCAAAGTCAGGCATAAAACGTTTGTAGTTCTCAATAATTTCTCTTCCGTTGGAATCAAGCAACGTGTTTCCGAGTTCGTCTGCTTTGTAGACTTCTTCCTTCCAAGGCCAAACGACACCAAGTGAACCTGAGATAAATCCGATAATGACCGCCGTGGTGATGTGTTTGAAATGTTTTAAAACATAATTTAATAAATGCGAAAGTGTAACGAGTCCCACAGCAGAACCTACCGTAAACACGCCTAATACTTTAAGTTCGCGAATACGATCGGCGTTGCTAATAAATTCAAAGTTTCCTTGAATCATTTCTGCAATTGTATCATACAACGCGTTGACCGAATCGACTAACAAAAGAACATAATTCCCCAAAAGGATTAAAATAAACGAACCTGAAAGTCCTGGTAAAGTCATTCCAGAAACACTGATGATCCCGCAGATAAAGACAAAACCTAAGTGATCGTTTTCTTTCGCAGGATTCATCAAGCTAATCGCGACACCAATTGCTGCGCCAATCAGTAAGCTCAGAACGGTTCTACGATTCCAGTGTTTAAAATCCTTTCCGATATAATAGATCGAACCGAGAATCATTCCAAAAAAAGCTGCCCACACATAGAGTTTGTAATGCTGAATGAAATAATCTAGAATTTTGGAAACACTAAAATAACTGATCAACATTCCGAGAATGAGCAATCCTAAAAAACGGCCGTTGATGTAGCGAGCAAAACTGTTAAAACGTCCGTTGAATAGAAATTTAAACGCTTTCCCATTTATCCGCTGTAGCGAAAAAATAAATTCTTCATAAAAACCTGCGACAAACGCCACAACACCGCCAGAAACGCCCGGAACTTTATTTGCTGCGCCCATTGCCAATCCTTTGACAACGAGTAAGATTTTATCTTTGAGCGTTCGAGTGTTTTCCATGTAGTGGTTTGTATTTTATGCTTCTTTTGTATCTTTTCCAGTCGCGAGTTTTTCCATGATGAAGATCGTTAAAAATCCTGCAACCATTAATCCGATGGCAAATAAAAGTTTCGATTCACCTTGTCCGATCTCTTCAAATGTATTTGGTAAAATGCTTTTCCCATAGACATTTACTTCTTCACCATGTGAGTTGATACGTGTGCCATCAATCACTTTCCAAGGCCAAATTTTATTTAAAGAACCTAAAATAAATCCAGTTAAGATGGCAAATGTTATGTTTTTATAGTTGCTGAATAACCATTTTAAGAGTTTCGAGAATAGGAGCAAACCGATAATTGCACCTGCGCCAAAAATAGCAATCAACTTTAAATCTCTATTATTAATGGCAGTCAATACAGGTTCATACGCGCCTAACAATACTAAAATAAAGGCTCCAGAAATTCCCGGAAGAATCATTGCGCAAATCGCCAACGCTCCGGCTACAAAGAGAAACCAAGTACTGTCAATACTTTCGGTTCCGCGTGGTAAAGTGGTGATGTAGTAGGCGAGTGCAGCTGCTAAGACAAAACCCAGCATCGTTTTCCAATCCCACTTTTTAATTTCTTTTCCGATGAATAGAATACTTGCGACAACCAATCCGAAGAAAAATGCCCATAATAAAATCGGTTCGCTGTTTAATAAGGATTTGATCAATTTCGCTAACGACAGAATGCTAATTCCGATTCCGAGTACTAGTGCTACCAGAAAGTTTCCGTTGAGTTGTGTCCATGCTGCTTTGAGTCCATCTTTTCGAAGTGTTTTCAGCAACCCAAGATTGATGTTGTTTATTGAGGTGATAAGTTCTTCGTAAATTCCTGAAATAAAAGCGATAGTTCCTCCTGAAACGCCCGGTACCACATCTGCGGCGCCCATGGCTAATCCTTTTAAGGTAATGATCAAGTAATCGAATAGATTTCTATTCATGTGTAGCGAGATTATACGTTTTTGTCGTTCATAGTCCATCTCTTTTTAGAAATGAACGCTACACGCAAAAGTATGGAATTATGTGTATGGTTTTTTAAATTCTGAAATAATATTTTTTACAGATATGCGCAACATCACGCTTGGAAATAATTTTTGAAATAATGTATGTTGTTTGAAGTTATTTCGCAAGGCATTTTTTAGGTGAAATGTTCCTTTACTTTGTTCGCCAAGAATGAAATAAATTCCCGCTAATCGGTATTCGATTTTGGAATTGTCAGGATAAAACTCTAAGGCTTGCAACAGTACATGTGTGCTATTGCTGTATTCGCCAAGCAGCTTTAAAATATCTGCCCAAGCAATCCAAGTAGACAGTTCGTAGTTGCCTAATTCGACTGTTTTTTGATAGGCGATATCTGCTTCTTCATACAATTGCAAAGCACGGTGAATTTCCGCACTGCGTTTCCAATAGGCTACATTTTCCGTATCAATATTGATCGCTTTGTTGATGTAGTACAGCGCTTTTTGATAGTTATCTTGTTGAATGTAATAATCGGTAATCGCAATCCAACCTTTGTCTAATAACGGATCTTCATGTACGGTTTTGTAGTAGAATTTTACAGCCAAATCGTTGTTGCCCAAACGTTCATGACATTTTCCCATGCGCAAATAGGCAAACGAAGTTGGATCGTCCAATTCTAGCGTTACTTCGTAATTGTGAATCGCTTCGTTGAATTGTCCTAATTTTTCTAGCACTTTTCCTTTTTCTAAATATGCACCAATAAAGGTATCATCGGCAATAATGGCAAAATCGAACGCCGCTAGCGCTTCAGGATACATTTTCTTGGTATAGTACTGTTTTCCCAATTGATGCCACGCTACTTCTGAGTATGGATTTTTATCAATATACTCATTCAAATAACTGATAGCGCCATCGACATCTTCTAAAAATTCAAAACAATAGATGATGTTATACAGCGAAGAATAATCGTCAATATCTAGCTCAATACACTTCATAAAGTAGCGTTTTGCTTCTTTAAAATCGTCAATAAAAAGGTATTCCATTCCGATCAAAGAGTTCACATCAGCAGCGTCTGTGCTGAATTCCAAAGCTATTTTTAAGAGTTCAATAGCTTTGTAATGTTCGTCTCTTTTGGAATAGATATTTGCTTTTTGAATGTAGATTTCTGCATTCGAAGGTTCTAAGGTGTATAATTCATCCAACAACTTCTCAGCTTCGTCCAGCTTATTCTCGAAAACCATTAGTTCAATGCCCATCAATTTTAGGTTGACAGAGCTTGGGTGTTGTTCTAAGCCGATTTTAATTGCTTTTTTGGCCAAAGCCACTTTTCCGGCATCTAAATAATGGTGTGTAATTTCTTCGAATTCAGCGGAGTCAAAAAAGAAGACATTGTTTGTTTTCAACATCGATTCGAACTTCGAAAGTGCAAAATTATGATCTTCATTAGAGCTAAATAGCATAGGCAGATGTGCTTTTAGATTTCTATTACTTTAAATGTAGTTGATGTTCTTGTTGGATTTATGACATGCAGTCAATTGTTTTCAACAAAGTAATCAACAACTGTTATTAATTGTTTGTTTGGCAATGGTTTGATTGTTAGTTTGTTGTTTTGGTAAAGGTAGATTACATAGGAAACTGATAACGTTAAATTCGGTTATTTAGTCTTTAATTTTTTGTAAAACTTTCATAATTATTTCACAACCTTTTGTTATTTCTGCTTCCGAAATTGTCAATGGTGGCGTGATGCGAACCGCTTTTGGTTCAAAGAGCAACCAGAACAGAATAAGTCCTTCGTCCATACAACCGAACACGACTTGATTGGCAATGTCACTATTTTTCACAATGAGTGATAGCATCAAGCCTTTTCCGCGAATTTCTTCAATGTATTCGTGCTGTAATAAGGATCGAAATAGGGCTTCTTTTTCTAAAGTTTGCGCCATTAAGTCACTTTCGATGATTTCTTGAAGCGTCGCCAAACAGGCTGCTGCAATTACAGGATGACCTCCAAACGTCGTAATATGTCCCAATTTTGGTTGATCGTATAACGAATCCATTAGCTCACCAGAAGCAGTAAAAGCTCCTACAGGCATGCCGCCGCCCATTCCTTTCCCCATCACAACAATATCAGGAACGACATTGTAATTTTGGAATCCGAATAATTTTCCTGTACGACCAAATCCTGGTTGAATTTCATCGAGAATTAGCAATGCGCCAACTTCCTCGCAACGTTTTTTAACTTTCGCTAGATAATCATTTTTTGGTTCAATAAATCCTGCGCCACCTTGAATGGTTTCTAGAATCACACCTGCTGTTTTTGTGGTGATCTTCGCTAAATCGGCTTCGTTATTGAATTCTATAAAATGTACATCGGGCAATAAAGGTCTAAAGGCACTTTTGCGTTCTTCATATCCCATGACACTCATGGCGCCTTGTGTATTTCCGTGATATGCGTGATTTGCGGCGATCAATTCCGAACGTCCTGTATAGCGTTTGGCTAATTTCATCGCACCTTCAATCGCTTCAGTACCTGAGTTTGTTAAATAGGTTTTCTCCAGCGGATCGGGTAAATGTGCGGCTAATAATTTTGTCAATGCTACGGCAGATTTTTGGATATATTCTCCATACACCATCACATGCAAGTATTCGTCTAATTGCGCTTTGATGGCGTTCACTACGCGCGGATGTTTGTGTCCTAAACTACATGCCGAAACACCTGCAACAAAATCCAAATATGCTTTTTGATTCGTATCAAAAATATAACTTCCTTCCGCATGCGAGATTTCCATTGCCAACGGATGCGGTGTGGTTTGTGCTTGATACGTGAAAAAATCGTTCTTCATCAAATTAATCTCCTTCAAACTAAGTTACAAAGATACAAACTTAATTGTTGTAAATGATGTTATATGCTGTGTGAGTTTCTGTCTTTGGAATTATAGTTATTTGAAAATCTCATAACCGTCATTTCGAGGAGTTTACGACGCGGCAATCTGTTTCTATCAAAGTATGATTTTGCTGTGAAACGAGCAGATTACTTCGCTTCACTCGTAATGACGTATTGTAGATGTTAGAAAATCTCAGAACCGTTATTGAGGAGTTTACGACGCGGCAATCTGTTTCTATCAAAGTACGATTTTGCTATGAAACAAACAGATTACTTCGCTCTGCTCGTAATAGCGTATTGTAGATGTTAGAAAATCTCAGAACCGTCTTTGCGAGGAGTTTACGACGTGGCAATCCGTTTCTACCAAAGTACGATTTTGCTATGAAACAAACAGATTACTTCGCTCTGCTCGTAATGGCGTATTGTAGATGTTAGAAAATCTCAGAACCGTCTTTGCGAGGAGTTTACGATGTGGCAATCCGTTTCTATCAAAGTACGATTTTGCTATGAAACAAACAGATTACTTCGCTCTGCTCGTAATGACGTATCATGAGTATTGTGAAAATAATACACAGAAATAGGTTACTTAAATTACAATCAATTAAAATAAAATAACCAACCATCAGATAAATCATTCCATTCAGAATTCTCTTGATTTATAAGTTCTTCTTTTCGTTTACGATTTCCAGCCTTTAATTGTTTTTCTCTAGCAATTGCCTCAAGCATTGATGTAAACTCTTCAAAATAAACGAGTTTGTGACAATTATACTTTGCCGTAAATCCTTTAAAAGCTTTTGTTTTGTGCTGATACATTCTCCTCAATAAGTTAGAAGTAACACCAATGTATAAAACGGTGTTGTTTTTATTTGTTAAGATATAAACGCAAGGAGTTTTCATGGAAGCAAAATAGTTATTTTAAAATAATAAACTATGAAACGTCGTTGCGAGGAGTTTACGATGTGGCAATCCGTCTCTATCAAAGTACAATTTTATAATGAAACAAACAGATTACTTCGCTATGCTCGTAATGACGTATTGTAGATGTTAGAAAATCTCAGAACCGTCATTGCGAGGAGTTTACGACGTGGCCATCTTTTCTTATCAAAGTACGATTCTGCTATGAAACGAGCAGATTACTTCGCTTCACTTGTAATGACGTATTGTAGATGTTAGAAAATTTCAGAACCGTTATTGCGAGGAGTTTACGACGTGGCAATCCGTTTCTACCAAAGTACGATTTTGCTATGAAACAAACAGATTACTTCGCTCTGCTCGTAATGACGTATCATAGACGCTTGAAAAATGTTATCCTTTCTGTTTCTTTAATTTTGTATTAGCAGATTTTACTGTTGCTTTCTTTTGCTCTAATTTCTTCTGCTGTTCCAACAACTTTTTCTTCTCCTCCTTATCGGGCGGAAGTGCTTTTAAAATGGCTTCGGAAGCTTTTTCTCTAGGATTAGGTTCTTCTTCTTCCAAAGGATCAATCGGATTGTCAATGCCGCGAATTACAGGCAATACCAAATTGTTATCATCTTCGTCAAAAATGTCGTCTTTGGAATACATACGTTCATCGCCACGCCAGATAAATCCACGGAGTTTTCGCGCGTTTTTGGGTAAATCCTTATCGGGATAAATGATACCATCAGGACGTGTGAAAAAGGTAATATCTTCTATTTGATTGTTGTTTAAGGTCAGATTGATGGCACTACAAATCGTTTTGTCAATTCCGATAAATTCATTCGCGTCGTTGTACATATAATAGACAACTTCCGTATTTTTAATGACATCAACTTCATATAACTTATTATCGCGGAACTTTCCATACAAATTTTGCCCTTTCACCTGATTGTATCCTTCTCCCAAAGTATCTTTCTGCACAATAAAGGAATTGTTGATCACTTTTAAAGAATCGAGCTTTTCGGTTTTTACATTCGAGATTAAGAAAATCGTGTCGCCCGTCATTTGACTGTCGCCATTCCACATAATCGGACGGCGTAACAGTTTGGTGATTCCTGACTGATTGTCCGCAAACAACGAATCGCACTTTCCGCTCATATCTGTTTTGTAAAACTTCACATTTTTGTATGCACGAATCACTCGGTTGGTCTCGGGACCTGTCACTACCAAACGGTCTCCGTGAATGTACATCGAATCCGTTTCCACCAAGCTAATGGCGACGGCGCGTTTGGTAATAAAAGCAGAATCTTTGGCTTTGTACACTTCTCCATAATGACCTTTTAAGATCATATTATTAATGGTGTCAGTAATTTTAATATTGTTTGTAGCGGAAGCAAAATTGGTATTCTTCTCAAAATACAAACTGTCTCCATTGATGATTCGGTTGTCGTAATCAATGCGCGAGTCTTTGATAAAATGTCCTTTTTCAGAAACCGTATTGTAAAATCCGCGTTTGCAGAATATGGTATAATCTGTCCCTTTGATGGTGGACGGACCGTACATGTACGCCAATTTGGAATCCGTATAATAATCCAATTGCGCAGAATTTACCGTGTATTCAGGATTGTCGATTTGCACATCTTTTAAGAACTGATATTTGTTCTTTTCCATGAAATATCGACCTTCGATACTTGTCAAGGTAGACGCACTGTCTTTGACAACGCCTTTGGTATTAAAATAGGCTTCTTGTACATTTCTATCGAAATACAAAGTATCTGTCGTTAAGGTCATATCCGGATTTTGCAAACGAACATTGCGCTTGGAAACAGCCAATCTTGAATCGCCGTCGTATTCAATATATTCGCTAGACATTTCTAAGGAATCGCCTTGTTGAATAAATACATTTCCATAGGCTTTTACCCAGTTTCGCTCTTGAAACAATACGGCTCTATCGCACCACATGTCCATTCCTTCATGTTCAAAACGAACTTGTCCTTTTTCAGTTTTGGAAAATATTTTAGCACCTGGAAACTTTTCTTCATTCACGTTCAAATTTCCACCATACACAATTTTGATAATGGTTTTTTCACCAGTCGCTTTTTTATTCTGAGCAAAAGCAATTTGTGCTAAAAAAAGTAAGAGGAATAATTTCTTCATAAAAGCAATCCAACGTTGTCACAATATCAGCGATACAACTGTTAAAAATTCGCTCAAAAATAAACTTTTTTATGAGCAAACATCAAAAATTGTGAATTTTTAACTTCAAAGACTTTACATTCCCTGACAGTTTGTGCTGCACTCGAAATTCAAGCGGAAGCATCACAATTAAATGTTAAAATTTCGTGCGTAAGATACTACGATGTCACATTATCCTATATATTTAGGTGAATTAAATAATCAAAACGTTAATTATGAAAAAATATATTTACTTTCTAGGAAGTATTTTTCTTTTGAGTATTAGTGGTTTGCAAGGAGTTGCAGCGCAGTCTCAACAAAGTACTTCAGATGTTTTAGAAGTAGATAACATCTTAAATGACATTCCAACAGATCCGAACGTAAAAATCGGGAAACTGTCTAACGGAATCACGTATTACATCCAAAATAATGGAAAGCCAGAAAATAAAGTGGAATTGCGTTTGGTCGTAAATGCGGGTTCTATTTTAGAAGATGAAGACCAATTGGGATTGGCGCATTTTATGGAACACATGAACTTTAATGGTACGAAAAACTTTAAAAAGAACGAGCTTGTGGATTATCTACAAAGCATCGGCGTAAAGTTTGGAGCACATTTGAATGCCTATACGAGTTTTGACGAAACGGTGTACATTTTACCAATTCCAAGTGATGATCCTGAAAAGTTAGAAAAAGGTTTTCAAATCATTGAAGATTGGGCGCATAATGCATTGTTGACGGATGAAGAAATTGACAAAGAGCGCGGTGTTGTTTTGGAAGAATATCGCTTAGGAAAAGGAGCGGATGAGCGTATGTTGCAAAAGTATTTGCCAAAAATCATGTACGGTTCTATGTATGCAAAGCGTTTGCCGATTGGAAAAAAAGAAATCATAGAAAACTTTAAATACGAGGCAATCCGTCGTTTTTATAAAGATTGGTATCGTCCAGATTTAATGGCTGTTGTTGCTGTAGGTGATGTAGATGTAAAAGTGTTGGAAGAAAAAATCAAGTCGCATTTTGGAAAAATTCCAGCAGCGGTAAATCCAAAACCGAGACCGACGTTTGATGTAAAAAATCATGAGGAAACGTTTATTGCGATTGAAACGGATAAAGAAGCATCCTTTGCTAGAGTGCAAGTGATGTTTAAAGATTTGGACGTTTCAAAACCTACGAAAACGACAGATGATTACAGAAATCAACTCATTAAGAATCTATTTTCACAAATGATCAACAATCGTCTGAGAGAATTAACAGAATCTGAAAATCCGCCATTTGTATTCGGTTCTAGTTATCACGGCGGCACTTGGGCAAGAACTAAAGAAGCGTATCAATCTACAGCAATGACCGCACAAGATGGACAATTAGGCGCGTTAACAGCATTACTTGAAGAAAATGAGCGCGTTCGTAAATACGGTTTTGGTCAAGGAGAATTTGAAAGAGCTAAGAAAAGCGTCATTGCTGGACTTGAAAAATCATATAAAGACCGAAACAAAATGGAATCTTCGCGCATAGCGGGAAGATATGTGAGCAACTATCTAGAAGCGTCACCAATTCCAGGAATGGAATGGACATACAAATTCTTCAACGAGCAATTACCTACGATCAAATTAGAAGAGGTAAACAAACTCATCAACGATTATTTACGCGATACCAACAGAGTGATTGTCTTAACAGGACCTGAAAAAGAAGATGCGCCAAAAATTACAGAAGCGCAAGTGTTAGCGGTGTTGGAGGCTGTAAAAACCAAAGATGTCCAACCGTATGAAGACAAAGCGGTTGCGAGTAGTCTAATTTCTGATTTACCAGATCCAGGAAGAGTGATCAACAAAAGTACCAATCCTTCTATCGGTGTTACCACGATGACGTTGAGCAATGGTGCGCGCGTTGTGTACAAGAAGACAGATTTTAAAAATGATGAAATCCTGTTTTCTGCTTATAGTTTAGGAGGAACTTCTTTATACTCAGACGAAGATTACAAAGCCATTGGTTTTGCCAACGGTGGATTAGGAGAAGCTGGTGTCAATGGTTTCTCAAACGTAGACTTACGCAAAATGATGTCTGGGAAAATAGCGCGTGTTTCACCTTATATTGGATCGTACCGAGAAGGATTTAACGGAAGTGCGACGCCAAAAGATTTGGAAGAATTATTCCAAATGACACATTTATACTTTACAAAGTTGAACAAAGACCAAAAAGCGTACAACTCGTACATGAAAAAGCAAAAAGGATTTTTGACGAATATTATGAAAAGTCCACAATTCTATTTCCAATTTGAAATGGGGAAATTCATGAATGAGAAAAATCCAAGATATCAAGGATTCCCAACTCCTGAAGCAATGGACGCGAGCGATTATGATTTGGCATATGAAAAATACCAAGAGCGCTTTGCCGATGCAGGCGACTTCAATTTCTATTTTGTTGGAAACATTGACGAGCAAAAATTACAAACCTACGCTGAAAAGTATTTGGCAAGTTTACCAGGAAAAAGTTCTAACGAGCAACCAAAATACTCGTCATTCCGACCGTTGACAGGAAAGCACACAAAAATTGTAGAAAAAGGAGAAGATCCAAAAAGTTCGGTACAAATCATTTTTAATGGTAAAGCAGATTACAATACCAAAGATGCCCGAGCAATGCAATTTTTGGGAGAAATCTTAAGCATTAAACTCATTGAAAAACTGCGTGAAGAAGAAGGTGGCGTGTACAGTGCTAGCGCTTCTGCAAGTATGCGTTCGCATCCGTATGGTTGGTACAATCTTCGAATGTCATTTCCATGTAGTCCAGACAATGTTGATAAGCTCAAAGATGCATCGTTGGCAGAATTACAAAAAATTATAGAAAATGGTCCAACAGAAAAAGACCTAAACAAAGTAAAAGAATCGACATTATTAGAAAACAAAGAAAATGTAAAAAAGAACAGATTCTGGTTGCGTTATTTAGACAATACAGATTACATCAAAAGAGATCCGAACAGAATCTTAAAATTTGAACAATCTGTAAACGAAATTACTGTAGATGATTTACAGAATGTTGCCAAAAAATATTTAACAAGTGATTATATTTTGGGAATTCATAATCCTGAGAAATAAAAATTATTATATTTAAGTAGCAAGGTGACAATTTATGAAACTAGTGTATGTCACCTTGCCCTAAACAGCAGCACTGACTAAAAAGCTGCTTATAAACACGTCTTGAATGATAAAGCACAAAAAAGGGAATGTGCTTTCAAGTAAGTAGCTTCTTAGTAAAAAATTGATTTCATTCGCGACGTGTTTTTTATTTGTGTAATTCATCATCTAAATCGAAACGATGTACATAATTATAGATTACTATTGATAGAAAAATCAAAATACCTAAGCATCCTATTCCAATAATAATCATAATGAGTTCCCATGTGGAAAATAAATCTGTTTGTGTATGTACAGTTTCTAAATTGTTGGTTGTCATTTTTTAGGGTTCAAAGTTGATTTTTTGGTAATGGCTATTGATCAACCTTCTTTTGGAAAAAACGTATTATCCAACTTTATGTGCAATACTTTTAGCTATATCATTCATCAGATTTGTGTGTCTTAATTCTAATTTCCCAATCTGTCTTAATATCAAGCAAATGACTACTTTTTGCTTTAAAATAATTCTACTTGTATAGTAATAATATTGCGTTTCTTTGTCTACTTTAAAAGATTGATAGATATAATCTTTGCCAATTTCTAAGTCATTATTCGAAATAAATCCACCTTC
>JBCCLH010000038.1:0-52955 GCA_039026955.1 Bacteroidota bacterium
AAAAAGCATTGTTTGGAAGGTTCTACACCTTTATTTTGCTTCTTTTTGAGCCGATGGAGGGACTCGAACCCACGACCTGCTGATTACAAATCAGCTGCTCTAGCCAGCTGAGCTACATCGGCTTTTATTCATAAAAAAAGTCCGCTATTTCTAACGGACTGCAAATGTATAGATTATTTTTTTTAAACAAAACTATTTTTAATTTTTTTTTAAGCGTTAATGTGCTCGCACTTTTTCTTTTCTTTTTAGTAACGCTCGTTGCAGTGTACTTGTTGCTTCGTCTATAGCTTCTTCAAAGGTTTTACATAGTTTTTTTACCATTAAATCGTCTCCAGGAATATTGACTCTCACTTCGGCAATTTTGTTTTCTTTTGCACTTGTGTTTTGAACCTTTAAGTAGACATCGGCATCTATGATTTTATCATAGTATGTTTCCAATTTATCCATCTTTCTTTGAATGAAATCTACTAACTTACGATCTACCGTAAAGTTTACGGACTGCATGTTTACTTTCATACGCGGTACTTTTAAGGTTATTGTTTAGGTTTTTAGCTGTCTGTTTAGAGGATTACCTTTTGTTTCTAGGGTGTGCTTTTGCGTATACATTTTTGAGTTCTGCCAAACTGTTATGTGTATACACTTGTGTGGAAGCGAGGCTAGCGTGACCAAGTAATTCTTTTACAGCGTTTAAGTCGGCACCTTGATTGAGTAAGTGAGTCGCAAAGGTGTGTCTTAGGATGTGCGGACTCTTTTTTACTTTCGTAGATGCTATACTAAAATAGTCATTTATTAAACGATAAACAAGATTCGGATATATTTTATTTCCTTTTATCGTTAGAAACAGCTCTTCTTTTTGGGATGTATCTATTTGTTTCCTGTAGGTATTGTATAGGATTAATTGCGCTTCAAGTTTTTTTAATAAAGGCACAATACGTTCTTTGTTTCTTTTTCCTAAAATTCGGATCGTTTTTGCTGCGTAATCGATATCAGATTGCTTCAGATTGATGAGTTCTGCTCGTCGCATTCCCGTAGCGTAAAACATTTCTATGATTGTTTTGTTGCGAATGCCTTCAAAATCATCCGAGAAATTCATATTTGCCAATACGGTTTCCATTTCTTTTTCAGAAAACGGTACTTGCACTTTTTTAGCCGTTTTTAAAGCTTTGTGTTTTGCTAACGGATTGATGGTTATTTGTTTTGTTTTGAGAAGAAATTTGTAGTAGGTTTTGAGCGAAGATATTTTACGATTTATTGTGGCATTTTGCAAACCACTCTCCACTAAAGAAACAATCCAATTTCGAATTTGCACGTAATGTACATTTACAATGTTCCCGTCTTCATATTCTTTTGTACAGAAATCCGAAAAGGAACGCAGGTCATTTTCATACGCGGTGATGGTATGTAACGAATAGTTCTTTTCGAGTTGGAGATATTCTATGAAGGGTTTGAAGGGCATTTTTTGGTGTTGGGTTTTGGGTGTTGGGTCGCTTGGCTTTTGGGTGATTGTTGTTTGTTGTTTATTGTTTGTTGTTTGAAATTACTTTTTCATTTTAAATTTAGAGTTTTACATTTAAAATTTTACAATTCGTTTGTTGTGGGTTGGTCGCTGCGCTCTGTTGTCAGTTGTTGTATAAGGTTACTTTTTATTTCAAAGTCTAAACTTATAAACCTATAAACTTTTCAGTTTCTTTTCTGTTGATTTGTCTATTTGTCTATTTGTTTATTTGTTTTGTTTTGATGGTTATTGTTTGCTTCTAAGGTAATGTACCTTTTCATTTTACATTTTTCAGTTTTACATTTTATATTTATTTCGTTTGTTTTGAGTTGGTCGCTGCGCTCTGTTGTCGGTTGTTGTCTGACTGTAATTGTTGTTTCTAAGCCTAGATTTATAAACCTAGAAACTTTTAAACTTCTTTTTTTGTTGATTTGTTTATTCGTCTGTTTGTTAGTTTGAAGTTTCTTAAGAACTTCTCAATACTCAATACTAATATCTAAAACCTAATTCCTAATAAAGCTACTAAACAAGTTTGTCAACCCAAAATTTTGCGCATAAAAAAGGCTTCCATTGTGGAAACCTTTTTGATTTTGTGTGAGCATCTTAAATTTCTTCTTGATCTCTAAGGCGCTGTATATATTGCGCTTTTTGAATTTGCGCTCTACGAGCTACTGATGGCTTTGTGAAATGCTTTCTTGCTCTTAGTTGACGCATTCCTCCTGTACGATCAAATTTTCTTTTGAAACGTTTCAGCGCTCTATCTATATTTTCTCCTTCTTTTACTGGTATAATTAACATAGTCCTTAACCTCCTCTCTTTTAGAATTTGTGGGTGCAAATATACAGACATTTTTTTTATTACAAACTTATCTGGGGATTTATTTTGGGTGTTGGGTGTTGGGTGTTAGATGTTAGATGTTAGATGTTAGATGTTAGATGTTAGATGTTAGATGTTAGATGTTAGATGTTAGATGTTAGAAAGGTTCTTTTTTGTCTTTGTCTTCAAAACATAAACTCCTAAACTTATAAACATTTAAACTTTATGACTTTTTGTTTATTTATTGGAGCTCTTCTCAATGTTGGTTTAGGGATTAGGTGTTGGGGATTAGTTTTTTTAATACTAACAACCCAACACCTAAGACCTAAAACCCAAGTTCCTACTTAGGAGACCAAACAGAGTAACTTTTTGGTGGTGCTTGAATTTTTACCCAACGTCCGCCTTGTGTTACAGGTTCCCAACTTGAGTTTCCTGTATAGTCTTTGATACGTGTGTTGGACCAATTGGTTTCTACCCAACGCTCTTGCCAATTATTTGAGTTGTTTATGTAAACTACTATTCCTGGTCCGTTCCATCCGTTTCTTCTTGCTACATATTCGTCATTGTCTGTGTATAGAATGGACGTGTTTCCACTTGCTAGATTGTTGTGAATCCAAATGAGGTTGTTCATTCGGTTTTTATCAAGCCAGTCTTCATAATCGCGATAGAAGATCGTTGGATATCCTTCGTGCGTTAGAATGTACGCATATGCTAACAGTTTGTTATTGATGATTTCATCCGTATCATGATTTGCCACAAAGGTAACTGCTCTTGAAGGATCACGCTTCCATAACATGTCGTCGTTTAATCGGTTTAAGTTGTTTCCCATAAAGGCATCACGCATTCTATAGTAGCAAGCAAAGTCAAACGCATTTACTTCTGCTTGTCCAGACCACCAATCGAGTGTCGCGGCATTTCCGTCCCAGTATTCTCCCACAGAGAATCCGCCCACAGTATTTTTCCATTCTTTTACAACCCAAGGACCGAATCCTTTTACGTAATCGAAACGCCAACCGTCAAATCCTACTACATTTTTATAGTATTGTGCTACCGAGTTTGGTGTTCTCCACAACCAATCTTGCACATAGCCTTTGGCATGTGATAAATCGGCAAAACCTCCAAAAACACCTTCATCATTTGCTTGAATGTCATTTGGGTGGAAGTCGTTGTAGCTTCTGTAGAACATTCCAGATAACGGATTGTAATCTGTGTAGGTGTTTGTTCCTTTGTATGGATTGTACTCGCTGTCTCCTCCACTATTGTGATTCAAGACAATATCGGCAATGACACTTAAGCGATTGGTATGCGCCGTGTTGATCAAACTTTGCAATTCGGCAGCAGAACCAAAACGCGTTTCTACGCTTCCCATTTGATTGTACTCTCCGAAATCGTAATAATCAAACGGATCGTATCCCATAGAGAAAGGTCCGTTTTGCGCTTTCGATACTGGTGGCAACCAAATGGCATCGATTCCTGCGTTGTTCCAATCGGATAGTTTTCCTCTGACTACATTCCACCAAGTTCCGCCCGCAGGCACATCCCAGTAGAACGCTTGCATCATTACACCAGAACCAATTGGTTTGAGATTGGATCTGTTTTTAGCGACCGTAGTTTCTTTCGTAGGTTTTTCACTTTGCTCTTCTTGTAGAGCGACTTCATCTCTTGAACAGCTTATGAGGAATAGACCGATCAGCAAGAAATAAAGTAATTGATTTTTTTTCATGTTGTATTAGATTTTTGGTTATGTTTTTGAAATTACTCAATTTATTTTCCCAAAAATTTCATATTCATAATCGAAAACGTTTTCGTGTTGATAAGTTTGTTATTTGTAAGGTTTTCCCGTAAATGTAGAGCGTGACAACCATTCATGAAAAAAGACTACTTTTCGGAGTAGTCTTTTTTTTAGTATTGAGATTTTAGTATTGAGTTTTGAGATGTTTCAGAGTGTATTGTTGCTTTTGTTTTGACAGATTGCTTCAGTTCTAGCGTTGCAATGACGTTTCATAAAAATCTTAATATTCACTTCAACTATCTTACTTATTTGTAGTTTCAAAGTACTTCTCGATACGATTTTTTTTTAGTAGTGAGATGTTAGTATTGAGTTTTGAGATGTTTCAGAGTTTATTGTTGATTTGATTTTAGCAGATTGCTTCACTTCGTTTGCAATGACGAATCAAAAAATCTCAGTACTCAAATCTCATATCTCAATTCTATGATTAAGTTGCAGGCTTATAATCTTTTTTATCGATGATCATTTTAGCGATGATTTCTCTTAAGATTTCAGAAGTTCCTCCTCCGATTGGCCCTAATCTGCTGTCTCTTAACATACGTGCCATTGGATATTCTTCAATATAACCGTATCCGCCTAACATTTGTAAGCATTGATAGATGACATTGTCTGCCACCTTTGTTGATTGTAGTTTCGACATGGTCGCTTCTTTTACTACATATTCTTTTTTGTCGAGTCTGTAGGCAATGGCATAGTTGAAGGTTTTACAGATTTCTACTTCAGTCGCCAAATCTGCCATGGTGTGACGTAAGGCTTGGAATTTGTCAATGGTTCTTCCGAAAGCTTCACGTTCTGACATGTATTGCAATGCATATTCAATCGCAAATTCAGATCTAGCATGTGCGTTGATTCCCATGATTAATCGCTCTAACGCAAAATGCTGCATGATGTATGGGAATCCCATGTTTTCTTCTCCCATGAGGTTTCCTACTGGAACTTCTACATTGTCAAAAGCAATTTCTCCTGTATCAGACGCTCTCCAACCTAGTTTGTCCAATTTGGTGGCTGAGATGCCTGGCATGTCTCTATCTAATATAAAAATGCTGATTCCTTTGTTTCCTAGTTCAGGAGTTGTTTTTGCCGCTACTATCAAATAATCACTATACACTCCATTTGTAATGAAAGTTTTAGAACCATTGATGATGTATTTGTCTCCTTGCTTTACGGCTGTGGTACGCATTCCCGCGACGTCCGATCCGCCGAAAGGCTCCGTAATACACAAACAACCTATTTTTTCTCCTGTGATACTTGGTGTTAGGTAACGTTCTTTGATTTCGTGACTTCCTTCTTTGTTTACATGCGTCATTGCCAAATACACATGCGCCCAGATTGCTGCTGCAAAACCACCAGAGTTGATGCGTTGTAGTTCTTCTAGAAGAATTACTGTATAAAAAAGATCCAAATCCATTCCGCCATATTCTTCTGGGTAGGCTAGACCGAAATAGCCCATCTCGCCAAATTTTTCCCAGATAAAGCGATCTATGGTTCCTGTTTCTTCCCACTTTTCAATGTGTGGAACGACTTCTTTCTTTAAAAATTCTCTTAAGCTTTCTCTAAAAAGATGATGTTCTTCATTAAAGTATATGCTTTCCATGTACAGCAATTTTAATTTTTTTATTGAATATGCAAATATACTTCAATTATCTTTATTTTATCCGTTGGAAACTTCTGAATTTTTGTCAATTCCTCAAAGTTTTTAAATCCTTCTCGCAGTATTCGCTGATTTAAAATTTCGTCTGCCAGCTCATAATTAATGTACGGAACTTTGAGCAACTCCTCTAAAGTACAGGTATTCAGATTTATTTTGGTGATATTTGGTTTTTCCAGATAAAAACGTTTCCAAAGCTTTTCTATGACTTCTGGTTTGAGTCCATAGACTTCATTTAGTTGCGATTCTGTCACAAATCCGTTGAGTTTTGTTCGGTATTTTACAATTCGTGCAGAGAGTTTTTCTCCGATACCGTATACTTTTCTAAGTTCAGGTATAGTCGCTTTATTGATATCAATCTTCTTGATGATTTCAATTTCTTTGGAAGCATACTTTTTTTGTTGATAGACGCGCTTTTTTTGCTGTTTTCGTTGTGTCCATTCGGGAAATTTGAAATAGGGTTTGATAGCATTTAGCAATGAATCAGACACTTTAGTCACAGTTTGAAACTCCTTTGCAGAATTAACATACTTATTTTTAGACCTGAACGCGTGCAATCTGTCAATTTCTGCTGTAGACATTCCCAGAGTAAAACCTTTATAATCCGAAATGAAGTTTGGGTTGAACGGATAGCGTTTCGGTTTTGCATTGAGCGCCACAAACTTTAACGAATCAATATACTTTTGATGATTGACAACTGCTGAGTTTGAAAATAAATTTGTGGTTGCCTTTGTGGGATTTGTGTAAAAATAGATTCCTTGCACGATAAAGATTAGGAATATAATACACAAAATCCCACTTCGTTCTGCTTTGAGATACGTGAAGTGAGATTTGATGTTTTTCATGTTTTCGATGTTTTTAATGAATCGTCACATGAATATTTTATGTTGGGTGTTAGTATTCTACATCAACAAGGTTTAGATGTTTTTGATAGCATCTAGGTATCGTTTCAATTGCTTTTTCACAACCGGGAACAGGAAGAATAATCCGATCATATTTGGGAATACCATCGCGAAGATCATTGCATCTGAGAAGTCCCAAATAGATTTCATACTTGCCGCTGCACCAATGATTACAAAAATTAAGAATAATATTTTGTATACCATATCAGCTGTTTTTCCTCTTCCAAATAAGAATTTCCAAGATTGTAATCCATAGTATGACCAAGAAATCATGGTTGATACTGCAAATAATACCACAGCTACTGTTAAGAATACATCAGAATATGGAATATATTGTCCAAATGCTTTTGAGGTAATTCCAGCACCTTCTACCATTTGTCCGTCAATCATTACGGCTCCGTCACCTCCATACTCGAAGAATCCACCGAAGTTGAAAATAATGATTACTAGAGCAGTCATTGTACAAATAACAACGGTATCAATAAATGGTTCTAATAATGCTACTAACCCTTCAGAAGCTGAATATTTTGTTTTTACTGCAGAGTGTGCAATGGATGCTGAACCTGCTCCTGCTTCATTAGAAAATGCTGCTCTTTTAAATCCTACCAGTAGGACTCCGATAACGCTACCAACTCCAATCGCCGTAGGATTGAACGCTTCTTTAAAGATCACTGCAAACGCATCATCTATTAAAGTGAAATTACTTAAAATGATATATAAACATGCGAGTAAATACATTAATGCCATAAAAGGTACCACCTTCTCCGTTACAGAAGCAATTCTCTTAATTCCACCAATAATGATGATTCCTACTAAGATTGCTAGTACAACTCCGATGATCGCTCCAGCACTTGTGCTTTCTAAGCCCATTAATTCTTTCAATACGATCGTCGCTTGGTTAGACTGCGCTGCATTTCCACCTCCAAATGATCCACCAATACAGAAGATAGCAAATAATACTGCGGTTACTTTACCTAATGTAGCAAAACCTTTTTCCTTTAGTCCTCTGCTCAAGTAGTACATTGGTCCTCCATATACTGTTCCATCTTCTCCAACGTCTCTGTATTGAACTCCAAGTGTACATTCCACAAACTTTGTAGACATTCCTAATAATCCACAGATAATCATCCAAAATGTTGCTCCAGGTCCACCAAGGGCAATCGCCAAGGCAACACCTGCAATATTTCCGTTTCCAACAGTTCCTGAAACGGCAGTTGCCAATGCTTGAAAGTGTGTTACTTCACCATCTTTACTCTCGTCTCTAATCGTGTCTGGAATATCTCCATCAACTGGTAAATCTGTTTTTTCGGCACCATGCTGATCTACTTCATCATATTTTCCTCGTACTACATTAATTGCAGTTGGAAATCTTCTTATATTGATAAAACCAAAATAAATAGTAAAGAATAAAGCACTTCCAACAAGAAGTATTAGTACGAAGGGAACCCCGCCAATCTCAAAAAAGATAACGCTACCAAAAAAATCAGATACTGGCTTAAATGCTTCATCAATTTGTTCGTCGAGTCCTTTTTCGGCTGCATCTTGGGCGAATGTTAATACTGGTAATAAAATTGAAAATAATGAAAGAAGATATTTCTTCATGGTTGTTTCAGTTAGTTAATATTTGTTTTTGGGTAATTAAAGGACAGCAAGATGCTAAAAAAAAATTGCTTAATCAAGTTTTAAATCCTAAATACCATTTTTCAACAGCTTTTAGAGGTCGTATTTATCTTTTAATAATTCTATTTGTTCTGGACGACCTAAGACAATGATTTTGGAATCTTTTAGTAGCTTTAAATCTGCACCCGGATTGATGATATATTCGCCTTTTGGTGTTTTGTAACCAATCACAGTACAACCTGTTTGTCGGCGTAAGTCGAGTTCTTTGAGGGTGATTTCTTCTTTGGAATTGGTGATATCTTCGGTACGTATTTCTTCTACATTGGTAGTATTGTCTCCTCCGATAGAAAGATTGTCAATAAATTCTACCAAATCGGGCACAACTACGAGCGAAGCCATGTGTTCACCTCCAATTTTATCAGGCATGATGACATTATCAGCACCTGCTAATTTTAGTTTTTTATACGATGAATCATACGACGCTCTACTGATAATCAACAATTTGCCATTGATTTGTCGCGCCGAAAGCACCACAAATAAGTTGTCTGCATCGCTAGGAAGTGCAGTAATTAAGCATTTTGCTCTGTTGATTCCGGCTCTTTCCAACACCTCATCTTCGCTGGCGTTTCCTTCTATAAAAGAGAGATCTGAATTTTCATATCGTTCAATAACAGCTCTATTTTTTTCAATAATTACAAATTGTTCCCCGTGGGTATGTAATTTTTCAGCAGCTTCTTTTCCATTGCGACCAAATCCGCAAATAATGATATGATTTTCCATGCGTCTGATTTTTTTTAGCGTCTTGCGCTGTATAATGTTGCTTAGCGTACTCCTGCTTAAAATGTATTCCGTAATTACAGATATCGCATACGCAAATACAAAAACACTGATAATAATTAAGAATACTGTGAATAGTTTTCCTTGATCATCTAACGGAACTACTTCTTGAAAACCTACCGTAGTTACCGTAATTACGGTCATATAAAAGCCATCAATAAAGCTACATTCCGTGACCAGCATAAAGCCAACAATTCCTGTGAATAAAACTAGAAATAGAAGTGCTATTGCGATATAAAATTTTGACCGAAAAAATCTAAACATATATTATAAGTCAAATACAGAAGTTCGTTTGGTGTAAATTAAGTCTTTTAATCGTATTATAAAAGCCAAGGTAAGATATAATGCAAAACTGAAACCTAAGGTAGCAAAGGTGACGTAAATAAAAAATAAACGCACATTTTTGGCACGCATGCCCAAACGCTCTGCCAATCGCGACAAGGCACCGAAACCGTGTTTTTCAAAAAAATAGCGCAGTTTGTATATAAATTTCATCTGTATTTTGCATTTTCAAATGGTCTTGCAAGATACGGCTTTTATAAGATTTTTTTTAGTCTGTTATGAAAATATGAGATTCTTTTAACAAGGTATTTCCAATAGCACATTGCAAACATTTTTGCCGATCGCAATAGTTTTTTTTCAATTCCAATAATGCTTGTGAGTGCAATGCATTTTTTATGGCTATGTTTTTGCTGGAAAATTTTTGAATGATAGTGTTTTGTTCGAGCGGAATGGTACGCAAAAGTGCTAACAGCGATTCCACATTGGGTTTGCCCAAATATGTTTCATAACAATATTTTAAAGGTAAAATACTATTGATCAATAACACATCGATGAACTTCTTGGATACTTTTTTAATACGCTTGGGCGATTGTTTCTCAAAAGTGTAATGAGTTTCCCAAAATGCGCTCGTTGTGACTTGTAATAGTTTGTATAATTCATCTAACGAAGTGCTAGCAATAAGCTTCGAAAATAAATGCTGCTGTTGATGATATAAATTTGCCAAATGCGAAGTGCGAATGGTAGGAAAGTTTGCAGGACGTGTTCGAAAGAATTGCAACGGAATGCTCGCTTGTTTTGTATATTCAAATTTGTGACACAGATAGTTGTATTCGTCGCGTAATTGCATATGATATTGTTCCTGAGATACTTCTTGCGAAAGCAACCCAAAAATTCCAAATAAAAATGCTTCTAACGATAATGGATTAGGAGAGAGTTTTCGAATCAGACTGAATTCTACCGAACATGCTGCTTCAAAAAATGCTGTACTATTCAATTTAAGTCCAAAACCTTTGGCTAGCAATCTAAATAATACTGCTTCCCAGTCATACTCCGTTTTTTGGACCAACTTTTCTATCTCTACAGCTTTGGTTTGGAGTCGTTCTATGTAGACACGTTCGAGCCAGTTTTCGAGTTCAAAATCGTTTAGTACTGGAAAAGAGGCTTCACACGGAATCCATTTTTTCGGTGCGTTGAGTAAGTTTTGATAACGCTGCAATATGTTGGTATCACAATACTTTTGAAGCACTAAAGTGGGAATGACCGAATTGTCTTTTCGATGCACGTCCATATCATGATTCCATACTACATGCAGAATCACATTGTCGTAATTCGGATTGTTTTCATGGTGATGAATAAACCAATCTGAACTTTTGAGATGCATCTCTACATTGCCAGCCCACAATTGGGTTCCTATTCGCAGTTTTGCATTGAAAAAATCGGGACCTGCATGCTGATTGTGCATTCCCAGATGAATAATTTCGACGGTTTCGCCTTGTGCCGTTTGTAAAGGGAGCAAGTGGAGTTTCCCAAATTGCCATACGTAATATAAAAAGTCTTCTCGCATATAAATCATTATTAAGTTTATAATGATTTCAACAAGCAACTTCGGAATACTATTCTAACAGGATTTGTACTACAAAAATATACTTTTTTAGAGATTATTTCATAACTTAGGTGATACAAACTTGTTCCAAAGCGAACGAGCGTTGAATTTTTGTACCGAATGAGTTCCTTTTTGAAGTCTATTTTTATTGCTGCTTTCCCTGTTTTTGCACTTGTTGTATTGATAGACACGGTTTGGTTTATCTTGCAATCGGGAATAACCATTTTGAATGTAGCACATTTTATGACCGCGGCGAGTATTGTGTTCTTTTTCGGTAGCTTGTTTATCAGACCGTTGGCGAGAACTGACAGTGTGTTAATTCCCTACACGTTTTGTGTGTTTTTAGGCTGTATGATGAGTCTTATTGTGGGAAATCTGCAAGAAGATATTCATTTTCGGTTTTTTGGTTTGCTTGGAAATATACTGTTGACTGCCTGTTGGGTTTTGTATCTACTTTGGTATTCCTATTTTCAGAAACGCGATGCAGAAAGCAATACGATTTTAAAAGTTGGAAACTGCTTGCCTTTGTTACGATTTGAAGATGCTGAAAAAGTGACTGTTACTTCTGAAAAATTTGCAGGAACTCCGAGTATTTTTATTTTTTATCGTGGCAATTGGTGTCCGTTTTGCATGGCACAAATCAAGGAAATGGTTTCCAAACATGAAGAACTTACCGATCGAAATATCAATACGGTTTTTATAAGTTCGCAACCGCATGGCTTTAGTGAAAACTTGACAAAAAAATATCCGCTAGATTTTCAATTTTTGGTAGATGTCAATGGAGAAGTCGCCCAACAATTGAACATTTTTCACTCTTATGGATTGCCGTTTGGCTTTCAGCTATTTGGTTTCAAATCACACACAAGTTTACCGACAATTATCATTACGGATGCTGAAGAAAAGATCATTTACACCAATCAGACAGATAATTACCGTGAACGACCAGAGCCAAAAACTTTATTGAGAATTATTGATGCGAATGTGTGATTTTGCCTTTGCTTGATCAATACTATAAAAGTTACTCTACTGTATATCCTTTCGCCTTCCAAGCTTTAATGCCGCCTTCCAAATTGTGGGTTTTGGTATAGCCTAACTCTCGTAATTTGATGACTGCTTTGGCACTGCGTCTGCCACCTTTGCAATACACATACACGTCTTTATCTTTTGGAATTTGAGTAGTCGCTGCTTCAATAAAATCATCTTCAAAGAAATCTGCCTCCAAGGCATTGGCTGTTATTTTTCCTTGCGCCGTTTCTTCAGGTGTACGAACGTCTAGGACAATGATATCTTCATTTTGCAATACTTCATGAAGTTCAGTTACGGTGACATTGTTTTCTTTTGGAAAATTATCGCAGCCAAAAAGAGACAGTATTCCCATTACGAAAGTTAGCTTTTTCAATTTCATATGAACAAGATATTAATTAGCGACATCGCCTTCCCATTCTGAAAATCCACCATCAAGATTGAAGGCGTTTTCATATCCCAAACTGTTCATAATAGCACAGGCTTGTGCGCTTCTTCCGCCAGAGCGACAGTATACGTAGTAATTTTTTTCAGGATCTAATTTTTGAATTTCGTCCATAAATCCTTGTCCTAAGAAGATATCAATATGTTTTGCGCCTGGTATGTATCCTTCTTCTACTTCTTCTTTTGTACGAACATCAATGATGATTCCTTCTGGATCATTTTCCAGTTTTTCTTTCCACTCTTGTTGTGTTAAATCTGCCATAGTTTTAAAAATAGGTGTTTGTTATTGTAATGCCAAAGGTACGTTTTTTAAGCGTTTTTTCTTTATCAAAAGCGTATCAAACCTGCAACTACAGATTCTCTTTTGTAGCTTTGAAAAAAGCTGTCTAAAAAGTACAGATTTCGTCAAACCGAACTTGATTCGGTTTCTCATAAAGATTGATATCAATTTGATGAGATTCTGAAGCCTGTGCTGAATTTATTTCAGTATCAAGCTCTGAATGACGTTGTGATTAACTTTTTAGACAGCTTCTTAATTTGGCAATAAATATGCCTTTATTTTTAGTGTAAGAAGTCTAAACTTCTAATAATCTAACGTTTCTATGGGATTCCTGCCTGCACAGGAATAAGTCTACGACTATACTTTAATAGAACAACCAATAGCTTTTGTTGTTTTTACTTTCACTTCTTCTCCAGCTAATAAAGCATCAACTGCATCTTCTACATAACGTTTTGAAACTGCAGAAGCATCTTTGTAATTGTCGTCAATAGCACCAATATATTTTACTTCGTGTCCTTTTTTCGTTCTTGCGATTATATACATGTGTGGCGTACGCGAAGCGCCGAATTGTGGATAGACTTTTTGTCCCTCATCAAAAATATATGGAAAAGGAAATCCTTTTTCTTTAGCGCGTACTTGCATCGCTTCAAAACTATCACCTGCTTTCACTTCCGGATTGTTTGGATTGATGGCAATTACAGGAAATCCTTTGCTAGCATACTTTTTATCTAATTCGATCAAGCGATCTTCATAAGCTACTGAATATGGACAAGTATTACATGTAAACGTAATGATGAATCCTTTTGCATCTTCATAGCTGCCCATAGAAACCATTTTTCCATCTACATTTTTAAGAGAAAAATCTTTTACAATATCGCCTACTTTGTAACCGTCATTTGCTTCTTTCTTTTCTTTCGCAACATTTTCTGCTACTACTTTTGTATCTTTGTTTGCGTCGTCTTTCTTCTTCTTTTCAGCACAAGAAACGGCTACAAAAAGAAGTGCCAATGCTGCTAATTTTATTGTTTTCATGTTTGGTGAGTTTTATATATTAATTGATAAAATGTTGTAGTTCTTTTTCCAATTCGGCTTTGGTAAAGGATTTCTCAAAGAATGCTCGTTTTCCTTTTTTATAAATAACCGTTGCCGGAATAGCGCCAGACCATTTGGTAGATACTTTAGGAATCCACGCGTTTTGGTCAGGATCGTCCAATAATACTTGCTCAGATTTTAAATTGTTTTTGGTTAAAAAAGAGTTGAGCTTTTTCAAATTAAAATCTAAACTTACTAATAATACTTTTACGTTTTTGTCTTTATATTCTTGATTCACTGCTTCAAAATACGGCAATTCCTTTACGCAAGGTGCACACCAAGTTGCCCAAAAATTAACCACGTGAATATTGTCGTCTTCGATGTTGAGGTATTTTTCAAACTGTTCAAAATTCAGCACAGGAATGTCTGTTTTTGTAGTTGCCTCTGTGGATGAAGTCTTTTCAACAGTCGATTTCGCATCTGCTACATCCGTTGATTTTTCAGATTTTGTCTTGCTTTTACACGAAATCAGAATACTAAAAAAAAGAAGAAAAGTGACTTTTTTCATGATGGTTATGTATAAACAATAAAAATAGTAAAAGTCTATTGGAAAGCTTCTGTATTTAACACATTTTAAGATTTATTCAGCTAGAAATAAACAAACAAACTACGGTTTTACCTTACGGAATTTTCAAACGACTTTAGTAACTTCAAGTCAAACAAAAAACTTAAAATTATGAAAAAAAGAAATTTAAAAAACATCAAATTAAACAAGCGTACTATTTCTAAATTCACTAGCTCAAAAATTCAAGGGGGATCACGAGTAAGCCACTGTAATGCTGGAACCAACAGAGTTTGCTGCGCTTAACTACACAATTTTCAATCCCTCAAAGGAAGTATTCATGACTTTCGAGGCATCTACGTTTAACCAATTGTTCAACACAGACGTATAGATTTCTCGGAAGTCAATATCATACATCAAATCGCCATTTTCATCCAAATTCGATAAATCTGCCATCGGATTGTAAAATCCTTGTTGTTTCAACTGATTGCCAATCAAAAATACTTGATTCGCCGTTCCGTGGTCGGTTCCATTGGCAGCATTTTGTTGCACACGACGTCCAAATTCTGAAAATGTTAAAATCAAGGTATCTTTAAACGAATCTTGCTGTTTTAAATCGTTGATAAAAGCTGCCATCGCTTCATCATAAATTTTCAATAAACGTTTTTGCTTATTGACTTGATTGGCATGTGTATCAAATCCGCCCAACGACGTATAATACACTTTCGTTTGCAATCCCGAATTAATGAATTGCGCCACTTGCTTCAACTGATTGGAAAATTCATTCTTTGGATAACTTACCTTTGTGGAATACGTTTTAGAAGTCTCATATAGATATTTTGCAGAAGACGAAGCTGTGACCATCGTTTTGTACAAATAGCCCAAATTGTGTTCGCTCAAATGCGTGTCATCATAGTGTTGGAGTACTTTTTTAAAATACGAACCTTGCGTCGTTCGGAAGAAGAGTTTTGGATTTTTTGTTGCGATTCCGTCTGTGTTTTCTCCTTTTAACAATAGAGATAATGTATCATCCACTTCAATCGCAGCTGTAGCTTTACTTTTCGTGGCATCTAAATAACGTCCAACCCAACCCGATTGCAAATATTCATTTGCGTCGCTTGCCGTATGCCAAATATCCGTAGCACGAAAATGCGAACGGTTCGGATTCGGATATCCCACATTGTTAATGACACACAATTCGCCATTATGATACAAATTGCTATGTGCAACGAGACTTTCGTGAAAACCAATTTCATCTGTAATTCCAATGAGTTTTGATTGTTGCTGCGCCAATGACGGACGTTTTTGATAATAAATATCATTTCGAAAAGGAACTACCGTATTCAATCCGTCATTTCCTCCCGACAATTGAATAATCAACAACTTTTTCCCAGTCGCTACAGCAGAATCTATCAAGTTAAAACCTGATACAAATTTTGGCAAAAACAGTGCAGTACTTGCCAACGATGCTTGTTTTAAAAAATCTCTTCTTTTCATCCAAAAAACTTGTTTTTTGAATTCCCGTGAAAACGGGAACCTAAATTAACTAATTTATCATTCCCACCTTTAGACTAGCGCTCAAAATAAACTACAGCGGGAATCTCATTGAACTCAACTTTTAATATTTTTTACGTCACAAATTCACAAATTAATTTTTGCACTTCTATATCATAAATCGACACAAATTATCAATCACTCCAAAAATTCATTTTCAAATTTTCAAATTCACACATTAATACATTAGTACACTGATACATTGTTACATTAAAAAATTAACACAACTGATACTCCGGCAACGACATCAACTGAATACAGACTTCTTTCAAATCTTGACTTACCAATTTATCCAAATATTCCTGTGTTCCTGTATTCAACGGACTTGTAATCAATGTTTGTTGTAATGCTGCTGCAGAAATGTCTTTTTGTTGTGCATGAAACGTTTCCCAATCTGCTGTGACTTTCAATTTCCGTTGCCGATTTCGTCGGTTGTTAAAACGTTGAAAATCATCTTCAAATTCCCCTTTTTCATCCAAAGCAATGTCACCATTTGCCAACAAGATAGAAGGCAATCGCAAGCGCAACATCATCGTATTTGGATTGATCCAATTGCGTCCACCTTTCCAACCAGCTACATTTGGTGGAAATAGTAAATGATGTCCCAAAAGCTTTTGTACGTAGATCAATTCGCGTGGTTTTTCAAACTTCATCGGTACGACTCTGTACATGCCAATTAAAAATTCCACAGGCGATTTTATTTTGGTTCCGATATTTTTTTGATCATAAAACCAATCAGACGTCAGCACAAAACGCATCAATTTGCCAATATCATACTCTTTATAAAAAATGTCTGTCATTTCGCTTACGCGAGAATTATCTAATTGATCATTCACAAAATAACGATAGATTTTCTCGCAGATAAATTGCGCACATTGCTTTTCTTGCAGAATAATTTCAATAATATCCTCTCCATTAAAATCGCCCGTTTTGCCGAAAAAAGTTTTTTCCCCATAATCGTGTTGAAAATGTCGCAAACGGAAATTCCCTCTCAAATCATGATTCCATCCTGTAAAAGCACGCGCGGCTTCTTTGATATCTTTTTCGGAATAGTGATCGCGTCCTAACGTAAATAATTCCAACAACTCGCGTGCAAAATTCTCATTCGGTTTTTGCCTCTTATTTTGTTTGTTGTTTAAATATTTAATCATAGAAGCTTCTTTCGAAATAGCAATCACAAAATCCTTAAAATTCCCAAGAGCGTGCTTGCGAAGTGTATTATTGTATTGTTCAAAATGCAGTACATTCTTATCGTGACACACAAAATGATTCGCCCAAAAAAGGGTCATCTTTTCAAGTAAAACCTGTTCTGTCGTTCCCAATTTGAGCAACCAAGCGGCATTGAGTTCGTGTATTTTTTTGACACTGTCTTTAATGAGTGAGCGAATCTTTTTTCGATCTTTCAAATTAAGTCCTTTCAAACTTGCACGTAATTCAGACAAATCAATGGACAAAGGTGTTGCCGTACGAGAAACCTCAAACAGTTGCATAACAACCTGCTCCCGCGATTGATTTTGCAAGGTTTTGGCATCTTCAAACGAAATTCCAAATCCAACTCTATGGTACAAATGCACGATTTCTTGTAAGGTCATACGAAGTGGTTTTTGTACTATGACTCCAAAACGTGGATAAAGTTTAATTTGGTATGTTTTAAAAATAGTTTTGAGATGTTAGTATTGAGTATTGAGATACTTCTAATGTCACTTCTACTAAAGCAGAAATCCATTGTATTTTGAAAGTGGATTTAGCATTTAGTGCATGAAAACAACTATTTCAAAGAAATATCTAAAATAAAAACCTACCAACAGCGAAGCATGTCCAACAGGCGAAACCAATATCAAAAGCAACAGCAATACAAAGCGAGGCGTCTCTAAAAGGCGAAGCCGATTCCAAAGGCGACAGCCGTGTCCAAAAGCGAAGCGTGTCTAACAATCTAGAAAAAAATTAATAAACTTTTAACACTACTCCATTTTCACACTATCAAAATATTATTACATTTGTATATACAAATATTGTACCTACAATTATGAAGCTAAAAGATGTTTTAAAAAGTGATGCGACGTTGCCCTTGGCAAAACAGACCGCGATTAACTTTTTTGTGACAAACAATATCTTTATGGAGAAATATACAAGTTTCTTCAAGCAGTACGATATTTCATTACAACAATTCAATGTGTTGCGCATTTTAAAAGGTCAAAAAGGAAAACCTGCTAATTTGGCTACGATTCAAGAACGCATGGTCCATAAAAATAGCAACACCACACGGTTGATTGATAAGTTGATTACCAAAGGTTTTGTGGAAAGAAGTATCTGCCCAGAAAACCGTAGAAAAGTAGAAATTGTTATTACACAAAATGGTTTGAATCTTATAGATGATGTCAATCCGAATTTAGACAGTTTAGAAGATACCATTATGCAACCGTTAAATTCTGCGGAAGCGGAAACACTGAATATATTATTAGAAAAATTAAGAGGTTCGCAATCCGAATAAAATTGCCCTGAAAAACAAATCGATATACATTAAAAACAAGAAAATGAAAACACGAATTTTAACACTTGTAGCGTTATTTTTAGTCGCTACAGTTTCAACAGCAGTAGCGCAAAACAAGAAAATTGACGTAAAAGAAAGCAGCATTACATGGACAGGTTACAAAGTAACAGGTCAACACGAAGGAACCATTGATTTTAAAGAAGGAACTTTAGAATTTACCGATGGAAAATTAACTGGAGGAACGTTCACTATCAATATGACTAGTATCAATACGACAGATTTAAGCGGTGGTGGAAAACAAAAGCTTGACGGACATTTAAAATCAGATGATTTCTTTGGAGTTGCTAAATTTCCAACAGCAACCTTAACGTTCAAAAAAGTAGTAGAAACGGATGACAATGTGTACAGAGTGGCAGCCGATTTAACGATTAAAGGAAGTAAATCACGCGTGGCTTTTAATATAGAATTGGAAAGTGATTCTGCGGAAGCGAAATTAAAAGTAGATCGTACAAAATTCGGAATTAAGTATGGTTCAGCTTCTTTCTTTGACGGATTGAAAGACAAAGCAATCAACGACGAATTTGATTTAGCAGTTGCATTAAAATTCTAAAAATCTTTTTTGATTCTAAAAAATTGATTTATATATTTGTAACAACAAAAAAAACAAATGAAAATAAATTCTGTAAATACTTGGTGGTGGAACTTACGAACTTCGGAATCGTGAGGAAAGTCCCTATTTACAAATAATAGATATATAAAAAGGCTTGTCAATCACGACAAGTCTTTTTTTTTGAAACAAATTGAACCATGTACACATTAAAAACAACACATAAAAAAATATTGGCGGATACCATTACGCCTGTAAGTGTATACTTGAAAATTAGGGACAAGTACCCAAACAGTTTGCTGTTAGAAAGTAGTGACTATCACGCTAGCGACAACAGTTTCTCGTATGTATGTTGCAATCCGATTGCGAGTATTAAGGTGGAAAATGAAACGCTTACGTGGGAATTTCCTGATGGACAAAAAGATGTGACTCTGATTACTTCAGAAACAAATGTACCAGCGTTGATTCACGAGTTTTCGCAGCAATTTAAAACGGATGAAAACGATTTTAAATTCATCAATAACGGATTGTTTGGCTACATTGCGTATGATGCGGTTCGTTATTTTGAATCGGTTGAAATTTCTAAAAAAGAACACTCGCTCAACATTCCTGATATGTACTATGCCGTGTATCAAAATATCATTGCGTTCAATCACTTCAAGAACGAAGCGTACATCTTTTCACATTGCTATGAAACAGAAGATAATATCGACACGATTGAACATTTGCTCAATTCGAGAAACTTTACGACGTATAATTTTAAGATTGACGGCGAACGCGAATCGAATTTAGATGACGAACAATTCAAGCAAAATGTAGCACTTGCGAAAAAGCATTGTTTTCGCGGTGATGTGTTTCAGTTAGTCTTATCAAGACGATTCATCCAAAAATTTAAAGGAGATGAATTTAATGTGTATCGTGCGTTGCGAAGTATCAATCCGTCGCCATACTTGTTCTATTTTGACTATGGTGATTTTAAAATCTTTGGTTCTTCGCCTGAAGCACAATTGGTCGTGAAAGACAATCACACAGAAATTCACCCGATTGCAGGAACCTTCAAGCGTACCGGAAATGATGAAGAAGATGCCACTTCCGCCAAACGACTCTTTGACGATCCAAAAGAAAATGCAGAACATGTGATGTTGGTCGATTTAGCACGAAACGATTTAAGTCGCAATGGAAATCAAGTAAAAGTTGAAACCTATAAAGAATTGCAATTCTTTTCACATGTGATTCACCTCGTATCCAAAGTCACCGCACAAAAACATTTGGAAGTGCCAACCATGCAGGTCGTGGCAGACACCTTTCCAGCAGGAACCTTAAGCGGCGCGCCCAAACACAAAGCCATGCAGTTGATAGAAAAATACGAAACCTCCAACCGAGATTTCTATGGTGGTGCAATTGGTTTTATGGACTTTCACGGCAACTTTAATCACGCGATTATGATTCGAACCTTCTTAAGTAAAAACCACAAATTACATTACCAAGCAGGTGCAGGAATCGTAGCAAAATCAAATGAAGAAAATGAAAATCAAGAAGTATATAACAAACTTAGAGCGTTGAATACCGCTTTGGAAATTGCAGAAACGATTTAAAAAAGATGTGAGATATTAGTATTGAGTATTGAAATTCTAGGAAACGTCATTGCGAACATAGTGAAGCAATCTGTTTCTACAAAAACACAAAGTATAAACCAAACTCATCTCAATACTCAATACTAAAACCTCAATACTAAAAAAAGATAAAATGAAAAAAGTACTAGTCATAGATAATTACGATAGCTTCACCTACAATCTTGTACATTATTTAGAAGATTTGGATTGTGATGTCACTGTCAAAAGAAACGATCAGTTGACATTGGAAGAAGTAGATGAGTATGAAAAAATCATTCTCTCGCCAGGACCAGGCATTCCTGATGAAGCAGGTTTATTAAAGCCGATTATTGCAGAATACGCGCCAACCAAAAGTATTTTAGGTGTCTGCTTAGGACAACAAGCCATCGGAGAAGTTTTTGGAGGTTCGTTAACCAATTTAGAGCAAGTATATCACGGAGTTGCCACAAATGTAGAACTTTCGGTAGCAGATGAATCGCTGTTTGAAGGCTTACCAAAAACCTTTGAAGTCGGACGCTATCATTCTTGGGTTGTGGCAAGTCCACTACCTGAAAGTCTAGAAGCAACTTCCTATGATGAAAACGGACAAATCATGTCGTTACGACACAAAGAATACGACGTTCGCGGTGTGCAATACCATCCAGAATCAGTATTGACGCCACACGGAAAAAAAATGTTAGAAAATTGGGTGAGAAATTAGATTTGAGATATTAGTATTGAGTATTGAAACTCTTTGAAACGTTATTGCGAGGAGTTTACGACGCTGCAATCTGTTTCTTTTTAATTATAAATTTTGAATGTTAAATTTTAAATTATCCCCAAACGTCACTTAGTATGTCCTTAACTAGATTCAGGATCTATCGAGAAGTACTTTGAAACTATAAAAACCAACAGCCAAAGGCTAGAAGCCAAAAGCAAAAAACAAATGAAAAAATTACTAAATAGACTTATCAACCACGAAAACATCTCAGAAGAAGAAGCCAAACAAGTCTTGGTGAATATTTCGAAAGACATGTACAATCCAAGTCAGATTGCTTCTTTCTTAACGGTTTTTATGATGCGAAGTGTCACACTAGAAGAATTAAAAGGTTTCCGCGATGCTTTATTAGAACTCTGCATTCCAGTAGATTTATCCGAGTACAATGCCATTGATTTATGCGGAACTGGTGGTGACGGAAAAGATACGTTTAACATTTCCACGTTAGCTTCTTTCATTACGGCAGGTGCTGGCGTACATGTCGCAAAACATGGAAACTATGGCGTTTCTTCGGTAAGTGGTTCTTCAAACGTGATGGAACATTTAGGGATTAAATTTACCAATGACACAGACTTTTTAAAGAAATCTATCGAGCAAGCGGGAATTTGTGTCTTGCACGCACCTTTATTTCACCCAGCGATGAAAAATGTAGCGCCAATTCGTAGAGCTTTAGGTGTTAAAACCTTTTTCAATATGTTGGGCCCAATGGTGAATCCGTCGTTTCCGAAGAATCAAATGGTTGGTGTTTTCAATTTAGAATTGGCGCGTATGTATGGTTATTTATACCAAAACACCAATAAAAATTACACCATTTTGCACGCGTTGGATGGGTATGATGAAATATCACTAACAGGAGCTACCAAAGCCATTCGAAACAATTCGGAAGAAATGCTCACACCAGAAGATTTTGGCGTGCCTCAACATGCACAAGCGGATATTTACGGAGGTGACTCCATAGCCTCAGCAGCAAAAATCTTCACAGACATTTTAGAAGGTCGCGGAACCAATCCGCAGAACAATGTAGTGTGTGCCAATGCAGGAATGGCGATTGCAACTGTAAAAGGTTTAGAAGCCAAAGAAGGTTTTGAAATCGCTAAAGAATCCTTGCACTCTGGAGAAGCATTGAACGTATTGAAGAAATTGCAAGAGTTGAGTCATTAAGAAACGTCATGCTGAACTTGATTCAGCATCACACAAAATGAAAAAAAGTTATATATACATAGTTACTAATAAATACAGAACGACTTTTTATATTGGAATTACAGCAAATTTAAAAGTAAGAGCAGTATCACATGCAAATACAGAAGGTTCAAAATTTAGCAAAAAGTATAACTTGACTGATTTAGTATATTTTGAAGAGTTCTTAGATATCAAACAAGCAATTGCGAGAGAAAAACAATTAAAAAATTGGAGAAGAGATTGGAAAATTGAATTAATTAAGAAACTAAATCCAACGTTAGAAACTATAATGTTATAAAGATTAAAATAATGAGAGCCTGAATCAAGTTCAGGCTGACGTAAGAAGACAAAATAACGTCATGCTGAACTCGATTCAGCATCACACAAGAAAAAGAAAAAACACATAAAATTTTCAACATTGAAAACAATTTTAGACAAAATCATAGCAGATAAATACAAAGAAGTTGCACTCAAAAAAAGCATTGTTCCAATATCCGTTTTAGAAAGTTCGACACTATTCGAACGTGAGACTTCTTCGTTAGCTCCAGCGCTCAGAGCAAGCGATACAGGAATCATTGCAGAATTCAAACGACGTTCACCATCCAAAGCTGTACTTAATCAAAGTGCTAGTGTATACGATGTGGCTACAGGATATGAAAATGCAGGTGTTTGCGGAATGTCTGTCTTAACCGATGGAAAATATTTTGGTGGTTCATTGGACGATGTTTTGTTAGCCAGAGCTAGCGCAAAATTGCCAATTTTACGCAAAGAATTCATCATAGACGAATACCAAATTATTGAAGCAAAATCCCATGGTGCAGATGTCATTTTATTGATCGCAGCCGTATTGACTAGAGAAGAAATCAAAACTCTGTCAGAAACGGCGAAAAGTCTTGGTTTGGATGTATTGCTAGAAGTGCACAATTTAGAAGAATTGCAAAAATCCATAATGCCGTCGTTGGATATGTTGGGCGTAAATAATAGAAACCTCAAAACCTTTGAAGTCAACACAGACATTAGCAAAGAACTGTCAAATCACATTCCAGACGATTTTGTAAAAGTGTCTGAAAGCGGTATCAGTTCTGTAGCAGCGATCAAAGATTTACAACCATTTGGCTATCAAGGCTTCTTGATTGGGGAGAATTTTATGAAGACGGGAAATCCGGGTGAAAGTGCTTTGGATTTTATTAATGAATTGAAAAAATAAATGTCACATCGAGCGCAATCGAGATGCAATTAAAAAATAGACATCAAATAGATTCCTACCTGCGTGGGAATACAAAACAAATTTTGCGATGAAACTCAAAATATGCGGAATGAAATATGGAGACAATATGAAAGCTGTAAGTGCATTACAGCCTGACTATTTGGGTTTTATATTTTACAGAAAATCATCTCGATTTTTTAATGCTGTGATTCCAGAAATTCCAGCAGGAATAAAAAAAACGGGGGTTTTTGTGAATGCTTCTGTAGAAGATATTTTAAAAAAAATACGCTTACACGATTTACAAGCAATTCAATTGCACGGAAGCGAAAGTGCTGAATTTTGTGCTGAGTTAAAAGAAAGGTGTCACATCGAGCGCAGTCGAAATGTTGGTGATGAGATGCTGAATCAAGTTCAGCATGACGATTTCAATTTGTCGGCTACGCCAATTGAAATCATCAAGGTGTTTTCGATAAAGGATGAATTTGATTTTTCCGCTTTGCAACCGTATGAAGCTTTTGTAGATTACTTTTTGTTTGATACGAAAGGAAAATTGCCTGGCGGAAATGGTGTTACCTTTGATTGGAAAGTATTAGAAAACTATCCATCTACCAAACCATTTTTCCTTAGCGGTGGTATTGGATTGGAAACTATCACAAAATTAGAAGATTTTGTAAAAAGTAAAGCGTCAAAATATTGTTATGCCTTGGATGTAAATAGTAAATTTGAAATCGTTCCTGGATTGAAGAATATTGAAGCGTTAAAAGAATTTAAAGAAGCTATAAATAGTTAACTTTTTAATAAAATGATGAGAGCCTGAATCAAGTTCAGGCTGACGTATGAAATTATGAACGTCATGCTGAACTTGATTCAGCATCACAAAAGAAATGAAAAAAAGTTATATATACATCCTAACCAATAAATACAGAACTACTTTTTATATTGGAGTCACTTCCGATTTAAAAGCAAGATTAATGCAACATGCTTCCGGAATAGGTTCTGAATTTACGAGAAAGTATAATTTAACTGATATAGTATATTTTGAAGAATTTTTAGATATAAATCAAGCTATTAGTAGAGAAAAACAATTGAAAAACTGGAAAAGAGATTGGAAAATTGAATTAATAAAAAAACTTAATCCAACATTAGAAACTATCTCTTTTTAGTTACTTTATGAGAGCCTGAATCAAGTTCAGGCTGACGTATGAAGAAAATAGTTCGTCATGCTGAACTCGATTCAGCATCACACAGAAAAAGAAAAAACACATAAAAGTTTCTCGATTACTCGGGAATAAAAAATGAAAATTTTTATGAAAAAAACCTATCACGTTAACGAAAAAGGATATTACGGCACATTTGGAGGCGCGTACATTCCTGAAATGCTGTACCCAAATGTGGAAGAGTTACGCCAAAAGTATTTGGACATTATGTATGAAGATTCTTTTCAAGAAGAATTCAAACAATTGTTGAAAGACTATGTCGGTCGTCCTTCTCCACTATTTTATGCGGAACGTTTGTCTGCCAAATACAATACGAAAATCTATTTAAAACGAGAAGATTTAAATCATACAGGCGCGCATAAAGTAAACAATACAATCGGACAAATTTTAATGGCAAAACGTCTCGGTAAAACCAGAATCATTGCAGAAACTGGTGCGGGACAACACGGTGTTGCGACTGCTACGGTTTGTGCATTGATGGGCATGGAATGTATTGTATACATGGGCGAAATTGATATTGCGCGACAAGCACCAAATGTAGCACGCATGAAAATGTTAGGCGCTGAGGTACGTCCTGCAATGTCTGGAAGTCGCACCTTGAAAGATGCTACCAACGAAGCCATTCGCGATTGGATTAGTTATCCTGAAAATACACATTACATCATCGGTTCCGTTGTAGGACCACATCCGTATCCAGATATGGTAGCGCGTTTTCAAGCAGTAATTTCCGAAGAAATTGAATGGCAATTGCAAGAAAAAGAAGGTCGCTCCTACCCTGATCATGTCATTGCTTGTGTCGGTGGCGGAAGTAATGCTGCTGGTGCTTTTTATCAATATTTAGATGATGAACGTGTGAATTTAATCGCAGTAGAAGCTGCCGGAAAAGGAATTCATTCCGGTGAAAGTGCTGCTACTTCTGTATTGGGAGAAGATGGAATTATTCACGGAAGTAGAACACTACTGATGCAAACCAAAGACGGACAAATCACAGAACCGTATTCGATTTCAGCAGGATTGGATTATCCAGGTGTGGGACCGATGCACGCACATTTATACGAAAGCAAACGTGCAGAATTCATCTCCATCACTGACGACGAAGCCATGACGGCAGGTTTGGAATTATCACAACTAGAAGGCATCATTCCCGCGATAGAAACCTCGCATGCACTTGCTGTTTTTGATACAAGAAAATTCAAAGATGACGAAATTGTGGTCTTGAATTTATCTGGACGTGGTGATAAAGACCTAAATACATACATACAATACTTTAAATTATAGTTATGAGTTGTGAGTATTGAGATGTGAGACAAGATATGACTTACTTCTCAATACTAAAAACTCAATTCTCAATACTATTGAACATGAACAGAATCAACCAAAAATTACAAGAAGATAAAAAGTTATTATCCATCTATTTTACGGCTGGATATCCAAGTTTGAATGATACCGTAGGCGTGATTGAAGATTTGGAAAAAAGTGGTGTGGATATGATCGAAATTGGTCTACCGTTTAGCGATCCTTTGGCAGACGGACCTACGATTCAAGAGAGTTCTACGCAGGCGTTGGAAAACGGTATGACGAGCGAATTGCTTTTTGAACAAATCGCAGATGTACGTGAAAATGTATCGGTTCCTTTGATCATTATGGGCTATTTAAATCCGATGATGCAATACGGAATTGAAGCGTTTTGTGCCAAATGTCAGGAAGTGGGAATTGATGGTTTAATCATTCCTGATATGCCAGTCAATGTGTATCACGAACAATTTCAAGAAATATTTGAAAAACACGGATTGATCAATGTGTTTTTGATTACGCCACAAACCTCTGAGGAACGCATCCGATTTATCGATAGCATTTCTAACGGATTTATTTACATGGTAAGTTCTGCGGGAACGACTGGTGCTAAAAATAGTTTTGGCGATCGACAAGAAACCTATTTTGATCGTATTGGCGACATGCAATTGAAAAATCCGCAAATTGTTGGTTTCGGAATTTCCAATCATGAAACGTTTACGCAAGCGACTAACAAAGCCAAAGGTGCTATTATTGGAAGTGCTTTTATCAAACATCTCACCAAAAACGGCACAGAAACCATCAAGGATTTTGTGGATATGGTGTTAGATAAGTAGTTGTTTGGGTCTTGGGTCTTGGGTCTTGGGTCTTTAAAACTAATTATATTTTGTCTTTGAACCAATTCAAAATTCAGCATTCAACATTTAAAATTTAGAATTTCAAAGTAGTTCTCGATACAAATTTGCTACGCAAATCCACTCGAACTGACGTTTTGCAAATCCAAGATTAAAAAGCAACATAATCTTTCACGAGTCTCAGCTTGTTTTTTTCTTCTATTTCACATCTATGTTAAATCACGCATAAAGATCGAATCATACTTTAAAAAAGTAGTATTTTTAAGCCTTAATCAATCATCAATCCCAAATAACAAATGAAAAAAATTGCTTTTTTATTCTTATTCGTTGCCTGCATTTCTTGCGGAAGCGATCCGAAAGAAGAGAAACCTATTGCAAAAAATGAACTGTCATTCGCTGGCGTTTTAGAGGCGTATTACGAACAAGGTTTACGATTGAATCCGATCAATGCTACTGCGGCAGGAGATTCGAGATATAATGATCAATTTCCGAATTTCTTATCCGAGGACTATTACGATAAAATAAAAACACATTACAAAAAGTTTCGAGATACTTTACAAAATTTTGACGATGCCAAGCTCACGGAAAGTGAAAAGATGAGCAAAGACATTTTGTATTGGGATTGCGATATGAATTTAAGAGGATTGAGCTTTAAAAATGGGCGCTTGATGCCTATTGATCAAATGTGGTCTTTGAATTTACTTGTGGGACAATTTGCTAGTGGATCGTCTGCACAACCTTTTAAAACAGTTACAGATTATAGAAATTGGCTCAGACGTTTGAATGGCTTTAACGAATGGTTGAAAACCGCAAAAGCAAATATGCAAGAAGGAATCGAGGACGAATTTGTTTTACCAAAATCGTTGATCAAAAAGGTAATTCCGCAATTTGAAGTACTGGCGACTACAAAACTGGAAGATCATTTGTTTTATACACCAATTAAAAATATTCCAAATGACTTTTCAGCGCAAGACACAGAAAATTTAACCAAAGCCTACACCACATTTTTAACAAAAAAGTTAGTCCCTTCTTTTAATGAAATGTATCAATTCTTAAAGACTGATTACCTCAACGCAGGAAGAGATAGCAGCGGAATTGATGGTACGCCATACGGGAAAGCATATTACGAATATTCCATTAAACAATACACCACAACCGACATGACTGCCGATGAAATTCACGAGTTGGGTTTGAAAGAAGTTGCTAGAATTTTGGGTGAAATGGAAAAGGTGAAAAAGCAAGTAGGTTTTAAAGGTGATTTAAAATCTTTCTTTAATTATGTAAGAGAAAATAAAGAACTGATGCCTTATACCGAACCACAACAGATCATAGACAATTTTAATGCGATTCACGATCGGATGAAGCCTCAAATTGAAAAACTATTTGATGTGAAGCCAAAAACACCTTTTGAAGTTCGCCGTACAGAAGCTTTCCGTGAAGCTTCTGCCAGTGCCGAATACAATCCAGGTTCGTTAGATGGCACACGACCGGGAATTTTTTACGTCCCGATTCCTGATGCGACAAGCTACAATGTATTTTCAGATGAAGCCTTGTTTTTGCACGAAGCGATTCCAGGACATCATTATCAAGTTTCGTTAACGCAGGAA
Organism: Bacteroidota bacterium; assembly: GCA_039026955.1. Taxonomy (GTDB): domain Bacteria; phylum Bacteroidota; class Bacteroidia; order Flavobacteriales; family Flavobacteriaceae; genus Kordia. The sequence continues at coordinate 28,713 of JBCCLH010000038.1, forward strand.
AGTGAAGAATTGCCCGCGTTTAGAAAAACACTTTGGTACAGTGCGTATGGTGAAGGTTGGGCGTTGTACACAGAATCATTAGGAAAAGAATTAGGTTTGTATACCGATCCGTATCAATATTTCGGAATGTTGGGCATGGAAATGCATCGTGCCATTCGTTTGGTAGTCGATACAGGTTTACACGCCAAAGGTTGGACACGTGAGCAAGCGATAGAATATTCGTTAAATAATGAAGCGGAAAGCGAAGCAAGTATCATCTCAGAAATTGAGCGTTATATGGCGATGCCGGGACAAGCTTTATCGTACAAAATTGGACAATTAAAAATTCGCGATTTACGTACCAAAGCTACCGAAGCATTGGGTGATAAATTTGATATTAAAGCATTTCACAATCAAGTTTTAGAAACAGGTTGTATTCCGTTGCAATTGTTGGAAGATAAGATAAATGCTTGGATTCAGAAAAGTAGCAATGCAGCACAGTAAAACTTGGTGGTAGTTTATTGTTTTAAAGAACGAATCTATTGTAACAAACGATACACATTCTCATACTAATTCGACAACAATAACAGCTATTGGTAACATTTCTAATACCAAATCTACTATAAGATGCGACTTTAGAAGCGAAGTTGCTTTGGTATCCTAGGACACCGTGAATGTTTTGCATAGCCTTAGCTACGGACAATATTCACAAGAAACTAGGATGCCAAATGAACGAGCTTATATGTTGCATATTATAGTAGATTTGGTATAATAGTCACAAAACCGATTTCGTATGAAAAAAATTAGTCTATATGCGTTGCTCCTTGCAAGTTTATTTTCTTTTCTTTCTTGCAAGACAGCATTTCGAACGACTTCTGAATTGGAAGCATTTTTTAACAGACAAGAACTAAAGGACATCAATACAATTGTTTCGTATTACGAAGATCGAATCAAAAAACAAACCAACTTAAATCAGATTGATTCGGCGTTTCAAAAATTTGCTAAGCAAGCTGTGTTCCAGCAAATACCTGATTTTAGTGGATTTGACATACAAAGTCTACAACAATTATACAGCGACCTAAATCCAAAAACATACGCCCAAATTTGGGATGAAAACAGCGGATTCAGTCTCATCACAAATGATTCGATCAAAACGCTTACAATCGCTTATGAAAAGAAATTTATGAATTATTTGAAAGTTGTTGGTAAAAAGAAACCTAAAATAACGTTTGTTCACAGTAAAGTTGAAGCAAAAGGTTCTGTTGATGATTTTCTACTGTTTACGCTGTATCAAGACTTTGATAATGATGGTACAAATGCCAGACTTTCCAAAAAAATTGGCGATTTTAATAATCGTTTTATTACTGCAGTTTTTACCATTACTATTGCTGAAAATATGCGTAGAGTCAAAACAAGGGATGAACGAGCGCTAAAAATGCAACAAACTGAAAAAGAAGACTAAAATCTATTCATTTTTACTACTTTTGCGCGATAACTAAAATATCATGAACACTTTTAACACTAGAAAAATGTAATTCCCAGCGTCCAAAGTTGAAACAAAAGTTTCAATACACACCGAAGTTTACAAAAGATTATTGAATTAAAAATTATTAAAGAATGAGTACTATATTTTTTACTTCAGACCATCACTTTGGACATAAAAATATCCTTAAATTTTCCGAACGTCCGTTTGCAGATGTTGATGAAATGGACGAAGTTTTGATACAGCGATGGAATGAAAAAGTACAACCCGAAGACGAAGTGTATCATTTAGGTGATGTGGGACTTTCTTCTTCTGGGAAATTACGAAAGATCTTAGATCGATTGAACGGTAAAATCTATTTGATTAATGGAAATCATGAAAAATCTGCACAAGCATGTCACGCACGCTTTGAGTGGATTAAGGATTACCATGAACTGATAGTAAAAGATGACGAGTTTGAACGTGGCGAACAGCTGATTGTGTTATTTCATTACGCGTTGCGCGAATGGAATGCTTCGCATTGGGGAAGTTATCATTTATATGGGCATTCCCATGGAACCTTGCCTGACATCGATACTTCTTTATCATTTGATATTGGTGTCGATTGTCACAATTTCTATCCACTATCCTACGAAGAAGTCAAAGCCATTATGAAAACTAAAAATTGGCAACCGCCTTTTCAAAAAGGCAATCGCTAATAAAAATAGCAACCTCCAAAATGTAGATTTTGGAGGTTTTTTATGAGTATTAGAAAGAAGAATACGTATCAACCTGAATTCGATTTATAATTTAATTCATAACTCCGATTTTCATAAAGTTACGTTAATGTCAAATCGAGCGCAGTCGAGATTACTTTGAAGTTATCAATTCTTAGCTGTTCTCGACTGCGCTCGAACTGACAATAGTTTGTTTTTTTAGTTAATTATAAGTGATGAAACGTTTTTTTATAAATCGAACTCAGGTTATCATATTTTTATTCGACTCCTTACTATTTCATTACTGACTATTTTAAGATGTGAAATTCATATCAAAAAAACGCCCGATACTGCAACACGCGAAAGTCAAACGTAGTGAATTTTGGATTTTCCTTTTTAAGCTTTTTGTAGAGAGGAATGCTTCCTACCGCACGATTGGCTGCGCCAGAAGCGGATGTTAAGGAAACGGTTTTTATGATTCTTGAAGTATGTTGATGTGATGCTGAATCAAGTTCAGCATGACGTACCTTTTCAGCCAAACTCAAATCAAATTGATGAATGCGTGGAATTTCGTTAGAAACAACTTGTAGCTTCAGATTGTATTCTTTAATATGTCTTCGGAAGAAGTATTCGGGACCGTTTTTAGAGTTTCCACCTGTGAATAAAATGGTATGAATGCTCGGATATTGCTGTAAATACTCAATTACATCGCGCAGTTGTATGTGTTGCATGCCCAAATCGGAAGCATCTATTTTTTGACGCTCGCAACTGTCTACAATATCACACACACCAATTTTATGCTGTATGAGGAATTCTTTACGCTGATCAATCGCTTCTTGCGAATTGTCGTAACGCAATTTGAGATTGTGAATTTTATCGATAAACAACCAAAGTGAATTATAGTAACTACCGTAACAGAAATCCACATCTTTTTCCAGTAAATCGCCTGTAGAAAATCGCGGTGGTGGTAAAGTGCCTACAATCAGTTTTTCAGTATCCTTCTGAATAAAAGGTGCGTATGGATGTTTGTGAAAGAACATATTTAGCTATTGAGTTCTTCTCGAAACTTCTTCACATTGGCAACTACGTGTCGATATGTTTTTCGATTGTGCGCCGTCATATGTTGTGATTCCATGATAATTTCATCTAAAATCTCAACGGCTTTCGCTCTTTTACCATTCTTATGATAAAATTTTGTCAATACCAATCGTTCTGCGTAATTAGAATAACGCTGATCAATCGTTTTAAGATGTTCTTCTGCTTCCTCTATGCGACCGAGTTTATCCAATGCCAAGCCATAAATATATTGTGCTTTTGAGTTTTTAAAGTCATGATCATTCTTAATTTGTTCCGCCAGTTGAATGACTTCTTCATATTTTTGTGATTGACTCATCGCACTGATGATTTGCGTAATGACATAAAAGTCCTTTTGAAAATTTCCTTTCAATGCCGCTTCATAATTCACGCTCGCTTCTTCATAATTACCATTCTCAAAATGTGCATCAGCCAGCGCTACTCTGTTCTGAAATGTATCGGCAAAAGCCAATTGTTTTTCCGCATCTTTCACCTTTTTAGAAGGAATAATCGCTGTAGCAATTTCATCCGTTACCTTCTCTAAGTCTGTTTTGTTGAATACTTCTAGAACAAGATACAGCACAGCTCCTATCAGCGGAAGCATCAATATTGCAAAATACCAGAAATACGCTTTTCCGTTTTTGTAAGCATGATACAAACAGAATAGTTGCAATATAAGGACAGGTGTATAAAATCGGATCATGTATTTATCGCGTAAATACTAGTTCGTTTCCACTAGAGAACTCTTCACTAAAACCATATCCTTCGTAATTGAACCCTTTTAAATCGTCAATAGTTTTTGCTTCTGTGTCTATGATATAACGCGTCATATAACCTCTTGCCAATTTCGCATACGTCATGATGGTTTTGTATTCTCCATTTTTAAAATCCTTGAAAACTGGTGTGATTACAGAAACTTTGAGCGCTTTGGCATCTACGGCTTTGTAGTATTCGTTGCTGGCTAAATTCACAAATAATTCACCATCTTCCAATTCAGCATTTAATTGTGTGGTAATTTTCTTTTTCCAGAATTCGTATAGATTTTTATTTTTTCCAACTGGCAATTTTGTGCCCATCTCCAAGCGATATGGTTGCATTAAATCCAACGGTTTCAACAATCCGTATTGTCCTGAAAGGATACGCAACGTATCTTGTAATGTGTCAATTTTATCTTCTGGAAGTGTAAACGCATTTAGTCCCTGAAAAACCGCTCCACTGAATGTGTAAATACTCGGACGTGCATTTTCTACAGTAAAAGGCAGTGTCCAATCTTGGTTTCGCTGGTAATTTAAATCTGCCAACGCATCCGAAATATGCATGAGTTTAGATAAACTTTTTGGCGATTTTTTCTTTAAAATTTTACTCAATCGTTCAGCTTCTTTCAAAAAACAAGCTTCGGTGTATTTTTCTGTGGGAATGCTGCTTTCTAGGTCTAATGATTTTGCGGGTGATATAACAATCTTCATTTTTCTTTTCTCTTATTTTTACGGTTAAAATTACGCTTTTTCTGTGACTATTCTTCCGTTTAGATAGGCAAAATTATAATCGCCTTTGATATGAAAATCAGCAGGAAAGGCATCTTCTAAAGTTGGATACCATTTTTTCTTGGCATTATTCACCAAAATAAACAATCCTTCAGCATTTCCCAAGACACAAAAACGATCAAAACTACCGTCGTAAATTTCAATCGGATGCATGTTGTTGATTTGATGGTAGATTGTTTCATTATCATCCGAAACAATTCCAACTTCACTAATACTGATGATATCTGCGGTAGAAAACGGATGTGTATTGATAATGTCTAAATCTCTTCGCGAAATGAATTCGACAATATTTCCATCTTTATCATAAAAATAAAGGGCTTCTGCGTTCCAGCCAGAAAAGTCAGCAATTGGATTGCCATCACATAATAAAATGTCCGTTCGGTGTTGAATCCATTGCAATGCTTGTTGAATTTTATAGGAAGAAATATTAATAGCAAAATGTGCAGGAAATGTACGATCTGATTTTACAAAAGTTAAAGAAGAAACTCCTAATTTCACTGTGAACTTATCCGCCTCAGCGAAAACCAAAGGCAACTCCAACACTTGCGTATAAAAGTGTTGTTGTGCTTTTAAGTTTGTGGAATACAGAGTCAACTCACTAATTTTCATCTTATAAAATTACGGCTTTACAGAAAGAAAAAATAGTATTATAATAAGTTATCTTTTATATTGAAATAAGGTTTGTTTATGATTTGTTGGTTGATTTGTGGATTTGTTAGCTCGCTGTAAATCGTTTATTTAGTTGTGTTGTTGTAACATAAGTCTGTTTTCTGAAACATATTTGAAAAGTTTCCTTATGAAAATCAAATCCAATGCGTCTCCACATGAACAAACTTCTCCTTTTTATCGGAATAATAAGGTGTTTTGTGAAGAATTTGAACAGTTTGTAGCCAGCAAAAATGGTCTAGTAAAAGGAACTTTAATACAACGAGTTATAGCATTTTTGGGAAGATTCGAGCGAATTATTTATGGGACATACAGTATAAACGTGCCATCTACGGTAGTACCAACAGTTTGATTGCTGTCTTTTATCCAAAAGAAGTGCTTTTTACTTCTGCTCTTTGGACTTGTAATGAATTTACAACCAAAGAAACTTCTTTTTTGATTCGCAGAAAACAAACATTAGATATTTTGAATCCGAAACTTTCACTGCTTCCGCGTCATGCGAGTTATGTCATACGATTTAAAGGAAACCCATCACAATTCACTTCAAAAATGCTGAACATTTTACAACCGCTTTTCACATCAAAAGAAATTTACAAAGTTGAATTAAAGCTAGGCAAACTCGCAATTGAACTAAGAAGTGAAAAATTACACTTTAACATATTAGATAAACTCATAAACCTATAAACTTCTAAACCAAAAACACTATCTTGCGCGCTCAAAATTAGAAACCATGAAATTATTCAAATCCGTTGATAAAGTATTGGCACGTATGGGAAGTTCAAAAGCGACTGAGCGTGCGTATAATGAACCGTTGACTGCTGAAATGACAAAACAAATTCCGGGGGAACAATTGGCAATTTCTGAAACTGGCGGTATTTGGGCTGGAATTCAAGAATTAAACGGATATGTGTTCATGGAAATGATCATTTTGGATACTACAAAAATTAAAACTTTTAAATGTGTTTCCGTAACTTTTTTAGGAGAGAATGAATTGAAATTAGCTTCTGATAGTAAAGAAGTGAACTCTGAATTCTCTGATCTTTTCAATCGTTGGTTAACGCAAATCAGTGTGGAAGTAACGAAGAAAGATTTAAACTATATCAAAAAGAAAAAGTACACACAAATTCAACTAGATTTTAAGAAGAAATCGTTGGTGTTTGAGGTGAAGAAGTAGGTTTTTTGTTTGTTTATTTGTGGATTTGTGGATTCTTTAATTTGTTTATTTTTAGATTCTAATCCCAAAAGCGAAGCGACCCAAAACCTAACACCCAAAACCCTACTGATCCATATGCTTCGCATAATTACGCCACTTTTCAATGCATTCCGTCATGTCTTGTGGGACTTCTGAATTAAAACTCATCTTCTCTCCTGTGGTTGGATGAATGAATCCTAATGTTTTCGCATGCAGTGCTTGTCTTGGTAAAATTTTAAAGCAGTTTTCTACGAATTGTTTGTATTTTGAGAACGTCGTTCCTTTTAAAATGCGTTCGCCACCATAACGTTCGTCATTGAATAAGGTATGTCCGATATGCTTCATGTGCACACGAATTTGATGCGTACGTCCTGTTTCAAGCTGACAGGAAATCAACGTCACATAACCAAAACGTTCAATGACTTTGTAATGTGTGACTGCAGGTTTTCCTTTCTCAGCATCATCGCCTGTATATACTGTGTTTTGCAGTCTATTTTTCGGGTGACGACCAATATTTCCTTCTACCGTGCCTTCCTCTTCTTCTACATTTCCCCAAACCAAGGCATAATAAATTCGCTCCGACGTTTTTTCAAAAAACTGCTTTGCCAAATGCGTCATGGCTTCTTCAGTTTTGGCTACGACTAATAATCCGCTGGTATCTTTATCAATTCGATGTACCAATCCCGGACGTTCGTTGGAATTTTTTGGGAGATTGTCAAAATGGTAAATCAATGCATTGATCAACGTTCCTGAGTAGTTTCCATGACCTGGATGCACCACCATTCCAGCGGGTTTGTTGACCACTAACAAATCGTCATCTTCATAAATAACATCAATCGGAATGTCTTCTCCCACCAACAAATGCTCGTACGGCGGATACGAAAACAATACTTTAATCACATCATTTCCTTTGACTTTGTAATTGGATTTTACAGGTTTGTCATTCACATAAATATTACCGTCTTTGGCAGCTTGTTGAATTTTATTTCGAGTCGCATTCTCAATAAAATTCATCAAATACTTATCTATACGCAGCGGTTGTTGCCCTTTTTCGGCAGTAAATGAATAGTGTTCATATAAATCGTCGGATTCTTCTTGTGGTTGTGGAAAATTATTCTCCTGCATCATCTTCGTTTTCGTCATTACTTTCGCCCGGACGCTTTCCGTTTCCTAAAATCAGTTCGAGTTTCGACATTTTTGGAAGTCGATCATTTGGCTCTACAGACTTGCCTTTGTGCATAATGCCTAATACCATATCTTTTCCAATATTGTCTTTGTAGGTTACTTTTTCCACCTCAAATCCAACTGCTTTAAGTGTAGATTCTGCAGTTCTTCTCGTAATTTGAATCACGTGTGGAATGGAAACTTCTCTATATTTTGACGGATTTATTTTTAGGTAGATTTTTCGTCCTTCTTTCACCTTATCACCTGCATCCGGATATTGCTCAATGATCGAATACGCTGGGAAATCAGGATTGTAGTTTACGGTATCTTGTAGTATGTAATTCAAATCGTTTTCTTCCAGTTTGAGTTTCGCTTCTTCAAAAGAAAGTTTGGCCAAATCTGGTACCGTTTTAAATTCTCCATGATTGGTAGAAAAATCAAGCCATTTCGTAATTAAAAATACCATCACAACCACGATTACAAGCGCGAGTCCTATTTGTTTAAAAAATACTTTCAATACTGGAAATCGGTCAAAAAAGGCTTTGATAGCGCCAAGAAACTTTTTGAAATTCATTGCTACTACATTTTAATGGGACAAATATACATACTATTATTACTTTGATTTATCCGCAAATACAATTACTTTCGTTTTATAGCTAAATTTAGATAAAATGGCATAAAAGATTTATGGAGAAAAAGTTGAAGTTTTAGGCAAAAAACACAGGCATAGCTGTAACTATGGCGCGTATTTTTAACGACTAAATTCAGCTTTTTATACTAAATATTCATGTTATTTTATATCAATTTAGCTATAGAACGTTTATTTGAGCTATTTCTTATCAAAATGAAGAAAAATATTGCCATCATTATGGGCGGTTATTCCAGTGAATACGCCATTTCATTAAAAACAGGAAATGTTGTGCACAAACATTTAAATTCCGCAAAATACAACGCGTATAAAGTGCATATTTTTCCAGAAAAATGGGTGTGTGTCACCGAGGATGCGCAAGAATTTCCCATTGATAAAAATGATTTTTCGGTGACGATTGATGCTGTCAAAATCACCTTTGATTGTGTATTCAATGCGATTCACGGAACTCCTGGAGAAGATGGTTATATTCAAGGATATTTGGCACTTTTGGGCATTCCGCATACGAGTTGTGGCATGTACCAAGCAGCATTGACGTTTAATAAGCGTGATTTGTTATCGACCTTAAAACCCTACGGAATTAAGTGTGCAACTTCCTATTATTTAAATGCAGGCGATGCGATTGACGAACAAGTGATTATTGACAAAGTAGGCTTGCCGTGTTTTGTAAAAGCCAATAAAGCGGGAAGCAGTTTTGGCGTTTCGAAAGTCCACAAAATAGAAGAATTACAAAACGCCATTGATGTTGCTTTTAAAGAAGATGATGAGGTAATTATTGAATCGTTTTTAGATGGTGTGGAAGTATCTGTCGGTGTGATTAATTATCAAGGTGAAGTTACCGTATTGCCAATTACAGAAATCGTTTCTGAGAATGATTTTTTTGATTATGAAGCGAAGTATTTAGGACAATCCCAAGAAATTACGCCTGCGCGAATTTCGGATGAACTTACCGAGAAAGTTTCAAAAGCGGCAAAAAGTATCTATGAAATTTTGAAGATGGAAGGCTTTTCGCGAAGTGAATTTATTTTTAAAGACGACGAACCGTATTTGTTAGAAGTCAATACTGTTCCAGGAATGACCGAAGAAAGTATTTTACCGCAACAAGCAAAAGAAGCGGGAATTTCCCTAGAGGCATTATTTGGCAATGCGATTGACTTAGCTTTGGCTAAAAAATAGTACCTTGTAGTAGCATTTATCTCAACTATATCATGAAACGCGCAATTTTCCCAGGATCTTTTGATCCGATTACTTTAGGACATTACGATATTATCAAACGTGGCATCAAATTGTTTGATGAAGTGATTGTGGCTATTGGTGTCAATTCTGCAAAGAAATACATGTTTAGCTTAGAACAACGCAAACAGTTTATTGAAGAATCGTTTAAAGACGAACCGCGTGTGAGCGTTGTAACATATGAAGGTTTAACGGTTGATTTCTGCATGCAACACAACGTGGACTTCATTTTACGCGGACTGCGAAATCCTGCCGATTTTGAGTTTGAAAAAGCCATCGCACATACCAATCGCGATTTGGCTCCGATAGAAACGATCTTTTTATTGACAGCTGCGAGTACTTCGTATATTTCTTCCTCAATAGTTCGTGAAGTCATTCGTCATCATGGTGATTATACCTTGTTGGTTCCGGATAGTGTTCGGGTGTAGGTTTTTTTTGTTATTTGTTGATTTGAAAATTTGTTGATTTGAAAATGCGTTTCAAAGGAAATTATGTGTTTTACTAGTAACAGATTGTTTCATTGTTTGCTACTCAATAACTTGATAAACGCAAACGTCACTTCGAGTAATTTTGAGGTACGAAAAATTGTATCGAGAAGTACTTCGAAATAATCAACTTTATGAGATGCTGAATCAAGTTCAGCATGACGTTCTTGATTCCTAGTATTAACTGTCTTTCCAAAATCGTCAGTTCGAGTGTTTTTTACGCAGTAAAACGCAGTAAAAAATGTAGCGAGAACAGTTGTGAAATCCAAGTACTCTCTATACAAATTTGTTACATTTAGACTGCGCTCAATATGACACAAAAACACTCGAACTGACGTTTTTTTTAAATGTAGCAATTTGATGATTTGAAAATGTACCAATGTGATCTTCAAAGGTAAATTTTGCTTTGATTTAGACAGATTACAACGCTGCCGCTCCTAATGACGTTTCAAATAGACAAATAAACAAATTCACGAATAAACAAATAAACACATCAACAAATCCACATCAAACAATTCAATTAGCAGCAACTTCCGATATTTTTTTATAGAATTCTTCGGTGACAAATGGTTTGGAAATATAATCGTTCATTCCTGCAGCTTTGATTTTTTCGGCGGTATCTTCTAATGTACTGGCGGTTAAGGCGATTATTGGAATGTTTGCATTGAATTTTCGGATTTCTCGCGTGGTCGCGTATCCGTCCATTTCAGGCATATGAATGTCCATCAAAACTACATCAAATTTCTCTTCTTGTAGTTTTTTAATCGCGTCAAAACCGTTGTCAGTAATTGTACAGATAGTTTCTTTTTGGGTGAGGATTTTTTGAGTTAACAATTGATTGATTTTGTTGTCGTCCACAATTAACACTTTCAATCCATATAATACATCATGATTTTCTTGCTTCTCCAATTCAGGTGGCGAAAAGTCTTTTTGTAAAGTAAGATAGAAGTAAAAAGTAGCGCCTTTGCCTTCTTCACTTTCCAGATTGATATCACTATTTAAAACGGTCAAGAGTTTTTTTACAATTGCCAAGCCCAATCCTGTACCGCCGTATTTGCGATTTACTTGCATGGATTCTTGTGAAAAATCGTCAAAAATCATTTGTTGTTTTTCTTTGGAAACGCCGATGCCTGTATCTTCTACACTGAAGAATAATTCCATCGTATCATTAGTTTCTTTGACGGTTTTTACTGAGATGATGATTTCGCCGTTTTTCGTGAATTTGATAGCATTTCCAATCAGATTGATCAATACTTGTGAAATTTTCAACGAATCCCCTTTAACGCGTTTTGGAATCTGTTCATCGAGAATGATGTGTATTACATTTCCGTTATCGTTGATCGATGTGCGTAACGAATCTACAATATCACTAATCAAAGCGCGTAAATCAAAGGAAACCGTTTCAATTTCTACTTTTTCTGCATCGATCTTGTTCAGGTGTAACACATTGTTAATCAACGCTAATAAGTGTTTTCCTGAAAAGTTCAACGAGGTTAAGTATTCTTGCTGATCTTCTCTTGGTTTTTCTTTTAATAAAATATCCGACAATCCGATAACGGCATACAATGGTGTGCGCAATTCGTGCGATATCACAGAGAAGAAATTGGCTTTGATTTGCGAAGCTTGCTCCGTTTTTTGTTTTGCTGAGGCAAGTTCATTTTTCTTTTTGTACAATTGATATACGATGAAGAGCAACAAGAGTAATAAAGCAATAATGACAAACGTAAGGATTTTAAATTTTTGGATGGTTTGCTTCTGTTGTTGCTTCTCGCCTTCTACAATAGACATTTTTTCTTCGCCTTCTTGTATTTGATAGACTAACTTTAAACGTTCTTCTTCGGTTGTTTTTTCTGCTTCATGCGTTTTCTTGACAAAAAATGTATGCTTCAATAGTACTTTGTTCGCCTTTTCTAAATCATTTTGTGCAATATGGATGTAATAATAAATCTCATACGCTTTTGAATTTAGGTCGTAATATTCGCCTTTACCATTAATTGTAATTGCTTTTTGTAGTGCTTCCTTTGCGTCTTCATAGCGTTCCTGTTCATAAAGTGCTTTCCCCAATAGCAAATGACTGTACGCCAAATTGCGCTTCCGTTCAGGAATTTGTTTGCTGATTTCTATGCTTCTATTGAAATACTCAATCGCCTTTTTTTGATTTTTTTGATCTAAATAGACTCTTCCCGTATTAAATAACGGATCAGCTTCAATAGTAATGTCCTTTTTTAAATCGGCAATCGCCAACGCTCTTTCAAATAACTTCAACGCTTCAGCATACTCTTCTTCGTAATAATGCAAAATCCCCATGTTATTGAGTGTTCTTCCCAATTGTGCAGAATCGTTGATTTTGATTTGAATTTTAGAAGCTTTCAGCATATTTTCATACGCGCGCTCTCTTTCTTCGAGTCTGGCGTAAGTAACGCCTAATGTATTATAGCCTCTTGCAATTAAAGTATCATTCCCTAATTCTTTCGCCTTTTTTATAGCGAGCATTGCAAAATCTAGCGAAGCAGCTAATTGATATTTTTCACCTAGTGTAAAGGATTTTTCTAGTAATAAAAGCGTGCTATCGCGTAACTGCTTTTTATCTGTTTGCGCTGAAGAAAAAGCGACAAAAAGTAAAAAGAAGCACCAACATATCGACATTTTATTCGCAAAGTTGCGTTCCCTCATAACAATTTAATGACTATAACCCTAATCATTGGTTAAGCTACATATATTTATGGATCAATGCAAATAATTGTGGCGCATCAAATGGTTTTATGATCATGTCGTTCATTCCTGAGTTGATAATTTTGGGCAAACTATCATCCAAAGAAACCGCTGTAAAGGCAATAATTGGTACTTTTTTATTGAATTTTCGAATGGCAGAAGTCGCTTCGTAACCGTCCATTCCTGGCATGTGAATGTCCATCAGAATCAAATCGTAATGGTTATTCTTCACAGCTTCTATCGCTGCGGCGCCACTGGCAATGATGTCTGTAGAAATATTTTTGGTCGACAAAATTTTCTTAGTCAGCATCTGATTGATTTTATTATCATCCACCACCAACATTTTTAAGTGACTAAAATCAATGCCTTCAATATTAACTTCTTGCACTACATCAGCGTTTTCTGTAGCTTTTGGGAAACGAATGTCAAAGGTAAATGTAGTTCCTATATTCACTTTACTTTCCAGATGAATGTCGCTATTGTATAATTCTAACAACTTTTTCACAATCGACAATCCCAAACCAGAACCTTGATAGTCTTCGTTGACCACATCGTGATTTTGGGAAAAGACTTCAAATACTTTTTCCTGCTTTTCTTTCGGAATCCCAATTCCCGTGTCTTGTACGCAGAAATGAAGTTGCACATCCTCTGGAGTTTCTTCTACTTTTTCTACACTCAAACGAATGGTGCCTTTCTCTGTAAATTTAATCGCATTACTAATCAGGTTGATTAATATTTGAGAGATTTTCAAACTATCGCCCACGAGCAATTCTGGAATTTCCGTATCATAGGCAATATTGAGTTCATTTTCACGATCTTTTATCAACAAGTCAAACGATTTGATGATATTGTCAATATTCGCTTTTAAATTGAAGGTAGACGCTCCAATCGTAATTGTATTCTCTTCCAGTTTGTTCGCTTGCAGAATATTATTCACTAAAGACAATAAATGATCGCCCGAAAATTTTAGCGATTTTAAATATTGTTGTTGCGATGGTCGCGGATTTTCTTCTAAGAGTAAATGTGTAATTCCCGTCACAGCATACAAAGGTGTGCGCAATTCGTGACTCATCATGGAGAAGAAGTTTGACTTCGTTTTGGACGTCATTTCCGCTTTCAATTTAGCTTCTTCAAGCTTGTTGTATTTGATGCGAAGGAGTTTATTACTTTTGATCTTCTTGTAGATTGCTTTTATAATTAATGTTCCCAGAATGATACAACCAATCAGCAATAACGCAATAATCACCAACACCACTTTGAATCGATTTACGATAATGCTTCGTTGGTAATTTTTTCGTTCCAAATCATCCAGTTTCAGTTGGATTTCATTCAAACTGAAATCTGTCAGTAATTCCCCTTTTAGGCGCGATTCGTGGTCATCTAGTTTCTTTTTGAGATTTTCTTGATAGTTGAGTTCAGCTTCTCGTTGTTTTTCAATCTCGCCTTGCGATTTGTAAATGATTGATAATTCGTGGTACGAAGTTGCCAATTCATTGACATGAACATATTCGTATGCGACGTGTTTTTCTAAGTATTCCTGTGCTTTTTCATAATCGCCCAAATTAAAATAAGCATCGCCTTTGGTAAATTCCAAATAGTTCATGCGTGCCGTAAAAAACAACTCATTACTTTTTTTAGAAGCTTTCACGCGGGTTTCTACTTTTGGGACAAATTCTAAGATATCGGTATACTTTTTTTGAGCTTCTAGCAGTGCGATCTTTGTCCAATCGAACAGCATGGTATCTTCTACATCATCGGAAGTTTTTGCCAACGCATATCCTGTTTTAAGATATTCTGCGGCAGCGTCAAACTTTTCTTCAACCACACTCATATGTGCTAAATCTTGATATATGAGTAAAATTTGATGTCTGTTGCCTATTTCTTTGTGGAGGGAAAGTGCTTTTTCAAAATATTTTTTTGCCTTTCCGTAATATTGTATGCGTCTGTAGGTAATTGCCAGCGTGTGATAGGAAGCCGCCAAAGAATCATCGTCTTCATTGCTTATCGATTTTTGTATGGCGATGTAACTATTGGAGAGTGCTTGTCCGAAACTAAAATCGCGCGCCAATTCAAAAGCCTCGTCATTTAACTTTTTAATACTATCATACGAAACCGTCTGCGCACTCAATTGGACACACAGAAAAAAGTAAAGAATGATATGTATTCGCTTACTATTCATCACTTTTTTGATGGATTACATGATCAATTTTATCGTACAATAATTCTGGTTCAAAAGGCTTGCTGATGATACCGCTGATACTCGTATCAACCACTCTTGCATAAGCATCTGACACTTCCATAGCTGTCAATAAAATGATCGGCGTATCGTGATTGTTTTCTCGAATTTTTTCAATGGTTTCGATACCGTTTAGTTTTGGCATGAACATATCCATCAAAATCAAATCGAATTTTTGTTTTTCTATCATGTCTAAGGCCGAAAAACCACTTAATACCACTTTGGTTTGTATTTGTTGGCGTTCTAGAATCTTCTGCGTTAACAGACCATTTACCGCATTATCATCTACAATAAGCACACTGATATCTTTAAAATCATATGATTTATTCGAAACTTCAATATCATCTTCAATTTCGGTAATTTCGACCTTTTTCAGTGGCAATTCAAAGTAAAACTCAGAACCTCTGTTTAGCACACTTCGCAGGTGTAGTTTTGATTTTAATACTTTTAGTAGATTGTTTACGGTGGATAATCCCAACCCTAAATCCAAATACCCATTGTCTTCTGTGAGCACGATTCCTTTTTCGAGATTTTCAAAAACCACATGCTTTTTTTGTTGCGGAATGCCCAATCCGTTGTCTTTCACTGAAAATTTTAATACGACTGTTTCCGCAGTTTTCGAGACTTGTTTGATGCGCAAGCGGATATTTGCTTCCATATTGTAGCGAACCGCATTGTCTAAAAGATTGAACAGGATTTGTGAAATTTTCAAACTATCGCCCAATACTATTGCAGGAATTTGATCGTCAATTTTCACATCAATTGTATTGCGATTTTCTTTCACCAGAAAGTTGACCGAAGTGATGACATTTTTAACATTCTTTCGTAAATCAATATTTTCTTCAATTGCCTTCATTTTGCTAGCTTCCACTTTATTCATTTGAAGAATATTATTGATGATAGAAAGTAAATGTTCCCCTGAAAATTTGAGCGATTTTAAATAGCGTTCTTGAAATTTTTCAGGCTTTTCAAGCAGTAGCAAATTAGTCATTCCAATAATGGCATACAAAGGCGTGCGCAACTCATGACTGATTAACGAAAAGAAATTGGTTCGGATTTTAGAGACATTTTCAATACGTTTTTTGGCTTCAATCAGTTGTTTATTTTGCCCGCTTAACAAGGTATTCGTGCGAACACGCGCGCGTTGATTTAGATAAAAAACACCTGTCAACAGTACTAGTACGACTAAAATAACAACCAGAATCGTAGTAAATTTTTGGTAATTGTTAATGTAGATTTCTTTGATTTCTTCGTCAGCTTCAATAGTTTCCAATCGCTCTTCATATTCATCAATTCCGTATTTCAACATAATCTCAGAACGCAATTCTTCTTGTTTGTAATTACTGTAGGCTTCGTACGCTTCTATATGCTTGGCAAGTGCGGTTAATTCTGCTTCTTTTTCTCCTTTTTCCGCATGAATTTCTGTAATTTCTTGATAGGCTGACGATACTATTTGTAAATGTTCTTTTTGCGAATTGTTACTGATAGCAATTGCTTTTTCGTAAAACGCTTTTGCTTCGTCCAAATTTCCTTGCAATTTTGAAGCTTTCCCGCTATAGTAATATGCGCCTTGCAACATATCGTGATGCGATAAATAGTTTGGATTTTCATCACAATACACAATGACTTTCCCAAAACAATCTTTGGCTTTTTCATACGCACCTTTGCTTAAAAACAATTGTCCGATGTAATATTTTGGTTTAATGGAACTGATATCATCAGAAAACTTCTCCGAAAGTTCCAATCCTAATTTTAAGTGAGATTCTGCCGCTTCTACTTGATCGTTTTGAAATAAATAATGCCCGATTTCGGTATGAATTTGCATCAAGCGATTTTCATTATTCTTTTTGGTGAAGTAAACAATGGCTTTGTCAAAGTTTTCAATAGCACGATCTTTAAAACGCATTTGAATGTAAACGGTTCCAAGAATGCAATAACCTTCCGCAATAAGACTGTCATTTTTTGCCTGAGAAGCGTGTTTCAGCGCACGTTCACTGTAACGAATGGCTTGACTAAATTTTCGTTTGGAAGCTAATTCTTTGGCAGCTGCCTGAAGTTTGATAATGCTATCTTTGGAAACTACACGACTCGTTTGTCCATGCACTGCTGTTGCAAAGACGAAAAGTACTAAAAATGCGCGTATGGCAATCATGTGTAGTAAGTAGGCTATAATCAGTGCAAAAGATACAAAAATTCAGGTAGGTTTTTGACTTTTTACCAGTACTTACTCAAGATTATTTCTGTAAATCCATCATTACGTAGTATCGCGGATCGTCTATAGCGTCCTCAATGACATTTGCCAATTTTGGAGAAGCTTTGATCATCAAGGCTTTACAATCTTCACTCAAATGCTTCACACGCAACTGCTTTTCTGCCGCTTCGTATTTTTGTATCAGATTGAAAATCGCTTCCAATGCCGAATGATCAGAGACTCTCGATTCCATAAAATCAATCACAACCGTTTCAGGATCATTCTTCACATCAAACTTACTGTTAAAGGCTTGAATACTTCCAAAAAACAACGGACCGTAAATTTCATAGACTTTCGTGCCATCTTCTAGTACTTTTTTGCGTGCGCGAATGCGTTTTGCATTTTCCCAAGAAAAGACCAATGCAGAAATAATGACACCTGCAATTACCGCAACGGCTAAATCTTTCCAAACCGTAATTAAAGATACCGCGATCAACACAATCGCATCACTTACAGGAATTTTATTTAAAATTCTAAAACTACTCCAAGCAAACGTTCCGATCACCACCATAAACATGACGCCTACCAACGCTGCAATTGGCACTTGCTCAATCAATCCAGAAGCAAATAGAATAAAACATAACAAAGCGACTGCGGCAACAATTCCAGACAAACGTCCACGTCCGCCACCTTTAATGTTAATGATAGATTGTCCGATCATCGCACAACCGCCCATTCCTCCGAAAAGTCCATTTAAAATATTCGCGCCACCTTGCGCCAAACACTCACGATTTCCGTTTCCACGTGTTTCGGTTAATTCGTCTACTAAGTTTAACGTCATAAGTGATTCTATCAATCCGATAGCCGCTAAAATAAACGCATACGGTGCCATAATCCATAAGTTGCTGGCAGACCATAATTCTGCTGAAAAGATGCCTGTTTGGAAGGTTGGCAAACCACCTTTGAGTCCTTCTGCTTTCCCGTTACTTCCTTCTACAATAAAGGATTTTACCGTCGCGACATCATCAATATTTCCTAAAATTACAATTGCAGAAACCACAATAATCGCGATTAATGCTTCTGGGAGTTTTTTGGTTAATTTTGGCAATCCCCACATAATCAGCATCGTCAATCCTACCAAACCAAGCATAATCCATAAGGCGGAACCTTCTAGCCAAACTTTCGCATCACCACTTCCCGATTTAAACATTTCTAACTGTGACATAAAAATCACGATTGCCAAACCGTTTACAAATCCCATCATCACAGGATGCGGAATCAGTCGGACAAATTTCCCAAGTTTAAAAGCACCCGCCGCGGCTTGAATCACTCCTACCATCAACAACGTGATAAACAAGAACATCAACCCTTGATCTTCAATGCCTGTTTCGAGTCCTAATTCATTTCCTTTGCGCACCAATGCGACCATCACTACTGCCATGGCACCTGTAGCTCCAGAAATCATTCCTGGTCGTCCTCCAAAAACAGCCGTAATCAATCCCATCATGAACGCTCCGTACAAACCAACCATTGGCGGTATATCTGCCACAAAGGCAAAGGCAACTGCTTCTGGCACTAATGCCAACGCAACCGTTAATCCACTTAAAATATCATTTTTGGCATTTGCCGCGCGCTTTCTAATAAACTCAGTCATAATGTAATTCTTCTGAAAATAAGAAGCGGCAAAAATACAGTTATTATTTTGTCCTGCAAGTTTTTAGGAATATGAAAATGTGATGCTTTTTCCAATCATAAAATGCAAACGTTTTCGAACACCACTTTTTCTATTTTTTTGATTAAGTTTGACAAACGCTAAATCTACATTCATGAAAAAAGTTCTATGCCTCTTCGGTATTGTATTGATGATTTCTTGTGCTTCTGAAACGAAAGAAAAGAAAGCGCCCAAAGATTTTACAACTGTATACGAAAAATCGAATGCTACCCAAACCGCAACCTATTCAGAAGTCATTGCGTATTATGAAGATTTAGCCGAAGTATACCCACAGATTCACATCGAAGCGATGGGAACTACGGATTCTGGAAATCCCTTGCATTTGGTGACGTTTAATCCTGATGGTGAGTTTGATTTTGACAAAATTCGTACTAAAAAGTCGATTTTATTGATTAATAACGGTATTCATCCAGGAGAAAGTGATGGAATTGATGCAACGATGATGCTGTTTCGCGATTTTGCGAATGGCACTAAAAAAGCACCTGAAAATGTAGTGTTTGCTACAATTCCTGTGTATAATATTGGTGGATGTTTGAATCGAAATACAGGAACGAGAGCCAATCAGAATGGTCCTGAAGCGTATGGATTTCGTGGGAATGCTCAGAATTATGACTTGAATCGTGATTTTGTAAAATCGGATACCAGAAATGCCAAATCTTTTGCTAAAATCTTCCATAAAGTACAACCTGATTTTTTCATTGACAATCATGTAAGTAATGGTGCCGATTATCAATACACACTGACACATTTATTTACACAACATAATAAATTGGGACATGAAGCAGGCGCGTTTTTACACAATAGCTTGATGCCAGATTTGGAAGCTACATTGCTTGAAAAAAACTGGGATATTACGCCATATGTTACGGTATATGGGCGTACGCCAGATAGTGGATTTAATCAATTTATGGATTCGCCGCGCTACTCTACAGGATATACGACATTGTTTAATACCTTAGGTTTTATGATTGAAACACACATGCTGAAAGAGTACAAACCACGTGTGGAAGGTACGTATGTAATCATGGAATCACTGATTGAAAATATGGATGCCAAGTATTATGAAGACATCAAATCGATTCGTAAAAAAACCCATGACAATTTTGTAAAAGCGGCTACATATCCAATACAGTGGGAATTGGATCGAGATCAAAAAAGCATTTTAAAGTTTAAAGGATACGAAGGGGAAACGGTTGTAAGTGAAGTCACAGGTCAAAATCGTTTAAAATACAATCGCGATAAACCGTTTACTAAAGATGTAGATTATTTTAATTATTATAAAGTGAAGAAAGAAGTAATGGTTCCAAAAGCGTATGTAATTCCACAAGGTTGGCACAATGTCATTGAATTGTTAGAACTCAATAATGTAGCACTAAAAACTCTTGAAAAAGATACGGTTATGGATGTAGAAGTGTATCATATTAAAGATTATAAAACTTACACAAATCCGTATGAAGGACATTATACGCATTACAATACGGAAGTCACAAAAAGTCAGCAAAAGATTGGCTTTTTCAAAGGTGATTTTATCGTAAACACGAATCAAACTGCTTTTCGTTATTTGCTAGAAACGCTCGAACCTGAAGCTATAGATTCGTTCTTTAACTGGAACTTTTTTGATACCATTTTACAGCAAAAAGAAGGATTTTCTGCCTATGTTTTTGAAGATGAAGCCAAAGAATTATTGGAAAAAAATCCCGATTGGAAAACTGAATTTGAAGTACTAAAAACTTCCGACGAAAAATTTGCTACCAGTGCCTCACAACAATTACGCTGGATTTATGAGAAATCCAATCATTACGAAAAGGCGCATTTGCGTTATCCTATTTTTAGGGTGTTGCGTTGATTTTTTTATTGATTTGTGGATTTGTCCATTCGTCAATTTGTGGATTTGTTATTGGCGCTTTTAGTTTCAAAGTTTGTCATTAGTCGGAGACTCTTGACAGCGGTTGCTTGCTATTACTTGTTTTTACTTCATGCTGAACTTGATTCAGCATCTCATAAAGTTACTTAATTTTGAAAATTTTTAAGTTCAAAAGTGATGATTTCAAAGTTTGTCATGAGTCGGAGACTCTTGACAGCAGTTTTTTTAATGTGTCAATTTGAAAATGTACCAATGAATTAATTTCATTCAAAGAACACTCAAAACTAAAATACTAACATACCAAAGCGAAGCGTGACCATCATTCTAAGAGCAAAGCAAGTCTAAAGCATAAGCGTTTCCAAAAGCAAAGCGCATCTAACAATCTAAACTAAAACAACAACTTTATATTTTCATAAGAGTTTTGCAACGCGAGTTGTGTAGCGGCTTCATTTTTCCACGTCACTTCCATGATGTCTTCTTCTATCTGTGGAAGCAATTCACCATTATATGCCGTTTCCATTTTGTACCAATGTGTCAACTTTAAACGATATTCTCCGTTTCGCTTAAAAATATGATAGGTTTGCATAAGGAATTCGGTAATTTGTAAGCCTGTCACTCCTGTTTCTTCTTCCACTTCGCGGATGGCAGTTTCTTCAATATCTTCGCCTTTTTCGGTTTTTCCTTTCGGGAGATCCCACTTTCCGTTTCTAAAAATAAACAAGGTTTCTCCTTGAGCATTTTTCACCAAACCGCCCGCCGCTTCTACCAATGGCAGTCTTGCACTCAATATGGGAAGTAATTCTTCACCTTTATCGTGATAAAGTATCGCTTTATCTAATTTCCCAGCATTCAATTTTCCTATAAGCCACTCTAAATCAACATCTTTCAATAAAAACGTGTCGGAAATTTCACTCTTTTGCACCTCATTTGATAGGATTATGAGCTTGTCATTGATAAAAACTTTATACATTTGCACTATGATTTTTGATAAGAATACAGCAAAAAAAACTGCCGAATTGTTGTTGCAAATTAACGCAATTAAATTACAACCACAAGAACCTTTTACATGGGCATCCGGTTGGAAATCGCCAATTTATTGTGACAATAGAATTACATTATCGTTTCCACCGATACGAAACTACCTGAGAGAGCAGTTTGCCAAACACATAGAAAAAGAATACGGAAAACCTGACGTCATTGCAGGTGTCGCTACGGGCGCTATCGGAATTGGAATTTTGGTAGCCGAATATTTAGGCTTGCCTTTTGTGTATGTGCGACCAGAAGCAAAAAAGCACGGACGACAGAATCAGATAGAAGGTTTTATCCAAAAAGGACAAAATGTAGTGGTCGTAGAAGATTTGATCAGTACAGGAAAAAGTAGCTTGAATGCTGTAAAAGCCCTAAAAGCTGCCGAAGTAAATGTGAAAGGAATGGTTGCCATTTTCTCGTATAACTTTGACATTTCTAAAGAAAATTTTGAAGAAGCTAAGGTCAACCTAAACACGTTAAGCAATTACGAAAATCTTCTAGAACAAGCCTTAGATACGAATTACATCACATCTGCGGAGCTAGAAACGCTTGAAAATTGGCGAAAAGATCCTGCAAATTGGAATGCTAATTGATTATAGTTCCCAAAATAATATAAATTAAATAGATGAATATAGAAAGCCCAAAAGTAAGCGTAGACAAATCGCCTCAAGAACTCTACGATTTTTTGACGAATGTTGAAAATTTCGAAAAATTAATGCCTGAAAGTATCAGCAAGTTTGAAGTCTTGGAAGAAGGAAAGTTTCTGTTCGCCTTAAAAGGAATGCCAGAAATTATCCTAAAATTAAAAGAAAGCACACCTCCAAACAAAGTCGTTTTAGGTGCTGCTTCTGACAAACTGCCTTTTACACTCACAGGAAATATTGAAGCTGCAGGCGAAGGAAAAAGTGAAGCACAACTAGCGTTTGAAGGCAACTTTAATCCGATGATGTCCATGATGATCAAAGGACCGATTGGAAAATTTGTGAATACACTCGCTGAAAATATGAGCAAGTTGTAAATCGATAAAAATATATTTTAAAGCTGGCATAAGTTAAAACTCGTGCCAGCTTTTTAATTTTAATTACAGAAGAAACTTAGTTGTTAATTGTGCAAATAATATACCATACCTTAAATCCACATTTTTTTGCAAAATCAAAAACACTCTAAGTGACGGTGTTCTAATGTATTAATTTGAAAATTTGAAAATGTACCAATGTTGCTTTCAAAGGCAAATTTTGCTTTAATTTAGACAGATTGCCATACTAGACTAGAATGTGAAGTTAAACTTGAAATACAAAGCGTCAGTTCGAGTGTTTTTATGAGCAAGGCGAAATAAAAATGTATCGAGAACTGCTATGATTCTCATCAGTTTATTAGTTTACAGGTTTATAAGTTTAAGTTAGAAAGTAATTCAAAATTTAACATTCAAAATTCAAAATACTAAGAGCGTTCACACGGAGCCTGTCGAAGTGAAGCGTGTCTACAATCTAAGTGACGCTTTGTATTCTGAAGTTTATAGGTTTATCAGTTTATGAGTTTAGTTTGCTGAACTAATTCAAAATTCAGCAATTTCAAGTACTTCTTGATAGATATTGAATCAAGTTCATTATACTCGAGGTAGACATTTAGCCCATGAAAAGGATCAAGAGACTAGAGTCAAGATTAAAGATGGTTTCAAAGTAGATCTCGATACAATTTTCTATCGAAAATCACTCGATCTGACGTTTGGGGGATGCAAATAGAACTAATTTAAAATTCAACATTCAGCATTCAAAATTTTTAAAGTAAAGTGTATTTTTTTTAAGTTTATAAGTTTAAAAGTTTAGTTTGCTGAACTAATTCAAAATTCAGCGATTTCAAGTACTTCTTGATAGATATTGAATCAAGTTCATTATACTCGAGGTAGACATTTAGCCTATGAAAAGAATCAAGAGACTAGAGTCAAAATTAAAGAGGGTTTCAAAGTAGATCTCGATACAATTTTCTATCGAAAATCACTCGATCTGACGTTTAGAGGATGCAAATAGAACTAATTTAAAATTCAACATTCAGCATTCAAAATTTTTAAAGTAAAGTGTATTTTTTTTGAAGTTTATAGGTTTATAAGTTTAAAAGTTTAGTTTGAGGAGCAATTCAAAATTCAACATTCAAAATACCAAGAGCGAAGCAATACCAAAATACGAACATACCAAAGGGTTTACACTAAGCCTGTCGAAGTGAAGCGTGTCTACAATCTAAGCGACGCTCTGTATTATCAAGTTTATAGGTTTATCAGTTTATGAGTTTAGTTTGCTGAACTAATTCAAAATTCAGCG
>JBCCLH010000039.1:0-51350 GCA_039026955.1 Bacteroidota bacterium
ATTTTCACAAAAATAGAATTTATTTTTATTTATATTGAATAAAAATAAGGAAAATTAAAATAGAATATTTCATGAAAATTGTCTTATCATAATGAATTGATTAAGCGTACTTTATTGAAATGTTTATTTAGGCATTTTAACCAGATTCACACGTTGCGTTCTTGTAGATAAGGTATTCAAAAAAGCAATAAGTGCTTCTATTTCTTCTTTATCTAAATCGAGTCTTTGAAGTATAGGAGAAGTTACAGGAAGTAGGCTATCTCTGGGTGTACCCAAATATCTTTTTTGAATTGGAGCAGGATTTCCCAAGTTGTAAAACTCTACAACATCTAATAACGAAGGAAAATGACCGTGATGCATCCAAGGGCCAGTTTTGCCAATTTCGCGTAGCGTCGGCGTTTTAAACTTTCCGACATCTTCAATTTTTTTAGTAAAATTATAGCGTCCTAAATCTTCATCTTTTGCACCGAAAAGTGTTTGTCCGTCGTTGTGAAATTGATTGTCTGAAAAGTACGGTGTATTGTGGCAATTGATACAACGTGCTTTGGTTCTAAAAAGGTGCATTCCTCTTACTTCTTGATCCGTGAAAAGGTCTTTTTTCCCTTTTACAAAACGGTCAAATTTGCTATTTCTGCTTACTGTAGAGCGTTCAAAAGTAGCAATGGCTTTAAAGATGCGTTCTGCGGTGATTTCTTCATCTCCAAACGCTTTTTTGAACCATTCTTTATAACCGTCAATTTTTTTGATGTTTTCTACAGCAACATCTATATGTGTGTTCATTTCTTTGGGATCAGGAATTGGCATAGCGGCTTGTGCTTCCAAACTTTCTACACGACCATCCCAGAATAGTGTTTTTGCAAACGCTACATTTTTGATTGTCATGGAATTACGCTTATTAAATTGACGATTGTGCCCAATGGAACGTGTGATATTATCTGTCCATGCCAATTCAGGATTGTGACAGCTTGCACAAGCAATTTGACCAGTTTTAGAAAGTCTGCCATCAAAAAATAAAAACTTTCCTAAATCTTTTTTCGCTTTTGAATATGGATTATTTGCTGGATATTCAACTTTGGGTAAAATACCAATGTCTTGAAACGTTTCACGATCAATCAGTGAGTCTAATGTCGGTGCTGGCCATTTAGAAGTATCTTGCTGTGAATAGACTTCACGTAAATGTGAAATATCTTCGTATTCAACTTTTTTAGATGCAAATCCAATACATGCAACTACAACAAGACTACAAATCAATAGGCGGAAAACAACTTTCATTTAAATCAGCAGGATCAGTATACGAATTATTACTGTAAATTTTATACTCTGCAACTACAGTGCCTCCAAATAAGGCATCATTTTGCACTTGCAAAGTTAAGGTAATTTCATATAAATCTCCAGCGATTTGCTGATAAGTTCCCTCTCCTGAAATTCGTAATATATAGCTGTTTCCATTGGTTCCTGAAATCAATAAGTCTTGCTCAATAACCTGAACAAAACCATCGGTTTGACTAGTTCCGTTGGTTGGGAAAAACTCCAATGCTTCAGGAATATTGAATCCAGGCGAATTTTCTTCATTGGTGGCTTCATTATTGAACCAGCGTTTTAAATTGAATGAATTTGTCGTCCTATTCGGCAGCGTAGCATCAAAACCTATTCTGAAGGCATGATGGTAAATATCATCCGACGGATCGGCAGTGCCCATATCATTAAATAAAACTGCATTTGGATGATCAGCATCCACGATCACAGGAAACGTAAATGCAAAAAAGGACGACCATGCGCATACATCGTCTGAATTTGCATCCAACCAATTTTCACCATAGGTTCTGTAAAATGGATTGCTGAGATCGTAAAAATTATTCGCCGTATTGACGCTGTTATCTCTAGGAATGACAATCGGTTTGGTAATGGTGAAGGTGTCACTTCCCACCAATGTATACTCAGGAATGTCTATCAATGTAAAAAGTGTCTGATATTGCAATTCATCTACAGCAATGTTTTCTGTCACGGTACACGTATATGTGATTTTAGTAGGATCGGTCAATGGATTTTGAGTCAAAGTATACCCAAAACTACTAGCTTCTTCTTCCAATAATTCCAACGATTCAATCTCAGCCGTTACATATCCATCTGGGAAAATAATGTCAATTGTCACTTCTTCTCCTATAGTTCCTACAATTTCTTCCATGTTTGGACTTTGCAATTGGTAACTAAAATCTAATTCGGCAAAGTTGATGGTGAGTTCATCATTCGGAACCGCAGTATTTGGCATTCCTAAATTGATGGATGCATCACTCGTAGAAGTCAATGTGAATTTCAATTCAGGTGATGTAGCAGCATCCCAACGTTCATTGAAATTTACAAAAATGGTATCTACTAACGTCGTATTGGTAAATGTCAAACTTGAACTTGGTTCAATAGATACATTCTGAATATTTGTCATTTCCGTAGCAAAATCGACCGTAACATTCCCCTGAATATTAGTAGCTGTTAGTGCTACAGGAATTTTTAAGGTTTTAAAATTGTCTTTTGTATAATTTGATACCGCAGGCGTAGCATTGTCTATTCCTGGTGCTTCAATCACTTGATTGTTATTGTCTACTTGCAAATGAAAACGCACAAACTGTCCATTGGCAGCATCAAATACAATTTGGTCATCTTCACTACAGGTCATGAAGATGAGTCCAGAAAGTACTAATAGTATGTTTCTAATACCCTTCATTTTGTTGTATGTTTTGATTTAAATCCGCGCTTGATGCTGGAATTGGTAATATATAAAAGTTCGACGGATAGCTTATGTTGCAATTTGCTGAAGCGATACAGCCCAAGTTCCGTTCCACATCTTTTTGATATCGCGCGATATCAAAAAGTAAAAAGCCTTCGAACGCCAACTCGCGCCTGCGTTCTGTAAAAATATCTTCTAATAGTGTATTGGTATCGTTTACGGCAGCAATTCCTGCACGTGTTCTAATGGCATTTAAAGCGGTAAAGGCATCTGAAGTATTTCCTAAACGTGCATTGGCTTCTGCTTGAATTAAATACATTTCAGAAAGTCGTATACACAACGTTCCTGTATTCCCTTGAAACTTCTTCGTAAAATAGTAGGGAACTTGCGTTTCAGCACCATTTACAGACGTTGTTAAGTTTTGTTCTTGAAATAGATTGAGACGAATATCTGTTGCATCAAATACATTTCTCAAATCTTCAGAAGCTACATAATCTGCGTAGTTTGTGGTGTTGGTGTATTGATAATTCGCGGATACGGAAGAGGAGACCGTTCCATCAGAACTTACAGGCGCCGTAAATTCCAAAATGACTTCATTGATTGGTAACAAATCATTTTCCCATTCGCTTATATAATTGTTTTGCGACGTTAAGGCAATTCCAGCATTTGTTACGACATCATTCGCCATAGTTCTTGCTTGTTCCCAATCGTTCATTTGCAATGCGATTCGTGCGTATAGTGCTTTTGTATTGATTTCATTAAAATAAGAATAAGATACGCCAGAAAGTAATTGTGTATTATTAAACAGTGCCAAAGCCGCATCCAAATCCGTTTGAATGTTGGTGTAGGTTTCTGCCATGCTTGATCGTGATGGGAAATCGACACCTGCTGTTAACACTGTGGTATTGTACACGACGCCCAAATGCGAAGCGTCTGGCGTAAAACCATAGTGTTGTGCATAATGCAAAGCAAGTTGATAGTGTGAAAATGCTCTCAATGTCAAAAGCTCAGCTTCCAAACGATTGCGTTCTTCTGTAGTAAAAAAAGTAAACTCATTAAATCGCTCTAACAATAAATTTACTTGCGCAATAATGATGTATAATTCTTCGTAATAATCTGCATAGTCTGATTCTTGAAAGCGATCGTTAAACGGATAACTATTTTCTATTTGTGATGGAACATTCACCACTCTCGAAATGGTACTTGGCGTAAATGTGATATTACCACCTTGCACATCTGCGTAGACAGAAAAACGAGAAGAAAGTATGCCTTCTACATCTCTGTAAATTCCGTTATACGCATCTAACACTCCGTCTTTTGTAGAAAGTTGCTCATTGATAGATGTTTGCAAATCAGGCTCTACTTCCAAAAAGTCATTGCAGGAAGCACACACTATTAGCAAGCACAATATGTATGTTATCTTTTTCATGATCAAAACGTTGCATTTAGTCCCATTGAAAATGTACGCATTTCCGGATAGGTGTTTCTATATTCTGCGACTCCATTTTTTCCATCTTCCGAAGGATTTTTAAACCAATACCACAAATTTGAACCATTGACAAATACGGATAAATTTTTCAGCGGAATGTTCATCTTTTCTACAGGAAGATTGTAGCTTAAATTCACAGCTTTTAAACGAATATGTGAGGTGTCAAACACATATTTTGTAGAGTTGGAAATGATTCTTCGATCTCGCGTAATGGCTTGGTAGTTGGCAATATCTCCTTGTTGCTGCCAAGCATCATCAAAAATATTTACGCTGATGTTTCTATTGGTCAACACATTGTAATTATCTAACAATTCGCGTCCTAGCAAAATATCTGCGCCGTACGTATATGACATGGCAACAGACAGATTGAAACCCTTGTACGAGAAGTTATTGATGATTCCGCCATAAAAATCAGGTTGCGAATTTCCAATCGGTTGCCAATCGGTTGCGTCAAAATTATCAGCCACATGCGCAGCGTCGTAAATTTCACCACCTACATTGTACAATTCCGTTCCTGTTGCAGGATCAATTCCCGCAAAATCAAATCCCCAAATTGTAGAGGTTGCAAATCCAATACGTTGTGCACGCGCCACTTCCGCAGATGAAAATTGTGAACCCAATCCAGTTAAGTTGGTCACTTCATTGCGAATTCTGGTGTAATTAATTGTGGTATTCCAACGGAAATTTTCGTTTTGAATCCAGTTGGCTTGCAAGCTCATTTCAATTCCCCAGTTTTTCATTTCTGCACCGTTGATTTGTACTGAATTTAAGCCTACTTCTGGAATTACATTACGCGAAACAATCATGTCTTTGATGACATCTTGAAAGTAATCGGTTGTGAATCGGAACTTTTCCAAGAAATTGATATCCAGCCCCATATTGAATTTTTCATTGCGTTCCCAACCTAAATTCGGATTTGGCAATGAAGTCAAGTTTGCATATGGATTGGCGTTGTAACCATTGTCTAAGGTTGTGTACAATCCAAGTGCACGATACGAACCAATTCGCGAGTTTCCTGTAGTTCCAAAACTTGTGCGCAAGCGTAGAAAGTCAATTCCTTTTACATCTTCAAAAAAGGATTCATTACTTATGTTCCAGCCGCCACCTAATCCAGCGTTGTATGCGGTATCATTATCACCTCCAAAGGCTGAACTTTGATCCACTCTAAAATTGACAAGCACAAAATAGCGTTTGTCAAAATTATAGTTTGCCTGACTGTAGAAAGAAACTCCATTGGTTTCCGAGCTGTCTTCTCTGAAATCTTGTTCAATAGCCGACGAAATAGGTTGCGGTGTTTCAAAATTTACAAATCCGTCACCTCGGTTAAAGCTGAGTTCAACATTTTCACTACGCAATTCAATTCCGCCAATGGCATCAAAATTGTGCTTTTCGTTAAAGGTTTTGTCGTAGAGTAGTGTGGCATTCCAGTTCCAGCGTTGTGTATTACGTTCACGAATCACGCGACGTCCTAAATTTCCATCATTGAATTGCCCTGAACCATTTAAACCATTAAAATAACGATCTTCATCTTTGTCTGAAAAGTCCATTCCGAATAGGGTAGAGGCTTTTAGATTTTCGGTGATATCGTAATCAACTTTTAAACTTGTGAGCAGTCCAAAGGTTTCTGCATTGGCTCTATTCTGTGCTGCTACTGCTAGTGGATTTCCAAAGGATGCAAAAGGTGTAAAATTTCCATCTTCATCAAAAGGTGCCAACGTTGGCGGAAGCGCAAAATTGTATAAGGTATTCGGATTGTTTTTTTCTATGAAAGAAGGGGAAACGCGTAAGGAAACGTTCCACTTTTCATATTGGTAATCTAGAGCAATCGAAGCATTCCATTTGCTATAATCGTTTGCAATTTGCGATTCATTATTTTTTTGATATCCGATGTTAGCTCTGTAGGCAAAATTTCTTGTTCCGCCTGTAATACCGACATTGTAGCGTTGAAACGAACCGTTTTGATTTAAGAGATCAAACCAATCTGTATTTACGCCATTCCATTCTTGAACATTGTCGGGAAAGCCACTATTAATATTGTATTGATTGACAACTTCCTGATATTGTTCTCCGTTTAAATATTTAAATCCGTTAAATGCATTGCTAATTCCCGCTTGGGCGGAAAAATTAAAACGCAAATCGCCTGCTTTTCCTCTTTTTGTTGTGATTAAAATAACACCGTTTGCCGCATCGGCACCGTACAGTCCTACTGCTGCTGCATCTTTTAGTACGTTGATGGTTTCAATATCTTCAATTCCAATTTTAGCTAATGGATTTAGTAAATTTTCCGAAAGATTTCCTGTACCGACATCGAAAAAGTTGCTTCCGTCAATTCCTGTTTCTTCCGTCATGATGATTCCATCAATAATGATTAACGGTTGGGTTGAAGTTCCTACTACATTTGAGTTTAAAGGTGTCAATGAGCCTTGTCCACGAATGTCAATAGCCACCGCTTCTCCCAATTCAGGATTAATTTCCACATTGAGTCCTGCTACTTGTCCTTCTAATAATTCTTCAAACGAAACTGCGGGTTGTTCTTTAATGATTGCTTCGGGTTTTACCGTGGAAATGCTCCCGACAACTTCTTGTTTTAATTTCTTTGTTCCGTAGGATGAGGTAAGTATGACTTCATCCAAAGAGTTATATTCCTCTTCTAAATAAATCGTATAAAACGTTTGATCGGTTATGGGAACAATCTGCGTTTTATATCCAATGTATGAGATGCGAAGCGCGTAGCTTTTCCCTGTTTCCTTATTGAAATTAACGGTAAATTCGCCATCAAAATTTGAGGTAGTTCCTTTTCGTGTTCCATCCAAACGAACAGTCGCTCCAAATAATTTAATATCAGATCCTTTTTCCAAAACTACACCTGAAATCGTTTGGATATTTTGAGCGATGCATGTGTGTATACACACGAAAAATAAAGTGAAAAATACGCTGCGCATAATCGAAAAAACTTTATCGCCTTTTTTAAAAAGACGATAAAGTAGTACTGGTTTTTATTGATAATTTAGACTAATCTACTATTATTTTTTTAGTAGTAGAAATATTTTCTCCTTTCAATTCTAAAATGTACAATCCTTTTGCTAATCGGTGTTCAATAGTATTGTTCAGCATCTCGCCAGATTGTAATGTTCTTCCGTTTAAATCGTGAATGGTATACGATAAAGTTTCTGTAATTCCAGCCACATTGATGTAATTTTTTGAAGGATTTGGATAGATGGCGATGGTATTATTTTCAACACTTCCTACACTCAACGTAGCAGGATCAAAAGTGAACAATTCGTTTCCGGTAGTGTCATCATCACCTTCAAAATAGATTCTATTATTGTATACTACCAAATCATCTACATCTTTGATGGTGCTGTCTAATTGTTCTACAACTGTACCATTGGTTCTAAATAAATGTCCTTGTGTATCATTGGTATCTTCTCCGCGGTAATATAAAAATCCGTTGTATTCTACAAAGTCAGCAGGATCATGGTTTGTGTTAGATCCGCCGCTGATGTTACTTAAGTTTGTCACTGTATCTGCCACAGGATCGTATACCCATAATTGGTCACCAGTTCCGTCATCGCCTTCAAAAAATAACTTTCCATTCCAAGCATATAAATTCAGAGGATTTCCAATAGAGGTTGCTACGGCTACTTGTTGTGTTCCAGCATTGGTTCCATCAGTTTCCCATAATTCATTTTCGGCTTCAAAGTAAATTTTAGTTCCTAAAGTCGTTAACCAGCTAATGCTTGAATCGCCAGCACCTACATCAATATCTTTTATGAGTGAGAATAAATCGGTTGCAGGATCGTACTCATATAATTCGCTTCCAGTAGTAGCATCATCTGAAGCATAGGACATATACATATATAACTTTCCGTTCAATGCCGCCATTGTATTTAAAATATTTTCATCAGCATTTACATCAGGATCTGCGTTTGGGACGTTTGCGCCTGTAGATCCATCAAACACAATCAAGTCATTTGTATCACCAGGTGAAGAAATTCCAGTCATGTATACCACACCACCAAGTTCTATGGGACGTTGTACGGCTTCATTGACTCCTGGAAACAAATCAACTTTTGTAGTTCCCATCGCAGTACCATCTGATGTCCACAAGTCTGACGAAGTACCATCAAAAGCTGAAAAATACAGCGCACCGTTATATACAAAAAATGCAGTTGGAGTACCACTAGCCGTTCCCATTCTGATATCTATAATAAAATCTGTATTAGCGGCAGTTCCATCGGATACCCACAATTCTTTTCCATAATCAATTCCCCCAGAATTTACGCCACTTCCATCATCAGCTGCGAAATAAAAGTTTCCATTAAATACAATCATCCCCGCAGGATTTGAGTTACTGCTACCGTCATTAATATCTAATACTTGCGTCACTTGCGCATTTGCAAAAAACGAGCATACACAAAAAGTAAAAATGTAAAGTTGTTTCATATTTTTTATTTGTAATTAATCTAAATTAAAGCAAATGTAGTCGATATTTTGACAAAATGAAACTGTAAATGGTAGGGTTTTTAAACTGATTTACAAATAATTATGTAAAAAGGTTGGAATTATTCAGATAAGAGTAAAAAAATGGTCGCCTAATTGAAATAAAAATAGTTTTTTAACGGAATGAGTGCTATTTTGGTAAAAATTACAAGTTTACATCTTTTGTTTTTGATAAAGATTTTATGAAGAAACTTCTTTAATTAATTGAGATATTTTTAGAAAAAAATTAAAAATTGGAAAGCCTCAATCACTAGAATTGAAGTTTTCAGTTTCGGAATAATTTTAGTTTAACGATACTTGATTTACTAGCTAAATTAACGTGAGTTCGACACAAGAAATCATTAAATTACTTGTAATTCACTGAAAAATAAATACTTGTCAAGTTCGAGCGTAGTCGAGAACTAAAGCTTATCAGTTCATTATCAGAAGTTGTAGGTAAAAATAAAAAAAGGACAAAAAAACAAAAATGTTCATTTGTCCCATTCTGTATTCACAGGGTTTCTAAAATCGAACTTTTTAGTGGAAGATTTAAAAAGAATAAGTTTGTTCGTTGATGAACGTCTCAAAACTCAAATGAATACAGGAGCTATAAAAAACTTTGAACGACTTTGACTTTGCATGAGATTATTGTAGTTTTAGACAAGCTGAATCTTTAACAAATAAAAGGTTTAGTTATAGTAGAAATAACAGGAATTTCTGTCATACTTATGTTGTGGTTATTAGAGAAATAAAATGAATTTTCAACTAAGCGGGAAAATAGGAAATTGGCTAAATCAACTCAATGGAAAAACTGTTGAAAGAATCTATCAAGTTGATTTTAATAAAGATAGAAATGATGATAACTATCTTCCTTGGTTGTTTTACTAAACATTTTCTGACTTTGACAGATGCTTGGAAATTGAAGGAGATTTTGATAGTAGTACATAAAAGTCAATTTAATAGATAATGAAACGCTTAAGCATAAAATAGCTGAAAATAATTTGCCTAATGTACCTGATATGTGGCAAGTTTATGAAACGGAATCTAATGAGATACTTGGACGACTATTGAGACAGAAAATTGATTTTATAGAATTCGGAGTTGACAAGGACGAATTCGAAATCAACAGAACCAAAATGAAAGGGCAAAAAGAATATTTCAATTTTATTCGATTTATCTCAGATAATCTGAACATGACCATCTTCGAAGGTTCTGCAACTGGACTTGGCGTTTCAGACCAGACAGATTTAAAATTAAATTTTGAAGACACCTTTGAAATATTTAAAACGAAGTAAACACAAACGCTAACAAGGTGTATAAGTAATAGCGGTTTAAGTGATAAAACGAAAGTGTAAACATAAAATAAAAATCAGTATAAAAACCGAAAGGTTTGTGATTAGAAAACCGCTACTACTCATACAATAGACCATTGCCAACAATTTGAAACAAATAAGATTTTATGATCTCAATGATTAAAAAGTACATATTCGTTATTAGTTTACTTCAGACGTTCTTGGTGGGTGCTCAAGAAGAAAATATCCCGACCTCAGAATGTCTCCACAAAAAAATCAAGTCAATTAATGTTAGTTCAGATTACCAAAAAGGCGATTGGAAACCAATACTTAAAGAAGTAAAGAATAAACGAATAGTATTACTTGGAGAATTGAACCATGGTTCAAAAGAAATATTCCTATCAAGGAATGATTTAATTAAGTCCCTGCACGAAAAATTAGGATTTGACGTCATTCTTTTTGAATCTGGAATTGGTGAATTGATAGAAACCAACTCGCAAAAAAAGAATTTACCACCCAATAAAATGACTTATGGCTTTTTTGGAGGTTGGAGAACGTCTGAATTTGTGGATTTGATGGATTATGTAAAGTCCAGGAATATGTCAATTAGTGGGTTTGATGTACAGCGGACGGGCAATTCTTTCCAAAGCGTATTGACAGGCGAGTTATAAAGATTGAATCTTGACACTACTAAATACCAAGACATTGAAGAAAGTTTTTCTAAGGAAAAAAGAAAATTAGCCCAAAGAGGAGCAGTTTATGATTCATTGCAAAACTCAACAAATCATTTAATTGATGATTATAAAAGTCTTAAGTCATCCATAAAAAAGGCTACAAACAACGAGTTAAATGACACATCACATTTCATTAGTAGAACCATTGAAAACAGAATAAAGTATTTGCAGTACTTCCTAAATTTTGTTTATGATAAGGATTGGAATAAAAGATGGAAAGAAAGAGATTTTATGATGTTCTCAAACATAGATTGGCTTTTAAATACAATCTATAAAAACCAAAAAGTAATTATCGTTGCACATAATTTTCATATTTCAAAGTTTAATGACAAAGAGGAAGTATTGGGCGAATTTCTCAATGAAAAGTATGGTTCAGATATGTATTCAATAGGTGTGTTTGCAGGAAGCGGAAGCTTCCATAATAACCGGGGAGTAGAGCAGATGCTAAAACCTGTATCAAAAGACGGACTGGATATCAAACATATTATAAATAGATTGGATTATAAAATGTCCTTTATAGACGTTCCTAAAAAGGAAGAAAAAGGGCTTGAATGGATATTTAACAAAATTATAGTAAATGATACATTCATTGACTTAAGTAATTCTAATGAAATGATTTTATCCAAAAGCTTTGATGGCTTACTATTAATAGATAAAATATCGCCACCTGAAAAACAATAAAAAATTGTTTCCAGCATAGGCTACAAGTAATGCAGACTAAATGCTTGCTCACTTACTCAAAGTTTTGGGATATAAATCCGCTCGCAATTTGTATATTTATTGGAGAATTTAAAAAATATAAAAAAGGCTCGCCATGGTACGTTTGCAGTCCGAAACGTTCCGCTTCGAACTCCCCATTACACATAGCCCAAACGTTATGTACAATTAATCATGCGGATGAAAATATTTTTCTACTTAACTTGTCTTTGGGCTTTTTTCGGATTGAGTTACGCTTTATATGTTGTCCAGGTAGATCAAGGATTATTTGCACAAATCGCAGTTTCCGTTTTATTCTTAATTGGGCAATTACTATTGGGTAGTATTTTAATATTTATAACTTTTAAACACAGAGATGAGATAAGTCAACAATTTAAAGTAGTTACTTTGATAGTTTCAATAGTACCAATTATATTAGCACTTATATTAGTTCCTCTATTAAGGCTGTAAACTCAAAATTGCTGAAGCTCAATTTTTTCATTAAATTTAGTACAAAACAAACTGTAACAATCGGTTATAAGAGACCGTTAGCTTCTACCCAACTAAAAACATACATTCTCGATGAATTTAGAAAAACTGGAAACCAAAACTTATAATAGGAGTGCCATAATCTTGAGGCCAGGAGTCATCTGCCGATTTGGTTTTTATGTCATTAAAGGTTGTCTTAAAAGTTATGTGATTGATAATAGTGGCAAGGAGCATATTTTACAGTTTACTCCAGAGGGTTGGTTTGTTTCTGACATCGAAAGCTTTATGACAGGTAAACCAAGTCTTACTTATATTGAAGCGATAGAAAAAACGGAAGTAAGGCTATTTCCAAATCTGATTTCTGAAAACCAAGAGCTACTGTCCAAAGAAGAAGTTATTGAGCAAAACCATAAGCTCATCCGTAATATTTTAGCCACAAATAAAAGACTTGCTTCTATCTTGGCATCAACAGCAGAAGAACGCTATCTGGAATTTCTCAAGACCTATCCAAGCCTCTTTCAACGGTTACCTCTAAAACTAATTGCATCTTACATTGGTGTAACTCCCGAATATTTAAGTGATATCAGGCGCCGACTAATGAAAAAGTAAAGTCCCTAAGCTATTTCTTAAGCTATCTTATTTTTTGCCCACCTGTGGTTTCTCACCTTTGTACCATTCGAGTCTTAATTTAAATTTTTAGCAATGAAATACTTAACAATAATAGGAATGGCTATTTTATTTACATCTTTTATTTGGTACAACAACACCGAATGGTCTATTTCTGAAGATTATTCAATAAAGTTCAAGAGTGATAATCCATCAGGAGTATTCACTTCTTTTAAGGGAAAAATCATTTTTGCCCCTGACCATTTAGAATCCTCGAGCTTCAACTTAATAGTGGATGTAAAATCTATCAATACGGGCAATGGAATCAAAAATAAACACGCCCTGAGTAAAAATTGGTTCGATGAAAAGCGATTTCCCGAAATAACTTTTACCTCATCTCAATTCGAACAATCAGGTTCAGGCTTCTCAGTCATAGGCACAATGACAATTCACGGAGTGCCAAAAGTTATGTCTATCCCCTTCACATTTAAAGACAACACATTTAAAAGCAATTTCAAGATTGACCGCACCGATTTCAACGTGGGCAGCACGAAAGGTATGTCTTCTAAGGCGGC
This sequence comes from Bacteroidota bacterium, assembly GCA_039026955.1. Taxonomy (GTDB): domain Bacteria; phylum Bacteroidota; class Bacteroidia; order Flavobacteriales; family Flavobacteriaceae; genus Kordia. The sequence continues at coordinate 13,086 of JBCCLH010000039.1, forward strand.
AACAAAACTTGATATTGAGGTTTCAGTTCCAGTAAGCAAAATTTAACCAGTTATGAAGAAAATCATTTTACACGGAATAATAGCGAGTGCGCTCGCATCAGTCGTGGGGATAGTTTATCAGGTCATATATCAATCTGCATTGGATTGCGATTTTTCAAAAGTTATAAACCCAATATCCATATCAATGGCTTGTATTGTTGGTTGCTTACTAATCTCATTGGGCTATATTTTACTATCAAAATTCAACCTTGGCAAATTCAAAGGCTGGTTGAATTCATTGATAAGCATTTTGTCTTTCGCCAGTATCATAGGTCCTATTGGCACTACGTTACCGTTGGATATAAATAATCCTGAATTGTTTGTTGGTTTGATTGCTCCACTTCATTTATTGCCTGCTCTTGCCTTTTTTACAATTTCAAGCTTTTTTAAATATGAATAGTAATTTCTTTAATAAAAATAATTTTGTTATTACGGGTGGAACAGATGGAATGGGAGCCGCATCGGCTATTGAATTCTGTAGGTTGGGTGCCAATGTCCATATTATTGGAAGAAGTGAAGAAAAAGCCATCGCACTTTCCGAAAAAGTCAAAGGATATAGTGGCAAATTATTTTATTGGATAAGTGATTTTAGTTTGATGAAGAACGTCGAAAAAACAGTCAATGATATTGCTTCCAAGATACCGCATATTGATTATATTATTCATTCGGTAGGTATTTTGATTACCAATACTCAACATACCAAAGAAGGGTTGGAAAAAGATTTTGCAGTTAGCTACCTTTCAAGGTTTGTGTTTAACGAATTACTACACAAAAATGATAAGATCAGTTCTAAAACCAAGATATTGAATATTGCTGCGTCTAGCCCTAAAGTTCCTTCGTATGCTCAAATGGAGTTTGATAATATTACCGAAGTAACAGCTAGAGTCGGCATGAAGAGCCACGGACAAGCTCAATTAGCTAACGATTTATATACAGAACTGGCTGCGAAAAGGTATAGTATAGTCTCAATAGGTTATGGACCTGGCAGTGTTGATACAAGTATCAGAAGGGAAATTCCGAAGTTTTTTCGTGCCGTGATGAAGCCTTTTTTTTACTTTTCTACCCGAAAACCAGAGGATGTAGCTCAACATTTTGTTGAAATTCTTTCAGCAAATAATTTAAAGTTTGGGAATAGTTACTTTTACAATAAGATGGGACAATTTGAGATTTCAGACTTTATAACAGATAAAAAAAGGCAGTCTGACTTACTGCATATTAGCAAGACTCTTTCTCAAAAAGCCTTAATTTTATAAGCAGCTACTTGAAATGGCAGCAGCTAATATTATGTATAAGCAATAGCGGGTTCAGTGTAATTTTGAAATATAAAAAATAAATCAAAAGGTCGGTGCATACAATCTTACAAATTAGTGGCTGAAAATCAGCTATTGCTCATACACGAGACCATTATTCACCATTAGAAAGCTGAGAGCATAAAATTCAACTACAAGATATGTTACTCTGATGAAAAATTAAATTAAATCTGAAACGGATAAAAAAGACAAGGAGATCGTGATGATATTTGTTGTGATATAGAAGAGTAATAGATATCTAAAACTAAATGAAACTCTGGTATATCTATAAATGATGGCTAACAAAAGCTAAAATGTCAATTAACATTACATTGTACTTTTGTTGTCTAAATGCTGTCTAATAAAAAAATGTAAGTCTTTAAAATTAAATTACTTACGTTTTTATTGGTACCGAAGATGGGAGTCGAACCCACACGCTCTAATGAACACATGGCCCTCAACCATGCCTGTCTACCAATTCCAGCACTTCGGTATGTAAATTGTGCTTTGCAAAAATAAAAAAAGTTAAGCAATTGCTTAACTCATTCTGTGACCTGGCTGGGGCTCGAACCCAGGACCCTCTCCTTAAAAGGGAGATGCTCTACCAACTGAGCTACCAGGTCAGTAAGACCTTTTGGTGTATTCTGTGACTTGGCTGGGGCTTATTTCAACAAGTTCAATATAAACTTTCCCCAGAAGTGATTTCTCACTACAAACCTTTCGGCTTATTGTCACTTTGTGACCTGGCTGGGGCTCGAACCCAGGACCCTCTCCTTAAAAGGGAGATGCTCTACCAACTGAGCTACCAGGTCATTCAGAAAAGGAATTTGTATTAGTCCCTTGAATGCGGGTGCAAATATAACATCATAATTTTATTTTTCAAGGCTTTTTTAATATAAATTTGTCTTTTTTTTCATGATTTTTGTAAGCGCTTAAAAATAAATAATTTATAATTGACAAAATGATAATTGTACTTTTAGGATATATGGCGAGTGGAAAGAGTTCGGTTTCAAAATTACTGGGAACGACACTCGAATTACCCGTGCTCGATTTGGATACGTATATTGAAACCCAAGAAGGAAAAACGATTCCTGAGATTTTTGAAACGAAAAGCGAAATCTATTTCCGAATGAGAGAACATCACTACTTGAAGGAAGTGTTGGAAACACAACAAGAAATGATTCTTTCGTTAGGTGGCGGAACGCCTTGCTATTCGAATAATATGGAGTTGATTCACAAGTACACTAAACATACGTTCTATTTGCAGACTTCTATTATGGAAATTGTGAACAGAGTAAAAGATGAGAAAGCCCAACGACCATTAATCAGTGGAATTTCCGATGAAGATTTGCCAGAGTTTATAGGAAAACACTTGTTTGAACGCAATGTGTTTTATCAGCAAGCCACACATAGTGTGTTGACCGACAAGAAAACAATTGAGAAATTAGTAGTGGAAATAAAGCATCTTCTAGATTAAATACGCAGTATCTTCTTCAGCAAAAACGACATCAATATGTTCTTGGATGGACGTAGACAATGAAATTCCTTTAAAATCAGCTTTTATAGGATACTTTTTGTGATTTCGATTGACAAGTACCGCCGTTTTAAAATTCTTCAAAGGAACGTCTAAAAAGTGCTTTACACCGTAAATTAACGTCGTTCCTGAATTCAATACATCATCAATCAGTACCAAAGGTTTGTTGGTGTACGCTTCTTTGGATAGGGAAGTGGTAACGGTTTGTAACGGATGTTGCTTGTCAATCTTCACTTCGCATAAAGTAATTACAGCATCGGTTATTTTTTCTAACTCTGCTTTTATTTTTTGTGCAAATACGAATCCATTATTGGCAATTCCAGCGACGATGATTTCTTCTTCATTCACGTTCGATTCCAAGATTTGATAGGCGATACGACGTGTTTTATGCTGAATTTGCTGATGGTTTAAAATAATGTTTCCCGTTACAGTCATGCGTGTACAATTTGAATGCTCAATTATTGAGTAAAATTAAGAATAACTTTCATCACCATCAAACGTATCATCTAGATATTCGTCAATTTCACGACGATCTTTCTTAGTCGGTCTTCCCGTTCCTTGTTTGCGGTAATGATCTTTGGCGTGTTTCAGCAATTCCAAATGTTCGTAGTTTTCTTTCGGCGTTGTATCCACACGATATATATCTACCAGTTTCGCACCCAAACGACTCGTAGGAACATCCAATACGGTCAAATGACGTGTAACTTGATCTTTGCGGACTTCTATTTTATCAGTCGGATATACTTCGCGTGAAGGTTTCACCGTAGCCCCATTTATCTTAATATGTCCCTTTTTACAAGCAGTCGTCGCCATATTTCGCGTCTTGAAATAGCGCACGCACCATAAGTATTTATCTATCCTCATACAAAATCTCTAAAAACTGCGTTAAAGAATATACAAAAGTAGGATAAAATTGTATCTTGCACCCCAAAATTAAAAAAACAATGATGAAGTTTGTAAAATTTGCATTTGTAGCAATCGCCGCTGTTGTGATTGTTTTTTCATGTAGAAGCGACGATGATCAGGTTACATTTGCTGAATTGAGAGACAGAGCCGAACAACAAGTTGATGACGATGCGGCGTTACTAGAATTCTTAAATACGCATTTTTATAATTACGATGATTTCGATTTAGTAAACCCTGAAAGTGCAGCAAATGATGCCGTTCGTATTTCTTTTGATACGATTGCAGGTGTGAATGCAGACAAAATTCCATTGATCAATCAAGTGGAAGTGCGCACAACTACATATGAAGATGTAGAATACAAATATTATGTATTAAAAGTACGTGAAGGTGGCGGAGAATCGTATTCAAGTTTTGATGAGGTGGATATGGTATACCGCGGACAGTTGTTAGATTTAGAAACGTTTGATTTGCGCATATCACGTATTAAAATTCCTTTAGTAAGTGGCGCAGTAAGTACGGTAAGAGGTTTTCAATTAGGGTTGCCTGAGTTTAAAACAGCAGAATCGATAGTAGATAGTGGAGACGGATTTTTACAACCAAGAAACGGTGGAATCGGAGCGATCTTTATTCCTTCGGGATTAGGATATTTTAACTTGATTGAACCAAATATTCCAGAATATTCTCCATTAATTTTTTCATTTAGTGTATTTGATGTTACCTTTTTAGATGTTGAATTGGACGGATTGCTATCTTCTATGGAAGATTTAAACGGTAACAATGACGTAGCTGACGATGATACAGACGGCGACGGACTTCCGAACTTTAGAGATTCAGACGATGACGGTGACGGAACTTCAACAGTAAACGAAGTAGTTCAGAATACATACACCATCAATCCTGGAGAGATGGAACCAACGTATGCAGCAAATGAAGTAGTGAAAACTAGAGATACAGATGCAGCAGGTGTGACTACAATTAGAACGGTTGTATTGACGGATACAGACGGCGACGGAACACCAGATTATTTAGACAACGACTAAAAAAAGATAGTAGCACATATAAATACAAAAGCACTTCCATGACAGAAGTGCTTTTTTAGTGAATGCTACTTTTAAATCGTCTTTTTCTGTGGGTGTTGTAGGTTTGTTAGGCATAGTCAACTTATAGATTATTTTTTTTGATAATCTGAGCTACGATAACAGTTTTTATAGGAATCTTGAATTGAGTAGCTGGATTTGCTTTAATATTTTTCCAAAAATTAATAAAATCTATATTGTCTATACTTCCTGTATGTCCTTCAAGTTTGATAAAATTAATAGCACCATTCCAATCAACTTCAATTTTAAAATAAGCTCTAAAGCTATTGCTCAATCCTTTGAAATATTGCTGCACATATGCATTGAATGATTTTTGTTTGCCATTAGCTTGAATATAGTAGAAACTAGGTGCTTTATATTCATCAGTAGAAACTGTATATCCATTTTCATAAAAATTAGTAATAGCTCTATCAAATTTTTTACTAATAGAATCTAATAATTTACTATTTGGGTTTTCAATGTAGGATGTACTTTTTTTTAAGATGCTTTCGTCTAGTTCCTGAGCATAAAAACTAGCAGGGAATAGAAAAATAAGAATTAATACATGAATACTGTTAATTTTCATTGTGAAATAAATTATACTCATAAACATCCCAATAATTGTTCCATTAATATCTATTATTAAGATAGATAAAAAATCGAAGCTCTTAATTTGTGTAAAAGCAAAGAGCACTTCCATGAAAGAAGTGCTTTTGTATTTTGAATCTGTTTCAAAGCTTACAGGCGTACAGACAAACTAAATATCAATTGGCTTGGTCTAGAATCTAAGGTACCAATTCTAACATTATTTGAGTCTAATATACTTGCTTCATTATTGGTAAAACCTCTCTCATAACGAACATCCAATCCGATGTTTCCAATATTTACAGCCGCACCAAAATTGAAACCAACGGTAATTTCGTTTTCTACATCAGAAATGGTGGCATCATCCAAATCATTATTTAACGTATACTGAAAAGCGGGACCTGCAAATAAGCTAATTGGACCAATAACGTCAATTCCTAACAAAATAGGCAAATCAATCTTAGACATGTCGTAATTGCTAGAACCATACTCACTTTGTGTTTTTGTGTAGACAAGTTCTGGACGTAAATATAAGTTGCTAATGTCAAACTCATAGAAGGCACCAATATGGTATCCGATTTTAGCGTCTCCGCTGTCTTCTATAATATTTTCTCCAGCAGTCACAATTTCGCGTAACTCTCCATTGGAATTAAAGTTTAATCCTGCTTTCACTCCAAACTGTGCAAAACACGTTGCAGAAGCCAACAGAAATACCAAACATAATAGGTTGTTTTTCATAATGTTAATGTTTTGTGTTATAAATTAAAAACGTTGTATTTTAAAATCTAGTACGTTCATGAAACTAAATTTTAAGAAGCCTAAAAAGGCGCCCTTAAAATTTTAAGTTGAATTACAGGCTGTTCAAAAAGTCTGCACAGTCATCATTCTGAGCTTGATATTGAAATAAATTCAGCATAGGCTTCAGAATCTCATCACACTGATTTTTAACTGTTATGAGAAACCGAATCAAGTTCGGTTTGACGAAATCTATACTTTTTAGACAACCTCCATTTATAATGAAAATCATATAAAATATACTAACAATTTACTTTTTTTGATGTTAATTAGTAAAAAGCCTCGTACTAAATTTGATTCACTATTTCAAAAGCCATACCAATATATTATATAAAACAAATCCCGCTGTAGAAGCGGGATTGTATTTTTAAACCTTTATTTTTTTCTACTGATTACTTTATGCGTTGCTTTTACAATAGCATCCGCATTTAAACCGTATTTTTCCATCAGTTTTGCAGGTGTGCCGGATTCTCCAAACATATCATTTGTGGCGACAAACTCTTGCGGTGTCGGATTGTTCAAAGCTAGCGTACGTGCCACACTTTCTCCTAATCCACCGAGAAAATTATGTTCTTCCGCAGTGACGACACAACCTGTTTTGGCAACAGAAGCTAAAATCGCTTCTTCATCCAATGGTTTTATGGTGTGAATGTTAATCACTTCCGCAGAAATACCAGCTGCTTCCAATGTTTCTGCTGCTAGCAATGCTTCCCAAACCAAATGTCCTGTCGCGATGATCGTTACATCTTTTCCTTCGGTCAATTGCACGGCTTTTCCAATTTCAAATGTCTGATCTTCTGGAGTAAAGTTCGCTACTTTTGGGCGTCCGAAACGCAAATATACAGGTCCATGATGCTCCGCAATTGCGATGGTAGCGGCTTTCGTTTGATTGTAATCACACGTATTGATTACGGTCATTCCTGGCAACATTTTCATTAAACCGATATCTTCTAAAATTTGATGCGTGGCACCATCTTCTCCTAAAGTAATTCCTGCGTGTGAAGCACAGATTTTTACATTCTTATCAGAATACGCAACTGATTGACGAATTTGATCGTACACACGACCTGTAGAAAAGTTTGCAAATGTTCCTGTAAATGGAATTTTTCCACCAATGGTCATTCCTGCGGCAATTCCGATCATATTTGCTTCGGCAATTCCTACCTGAAAAAAACGCTCTGGATGATTGTCTTTAAAAGCGTTCATCTTCAACGATCCGGTCAAATCTGCACAAAGTGCCACCACATTCGGATTCGTCTTTCCAAGTTCAGTCAATCCATCTCCAAATCCTGAACGTGTATCTTTATTTCCTGTGTTTGTATATTTTTTCATTCTTTTATTTCTAGTGTGTTGTTGATTGTAATTCTTCTGTTTATCTTCTTTACTGCTATTGCTTCCAGTATTTGATCTGTGTTATTACGTAAATACAAAATTAATCCTTTAGGAATATCCACAGAACTTACAGTATCTCCATCCATTTTTTTCATAAGCAGTGTGAAAAAGTTTCCAAAAAGCATAGTGTTGTCTACAGGATATTTTTTATCCAATACAGCAGATAGATCGTTGTTAGATTCACTAGTTGGATATATATTATAAACAGCGTACGACTTACCTAAAACTGTAATTTCTTCATCCAATTTTTCGGATATAAACTCTATTTCCTTTTGTTTTTCTGTATTGAAATACCGTTGTGGAATTATATCATTAAAATCTACTTTCATAAACATTGCATTGTTTTCATTATTGAAATGAAAGTACAATTGTAGTGTTTTTGCATCAAAAATGATATTCGTCTTTCCGCCCATAAACATCTTTTCGGGACCAAATGGACTAAATGATTTAGAAAATACTGATTGAAAAACATCAAAATTACTCCAAACATACCGACCATTTTTGCTGTAGGCCACTTGAATGGTATCTTTCTTTCCTTCAGATCCTAAAGCATAATCAACAATATAGTCTAGTTTGACTTTAAGTTTGCTAGTGTCTTGCGCTAAGGCATGAAAGGAACAAGTAAAACAGACAAATAGTATGAGTAGCTTCTTCATCTTAATAATCACCTAAAGTTTCAGGATTTTGAGCCAAAGCGATTTCCAATTGCTCATCATTTGGCGCTTTTCCATGCCAAGCGTGCGTGTGCATCATAAAATCAACGCCGTTCCCCATTTCTGTGTGTAACAATACACAAACAGGTTTTCCTTGTCCAGTTTTAGCTTTTGCTGCTGCCATTCCGTCTTTGATCGCTTGGATATTATTTCCATCTGTAATTTCTAAGATTTCCCAACCAAATGCTTCAAACTTTGCTGGGAGCGATCCTAATGGCAATACATCGTCTGTGGCACCGTCGATTTGTTTCTGGTTGTAATCTATCGTAGCAATAATATTGTCAACTTTATTTCCAGCGGCATACATAATCGCTTCCCAATTTTGACCTTCTTGCAATTCGCCATCACCGTGTAAAGAATATACGATATGATCGTCGCCGTTTAACTTTTTCGTCAACGCAGCACCAATGGCAACCGACATTCCTTGTCCTAACGAACCGGAAGCGATGCGAATTCCAGGTAACCCTTCATGCGTAGTCGGATGTCCTTGCAAGCGCGAATCTAACAAGCGAAACGTGTTTAATTCTTCTACAGGAAAATAACCTCTTCGCGCCAAAACGCTGTAGATTACAGGAGAAATATGACCATTAGACAAAAAGAAAACATCTTCGTTTTTGCCATCCATCTCAAAACCGTCGTTCAGTTTCATGATGTCATTGTACAAAGTGACTAAAAATTCGGCACAACCGAGCGAACCTCCTGGATGACCAGAGTTGACTTTGTGTACCATTCTCAAGATATCTCTACGTACTTGAGTTACTAAGGTTTCTAACGATTTGTTATCAGACATTGTGTATTTGTTAGTAGTTTTTCTAATCCTCAAAAGTACACTATAAAACTGCGCAAACAAAGCAACTCACTATGCTTTTATTAACGAATTTTTGTGGATAAGGAAAAAGATAAAATGGGAGAAGAACAATTTTGTATTTTTGATCTTAGAAATAACTAATTTTTATGAGTAATACATCATTAAAAGCTGATTTCTGGGATGAATTAAGTGCTTCCCAACAAAACGAAATCAAAGAAGGAATTCAACAACTTGATGAAGGAAAACGAATTTCTTATGATAAATTTCTAAAGAAGATTTATCAATAAATGAATTTTAATATTTGATTAGTAAAATCATCTGCGAATCTTACCTATATTTGCCAACTGATAATGCCGTCTATGCTCACAATTATAAAGGTGTTTTGGCTTTCGCCAGAAGCATCTCAGAGTGACTACAAGTAATTAACGGCAAGAGCAAAGCATACATGAAATTTGATTTAAAAGGAAAAGATCCACAAAGCAAGGCGAGAGCAGGAGTACTGACAACCGATCACGGAACGATTGAAACACCCATTTTTATGCCTGTGGGAACCATTGGAACGGTAAAAGGCGTGCATCAGCGCGAGTTGAAAGAAGATATCAATCCAGATATTATTTTAGGAAACACCTATCATTTATATTTACGTCCACAAACAGAAATTCTTGAAAAAGCGGGCGGATTGCACAAATTCATCAACTGGGATCGCAATATTTTAACGGATTCTGGTGGTTATCAAGTCTATTCGTTGTCCGCAAATAGAAAAATCAAAGAAGAAGGTGTCAAATTCAAATCGCATATTGATGGTTCGTATCATTTCTTTACGCCTGAAAATGTAATGGAAATTCAGCGTACGATTGGCGCAGATATCATCATGGCGTTTGACGAATGTACACCTTATCCGTGCGATTATCGCTATGCAAAACGCTCCATGCACATGACGCATCGTTGGTTGGATCGCTGTTTAGCACATTTACAAAAAACACCTTATAAATACGATTACAGTCAAACCTTTTTCCCAATTGTTCAAGGAAGTACCTATAAGGATTTACGCAAACAATCGGCAGAATTCATCGCTTCACGAGAAGCCGAAGGAAATGCCATTGGCGGTTTATCTGTAGGAGAACCAGCCGAAGAAATGTATGCCATGACGGATGTTGTGTGTGAAACTCTTCCAAAAGACAAACCACGTTATTTAATGGGCGTAGGAACTCCAATCAATATTCTAGAAAACATTGCCTTGGGTGTAGACATGTTCGATTGTGTGATGCCCACACGTAACGCCAGAAACGGAATGCTATTCACGGCACATGGAACCATCAATATTAAAAATAAAAAATGGGCAGACGATTTTTCTCCGATTGACGAAATGGGCATTACTTACGTCGATTTAGAATATTCAAAAGCCTATGTGCGCCACTTATTTACTGTAAATGAATTGCTTGGAAAACAAATTGCCACCATCCATAACTTAGGATTCTATCTTTGGTTGGTTAGAGAAGCAAGAAAACATATATTAGCGGGAGATTTTTACGAGTGGAAAAACAAAATGGTCAAACAAATGGACAAGCGTTTGTAGGAATGCATAAAATCAACACATGAAAATATTAGATTGGTACATTATTAAAAAATATCTACTCACATTCTCCGTGATGTTGTTGTTATTCATACCTATTGGAATCATGGTAGATATTTCCGAAAACATTGATAAAATGCTAGCTTCGGAAGCGCCAACGGACAAAATTATTGTCTATTATGTAGATTTTGTCCTATACTTTGCCAATCTATTATTTCCAATTTTCTTGTTCCTGTCGGTAATTTGGTTTACCTCCAAAATGGCAAACGATACGGAAATTATCGCCATATTGAGTTCAGGAGTTTCGTATTTGCGTTTCTTGCGACCGTTCTTAGTAGCGGCAACAATCGTAGCAGCAGTTGCTTTTGTGATGGGAATGTATATCGTGCCGAATGCCAGTAAAGGATTTAATGAATTCCGATTTGAATACATTAAAAAAGGACGGAAAAAATTACGTGACAATTCTGAAATCTACAAGCAAATCACCAACAACGATTTTATCTATTTAAAAACATTTAATTTTAAAAGTAAACGAGGAGACAATTTCACTTTAGAACATTTTGAAGACAACAAACTCGTTTACAAAATAGAAGCACGTTCGTTAAAATTCAACGAAAAAGACAGCACCTACACGTTGCGAGGCTACAAAAAACGAATTGTGGGCGCTATGAATGATAGCTTAATCAGTCAACGAAAGCTAGATACTATTTTTCCTTTTGAAGTAGAAGATTTGACGCCCGTAACCTATATGGCAGAAACGCTCAACTATCAAGAATTGGACGAATTCATTGAAAAAGAAAAGCAATCAGGTTCGCCAAATGTGAGCAAACACTTATTGGTAAAATACAAACGTTGGAGTCTGCCAGTAACTGCATTTATCTTGACGATTATTGCAGTAGCAGTATCATCTATGAAACGAAGAGGAGGAATGGGCGTAAACCTCGCCTTCGGAATTGCCATCGCGTTTATCTATATCTTTTTTGATAAAATATTTGGAACGATGGCGGAAAAATCGGGTTTCTCGCCAATGTTAGCCGTTTGGGTGCCAAACCTTGTCTTTGGTGTCTTAGCCTTATATTTATTGTACAATGCTAGGCGATAAACTCAAACATTATTTACACCTTCATCTACTAGTTTTCATTGCGGGTTTTACGGCAATTCTTGGAAAACTTATCACGATCAAAGCCATTCCATTAGTTTGGTTTCGCATGTTGATGGCTGGTGTATTGATGCTAATATTTATCAAAATCTCGAAGATACGACTGAAAATTACGCTGAAAACCTTTTTCAAATTTGCCTTGGCGGGAATTGTCGTCGCGTTGCATTGGATTACCTTTTTTGGTGCGATTGATGTCTCTAACATTTCCATTACATTGGTCATGTTTTCTACAGGTGCGTTTTTTGCTTCCTTCATTGAACCGTTGGTGTACAAAAGAAAAATTGTATGGTACGAAATTCTCTTTGGAATCATTGTAATTATTGGAGTTTCGATCATTTTAAACACAGAATTTAAATTTATCAACGGAATTCTTTTAGGAGTTGCTTCTGCATTCTTATCTGCGTTATTTTCGGTGTTGAATGGTAAATTTGTAGAACAGCATGACGCCTCGACTATTTCATTTTACGAATTTATCTGTGGTGTAGCATTTATCTCTGTCTATTTGGCGTTTGCCGCAGATGGTTTCACGAAAGAAAACTTCTTTATCTTAGAAAATACGGATTGGCTCTACCTTTTCCTTTTGGCTTCTGTATGTACGGCGTATGCCTTTATCGCTTCGGTCCATATCATGCGCTATGTAAGTCCGTATACTGTGGTTTTGACGTATAATTTAGAAATCGTTTACGGTATTGTACTTGCCTTAATTATCTTTTCAGAAGATGAAACAATGAGCTACGGATTTTACTACGGAAGCTTGCTAGTCATCGGGACCGTTTTGGCAAACGGAATCTTAAAAAATCACAGAAAAAGAAAATCCGAAAAAAGCATTGAAATTTCGGAATGAATTGATTTGCAAGATAAATGTACAGACATAAGAAAAAGTTTAAATCACTTCAAATTAAAATTCTATATTTGTAAACTGAAATAACTAAACATACCCTCACAAGCATGGAATATTTAGATTTTGAGCAGCCTATAAAAGAATTGGAAGACCAGCTTACAAAATGTGTTGCTATTGGCAATGAAAGTGATATTGATGTTACAGAAACTTGCCAGCAAATCGAAAAAAAATTAGAACAAACTAAAAAAGATATTTATAAAAATTTAACGGCGTGGCAACGTGTACAATTATCGCGTCACCCGAACAGACCTTATACTTTAGATTATATTAAAGCATTATGTGGCGATTCTTTCCTGGAATTACACGGCGATCGCAACGTACGTGACGACAAAGCAATGATTGGTGGTTTGGGTAAAATTGGCGATCAATCGTATATGTTTATTGGTCAACAAAAAGGTGTGAATACCAAAACACGTCAGTACCGCAATTTTGGAATGGCAAATCCGGAAGGATACAGAAAAGCATTGCGCTTAATGAAATCTGCAGAAAAATTCGGAATTCCTGTTGTGACTTTAATTGACACTCCAGGAGCCTATCCAGGATTGGAAGCAGAAGAGCGCGGACAAGGAGAAGCTATTGCGAGAAATATTCTTGAAATGACGCGTCTTAAAGTGCCAATCATCACCGTTATTATTGGTGAAGGCGCTTCGGGTGGAGCCTTGGGAATTGGCGTTGGCGATACGGTATTAATGTTAGAAAACTCATGGTATTCGGTAATTTCTCCAGAAAATTGTTCATCGATCTTATGGAGAAGTTGGGAACACAAAGAAAAAGCAGCAGAAGCGTTAAAACTAACCGCAACTGACGCAATGAAAATCAAAGTAATCGATGAGATTATTGAAGAGCCACTTGGCGGCGCACACAACGATCATAAAAATACATTCATCGCCGTTCGTGATGCCATAGTGAAACATTATGACAAATTGAAAAACTTATCACAAGAAGACTTAGTAAGTTCACGCATGGAAAAATATGCTAAAATGGGTGAGTTTAAAGGATAAGCCTTTACAACATAGGAAGATTTAAAAATCCGAAGTGAAGACTTCGGATTTTTTTTCCGCTTATCAACAAAAAAAAGAACTTATCAACAATTTTTTGAGTATAAAATAAAAGCTATCAAGTAAAACATTTACTTACTTTCGCAGTCATGGAAAATGTAAACCCTAAACAAACATATAAAACTGATAAAAGCAACCTCATAAGTCTTGAGAAAGGAAAATTACCTCCACAAGCCGTCGATTTAGAAGAAGTGGTACTTGGTGCCATGATGATTGACAAGAAAGGTGTAGATGAGGTGATCGATATCTTAAGTCCGGAAGCTTTTTATAAAGAAGCGAACAAACTTGTGTATGAAGCTGTTTTTCAATTGTTTGAAAATTCTGAGCCGATTGACTTGTTGACGGTTTCGTCTCAGCTTCGTAAAAACGGAAACTTAGAGATTGTGGGTGGCGATTTCTATTTGATTTCACTCACGCAAAAAGTATCTTCTTCAGCACACATTGAATTCCATGCGCGTATCATTCTGCAAAAATTCATTCAACGTAGTTTGATTAAAATCTCTAATGAAATTATTGAAGATGCTTACGATGAAACGACAGATGTTTTTACCTTATTGGACAAAGCCGAATCGCGTTTGTATGAAGTGACGCAGGGAAACATTAAAAAGTCGTCAGAAACGGCACAAAGCTTGGTAATTCAAGCAAAGAAAAAAATTGAGGAAATCTCAAATAAAGAAGGATTAAGTGGAATCGCCACAGGTTTTACAGAGTTAGACAAACTAACTTCCGGATGGCAACCAAGTGACTTGATCATTGTCGCAGCGCGTCCAGGTATGGGTAAAACGGCGTTGACTTTATCGATGGCAAGAAACATTGCGGTAGATCAAAATATTCCGGTAGCGTTTTTCTCGTTGGAGATGGCTTCGGTACAGTTAATCACACGTTTGATTTCTTCCGAAACAGGCTTATCTTCTGAAAAATTACGTACAGGAAAACTCGCCAAACACGAGTGGGAACAACTCAACGTAAAAGTAAAAGGACTCGAAAAAGCACCTTTATTTATTGACGATACACCTTCGCTTTCTATCTTTGACTTGCGAGCAAAAGCGCGTCGTTTGGCATCACAGCACGGTATCAAATTGATCATCATTGACTACTTACAGTTAATGACCGCTGGAGGAAGTCAAAAAGGAGGAAACCGTGAACAGGAAATCTCCATGATTTCGCGAAACTTAAAAGCGTTGGCAAAAGAATTATACGTTCCTGTAATTGCCTTATCGCAGTTATCACGTGCAGTAGAAACGCGTGGCGGAAGCAAACGTCCATTGCTATCTGATTTACGTGAATCGGGAGCGATTGAGCAGGATGCGGATATTGTATCGTTTATCTATCGTCCTGAATATTATAAAATTGAAGAATGGGATGATGAAGAACGTTCGCCAACCGAAGGACAAGCGGAATTCATCGTAGCAAAGCACAGAAATGGTGGTTTGGACAACATTCGACTTAAATTCTTAGGACACTTAGGTAAGTTTGATAATCTAGAAACCTTCGATTCACCATTTGAATTCCATTCTAAAATGAACGACGCTGCGAATGATGATACGTTCAAAACGGACAATCTACCAAGTGCTGACGAAGCTTTTGGAAGTTCCATGAACGATGACTTTAATCCTGACGATAACGAAGTTCCTTTCTAACGTAGAATTCCGTATTTTTGTAAAAGTATAAATGTCAAATCGAGCGCAGTCGAGATTCCTATGAATTTAATTCATCAAATGCTTCTCGTTAGCTACGCTAGGTATCTACGATAATGCTCGAAGTGACAATAGGTTTAAATTGTCATTTCGCACCGTGTACTGAACTCGATTCATTATCTATGCGGAATCTATTTTCGAAGCACAATAGATTCCTGCCTGCGCAGGAATGAAAAAATATTATTTTCTACATGAAATATGACTACATCATCGCCGGATCAGGATGCTCGGGATTGAGCTTACTCTACCGTATGTTGAAAGATTCGAACTTATCTCAAAAGCAGATTTTAGTCATAGACAAAGCCCAAAAAAATAAAAATGACCGTACGTGGTGTTTTTGGGAAAAAGGCACAGGTTTGTTTGAACCGATTGTCACGCATCAATGGAAAACCTTGGAATTTCTCTCGGATGATTTTGCTCAGAAATTTGATATGCCAGAATATCGTTATAAAATGATTCAAGGAATTGATTTTTATAACCATGTGTTGGATTTTGCGAAAGAATTTAAAAATGTAACATTCGTTTCTGAAAATATTACCGCAATTGAATCTGATACCAATAAAGCGGTGGTTGCTACAGAAAAAGCACGTTACACGGCTAATTATGTGTTCAATTCGACACATTTGTTCTATCCAAAAATGGACACGGAAAACTCGTTACTACAACATTTTGAAGGTTGGGTAATTAAAACAAAAGCGCCTGTATTTGACAAAAAAGTGGGACGTTTGATGGACTTCAGATTGTCACAAGAACACGGCGCCACTTTTATGTATGTCTTACCAACTAGTGAAACTGAGGCTTTGGTAGAATATACACTGTTCACTGAGAAAATATTGGAAAAAGGACAATATAAAGCAGCGTTAGAGGATTACATTAAAAGTTATTTAAAGATTGAAGATTACGAAATCTCACATACTGAATTTGGGATCATTCCGATGTCATTGGCAAAATTCTCTAGAAACGTTCCGAATGAAAAGCACATTATCAACATCGGAACCGCAGGCGGATTTACCAAAGCGAGTAGTGGATATACCTTTCAATTTGTACAAAAACATACGGAAAACGTCATTGAATTGCTCAAGCAAGGAAAACATCCCAATCCGCCATTAACCTTCCGCGACAAGATGTTTCAATGGTACGACCGCACCTTGTTGGAAGTGATTCTCTCCGACAAATTAGAAGGAAAAGAAATCTTCGCCACGATGTTTAAAAAACGTCCCATCGAAACGATTTTGGCGTTTTTAGGAAATGAAAGTTCGTTTTGGGAAGATTTAAAGATCATGAGTTGCTTGCCGATTTTACCGTTTTTGACTTCTGGATTGAAGCAGTTGGCGCGATGATTTGTCAATTTGATCATTGGTTGATTTGAAAATGTAACAATTTACCGTTTAGTTTTTTCAAGTACTTCTCGATAGATCCTGAATCAAGTTCAGGACACTCGAAAGTGACGGTTATTTTTAATGTAACGATTTGATAATTTGAAAATGTACCAATGGTGATTTTACTTCTATCACAAATATTGTAATAATTTACATTTTTAGATTTCTAGACCAAAAATCAAAACTTTTCTGTAAAATCGCTTGCTTTTGTCATAGAAATCGAATTGACGGTTCTTTTAATATACCAATTTTTAATGATATGTCATTGCGCGGAAGTATGACAAAGCAATCTGTGACTTCAAATAACAAATACGTTCTTCGACAAACAGATTACCACGTCGTAAACTCCTCGTAATGACGAATCATATATTAAAAATAGCATTCTCAAAAACCTTTAAGATTCAATGTTTTTTTACATGAATTATGATTTTCTAATGGTTGTCATTCCTGTGTAGACAGGAATCCATTTTGAGTAACTATAGATTCCGCATTGATACTCAATCAAGTTCAGTACGTTGGTTCGGAATGACATTGGAATTCAAACGTCAGTTCGAGTGATTTTCTGTTATTGAGCTTGCGAAATACAGAAAATTGTATCGAGAACAGCTATGATCTCAATTCTCAATAATCACATCTCACAACTCCGAAAAACCAATACCCAAAAGCAAAGCGACCCAAAACCTACAAAACATCCAACGTAATAGCATCCTCCGCGCGAATCATGCTTGGTTTGTTGACATCAAAGGCTGGAAGTTGCGTATCGAAGGTCGATTCGTCTGTGATGCTTTCTTCGTCTACATTTTCTCCAAATTCATAGTTCAATCCGTATTCTGTTAAGAGCGTTTTGATTTCTCCAAACGTACGTTTTACGGTGTTTCCTTCCTCATTTTCCTTTTCAATGACGTTAGGTAAAAAACGAATGATTTGTGCTTCTGATGGTGGTACTGGCACAATATCAAATTCAATTTCTGCCGTGGCGTTTAATCCCAAATTGTATTTATTGGTATTGGAAGCGTTGACTGGCGTTGCATACATTTTCGGTCGAAATGATCTATTGCTTTGCAACGAATTTCCCGTACTTTGCTGCGAAATGGACAGTGAAATTTTAGCTTTTGCCGTCGTTTTCGGAATCGTATAAAAAGTCGGTTGATAGCCTACTTCACGCAACATTTTCAAGGTTTCGGAAGCTTTGTCAGGATCACTGTTATATATTTCTAAGGTTTGTCGTAACGAGCCTTCGTCAAGTGCAGCTTGTGCTTCTCCTACACCTTCGCCAATAGAGGCAATAAAATCTCCTAACGGCGCCGCAAAGGCATCTTTTACATAATCGTATGAATTGCTTGACATAATTTTTTAGTTTAATGGTTTTGCGAAAATTACTATTACTTCTTGTCCTTCTTCTACAGGTTTGTCTGGATCTGGCGATTGCTTGAAAGCTTGTCCTGCGACTAATTTGTCATCGTCTGTGGCATGATACACAGCATCGAGTTGTAAGCCATAATTGAGCAATACTTTTCGAACGGCAGTTTCTGTCAATCCTAGAATATTTGGCATGGTTAGGACTTCATTCGTCGCAGTAGTTTCCGAAGGGACAATATCCAGTTTAATGTCACTGATAGCGGCACTATTTACCGTTTTGGCAGATTCAAAATCTAACAAGCCAAATACAGTTCCTTCAGGTCCTTTTTCAACCGTAGTTTTGAGATTGAGCGAAATATTAGAGAGTTTGTATTTTGAATTCACTAATTCTTCATCCGCTTTGATCACATCATTGACAATGCTACTGTACACTTTTGTCGCCGACAATTTATTTGGATGATCGGTTACTGAGAAATCTTGTGCTTCTGCTAAATCGCGCGCCAGTTTTTGATTTTCTTTTTCTAAACCGATAATCTGCTGTTGTTTATTATTGATTTCTATATTTTTAGCAGTAACAATCGCTTTTTCTTGTTGCACTGAATTTTGTAATTGTGAAATACTAGCCAAGAACGATACTTTTTCCTGTTCTAAATTATTTTTTTCGATAGTAAGATCACTGACTTGTGTTTGCAAATTGTCACGTTCTATGGAAATGACAGAAACTTGTTGTAACAAATCATCACGCTCAATAGTGATTGCTGAAACTTCTTGTTGCAAATTGATATTTGCAGTATTTACGGTAGTGACTTCTTGTTGTAAATCGTCGTATAAATTTTGATAATTCGCGCCAGCAATATCAACCGCTTCCATAGATGTTATCTGCTCACGTTGCGCTTCTACTTGCGCTTCTAAATTATTTTTATCGGTTTCAAGACGCTCTCGCAAAGCACGTTCACTAGCTAAATTTGAATTCACAGTTTGTAGACTCAGATTCAAATCGGCAACTTGTTGACTTTGTGCTTCCACATTCGTTTGTGCCGTTGAAAGTTGACTGAGTAGGGAAGTGCGCTCGTCTGACATTGCTGCAATGGTATTATTTAATCCTGTCATTTGTGCAATGGCGTTGTCTTTTTCAATCTCCATGGTACGAATGGAACTTGTCAGCTCAAACATTGGTACTTCAGAAGCAATGACAATATGATCGTCTTTGGTGATGTATCCTTTCGAATCTAACAACCAACTTTTTCCAAAATCGATCGTTAATTGTGTATCGCTTTCAACCATTGCTCTAAAGGTTGTTGCGATCACTTCTGGCAAATTGGATTTTGGTGTTGCTGAAATGATTCTGAACGAAGGCATTCCACCAGATTTTAAAACTTCACGCACCACGCGAATCGTTTGATTCTTTGTAGAAATTCGCGATGGAATTGTTAAGTTGTATGCCAGTTTTCCTTTATTTAAGACCAATCCGTCTGTCAATACTAACCACGATCGGGTATTGACATTGTAAAACTCTAGCTGAACTTTTGCTGCTTTTGTAGGTTTGTTAGACACATCAAACAAGATATGTTTAAATGCTATGTTTTGTATATTGACTGCCATGACTATTTTTGTATTGAGATTTTAGTAAGAACGTTGCCCACGTTGACTTCGATGATTAAAATAAGATCATTTGCAAAATCAACTCCATCTACTTTCACCTGTGTTTTTGCTTTACCGTTTGCATCCGTTCTGATTTCACTAGTATTTAAAAAGCTAGTCGTATGACCAAAAGTTTTGCCTGGATTTAGTAATTCGGTTTTTTGCTGATTGTAATTGAATTCTACCAACGCGTCTGAAATCTTTTCGCCAGCCGCATTGAACACTTCTACATCAATATCAAAAATGTGAATGTCGTTTGTTGCCTTTGGAGTTGCGTTGACAATCATTTGCGGCAAACCTTCATTTGGAACTACTGCAATGAAGCGTCCTGAAATGGTACTCGTTACTTTATTCGTTTCTTTGGTATCGGTATTAGTAGTGCTTACCACAGGTTTAAAAGCTAGTGCCTTTGCGTATCCTTTTTGATAGACTTTTGAAATTGAGTTTACAGATTTTCCTGCGGTAGTTTGTCCGCCAGTATCTGTGCTTGTTTCTTTTTCAAATTCAGCTTCTACCTGTAAATTAAAGTCCAAATACGGAAGTGTATACAAGGTATTTGGTCGTCCAAATTCATCGTACGGTTTTACATTCCTCAGATGATTTTGTGCTTCATTCAAACTATCGGAAATGCCCAATAGTATTTGTTTTAGCGTTAATGCGTTATTTGATGTGCTCATGTGTATATGTTTAGAATGCGAAACTGTCTTTTTGCTTTTTCGCGTTTTTCAATGTGTCTATATCTTTTTTGATATTTTTGATTGTATTGAAATCGACATGTAATTTGTTCTCTGCGACATTAAAGCCTTTGGTTTCTTCTTTTTTTGTTTGTTGTTGTTGGATGAAATCAAAATCGAATCCATTCTTTGTTTTTGTATCGTTTCCACTGATAAAATCTACTGCTTTCAGCTTTTTCTCAAAGAGATGGGTAACAGTGTTTACTTTTTCTAGTTTTTTGTTGGCTGTATTAAATACTTTATCGACTTTATTGAGTTTCGAACCAACTTTGTTCACAATGCCCATTCCTTTGGAAACCTTTTTGCTTAAGGTTTGCAATTCAGGCGATTTTACCACACTGGTTACTTGATCAAGTCCAGTTTGTATGTCATTTCCTGTTTGCTGTACGGTTTGAAACGTATCGTTCACCTTAGATACTTTTTTACTCACTGTATCAAATGTATCCATCGCTTTGGAAGCTTTTTTTGCAACAGTTTGTATCGATTGTACTTGCTTTTTTGTCTTTGGATTGTTGACAAACGAATTCAGCTTTTCAGTGCCTTTTTTTATAGTTTTCGCAACCGGTTCAACTTTTTTCTTAGGTTGCTGTACCAGTTTTTCAATAGCTCGCTTATTGAGTTGTTGTAAAACTGTTTTTTGTTGCCTTTTTGGTTTTTGCGTTTTGGGCTTTGTTGCTTCTGGCTTTCTTGCTACAGGCTTCTTTGTTGATTTTTGAACTACCTCAGCTACGGATTTTTTTGGTCGTTTGGTAAAATCGTCCAAAGGTTTCTTTACTTTTTGAAGTTTTTCTTCAAATTGAAGCAAAGCAGTTGCCTTTTTCTTTGGCGTTGATACAAGTGGTTGATCAGGTCTTTTTTGAACTTTCGGAATACGAACTGCTGGCGTAGCAACTTTCTTTTTCTGTATGAAATCTGTATTCGGTTTTGCTTTGGTACGCTTCTCTGAAATAGCAGAAACACTCGGACTTTCTTTTCTTTTTTTATTGAAAGATGGTGTTACTTCCCAACGATCGTCATGCTTCTTGCGATGACTTTCTTTTCGTTTTTGGCGTTTTGCTGCTGCCGCCGCTTCTTCCTTTTTCTTCTGATCAATGGTTTTTATTTCATACTCATACTTTTTATCAGTAGTGTCTTTCTTCTTTTTACCAGTGAGTTCTGCCATTTGATCTTCGAGTTGTTTTTGCTCTTCAATCAACGACTTTAAACTCGAATTAAATTCGGCAACATCTTCTAATGATTTGTCTGACTTTTTAGCCTCCGGAGAAAGCAACGAAGCTATGTTTTCGATATCTTCGTTCTCTTTCTTTGGGGCTGTTTCTTTTTTAACAAAGCTTTTCCAATGCTTAGCCATCGTTATGAACTGGTATTTGAATTAATTGCATCTCTTTTACTATCCAACTCGTTTTGAATCATGCTTTGCAAGCGTTGTTCAAATACGGGTGGATTTGGAACAGTGACTAATTTGGTTCTCACAAGTGAACTCGCTTCAGCCGAATACTGGTATTTTTGCGAATAGCTAGCCGACACGGAAGCGCTCATGGCTGCAAATCCTACATTAAATCCGCCACTCACTGAAACGGAAGCTCCAAACTCTCTCGATTCCATCATAGAAACAGACATTTTACACTCGAAAAACGTATCGACAAATTGGTAAAATGTAGGTGTAAAGCCTAAAGCTAACAAGCTGTATTCTTCACCGCCCATTTCTACTTTGGTATTTACAAGTTCTTTTGCTAAATCCATAGAAACCCTGTCCAAAGCGCGTTGTGCTTCTGCAATCCCTATACCCAGAGATTTGATCATCTCGGGTAAGGGTGCATTTTGTATTTCTCTGGTGATTCTACCCATGGATTACTAGTTTTCGGCTTCTTCTCTAGCCAATGCCATTTGTTGTTGTACACGCTCTTCTAAAGCTGCTGGTGGCGGAATTGGAACTAATTTCGTTTGTAACAAACTAGAACCTTCTGCCGAGTAGCTATACTTTTGAGAGAATCCAGCATTTACCTGCGTAGTGGTAACAGTTTTGTTGGTTTTTAAACCTCTTCTCCAGCTAAAGCTTGCGCTTCTATCGGTACTTTTTGAGTTACGCTGGTATTGGTATGAAGAAGAACCTTCACGCGTAAACTTAATGCTGATCGATACTTTGATAATTGTATCTACAAATTGATAGAACGTGGGAGAGAAGCCTAATTCCAACATTGATAAACGCTGTGGTAAGTACAATGTTTTTTCTGGTTTAGACGGTTTTTTCATCTTCTTTCCTGGCACTACTGTAGGCGCCGTAATGACAGCATATACTTGTGTATTTGCATTGTATCCATACCAAGTTCCACCATTTCTATAGTATACGTCAGCATTCTTCTGATTGTCTGGTGTAAAGACAGCATCACTTGCGCCCACAGGGTTTTTGTCAACATCTACGACTGGTTTGTCGTATCCGTCTTCAATATCGTTGGCATCTAGTTTTGCCATGATAGCCGATCTGTAAGCTGCATCTGTATTTGAGTTGTATAATTCTACCGCGTCGCTCGTTTCTACTTTTTCTTTTCCGAAGAAAACACGACTGTCTTTAAAGTTGATAAATTCTTTTCCGCCAATAGTAGATTTCACGGGACTTAATCCGCCCATCATTTCTGCTACTTCGATCGAGTTGGAATCTAATGCCATTTGTGCGTTGGCAATGGAAGTTGCCATGCTCTCGATCATTTGTCCCATAGGTACGTTGAGTAATTCTTGCCCTATTTCTGGATTTTTATGAAACATAGTTTATAATTTTTAATTGATTTATTCTTCTGTGTTTATAGTTGATTTTAAAATTTCTAAATAAATATCAGGTGCAGGCAACGATACAATCTTTGCTGCAATTGATGAAGAGCCTTCCGCTGATGAGGAAAATTTACGCGAGTAATGCGCCGAAACAGATACGCCAAACATTTGTGTAGAAGTGGAGTCACTACTACTGTTATTCGAATTTGAATTGTTGTTGGAGTTGCTGCTTTTTCCATAGCTGAATCCTAGTGCGCCTCCGTAGCTTTCAGATTCAGCCATAGAAAATTCCATTTTCATTTCTACAGAAGCTTCTGTAAAAGCGTAAAATGTGGGTGCAAAACCAAGGCTTAATAAATTGTACTCCTCACCGCCTAGATCAATTTTTACCGCAGCCAACTCATTCGCCAAACGAATCGAATTCGCATCCAAAGCCGATTGCGCATTGGCAATAGACATTCCGAGCTTTTCTAGCATCATTGGCAATGGTGCGTTGGTAATTTGTTGTATTACTTTAGGCGTTGTGCTCATTGATTATTTAATTTGAATTTGTATTGGTCAATGTTTGAATGTAGTTCTCCAATGCCGTTGGTGGCGGTACCGAAATCATACGTGCCGAAACCGATGCATTTCCTTCTACAGACATGCTAAACTGACGTGCATAGCGAACGTCTAACGAACCACTGATTGCCAACGAACGATCGCCTTTAAAATCTTTTTGCGATTGTTTTAGTTTTGAGAATTCGTTCTGCGTTTCCCCAACATAGACTTTGGTGGTTTCTTTGTTCATATCTGCGGAAGCTTCATTATTTACACGAACATTTACTTCTTTATTTTCTTTTGAGTGAATGAAGTAATTTACTTTTGCTTCTTCGTGTAGTAAGTAATACGCACCGTTAAACTTTTCAACGAAAAATTCGTTTAGCAAGCTGTTATTTTGCGACAGCGAACTTGAAGAAAGATCTGTTGTACTTCCTTCAGTAAATACTACTGCATTTCCTCCGTACGTAAATGTAATGTCTGGACGTGGAGAAGGAACTGCTGTGATTGCTTTTTTGTATACGAATTCGTCATTTGGCAAGTTGGAAGCATTTGGTACGCTGGCACCAGTGGTGATGTCTCCACCTTCAAAGAATAAATAATCTGACGGATTGTTGTTTGCGAATTCCACCGTAACTTTTCGGATGATTGGATCTTTTGAAGAACTTCCATTGGCAAGTGCTTCTCCTTCCGTTACAATTTGAATTCTGCTGTCACTAAAATCTTTTTGAGCAATTTTTTCTAGCTCTCTTTTGAATGATAATGCGCGCTTGCGTCCCAATTCCAAATTATATTGTGTGTTGGCGTCAGAATCGCTTCCGCTTCCGTCCGTGTATCCTTTGATGGTGATATTTAAATCGTCATCTTCTTTTAATGCCATTGCTAATAATTCAGCATCAGCC
Source organism: Bacteroidota bacterium (assembly GCA_039026955.1). Taxonomy (GTDB): domain Bacteria; phylum Bacteroidota; class Bacteroidia; order Flavobacteriales; family Flavobacteriaceae; genus Kordia. Next base: position 37,932 of record JBCCLH010000039.1, read on the forward strand.
AACGTCAATGAGTTTGCGTTTACACCTTGTGAATACGTGAAATCGATCATTCTGTGCTTGTCCCAATCAAAGTAGAATGTATATGGAGTTATTTCCAAGTTTCCACCATTGATTCTGTGAATTCCTGCGCTGTTGATTCCTACAACACTTTCTGAAGTTCCTGCATTTCCATCGTCATTGCTGGTGATTGCGTTTCTCAGTGTTTGCTCAAACGAAGTGATTTTGTCAAATGCATCTGGCGTGTTTTTAGCATTTAGATTGATGGCTTTTGCATTTCCATCATAGCTGCTTTCCATTTTCAACAATGCTTCTGCTTTGTCGTTGAATTTTGGTTCTACAATTACAATAAAGCCATCTTCTTCACGGATGAAGATATTGTTCGCATTGGTGGTTTGTGTCAATTCGTTTTTGTCTTCAATCACACTTTCTACGCGCAATTCGTTTGCAGCATCGCGAATTTCTTCTTCTGATTTTTCAATTTTAGAATACGAACCTTCTTCTTTGTGTACTTTGAATGATTTTTCGTTGACACTGATGTCTTCAGAAGTTTTTGCTTGTAAAGCAATGTCTTTTTGCGTTTTGGAATATTTACTACGCGACTTGTTTTTGCTTTTTTTCAATTGGTCAAAAAAGTCTTTGTCGAAAGTTGTATTGTTTTTATAATCTACAGAGAGACTAAAATCAACTTCAACTTCTTCTTTCAACGCCATTTTTAAGCTAATTTTCGCTGAAATATCCGCAAAATCGAATGCATAAAATGCAGGCTGAAATCCTAATTCCAATAATGATTTCCCAGCGACTTTACTTTCGGAAAGTCGAATTAGCTGCGAAACCGAGTTCGTGTCGAGCCGCTCTTGAGCTTCTGCAATACCCAAGGCGAGCGCTGTGACCATACTACTTACGTCTACGTTTTGTAGTATTTTTGATCCTTGATCAAATGTGTTTACGTCTGCCATTTTCTGTTTTTAAATGTTAAAAAGGAGAAATGCCCTCGGGTAAATCCATGGCAATTTTGGGATTTACTGATTCTTTTCTCACAATGAAATAATTATGTTTCTTTTGGAGTCTAGTCAATTGATCTCTATTGACCTTGTATCCACGTTGTAACCAACCCAATAGCTCGTCAGTTATAGGTTGTTTGCCTCTTCCAAGATCTTTTTGAACGTCTTGGAGTAATACTTTTGCTTCTTCTTGTTCTTCTCGTAATACATGCTGAATTGCTTGGCGTTCACTTACAAAAGCATTGTGTTTACGCACCAACACATTTTGTTCTTTATCTTTTAAGAAAGTGCGATAGTTTTCACAGAATTCAATCACTTGATCGTGCGCGCCAGAAAGCTCTAAGGTTTCCATCACACATTGACTGTAATGTTGAAAAAAGAGTTCGCTGTCTTTTTCTTGTTGTGACATTTTCATCGCTTCTTTGTAATGGCGTAATGCTTCTTTGTAGTTTTTGTCTAAAGCATGCATTTTTCCGCGTTCCGCAATTCGGTAGTGTAGCATTGTTGTTTCCATAGTTAATTGATGATTTCTGGGTTACAGGATACGTGTTCTAATTGTGCCAAAAGATATCTGGCAATGATTGGCGGCACTTCTTCTTTGCTCTTCCAAGTGGTTGCCGTTGCTTTAGGTAGCTCTTCTTTGGCGATGAATTGCGCTAAGATTTTTGTCACATTTTCTATATCTTCAATGTCTTCTACATATAGTTTTTTCTTAAAGTTGAAGTCTTTTTCAATCGAAGTCGTCAAGCCAATTGCAGCACAGTCAGCTTTTATTGTTTTTGCTTGATTTCTGTTTACATTTTCAAATAAAGTAATCGGCAATGCTGCATGAATGTCTTCTAGAATTTCTGCGGGCATGCCTACTTTTTCCACTAAAAAGTTTTTGTGCGCTTCGTTTGAAACTTCAAAATCGTCTAATAAAATAGACACCAATTGATGACTTTGATTCAGTAGTTTTACCGCTTTGTTTGCTTGGTATTGTCTCCAAACCAATTGTGAGTGATCGTATGAGATATCTTCAATTACATACGCATCGGCTGTTTCTGTAGCTTTTGTTTTTAAGACTTTTTCAATGTTTTTTAGTGCCGTAGCGCCTTCTTTTTTGCTAATCAGAATCGTGTATAAGTCTTTACGCGGATTTGAAAAATGAACATTTGCGTCGGTGCGTTTCTGTAAAGCTTCTGCCGTAGCAACCGATACATTTCCAAGTACAATGCTTGGTTCATTCAATAGTAAATTCAATACTTCTGATTGTTTACAACCCAAGAAAACTGCCAATTGCTCAATGACTTTTGGTAAGATTAAAATGTTATCGAGACTTACACTGATATCAATTAATTCTGTGGTTAAATCAATTTCGTCTTCTTCTGTACAAATAGAAACTTCTAAACCTAACTTCGTCAGCGTATCTTCTGCTTTTTCGGCGGTGTCTTTGTCTACTTTTTGAAATAAGACAGAAGGTGCATTGTATAATAATTTTAGAATGTAATCTTGTGGCACTTTTAAAGCGTCCGACAAAACTTTAGAAGCTCCTGGAGTAGCATTTCCAATGGAGTTGATGATTACAGTATTTTCCATAAAGTGTTGTAGTTTAAATTAGAGCTGTAAAACTACTATCGCACAGATTTGCAGTCGCAAGTGTTTTAGCGTTTTTTGTTTCAGTGTTTTTCCCTTTTTTTGTAGGGTGAAAAATGTAAAAAGTACCTTTTATACCGTTTTGAAAGGATGCAATACACTTTTTACGGCTGATGCGGATGCTTTTTGAATCTGCTTGAAATCGTTTTGTTAAATTTAAAGTACCAACGCTTGAAACAGTTTCACGATTTTCTAAAACATGGAAAAGACTTGTTAAAACAATTAGTTTTTGATTTAAATTAAAAAGGATGATGAGGTAAACTTGGTATGTTTTTAAGGGAATTGTTACAGAAATGATAAATTCTTTACACAGGTATAATTTTTGCGTATCTTTCCGTTGTATTAAAATTATGAAGTTGAAAATTAAAAAAAGTATCCTATTCGTTGTATTGCTCCTGTTTTCTGTGAGTAGTTACGCTTCGTACATTTTGATTCCGATGGACGCGGAATCGCAGAAAGATCATTTGAAAGCTTATGGAATTACCTATTGGTCCTTGGAAAAGAAGATCAAGGTGAAATGGTTGCTGAATTATCGCGGCGGTTCTTTTTTATTGCCTGCGGTGGAAGCGGTTGAGAAAGAATGTAAAATTCGCGGGGTTTCGTATGAGATTTTATCCGACGCAAAAACTACCGAGATTTTAGAGGAAATAGCGAGTCCAAGCAAGAATCAAGAAGCGGTTATTTTAGAGAAAGCGCCCAAAGTTGCTGTGTATTCTCCGAAAGGAAATGTACCTTGGGACGATGCCGTAACTATGGTGTTGACTTATGCGGAAATTCCATATGATGTAGTGTATGACGAAGAAGTATTGTCAGATGAACTGATAAAGTACGATTGGCTGCATTTACATCATGAAGATTTTACGGGGCAATATGGAAAGTTTTACGGAATTTATCGTGCGGCACCATGGTATATTCGCGAGAAGAAAGAAGCAGAAGCATTGGCGAAAAAGTTGGGCTACAGCAAAGTATCTGAACAAAAGCGAGATGTTGCATTGAAAATTCGCGATTATGTGATTGGTGGCGGATTTATGTTTGCCATGTGTAGCGCTACGGATAGTTTTGATATTGCGCTAGCTGCCGAAGGCGTTGATATTTGCGAACCGATGTTTGATGGCGATGTATCGGATAGAAATTACCAAAACAAAATAGATTATAGCAAAACCTTTGCGTTTACGAATTTTGAATTAGAGCGCAGTCCGACGAAATATGAATTTTCTTCGATTGATATGACTTCCAAAAGACGCATTGTCAAAGATGCAGATTACTTTACGCTAATGGATTTTTCCGCGAAATGGGACCCAATTCCGACGATGTTGTGTCAAAATCATACGGCTTTGGTCAAAGGCTTTATGGGACAAACCACCAGTTTTGATCGTTCACAAATAAAACCATCCGTATTGATTTTAGGTGAAAACAGAACCAATGGCGAAGGTCGTTATATTCATGGAATTAAAGGAAAAGGATTTTTTACGTTTTATGGTGGACATGATCCAGAGGATTATCAGCATAGAGTAGGAGATCCAAAAACAGAACTGGAACTTCATCCAAATTCGCCAGGCTACCGATTGATTTTGAATAATATTCTCTTTCCAGCGGCTAAGAAGAAGAAGCAGAAAACATAGTTTTTGGTTTATGAGTTTATAAGTTTAGGAGTTTATCAGCTTATGAAGAGTAATTGTGTAAGCTATTATAATAAAGACATCAAAAACTATTTGTGAATTCTTGACTAGAAAAGGTTTATTAGTTTATCTGTTTGTGAGTGTTTGAGTTGGTGAGTTTATGAGTTTTTGTTTCAAATCATCAAATCCACAACCGGCTATCAATTCACTTCAAATTCCTTTACGGCTGCATTTAGTGGAATTGCTTTTACTTTTTCATTTTGTAAGATGAATAATATACTGTTGGTTTTTCCGATGATAATTCCCTTTGTAGTTTCATTGTTGGTATATATGATGGTAGCGCTATTTCCACTTCTGATTTTAGCGGCTGTATTTTTTGCATACACTTTTGCTGAAATGAACAGATACGTAACAAATAGAACTGCAAACATGCTGTATCTGTACATGTCGAACCACGATTTTTTGTCCCATCCAAAATTCATACGTGCGTAGTTTTTTGGATATTTCCGCTTAATTACATTGTCTAGTTTTAGTAATAAAATGACTCCGATAAGTGTTATTGTAGAGAATAACATGATTTTAAGATCAGAAAAAGGAGCAATCAAAAATTCAAATATATCTGCATAATCAAAAATATTGATCCCGAATTGTGCATATCTTTGATAGGTGAAAATCATTCCGATTCCTACAAATACAAGATAGGCAAAGGTCAATACCGTTTGAATTTCCTTTATAATAATTTCGTAGATATCTTTGATGAGTCCTTCTTTCATATGGTTATCCTTTTTTTACGACTGGATTCGATTGTACACAAATGTAGTTATAAAATTGTAGTTTTTACGTCGTCAAATGTCAAGGTGTAGAAACAAAAATCAATGATACGTATTTGGAGTTGATTCAGGAATTTTTAGAAGACTACAGATTCAACGTATCGCAGATAGTGTAATATGAAAAGTACAGAGAAAAGAAAGCGATCCGAAGATCGCTACACCTTTAACAAAGTGGAAATATTGTAGTAGCGCATTTAAAATTGGTACATAAAAAGCTATCTAATTCACACTGGGCACCAGTAGCACAGAGTCCACTGTGAGCACATTCTATAAGAGTACCTGGTGAAGCAGGATGTTCTTTCATTCCTCCTTTTTTTAAGTTAGAGATGCGAGTTTTGTTGAGTTTTAAAGATTTTAAATTTCTTTTTTTCATGATTAAGAGTTTATACGTTAATAAAGAATAAACTTATACAATGAAAATATTGACTCGTTACGGGAACACCGTAATTAACATGTAAACAGTAGTTTTTACAGTTATTAGTTAGAGGTTAATAAGTAGAGAATTTCATTAATCGATTTCGCACTGATCGGTTTTGTGATGTAATAATTCACACCAGCTTCTTCCGCTTTTTGTCTGGATTCTGGAAATACATCGGCAGAGCAGGCAACAATTGGCACATCTTTTTTGGTTTGATCTAACGCGCGAATGGCAGCTGTGGCTTCCAAACCATCCAAAACAGGCATTTGAATGTCCATCAAAATTAAATCGAAATCGTGCATTTTCACGACTTCTACCGCTTCTTGTCCGTTTTCAACAATTGTAGTTTCTGCGTCCCACTTTTTAAGCAATTGTTTGATGAAGAGTTGATTCAACTTATTGTCTTCCGCGACCAAAATTCGCTTATGACGCAGATTATGGTTGATGTTTTGCGTACTTTCCAGTTCTACATCGCTGAGATCACTTACGGTATAATTTAGGTCAAAATGAAAAGCCGTTCCCACATTTGGTTCACTATTTACGGTTAAACTTCCGCCCAAGAGCGACACCAATTCTTTTGTAATACTTAGTCCCAAACCTGTGCCTTCGGGTTTTTCTTCGTCGTAGTACATTTGGTAAAAACTCTCAAAAATATTATTAATGTTTTCTTTGGGAATTCCGTAACCAGAATCTTGAATGGTGAAGTAGAGTTGAACGGATTTATCTTCGAGCGCTTTTGCGGTAATGTTCACGCAGACGTAGCCTTTGTGCGTAAATTTAATCGCATTTCCGATCAGATTATTGAGGATTTGACTCAATCGGTATTGATCGCCGATAATATATTTCGGAATTGTGTTGGTGATATTCATGGAGAAATCAAGTCCTTTTTCTTCGGCTTTGATTTTGAATCCTTTATGGAGATTGGAAATGAGTTCGGTAAAATTGAAATCTACTTTTTGAACATTCAATTTTCCTGCTTCAATTTTTGAGAAATCGAGAATATCATTTACAATCATGAGTAAATTTTCTGTTGAAAAACGAATTGCTTCAATGTTTTCAAATTCTTTCTCACTTCCTGTAAATTCTTTCCGATTGAATAATTCGGACAACCCTAAAATCACGTTCAAAGGTGTTCGAATTTCATGGCTCATGTTCGATAGAAACGTCGTTTTTGCTTTGGCTGATTTTTCAGCTATCACACGCGCTTCTTCAATACGAATCATATTTCGAATGTCGGTAGAAATATCACGAATCACGCAGAAAAACAACAATTTACTGTTAATGTATATCGGATTGACTTTTAGGTTGTAGTAAATGATTTCGTTGTTTTCATACACTTCAAATTCAAAGAATTCTTGTTCCAATTCTTTCTGCGTATTCAACGAAAACTTGTCTATAATTGCTTTCAGTTTTTTAGAAAAATCTACAGGCAGTAACTTGTAAAAATTAAGTTGATTTTCATGTGCGTTGATGAATTCCGCTGCTTTTTTGTTGGATCGAATAATGATCCCGTCCGCATTAAAGATAATATTTGCATCAAGCGAATTGTGAATTACCGCAGAATACAGTTTTTCGTTCTCTTCAAGCTCTTTTTGGATTTGCGATTTTTGTAAAATCTCTTTGCTCAATCGTAAATTGATATCTTCTAAAGTAGAAATTTGCGATTTTAACATGCGATGCAATTGTCCTTTGCTCGGAAGATTCCCGTTTTCTGTAACGAGCAATTGTTCAGGCACTAAATTGACCGTAATCGTAAAATTCTCCAACAAATAATAGCGATCAAAATGTTTATTGTAAGCATTGTTGTATATGCTCAACATCGCGTTTAAGCCCAAACTCTCCTGAATTTTCTTTTGAATCGTATTCGAATATTCAAATAATTCCTTTAAAATAGAAGCGACTTTGTTTTCCGAAACCGATTCAAACGACAATGGCGAATTCACCAATAAATCTTCTGCTTCCAACAAAAAATTATTCGTAAAATTTCCCAGTAAATCTTTCGATTTTAATAACACATCTCTTAAAAAGAGTTCGGATAAAATTACCTTTTGTAAATAACTATCCGAGACAAAAATGACATGTATTTCATCGGATGAAGCTAAGTTTGGATAGGCTTCAATGAGTTTTTGGCGACACATTATTTTGTCAAAACCGAGATCAGGTTGCAGCGATAAAAATTCCTCAATTTCTAAATACAAACTTGGGAAACTTTCAATGCGTTCGCTTTCAAACATGCTTTCAAACACCTTCAATTTAGAACGCAACTCGTGATGTATAAAATACTTGTAGAGTTTAATTTTTAAACGTTCATAAAGAGCTGTGATCGTTGCATGTATAGATGCGTCTTTTGTCGGGGTCGCTTTTGATAAATTTCGCTTTAAAAATTTATTAAAGTAGGACATTTTATCTTATACGAATCTTAGAGGTAATACAAAAAATGAGGGTGAAAATTTCCGTAAAGTAGTCAAAAACAGCATGCTGCAAAAAGTAAGTTGGCTTAGTAAAATAATAGTCATAAGTAATTTTTAGGGAATTCAAGTAAAAATATAATAAATTCAAAAAATAGCAAATATTTAAGAGTTAAATTGAATATATTTTTCTCTTTTTAATGATTTATGATAAAATATGTAAAGAATTTAAAAAAAGAGGTTTAGCTTTTTAGTTTAAAAATTTGAATTAATGATTCCATTTTTGTCATATTTATCAGACTTTTTTTCAATATATTAAGTCTTTAATTAAAAACTTTATATCATGAAAAAAAGAAGGCTTACTTCGCTAAAACTAAACAAGGAATCAATCTCAAACGTAAAACCTTCTGCTGTAAAAGGAGGAACTAACGGATCAGTACATGATGGCAAATCTTGTTTCTTTTGTTGGCCAACAGAAAATTGGACGCTAAAATGATAACTATTTTTAGCTTTAAATACAAAAAAAACCGACACGGTAACATGTCGGTTTTCTAAGCGAAATATATATTGTTTGACGATTTATTTTACTTTATCAACGATTGCTTTGAAAGCTTCTGGGTGATTCATTGCCAAATCGGCTAAAACCTTACGGTTCAATTCAATGTTATTAGCTTTTACTTTCCCCATAAACTGAGAATATGACATTCCATTTAATCTTGCACCTGCATTAATACGAGTAATCCATAATGCACGAAATGTTCTTTTCTTATTTCTACGGTCTCTGTATGAGTAGCTCATCGCTTTATCAACCGCATTCTTTGCAACTGTCCAAACGTTTTTACGTCTTCCAAAGTAACCTTTGGCTTGTTTTAATACCTTTTTTCTTCGGGCTCTACGAGCAACCGCGTTTACTGATCTTGGCATATTTTTAAATGATTTTTTGTAGTAGGCGACTCTTTAATTGTGAATTCTGAATTATGAATTCTGAATTAAGAATTCTTTGTATTGGCCTAACTCCAGGGTTTATAAATTGTTTTAACCGAAAGAACAGATTACTTTAAACGTAATTGTTCTTTAATACTGTTAACGTCACTTTCGTGTACCAATGTACTATGCGTTAACTTTAGCTTACGCTTCTTAGACTTCTTTGTTAAGATGTGACTTTTAAAAGCGTGCTTTCTTTTGATTTTACCAGAACCTGTAAGCTTAAAACGCTTCTTAGCACTGGATTTTGTTTTCATTTTAGGCATAATTCCTAATTATTTAAAAATACTTCGCTTATTCTTTTTATTTCTTTTTTGGTGCGATGAACATAATCATTCGCTTTCCTTCTAATTTTGGCATTTGTTCTACTTTTCCAAATTCTTCAAGTTCTTGGGCTAATTTTAATAATAAAATTTGTCCTTGATCTTTATAAATGATAGAACGTCCTTTAAAAAATACATACGCTTTTAATTTTGCGCCGTCTTTTAAGAACTTAATGGCATGCTTCTTCTTAAACTCATAATCATGCTCATCTGTTTGAGGACCAAAACGAATTTCCTTAACAGTTACTTTCGATGCTTTTGCCTTTAACGCTTTTTCACGTTTTTTCTGTTCGTAAAGGAACTTCTTGTAATCCATTATTTTACAAACAGGCGGATTTGCTTTAGGAGAAATTTCTACTAAATCTAATCCTTGTTCTTCTGCTATGGCTTGTGCTTTCCTTGTTGGATACACGCCAATTTCAACATTGTCTCCTACAAGTCGTACTTCAGGAGCATTGATTTTTCTGTTAATTCTGTGTGGATCTTCCTTGATTTCTCTTCTAGGAGCCCTACTTCTTTTTCTTCGTATTGCTATGGTTCTAAAATTTTAAATTAAACATTAAATGGTTTCAAGCTATTTTTGACTTCTGTTTTGACTAATTCAGCAAACGCTTCCATGGTCAATGTGCCAACATCGCCAGCCCCATGTCGTCGTACAGAAACTGTGCCATCTTTCTCTTCTTGCTCACCTATGATAAGCATAAAAGGAATTTTGTTCATTTCTGCTTCACGAATTTTTTTACCGACAGTCTCGTTACGATTGTCAATTTGGGCGCGAATTTCGTTATTTTCTAACAAAGTTAAAACTTTTTTCCCGTAATTCTCATATTTTTCACTTACTGGCAGCAGAATTGCCTGCTCTGTGGTAAGCCATAACGGGAAATTTCCACCTGTGTGTTCCAACAAAATAGCGATGAATCGTTCCATACTTCCAAATGGTGCACGGTGAATCATAACTGGTCGGTGGAGTTCGTTGTCACTTCCTTTATAGGTAAGATCAAAACGTTCAGGTAAATTGTAATCTACTTGAATGGTTCCTAATTGCCAGCTTCGTCCGAGTGCATCTTTCACCATAAAGTCTAACTTCGGACCGTAGAAAGCTGCTTCTCCGTATTCTACTTTATAGTTTAATCCTTTTTCTTTAGCAGCATTTAAAATAGCTGTTTCCGATTTTTCCCAGTTTTCGTTGGAACCAATATATTTTTCAGGTTTTTGTGGATCGCGTAAAGAAACTTGTGCGGTAAAATTGTCAAATCCTAACGATTCAAAAACGTACATTACCAAGTCAATCACATTCTTAAACTCCTCATCCAGTTGATCTGGCGTACAGAAAATATGCGCGTCGTCTTGTGTAAATCCGCGTACACGCGTCAATCCATGCAATTCACCACTTTGCTCATAACGATATACGGTACCGAATTCTGCATAACGCTTTGGTAAATCTTTATAACTATACGGTTTATAATTGAAAATCTCACAGTGATGCGGACAGTTCATTGGTTTCAATAAAAACTCTTCATCTTCTTTTGGCGTATTGATGGCTTGAAAACTATCTTCTCCATACTTTGCGTAATGTCCAGAAGTCACATATAATTCTTTCTGTCCAATATGTGGAGAAATCACCATTTCATATCCAGCTTTCTTCTGTGCTTTCTTTAAGAAATTTTCCAATTCAGAACGCAAAGCCGCACCTTTTGGCAACCACATTGGCAATCCTTGTCCTACGCGCTGTGAAAAAGTGAAAAGTTCTAATTCTTTACCAAGTTTTCTATGATCGCGTTTTTTGGCTTCTTCTATTAACTCTAAATGTTCTTTAAGTTCTTTTTGTTTTGGAAATGAAACCCCATAAATACGTGTCAGCTGTTTATTATTTTCGTCACCTTTATAATATGCACCAGCAACATTCATAATCTTTACCGCTTTTACAATGCCTGTATTTGGAATATGTCCACCACGGCACAAATCTGTAAACGTTGAATGATCGCAAAAAGTAATAGAACCATCTTCAAAACCTTCAACAAGTTCTACTTTATACTCGTTCTTTCCTTTATAATAGGTTAATGCTTCTTCTTTCGTAGCAGAGCGCATTTTAAAATCGTGCTTTCCTCTGGCAATCTCAAGCATTTTATTTTCTATGGTTGTAAAATCCTTATCGGAGATGGTTTCATCGCCCATATCGATATCATAATAGAAACCATTCTCAATGGCAGGACCTACCCATAACTTAGCATTTGGATACAATTCCACAATCGCTTGTGCTAAAATATGCGCTGAAGAATGCCAAAAAGCTTTCTTTCCTTCATCATCTTTCCAGGTGTACAAAACAAGAGCACCATCCTCGGTAAGTGGAGTAGAAGTTTCTACAGTTAAACCATTAAATTTTGCTGAAATCACGTTTCTTGCAAAACCTTCACTAATATTCTTAGCGACATCCATCGGTGTCACACTCGAATCAAATTCTCTAACGGAGCCATCAGGCAGTGTAATTTTTATCATACAAAAATAAATATTAAGCACGCAAAGATAATACGAACCAACATCCTGTACAATATATATGTGTACAAATCAAAATAAATAATTCTAACTCATGTAAAAACAGAAATCGTACAGCCTATTAGCGATTTCAATAATTGTTATTTATGATAAGCATATAAAAAAGTTTATCCTGATGACACGAAATAATTATAGGTATGGTTTTACTGTAGAATTAGCATCTGTAGTACTAGCTACTCTTATTGTTTAGCAATCCATTCCAAAGCAAAATTATTGACTTCATCCAGATGATCAATCCATTCCCTTTTTCCTGAATCATCTATTTTTGTCTCCATAAAAAAATGATCGTAATTTGGATACACTTTATAAGTCAAATTGTCCTTTCCTTTTCTTAAAAACTCAAGTTTTGCATAATCCATATTTAGGATGCTATGGCGATCTTCTCCTCCCGCTACATATAAAATAGGAATGTTTAGTTGTAACATATTGTCTATCGGTGAATTTAAGGTGAAACTACTCCATTTATAATAAGTTTCCCCAAACCATTTTTTTGTTGTGGATTTTGGGTCTTTATAAATTTTTTCAAACTCTATATATAGTGAATCAATGACAGCCTGAGCTTCTATATTTGATTTTTCGCCATTCAACGCAGCAACTCTTTCTTTAAGGATAAAATCATATAAATGATTGAGTGAATTTCCCACCATGGATATAACATGTGTTACCTTTTTATTTTTCACAGCAACTGCGGGCGCTACTTGCGAACCTTCTGAATGTCCCCAAATGATCACTCTAGAACTATCAATATTCAGCTTTTTAAATGCATCATTAATAACTTTGTCTGCTGAATTTGCCCTCCAATCAAGACTATATTTTTCACTGTAGCCTTCTCTCATCGGATAGTGCTTTCTGCCAGAAGGAGTTACTGCGATGCTATCAACAAGTGGTGTGTTTGGTTTGCTAATCAATATAATATGATAATCATTGCTCATGGAGTTAACATTCAAAGTAATGCCGCTAGAATAGCTGCCGTTTGGGTTGAGCCAATATAAAGGAAAATTCGTTGAACCTTGTAAATAGACAATCAAAGGTTTACGATGGGTAAGCTTGTTTTTGTAAACATGGTAATCAATCTTACCTAAAATACTGTCTTCAATGCTAATAGTTTTCCAATTATTAGTGATGTTCTTATGTTGTCCATAAATAGTTTTTGAGAAAACTAAGGTAATAATAAGAAGATAAAGAGCTTTTTTCATGAATATTTATTTAAATATAGACATAACCACTTTTAACAAAACGATTATCAACGAAATAAATTGCCTGATCAATTTTGCAAAGTTTAGTTTGATTATCAGCATCAAATTCTAAGTAAAATCTTGATTTCTTAATTTCAAGTGATACAAAGATTTTTCAACAACTTGAAGCGATGTTACTTAAAATAAGGTTTTTCATCCACATCTAATAATTGAATGAATAGTCTCTTAAATTTTCTATTGTTGCTATATTTCGTAATTGAAAAACACTAATACCCAACAGCTGTTCGAAGTTTCCAACTTCGCACTTTCTATTCGAAAAAAAAAGGCACGTAAATAACTCCCTCACAATAAACCACTTAACAAGGTTCGGATAAAAACCTCAAAAAAAGACACCAAAAAGTGTTGCAAGAAAAGAAAAGGTTTCTATATTTGCAGCCGCTAAAACGAAAGAG
>JBCCLH010000040.1:0-50299 GCA_039026955.1 Bacteroidota bacterium
GATACATTGAAGACAAACCGTCACTTCGAGTGTCCTGAACTTGATTCAGGATCTATCGAGAAGTAATTGGTAGCAGATTAAAAATAGAGTTACCAATTAGTTTTCGATACATTTTTATGTTCGCTCACTCCATAAAAACACTCAAACTGACGTCTGAGTAAAACAAAAAAATTCGTGTATTTGCGGTAAGCAAAAGAGAAACGTACATCTATCAAAACAGATTTGATACAAACAAAAAATCCCGAAATCAACTTGATTTCGGGATTTTTGTGTCGTTCTAAAAACAATTTATCTATTGCTTACTACAGTTGTCGTTCGTTTCCATTGGTTGACATCTTTGATTTTGCTAGCGGCATAATCTACCTCACTCAATCGGTTAGCGCTCCAAAAGAACCACTTCCCTACTTTTTGTCCTTTCTCATAATTTCCTATGGCAGTTTTCTTTCCGTCTGTATCAAATGATTTCCATTCTCCTTGCAGCTTTCCGTCTAGCGTAAAATGTCCTGTTTGGGCAATCATACCATTATCATGATAATACGTTGCTTTTATCAAATCTCCTTTTTTCTCTAAGGTTGGTTTGTCATTGTTTTGTGCGAATGCAGTAACTCCTGAAACGAGTAAAACTGCTATAAAAAGTAACTTCTTCATAATTCTATCTATTTAATAATTTGGGGAGCTTGTTAATAATTATGTTACAAACTTAACTATTTTTTTACTTTTGAGCAACATTTACGTAACATTAAATTAACATTAAATACATAAATACTTGAATTATAATTATTTACAATGTTATCAAAAGTTAACATTGAGAGTTGAAAAAGCGGCTAGTATACACTTTTACATAAAAAGTAGAGAAGCGTACACTAAATTTTCTGTGAGCTACACTTTAGTACGAATACCAGTGTAAATCCCTTAAATTATTTCCAATCCACCATACTTCGTCCACTAAAAACTTGTAAATTTGCGCTTTTAAAAACGCATACACATGTATAGATCACATAGTTGTGGTGAGTTGAGAGCATCACACGTTTCACAAGAAGTTACCTTAGCAGGTTGGGTACAAAAATCAAGAGATAAAGGATTTATGATTTGGGTCGATCTTCGCGATCGTTACGGAATTACGCAATTAATTTTTGATGAAGAACGCACACCAGCCGATGTCTTTGAAAAAGCAAAAACGCTTGGACGTGAGTTTGTAGTTCAGGTAACAGGTGATGTGATTGAGCGTGAAGCGAAAAACACCAAAATTCCAACAGGAGATATTGAAATTTTAGTAAAAGAATTGACGATCTTAAATGCTTCGTTATTACCACCATTTACGATTGAAGATGAAACAGACGGCGGTGAAGATATCCGAATGAAATATCGCTATTTGGACATTCGTCGAAATCCTGTAAAAGACAGCTTGATTTTCCGCCACAAAGTAACCATGGAAGTGCGCAAATATTTGTCTTCGCAAGAATTTATCGAGGTAGAAACTCCATATTTAATCAAATCTACGCCAGAAGGTGCACGTGACTTCGTAGTGCCTTCGCGTATGAATGAAGGACAATTTTACGCCTTGCCGCAATCGCCACAAACCTTTAAGCAATTGTTGATGGTAGGCGGAATGGACAAATATTTCCAGATTGTAAAATGTTTCCGTGATGAGGATTTACGCGCCGACAGACAGCCAGAGTTTACGCAAATTGACTGCGAAATGGCGTTCGTGGAGCAAGAAGATATCTTAAATGTGTTTGAAGGATTAACGCGACACTTACTAAAAGAAATCAAAGGAATTGATATTGAAAAATTCCCAAGAATGACCTTTGATCACGCGATGAAAACCTACGGAAATGACAAACCAGACATTCGTTTCGGAATGGAATTCGGTGAATTAAATGAAGTTTCACAACACAAAGACTTCAAAGTATTCAATTCGGCAGAATTGGTTGTCGGAATCGCTGTGCCAGGCGCGGCAAGTTACACTCGTAAACAAATCGACAAACTGATTGATTGGGTAAAACGTCCACAAGTCGGAGCGCTTGGAATGGTCTATGTAAAATGCAATGAAGATGGAAGCTTTAAATCTTCGGTAGATAAATTCTACGATCAAGACGATTTGGCAAAATGGGCAGAAGTCACTGGTGCCAAAGCTGGTGATTTAATCTGTGTATTATCGGGAAATACCAATAAAGTACGCACACAATTAAGCGCCTTTCGTATGGAAATGGCAGAACGTTTAGGTTTGCGTAATCCAGAAGAATTTGCACCGTTGTGGGTGGTTGATTTTCCGTTGTTAGAATTAGACGAAGAAACAGGACACTATCACGCCATGCACCATCCATTTACGTCTCCAAAACCAGGACAGTTGGAATTGCTTGACACAAATCCTGGCGATGTAAAAGCCAATGCCTACGATTTAGTATTGAACGGAAATGAAATCGGTGGTGGATCAATTCGTATTCACGATAAGGAAATGCAAGCCATCATGTTCAAACACTTAGGATTTACCGAAGAAGAAGCCAAAGCACAGTTCGGATTCTTAATGGACGCCTTCCAATACGGAGCACCGCCACACGGAGGATTGGCATTCGGATTGGATAGATTGGTTGCCATTTTAGGTGGACAAGAAACGATTCGTGATTTCATCGCATTCCCAAAAAACAATTCTGGTCGCGATGTCATGATCGACGCGCCTGCACCAATTGACGAGGAACAATTGAAAGAATTGAGTATTCAATTAAATATACAAGAACAATAAAAGAAGTCGTCTGAAAAATATAGATTTCGTCAAGCCAAACTTGATTATTCATGTATATTTATTTGATAATTTGGTATTCATGAATGCAAGCATTTCGGCTTCTCATAACAGCTTGAGATCAATATAATGAGATTCTGGATCAAGTCCAGAATGACGTTTTGGTAGCTTTTCAGACGACCTTTTTTCTATATCCAACGAGTTTTAAGACAAATCTAAAGCGATATGCAACCTAAAAAAATACTCTTAGTTGTCATCATCACTTTATTTCTGTCACTCTTTTTACAAAGTTTGGTAGATGTCAATGTCTTTGTTCCTTCAAACTGGCGGCAGAATACGTGGGTAAATTTGCTGCATTTTTGGCTGACATTTGTATCTTCTTATTACTTGTTTTCTTATGTCATACAAGTTTGGTATCGCAAACTCTCAGAGTTATCTTCAAAAAAGGTACTTTTCCTATTAGCGATCACGCAAACCATAGTAATGCTATGGATTTTTATCACGGACATACTCTTCTATTTTTGGTATTATAAAGTAGATTCACTTAAAGAAACTACTTTTTACGAATTTGATGTCCCGCTAGTCATTGCCATTACAACGATCGGAAGTATTTACTTTTACCAACAGTATCATACAAAACCAGTAAACTCTGTAAAAGAACGAAATGCGCTTTCCTCAAAAGAGCTAAAAAAAATTCCAGCCTACGCAGGAAAAGAACATCATTTTATCGATCAAGATGAAATTGGTGTCTTTTATTTGGCTGATGGAATTGTGTGGGTTGAACTGTTAAATGGCAATCTATTTCATACCGATTATTCGCTTACAAAATTGCTAGATGTGTTAAATGCTGAACACTATTTTCGATTGAACCGACAAGTGATCATTTCAAAAAAAGCCATCAAAGGATTTGATAAACTCTCCTATCAAAAACTAAAAGTCATTCTGATTGAAACCTTACGGTTTGATGAAAATTTGATCGTATCCAAATACAACGCGCCTGCTTTTAAAAAATGGCTAACCAATTCGGGAATAAATTAAAGCACATTCAGGGTTTTTATTCGAATATTTTACCATTCATGATCGCATAAATAATTGTTTTGCAGCAAATTTTAAAACAATTCATCATGCATCAATTTCAAAAAACACTGTTCATCATTTTACTATGCAGCATCACTTTTGTGAACGCACAAAGGGTAAGAGACTTTTTTTATGTAGCACCACAAACGAAAAATTTACCTGTATTCGTCAGAGGAAATATAGATTCTAAAAAAATGCTGTTTTATGTGCAAGGCGGCGGTGCCGACAACGGAATCGATTTTGGACGCTCCGATTATCCCAAATGGAAAAAAACATTGGAACAAAAACTAGCCATCGCCTACTTTGATCAACGTGGTTTGAATCGCAGTGTAAAACGCATAGACACGACTAAAATCAATCAGCAACAAGTCTTACAAGATATTATCAGCATTGCAAAAGCGTTACAAGAAAAATACCAAGCAGATATCTATTTGCTTGGCCATAGTTCAGGCGGAAAAGATGTGTTGAATTGTTTGGCAACATTTCCAGAAGAAACTGCATTCATCAAAGCTGCTATTGTGTGCAATGCGCCTATTACAAGCGATTTTTCACCCGAAAGATACAATCACTATCGTCCATTATACTTAAAAAATCTAGCACAAGAATTCATCAATAAAAAAGAAAACACACCATTATGGCAAGAAGCGTTTGATTGGATCACACAAACAGATTCCATCAGCACGCCGGAAGCTTCTAAAAAGTGGAATGCCTATGTAGACATGGCTTTTGAACCAACCAAAAGAAAAATTGGACTGGGAATGGTATTAAAAGTCATCTTCGCCAGACCGTACAATCCAATTAAATACCTCAACCAAAAAGATAACAAGTTTGTAGCGGATAGATTGTGGTATGCAGAAAAAGTACGTTGGGAATCGCAAACACACGTACCGCTTTGGGAGAAGTTACCCAACATTCAACATCCGATATTGTTACTGACTGGCAGATACGATCCTATTGCCACATCTGAAGAATTGAAATCGGCACAAAAATTAATTCCGAATGCCGAATTGGCAATTTTACCAAACTGTCATCACGAATCATTTTTAGATCAGCCGCAGCTTTTTAATACTACGATTCTGAAGTTTTTGAGCATGCACTAAGTACAGATTTACTATTTGTATTTTATAAGTAAAAATAAAAAAGGCTTTCTGATTATGTTTGAAAGCCTTTTGTAATATCTAATTCATCTGACAACCTCTATTCGGACAGGTTAATTTAAGCGATTGATCACATAAAATACTCAATCCATCACATTGCCATTCGATAGCGGTTAGCCCTTTTCCTTTGACTACTTCGCAACGTAAATTGCTAATCGTTTTTCTTGAAAACTGTAACTTTTCTAATTTTCTTTTTTTCATAACTTTCTCTTTTTGGTTAAAGATTAATTTTTGCCATTGCAGGTAATGACAATCTTATACAAAAATAAGACTTTTCGATCAAAACTATTTTTAATCACTGAAAATTAGATACTTACAAATTCACTATTCACAAGCATAACAAGATTTAGGCGTGCAGGTCGTTGGACAAGTTGCATCTGTTGGTTCTGGTATACACCATGCTGAACATTTAAATGAGCATAAACAAGACAACGCTATTGGATTGTGCGCACTTACGCCACCACCAACAATAGTTCGTTTCTTTTGGGTAAGATTAGAAACGATACTTTTCTGTAATGTTAATGATGTAAGATTTCTTTTTTTCATGATAACTAATTTTAAAGTTGATACAATAGTTAAGATACTGAAATTACAACAGTTTATACGCTACAAATTAAAATTCATACGCATAGCCGTGTTGTATGTAAAAAAGAAATCGTTTCTATCACTTTTTCAGCTATTTTTATGGCATGCAAACCACCAAAAACAAGTTTTTCTTTAGTCTAGTAATTGTGCTAGCAATCTGTGTCGCTTCTTGCGAACAGCAAACTACAGAAGAAACATTTATTCCAACCCAAAATGCCTTTCAACATGATGCGCATTATATTAATCCTGCCAAAGCTTTATTAAGTGACGGATTTGAAGTGTGTAACGAAGATTACATCTTACAATATTACAATCCTGAGCGAGCGCGATATAGCAAAGGCAAAAACGAATTGCGAAATTTTATTCTGTCCAATTATAAAAATGATAACTATACAGATTCAGGCTACTTGAATATTCGTTTTGTGATCAATTGCAAAGGGGAAGCTGGACGGTATGTAATTCATGAAAATGACTTGAATTTAAAACCCAAAACGTTCTCCACAGCACTGAAAAATCAGCTTTTTCAACTCACAACTCAATTAAAAGAATGGAACCCGAACTTTGTACGTGGTGCGTTTTACGATACGTATATGTACATCTCATACCGAATAGAACATGGAAACATTACCGAAATTATTCCTTAGTCTCATAGTGCTATTGTTGTTATCTTCTTGTGAAGATGCAACCGCTACAAAAGAACGTGCGTTGGCTTGTTTCCAATATGGAATGCATCATTATCAAGGAACTCAGGAAAGCATCAACGCGTTTGCTAAAGCCGTAGAACTCGATCCGACACATGCAGAATCTTGGCGCGAATTGTCAATTCCGTACTTAAAAAGAGGCATGCCACATTTATGGAAAAAATATATTGACAAAGCTGTGGAATTAGATCCAATCGCATGGCAAGGCTATCGCGGATATAATTATTTATGGTTTTACAGAGATTATAAAAGTGCTATTGCAGACTTCAACGCAACCGATACGCTTACACCAAATTTTATAGATGCGCCACAAGGTCACAGTGTCGATTATTGGCGTGGTATTGCCTATTTAGGTTTGAAGAATTATAAAAATTGCATTGCCTTTTTTGACAAACACATTCAAAAAGAAATTGACGAAAGCGGTGAAGATTGGGTAGAACACGAAGCCTTTTTGTATCGTGGCATTGCGCATTTTGAACAGAATCAAAGTGATGTCTATCTTGATAACAAACCGTACAGATTTGAGCTTGCTTTAAAAGATTTCAACACGTTACTCAGATACAATTCTGATTTTGCAGATGCCAAATATTACAAAGCCTTGACTTTGTTTGAAGAATGCAGAATGCTCAAACAACGTATTCGTGTAGAAAACCAAACCCGAAGTAATAATACGCGTGCCGAAATTATGAAAAAGCAACGCAAAGAAAAGCATCAAGAAGCATTGCAGACTATTGCGGAAGGAATTGATAATTTTAACAATGGCTATTCTGATCAGCGTCCGTATGTGGAAGCTATTCGTCAGTTGTATATAGAAGATTTTATCCGTTTGCAAACGAAAATAGCAGTGCAAAATTAATCTATCTATTTAATTTACAATATATTATAAACCTTGAAAATAAGACAAAAGGTTTTGATTTCATCACATATTATTATAATTTCACGGCGTTGAAAAAAGGTAGCTTAGTATGGAAAAACAGCGCTATTTTCATCACAGAAATACTCAAATCAATTACAATAAATTTAGAATCGTATGAAATTAAAAAGAACAAATCTTGTATTTGCTGCTTTGCTAATTTTTGGAGCAATTTCAATGCAAAGTTGTAAAAATGGAGAAGCAGAAAAGCTTCATGACGAACTCGCTAAGGCACATAAAACGATGGATTCTATCCACAGTATTATGGAGAAAGAACATGCCGAATTTGAAATCATGCATGCTGCATGGAAAAAGCTACACGAAGCTGTTACAGACACTGTAACAGTTGAAGATACGCACAAAGCTTTTGAAAACAAGCATCAAGAAATTGTTAAAAAACACGCTGCTATCATTAAAAATCATCAGGAAATTATGGAAGCGCATAAATCAATTGAAGATGCACATGCCAAAGGAGAAAAAACAATTGAAGAAGTCAAAAAAGAACACGAAAAGTTAGCTGCTGATCATAAACAAATGGAGCAAGACCATGCAAAAATGAAAAAAGAGCACGAAACTATGAAAGCAGAACATGAGAAAATGAACAAAGATCATAGTGACGCTTCTGAAAATTAATTTTTAAGATAAAAATAGCGATAAAAGAAGCTGTCTAGAAAGTAAGAAATTCGTCAAACCGAACTTGATACTGAAATAAATTCAGCACAGGTTTCGGTTTCTCATAACAGTTGAAAATCAGCGTGATGAGATTCTGGATCAAGTCCAGAATGACGTTACTAATAACTTTTTAGACAGCCTCTTTTTTTTTATAGTATATTTACTAATATCTAGTATACGCAAACTTACATACATCAATGTCCTAACATGCCATCACAGAAAAAATCACGCTTTACACGCTTTTTGATTTGGAGATACAAGCATATTTCCAATAAAAATTTTGTGTTTATTTTGAGCGTTTTGGTAGGGTTGAGTTCTGGTTTGGTCGCGGTAACCATTAAAAACATCACCTTTTCGATTCAGGCTTTGTTGGAGAATGGAATCATCTTTTCTAAAAATCAACTGTATTTTATTTTGCCTATTCTTGGGCTGTTTTTAGTGTATGTATTGTTGCGATATGTGTTTAAGAAGGAAACAGAACACGCCATTTCTTCCATTTTATATGCGTTGTCGAAACGTACGGGCATTATGGAAAATCACAAAATGTACATTCCGCTTATCACGGCACCGTTAACGGTCGGATTTGGTGGTTCGGTTGGATTACTTGGTCCCGCAGTCGCTTCAGGTTCTGCGATTAGCTCGAATATTAGCAAACTATTTCATATTGATAGTAAAACTCGAATGCTACTGATTGGTTGTGCGGCGGCTGGCGCCATTTCATCGATCTTTAAATCGCCCGTTGCGGCTATTATTTTTGCCATTGAAGTATTCAGTCTTGATTTGACGTTGACGTCTTTGATTCCGTTGTTGCTGGCTTCTGTTTCGGCAGTAGTGACGTCGTATTTTTTCTTGGGGAATGAAAACTTGTTCAATTTCAATCTTGCGGAACAATTTCAATTGGGCGACATTCCTTTTTACATCTTGTTAGGCGTCGGAACTGCTTTTGCGTCAATTTACTTTACCAAAATGCACTTTGGGATTACGAAATTTTTTGAGCGCTTTCGCGAGAAGAAACACAAACTCATTTTCGGTGGATTGACCATTGGTGTCATGCTGTATTTTATTCCGCCATTGTATGGAGAAGGTTTTGGATTTATTACTAATTTGTTGGATGGAAATCACATTGAAGCACTTGGAACGACACCTTTGGACAGTTATACAGACAATATTTGGGTCGTGATTCTGTTGTTGATCGGAATTACCATTTTTAAAGCCGTTGCCATGACGACAACCTTTGCTGCAGGTGGTTCAGGAGGAATTTTCATTCCGACAATGGTCATGGGAAGTGCGCTAGGAAATGTAGTTGCGAAAGTCATCAATCAGTTTGGATTTACGGTTTCAGAATCGAATTTTACCTTGGTCGGCATGGCAGGATTGATCGCAGGTGTATTGCACGCGCCTTTAACTGCCATTTTCTTAATCGCAGAAATTACTGGCGGCTACGATTTGTTTGTGCCGTTAATGTTGACCTGCGCCATTTCTTTTCTGTTCACCAAAAACATTTTAAATTATACCATTTACACCCGCGAATTGGCCGCTACAGGCGATTTGCTCACACATAATAAAGACGAAACTGTGCTCACCTTGATGGCATTGGACAGCGTGATTGAGAAAAACTTTAGCGTCATTCAACCTAAAATGACGTTGGGCACCATGTTACATGAAGCCGTAGCAAAATCGAGTCGTAATTTGTTTCCTGTGGTTGATGACGAATCTAATTTAGTAGGAATTATTTTGTTGGATGACATTCGCGAGTTTATGTTTGATACGGGCTTGTACGAGACTCTTTTTGTGGATGATATTATGCATCACGCGCCCGATTATATTATTTATGAAGAAGACAATATGAAAACCGTGATGAAAAAGTTTCAAGATAGCAGCGCTTGGAATTTGCCGGTATTGAAAGATGAAAAATATTACGGATTCGTCTCAAAATCAAAATTGTTGACGGCGTATCGCAGAAAGTTGATTACTTTTACACGATAGCAATACCAACAAAAAAGCTAGAAAAGCAATGATTAAAGGCCTTTTTGAAACTCATTTATTTGTTGAAGATTTAGAACGTTCTATCGATTTTTACACGAATGTTTTAAAGCTAGAACAATATTTGTACGAAGAAGAGCGTCGCGTTGCCTTGTTTTGGATTGGCGAACGAGGCAAAGCTTTTTTAGGATTATGGGAAAAACCCAAAGCGGAAATCGATCTGCGGCATTTTGCTTTTGAATGTGACTGGGAATGGATTTTGAATGAATCTGTCAACTTTTTAAAATCGCATAAATTGAACTTTTGGAATTTTCTACAGGACGATTCTGAGCAACCGATGGTTTTTACGAACATTCCCGCCATAGCGATCTATTTTACCGATCCCGACGGGCATTATTTAGAATTTATTGGAAAATTGCCTGGAAAATACCGACCCGAAAAAGGAAGTTTGGTGGTTTCGTATGAAGATTGGTTACGAATTGAAAACGAGGAAAATTAAACACATGAAATATATTCTTATCATACTTATTGTTGCATTATTAGGTGCGGGCATTTTTGCGTACAACTACGAATTTGCCGAAGAAGGCTACGATCAAAAAGTGATTGGCGTGTGCATTTTGATCTTTTCTTTTGTGTGGATGCCGCTGTTTATCTACCATCGTTATAAGGGAAGAAAAAAGGAGGATTTTATTCTTACCAGCGAAAAATTGAAAGAAATGAATGACTACGGTCGAAAAGAATAACATAAAAAATAGCATTCTTTTACCTAGGTTGTCCTTGAAAAATAGTAAATTAGAGATCTATTAATTTTATTTTTATCACAAATGACTGGTACAGTTAAATTTTTCAATGAAGACAAGGGTTTTGGATTCATTACCAACGACGACACAGGAAAAGACATTTTTGTTCATGTTTCCAACCTAAACGGCTTAGTTATCGCTTCCGATGACAGAGTTTCGTATGAGGAACAGGAAGGCCGAAAAGGGATGGTTGCAGTGCAAATACAAATTATTGAATAAATTATTTGAACCCACCTATGAAAGCTATGCGCGCAATTTTTGATTGCGCGTTTTTTTATAGTAATCCGTCTTCAATTAGTTTTTCAACCAATGTTTGATTTGCTTTTTTAGCCGCATTTTCAAGATTTGCAGCCGTATCAATTTTTAAGTTAGCTCTCCAAGAAGGGTTTTTTGAATTGGGCTTAAATATTTTAACATCAAAGGTTCCTCCTGATGCAACACCGACAAATCCGAATCCATCGCTTTGTACTCTTGACTCAGTCTGACTTATCATCATTATCAAATTCGGATTGTACAATTTAATTCTTTTTGTAATGTCTTCCTCAGGCTCTAGCGACAATGGATCTATATAATACGTTCTCACTTCGACTCCTCTATCTTTTAAGGAAGCCACAAAATTTGTAGCTAACGAACCGTAAAAGAATTTTGAATTATCTGCTACTTTTCCTATGACGAAAAGTTTGGTTATTTTTTCGTTGAAATCTGGCGATTTATTTGATCTGATATTCGATGTTACGCAACTTGTTAGCAAAAGAACGAATACAAGAGGAATGATTTTTTTCATGTAGTTAAGTATGATTTGTGCAATTAGTTTTAAGTCTTGTTTACAATTAAATTGCGCACTAAAGTTAATATTTTAAATTGAGCTTTTAGATACGCTAATTTAAATTTCGCTTTTGAATAAAAAACCGTTTTAGTAGTTGAGAAGCTTCTTCTGCCATCACGCCGCCTTTTACCTTGGTTTTAGGATGTAGTTGGGTATTTTGGGTAATGAAACCCCGTTTTTCATCACGTGCGCCGTAGACCAGATTTGATATTTGACTCCAATACAACGCACCTGCACACATTTGACACGGTTCTAATGTGACGTACATGGTACATTTTTTTAAGTATTTTCCACCTAAAAAGTTGGCTGCGGCTGTAATGGCTTGCATTTCTGCATGTGCTGTTACGTCGTTTAGGGTTTCGGTTAAATTGTGTCCGCGTGCAATCACTCGATTGTCAATTACAATCACAGCACCGACAGGAACTTCTCCTTTTTCGAAGGCGATTTCTGCTTCTTGCAGTGCTTTTTTCATGAAATAATTGTCGTCAAAGATATTTTCGAGATTCATTGCAGCAAATTTGTTGCAAAGCTACGGTTTATCTTTGAAATTATTTTTGTGGGAACGCGATAAAGGGATTTCGGTTTTATCTAACAGCATGATATGATTCGAATTGATTTGCTTGATGAAGTTCGCATTGATGATATACGAACGATGGGAACGGATAAAATTTGGCGGCAACTCTTCCGCAATCTGACTAATTTTTCCACGCACAAAGTGTGATTTGCCATTGCTGAGAAATAACTTGATAAAATGATCTTCTGATTTTACATACATCAAATCGGCGATGTAGACTTTGGTTTTGTCTTTCAGCACAATATGGTTTTTGACTACGATGTTTTTGAGTTCTTCTATTTTTTCTAGGGTTTCTGACTTTTCGGTTTCTAGATTTTTGGATTTGGATTTGTATTTTTTGAGATAATAGAATAGTGCAATTGCTATTAGGGCGATTATGGTTAGGATTGGGAGAACTATACTGAGTATAGTTGTGAGATTCATGATTTCTTTGTCTTTTTTTTCTACTTCTAATTCGATTCTTTTTTCTTCAATATGAACATTCTCAGTAGATTGATTAAACTTATTTTTTAATTTTTTATATTTGATATTCAGAGACTCAGCTGAGTCAACTATTTTCAAGTAAGCATATGATTCTTTGAGATACAAGTATTCAAACTTTTTTAACCAGGCTATCTGTTTTCCGGTGTATAGAGAGCTAAGATTTTGAAATTCTTTTATTTTTTTGAATGCATTATCAAATTCTTCTTTTTTTTGTAAAGTTCTTACTTCATTCAAGATAGCTGCCATCCTTTTTTGAGCATAAATTCCTTGATTGTATCCTCTTAAATTGAAAAATGCTTCCTTATATTTTGTTTGAGATTTTTCATAATCTTCAAGATTATTTTCATAATAATTCCCTAGTGAAATCAAAGACATTGCTTTAAAGTAAGAATTGGAAAAATTATCTGAAAGCAGAATTAATTCTTCTAGATTTGAGTCTATGATAGAATTATTTTCTTCTGGGTAAATCAAATTTAGATGAATTTCTAAAAATCTTTGAATGTTAATCTCTAATAAATCATAAGAATATTTTTTGTATTCTTCTAAATAACCTTTTAGTGCAGGATGTGAAACTGTTGTAAATGATTTATCATAATAACTTAACAATATAGCTTTAATTATTTCACATACTAAAGGTGGATTATTTAAATCTTTTGAAATATCAAGAGCAGTGAATAACTCATAAAAGGCTTTATCAAGATTATGATAATCATGCAGCATTCTATACAAACCTTTGTTTAGCTTGCTGATAGCTATTAATATAGGCTCCTCATATGTTTTTTGAACAAGTCTTAAGGATAAACTGTCTTTTTCCAGTCCATTTGATGAGATCAATTTATTATAAAAATCCAACTCGTTTATAAGATCTGTTTTTGGCTGGAGTTCTAAAATTGAATCTACTTCAGTAAATTGATGATTCCTTATTTTTTTTAAAATGTTTTCTGTAAAATCTTGGGCAAAAGAAATACTGCTTAACCATAAAAATAGATTAAGCAGTAATAAAAACTTTATATTAGGTAAGTAGTTTAACATATTTTGGATTACAGCGATCATCGTATATAGTGCCATCTAATATATAGGCACGCAAAGAAGAGTGTCCTTCATCTCCTTTGTTTTTAGGCAATTTAGTAAATATTTTCTCTCCTTCTTGTAATCCTTCATATAATTCGTAGCTTGGTCTCAATATTTGATCTCCATCTCTTTTATATATTGAATCATCTATGATTTTAGAGTTGGACAAATCATTAATATTAAAAAGCTCTTCAGGCATTTCTTCAAAAATAATATCAATACGTAAATAATAATTTAAATTAACTCCATTCTTTTCTATCTGACTATAACCATTACTATGATATTCTTGGTGCTCAGATATATTGAAAAAACTACTCATCCTTAGTCGATGTTGAATTATCTGTTCATTAGCATGTAAAGCTTTTACATATATTTTTAATAAATACACAGGCTCTTTTAATAATTCATCATACACCAAATCAATATTACTTATTTTGCTTAATCCGATGGAAATAATTCCATTATAATTTTGAAGATGTAAATCACATTCTTCTGGATAAAATTTATTATTTACAGTATTTCCTCTAAATCTGCCATAAATACAATAAAAAGTATTAAATCCTAAATCGGGAACTAAAAGTTGCCAATTATTACTTTCTCCATATAAATTGTCTTCCTTTCTTAAACTCACCGTTGTTTTTAAATTTTCGTGCATAGTATTGTTTTTTAAATGTTATTTAGTATTGTTTTTAATGCTTGAATAGCATAAGCATAATTATGTTTATGAGTATCATAGTCCCCTGCAAAATGAATCCCTACGACTTTCCCTGTTTTTGGATTAATCATAGGTGAACCAGAATTACCTTTGGAAGTAGAACAGTTATGCTTCATAATTTTTGTGGTTTCATCTAGACTAATGATTTTGCCTGGAGAAATTCGTTTTACCCCAAAATCTTCTATTTTACAGAATAAAGATTCGCAAAAAACATTTCTATGAGTCGACCTTGATACTGAATCTTTATAATAACCAGGGTAACCAACTATGACTACATTATCATCATTTTTAGGGTTATCATCCTCTAGTAATAACCCTTCGGGTAAACCATTCTGATTTGGATTTTTTAGTTTTAATACCGCTATGTCAGGTTCTCCTTTTGTTACATCACCTCTATAACAAATTTCATTTATTTCAAAGGTTAGTTCCTGTTCAGTGTTTTTTTCCTCTAAAAAATCAACACTTGGGAATCGTTTATTTCCATTTTTATCTTCCTTAAATAGAAAAGTGCCTACTGTATGTCCTTTTTGCGAAAACTTTTCTGCAACATGAGCATTTGTTATTACATATCCTGTATCGCCATATAGCCAACCTGTTCCACTCCAAGTTAATTTTCCTTCTATATCATTATGTTCAATTCTACCAACAGCTTTTATTGCCTTTTCAATGTTTCTTTTTGTTACATTTTTAAATAGATGATACCATTTGCTATTAGTAGATATAACAAAACTGTTATTTTGAACATAAAAAGATGGTTGTTGTGCTATTGCGATAAGCAATCTAGATGTATTCAAATAAAATAATCTAGAAAGCTCTGAATCATTGGATTTTCTTTCTTGGAGTTTTACATAATTTTCCCAAATCTGTTTATCTCCATAAATCGAAGTACTTGATTGTTCATTTTTAAGATTCTTAAGTACTGACTCATATATACTCTGTTCAGATTCAAAATTTAAATTAATATATTCTAAATCTTCCTTTATTTCCTCTTCTAAAAAAGATTGAAGTTCTTTTAGGTTTCTTGGCGGCTTTTTAAATACTTGTTTTCCCATAATTTAGTCTTTTGCATTATTAATCGGCGAAGGTGCTAACAAACCTACTATACCAGTGATAGCTGATGTAGCTATGACTCCTAAAATTTCTGGGATCGCATCTTTCCCTCCATCTGAAAGAGCTATGCTTCCTATTAAAATGATACTTGTTAATAAGCCTAATCCCACAATTGAGACTACTATTGCATATACCCAAGGGATTCTTATTGGGTCTGGTTCTAGTTGTTCAAAAAAAGCTTTAGGGTTATTTTGAATTAACGTAATCATCTCTTCTGAATCTAAGACTTCATTTTTTAAAGCCCTTATTCCTTTAAAATGTGTTTTCATAATTATAATTTTGATTTAATTATTTATATGGTTTGGTTTATCTAGTTAGAATCATTTATAAAGTTCTATCTACAATAATCTCTACTATTTTTTTAGGCTGGCTGTCACCTGCTGATGAAGAAATTGATAACTCAACAGCTTTTGATTTTATCAAATGATATCCCATTGAGGGATTTACTATAATTTCTAATTCCATAGTAGTTTATATTTATTGTTGTCCATCTTGATTATTAGAATTGTCTTTAGAAAATAAAGAGAAGCCTATTGCAACCCCAAGCCAGGGTTTTCCTTGATATTCCCATGATCTACCTTTATTTCCTGGGATAAAATCAAATCCTAAAAAAGTACCTATTTGAAATGCTTGGTATTGATATAAATACCCTAAACTCAAACTCAGAGCAGCCTCACTATTTTCATTTGTTTCTTCAGATTCGTTCTCAAAACTAACTCTTGATATCGCTGTACTTGCCAAAATGTTATGAGATTGTCTCTCACGACTAGGAACTTGCAGTCTTAATCCAAAAGTAAAACCTAGATTTAGATTTTCTTCAAAATTAAAAAATCGTTCTTCCTTATTTCCAAAGCGTATTTTAACAGGTAAAGTCATAACTCCAAAAGTAAAATCAGTTGATTTCCCATAATATTCTCTTGTTTTATTATTTAGATCACTTAATTTCATTTTAAATTGAAGATGATTCGCCCATGATCCAATAAACTCATAATTATTATTGAGTTTAAGTTCAATATCTTCATTAGTTAATTGATCTTGATCAAGTGATAAGACTTGATATAAAAGTTTCTTATCATCTAAAAATCCTTTGATCTCTATATCAAGTTTTGATGGATCAGTATTTTCTTCTATAACATTGTTCAATGCCTTAACTTCTACATTATTTCTATTCTTGCCTGCATTAAATCCCCAAAAAGTAATCAAGACACTATCTTCTCCATCTATAAAATTGTCAACTGTGAATTTAACATTTTGTGGCACCCTGTATATAGCTACTTCTTCCTCTTGTATCAAATTATACGAGGTTACCATAATATTTTTTATGGTTGTAATATAAGACTTGCCTATTATCTGCTGTCCACAAACTTTTGAAGTCAAAAGCACCAAAAATATAAGTATGATTTTTTTCATTCTTTCGTTTTTTATATTCATAAATTAGTTAATAACCGTTGCAACAGCTTTCCCCAAAACTATCTGACAATCAGTGATAAAAACAAAAAAATGTCGTGAGTGACGCCAAAAATAACGCGAATGGCATATTGCCTTTTGTAAGAGGAACCTTTCTAAAAGAAAATGAGTGGATTTTGAAATGTTTTGGAAGATGAATTGAGTTTTTAAAACAGCTTTTTTATAGTTACAACATTCAAAAATGATCTCGATTTAAAATCGTAATTTTGCAGTGCTAAATTTTTTGAATGCAAACAGTACTTTCACATATTAATTCTCCACACGATTTACGGAAATTATCCAAAACGGAATTACCGCAAGTAGCGCAAGAACTGCGTCAATTTATTATTGATATTGTGTCTGTGAAAGAAGGACATTTGGGCGCCAGTTTAGGTGTGGTTGATCTAACGATTGCCCTGCATTACGTGTTTGACACTCCAAATGATTTACTAGTTTGGGATGTGGGACATCAAGCGTATGGACATAAGATTTTGACGGAACGTCGCGAAATTTTCCACACTAATCGACAAAAAAATGGCGTTTCAGGCTTTCCAAAACGCGATGAAAGTGAATATGATACTTTCGGTGTAGGACATTCGTCTACAGCGATTTCTGCGGCTTTGGGAATGGCGATTGCTTCAAAGCTGCAAAAGGATTTTTCCAAACAACATATTGCGGTGGTTGGCGATGCTTCCATTGCAAGCGGAATGGCGTTTGAAGCAATGAATCATGCAGGTGTGACGGATACGAATATTTTGATCATTCTGAATGATAATGCGATCGGAATTGATCCAAGTGTTGGTGCGTTGAAGATGTATTTAACGAATGTGAAGAAAGGCACGCAAAAGCAAGATAATATTTTTGAAGCATTAAATTTTGATTATTCAGGACCGATTGATGGACATGATATTTTTGCGGTAGTTGATGAGTTGGAACGACTAAAAACGATCAAAGGTCCGAAGTTTTTGCACGTCATTACCACGAAAGGAAAAGGACTGCGCAAAGCAGAAGAAAATCAAGTGAAGTATCATGCGCCTGGAAAGTTTGATAAGTTAACAGGTGAACTCACACCAAAAAATACAGCACATTTGCCGCCAAAGTTTCAAGATGTGTTTGGACACACGATTGTAGAACTTGCAGAAAAGAATGAAAAGATTGTCGGTATCACGCCTGCCATGCCTACGGGAAGTTCATTAAAATTCATGATGAAAGCAATTCCTGAACGTGCATTTGATGTAGGTATTGCCGAGCAACATGCAGTGACTTTAGCGGCGGGAATGACCACACAAGGCTTGATTCCGTTTTGTAATGTGTATTCTACGTTTTTGCAACGCGCGTACGATCAGGTGATTCATGATGTGGCGTTGCAGAATTTACCTGTGATTTTTTGTCTGGACAGAGCCGGTTTAGTAGGACAGGATGGTGCGACACATCACGGAGTATTTGATTTGGCGTATTTACGTTGCATTCCAAATTTGATCATTTTTGCACCTTTTAACGAGATTGCATTGCGAAATATGATGTATACGGCACAATTAGGTTTAGCACATCCAATTGCGATTCGTTATCCTAGAGGTCGCGGTTTTATTACGGATTGGAAACAACCTTTTTCAACAATTGAAATCGGCAAAAGTCGCTGTCTCAAAGAAGGTTCTAAAGTTGCGGTGTTGAGTGTGGGACATATTGGGAATCTTGCAGAAAATGTAATTAATCAATTAGATTCAAATGGTGACATCGGATTGTATGATATGCAGTTTGTAAAACCGTTAGATGAAGAACTATTACATCAAGTTTTTGCGAAGTATGAAACGATTGTCACCCTTGAAAATGGTGTTATTAAAGGCGGATTTGGAAGTGCCATCACAGAATTTGCAGCACAACATCAGTATCATACTAAAATTCACCTTCGCGGAATTCCTGACGAGTTTATTGAACATGGTACGGTAGAAGAATTGTATGAAGATTGTGGGATTTCGGAAAGTACATTACGGCAGTTTTTAAATTCTTTACTATAGTTTGTATTGAATCAACTTTTTAGAATCATAGCACTTCTCGATAGATCCTGAATCAATACTGAATCAAGTTCAGCACATGGTTTAGGACACTCGAAGTGACGTTTGTTTTTAATGTAACGATTTGATAATTTGAAAATGTACCAGTACTTGTTTCAAAGAGTAGTCTTGCTATGATTTAGGCAGATTGCTACGCTATCGCTCGCAAAGACGAATCAAAAATTTTATCAAAATCCCTTGCTTTTGTCATAGAAATCGAAGTGACGTTTTTTAACGTGTCAATTTGATGATTTGAAAATGTACCAATTGTCTTTTCAAAGATCAACTTTATTCTTATTGAAACATATTGCTTCACTTTGTTCGCAATGACGTTTCGGAGGTTTCTACTAAAAACCCTTACTTATCGAAATGACGTTAGTTGATTCTTAAAAAATAAAAAAGTAAATATATGACTTCTCTGAATTCGCTACGAAATATCAAAAAGTCTAAAAGCAAAGCGGTCTAATATCTAACAGCGAAGCGGTCTAAAAATCTAATAAAAAATCACCGTTCCCAACGATCACTTTTCTCAATAAGCTGTTTCAAGATTTCCATATCAACATCGGCTAGACTTTTAATATACAAACAACCTCTTCCTGTTTTATGTTTTCCAAGTTTGCTGAGTAGTGCTTCTTCGGTATTGATATCGTAGGTCATGTAGAGTGACAAATGTGCTTTTCCCGGAGAAAATCCAGTATTAAACCATTCAAATTCATCTCCATTTTTTCGCTGATAGGTATATTTTCCATACCCAATAATACTAGTTCCCCAAATTTTAGGTTCTTTTCCCGTAACTTCTTTAAATACATCGAGCAATACTTTTGCATCTGCTTTTCGTTTGCCATTTTGAACAGCTTCTACAAACGCATATACATCTTTGTCGGTTTCGGTATTGACCAGTGTTTTCTTTGCCATAATGATACGATTTAAACTAAAATTAAGGATGAAACTGTATTGACTTTTTCGTCATAAGCTTGTGGATTCTTCTTGTCCTCAGCTTCTATGCGCGATTTTTCTTGTTGTGCTTCTTTTCGCTGTTTAACGCTGATCATATAGCCAATAATTGCTAGAAATAACAAAATATATATGATTCTTCTTTTTTTCGTGCTGTCCATAAGAAACGCTTCAAAACTGAGACGAAGTTACTATTTTTAAAAGCATAAAAAAAGCGAACTTAGAGTATAAGTCCGCTTTTAATTGTATACGTATTTTTTTACTGTATCACTATTTTTTGTGTTTTGATCGCGTCGTTCTGCTGAATTTTTAGAATGTAAATTCCTGTTGATAATTCAGAAAGGTTTAAGTTTGATGGTGTATTTCTGCTTAAATCCAACTCTTTGATACTTGCTTGCTGACCTGCAATCGTGTAAGCAGTAATGGTTGCTTTTCCGCTATCAATTGCTTTGATCGTCATGTTTCCATTAGAAATTGTAGGATAAATTGCAAAAGCGTCGTCTTCTCCAAATTCTTCTGTACTTAAGATTCCTGGAAGGAATTGACCTGTAAACATTCCTCTTCCGTGCGTGGTAGCCAATACGGTATTGTCTGTAGTTCGTAAATCTAAATCTAATACTGGCACAGAACGCATTCCGTTGTCAGAACGAATCCACGTTGGGCTTGCCGTATTAAAGTTAGACGATCTCCAAACTCCCAATTCAGTTCCGATGATTACCTCAGCACCACCAGATACTAGCGGATTCATCAAAATAGCTTTTACAGGCATGTCTGGTAAGTTTCCATCTTTTTGTTGCCAAGTTGCTCCTGCATCTGGTGAATACCATATATTGTTTACTCCGTAATTATGGAATGTCACGTAAACATCGTCTTCTGTTTCACCAAATTCAATATCAGAAACACTTCCCACAAAGCCTGGATCTTGTACGCTTGTCCAAAATCTAGCTGGCGACAATGCCGCTTCAATCTTTAGTAAACGACCATTGCGAAGTCCTACATATACTGTTTGTCCGTTGGCAGATACTTCAAAAGCTGTTGGATTTGAATTTAATAAAGAATTTGTTAAATCATTTCTCACTACATTTCCGCTTCCTGTATTTATATTAGTAAATTGAGCAACACGAAATACACCACCACCAGAAGCGTTGGAATAGAGTGTATTTGTATTTTTATCCAGTTCTGCCACGTTGATAAATGCACCTCTGTTTCCTTGATTTGCAATAAAATAACCTCCTACACCGAATGAAGGATACGGAATTATAAAGTGATTTAAAAATGGCAAAGACGCTATAATATACCCATCAGCAAAATCGATAGCTGTATAGGCTCCGTCACCTCCAAAAAATTCAGTAAAACCATTGATTCCTCCAAGAGCATCATTTAAAAACAAACTACCGTTATCTTGAGTTCCTCCAGCAATATCATCACCGTCAGCAGCATCGCCGTCTGCAATATCTCCATAATAGAACTGTGTTACATTGTAGTTTAGGTTTCTTGATTGAATTGCACTAGCATCACCCACAGAATTTACAAAATCAGAACTGTAATATACACCTCCATCATTTCCGATGATAGCTTCGTTGTTATTGTTTGGACGGAATACAATTGCATGTTGATCGGCATGTACAAGAGAAGCAGTAATATTCTGCTGTCCACCTCCTAATTGCCATTTAGAAATTTGATCCCAATCACCAATAGTATTATCGTATTTGAATAAATCGATTCCACCTACATATAAGTTGTCATTACTATCAGCTTCGATAGGTAAATTGAAAAATGCTTGCTGTCTTGTGTAGTCAGATGCTGGAATTCCATTGTCTGCATCATTTGGCTCTGTTAAAATTGAAAGCGATGCAAAATTATTCACCGTTTGGTATAAATCTGCCTGTGATCCGCTTCCAACTTCAGCTGCAATCCAGAATGTACCTGGTGTCGTAGAAGATGGTTCAATTTCTGTACGGTCAGCACTTGGGATTATAGTCACTAAGTTGAAGGTATTCCCATCTGTTGAATGATGAATGTATCCTCCAGGATTTCCAAAGAAATCACCCGTAGTTGCCAACCATATTTCATTATTTAAATCCAACTCAATATCGTTTGGATTCATGTAGACTCCATTCCCAAATTGAATTGGAAAACGTGACCAAGAAGTTCCTCCATCGCTTGATTTGTACAATCCTCTTTGTTGAAAACCAAGTACATTGAATGGACTTCCCGATTCTCTATACGGAGCACTTGCCATAGAAGCGTAGATCTCTGTAGTTCCGTTATTGTCTCTAGCTACAATATCGTTTACATAAAAAATACCATCTAAGAGAAGGTTTCCGCCATTACCTGTAGAAGTACCAAAGTTTCCTCCAATAACCTGTTGCCAGTTTACACCACCATCAACCGATTTATACACTCCTGATCCTACTGCATATCCAGATGTATACGATTCTCCTGAACCTAAATACATAATGTTTGAGTCATTTGGATCGGTAACGATTACCGTCACTGAGATGTTATCTGCTAATCCTGGTACTAATTGCCATGCTGAGTTAGGGTCTGTAATGTCATCATTCACCCATAAACCACCTGAAACACCGCCGGCAAATACACGTGTATAATCGTCTGCTGGATTGGCGTTGTTGATATCATTTGGGTCAAACATCAAGGCTCTAGTACGTCCTCCGACATTGTTAGGACCTCTTTCTACCCAGTTGTTGTCAGCTGCATCTCCAGGTGCACGTGCTTGTAATGAAGATTCTATTTCTAATTGTTGTTCAATCTCTGAAAGTAATTCTGGAGTAGGTCTTCCAAGATTTGGGTTCATGGTTAATTCCCACACTTGCTCATTATATGCATTTGGTGGCAATCCTTTTGCCTTACGTTCTGCTCTGGATAACATCTGGGTTTCCTTGTAAGGACTATTGGCTAGAAAATTAGCATGTTTCTCACGTAGTTCTTCAGCACTGGAAATTATTTCTTGTGTTTCTTCTGCCGATTGATTCAAGAGTGTGTATCCAACTCCAGCCACAAATAGAAGACCTAGTACCGCTCCTATTTTGAATTTTCTTTTCATACTTTTTGTTTTAGAATTGTAGAATAGCAAGTACTTACTGAAAATGATACGTTATACAGTCTTTCATGCAATTTTGTAGAATGTATAGGCTTAGCGTAAAATTTGTCATGTAACTACGAGTTATTCTTGTTGAGTTAATGTTTTTAGAATATTAATTTTTGGTTTGAATCACTATAAAGCAAAGCTAAAATAGTGAGTGAAGCGCAAAAAACGAGTGCTGTTGATTTAAAATAATTTTAGACATATATATTTAGTAAATTAGGTTTCGTAATAAATTTATACAGTTTTGGCTGTGAGTTTGTTAAACAAAATAACCGCCTTACTATCCGATAATCGGGATATGTAATTGGTAATATTCATCAACCTGTTGTATAAATGGTTTGTTTCATAGTCTACATTTTCAGGTAAAACTTTCAAAATCAATTTGTCATAGTTTGAAAGCGAATCACTGTGATAATTTTCTACAGCAGTGATAAATGTATTGAGCAAATGCTGCAATACATGATATCCTGTAATTTCCTTTTCTATGACTTCATCACTTCTGTAAATTTTATCAATACTGATCTTGATGATATCATCAATTTGTGCTTTGTATTTGCTTTTATCCATAATCCCTACAGAAAAATCGCCCGCACAAATGGCTTCTTCATTTTCCAAGAAGATACGCACGGCATCTTCAATAAGTGTGTTGATCGATAAGGCTCGTAAATAACTCAAACGATCTTCACGATGTTGCAATAAGCTATATTTTTCTTTGTGAATGGTATCTCGCACTAAATTGATTAAATACTCAAGTGCTTTTTCTTCTTGAATTAATCCAAGATTGATTCCATCTTCAAAATCAATGATCGTATAACAAATATCATCGGCAGCTTCCACCAAAAATGTCAATGGATGTCTTGCATACCGAACATCATCTCCTGTTTCATATTTCTTCAAACCGAGTTCATTCGCCACATCGGTAAACGCTTCTTTTTGCGATTGAAAGATTCCGTATTTCTTATCAGCAATATGTGACGTTGGTTTTTTGGGCAACGATTGTTTCGGATATTTCATAAAAGCACCCAAAGTTGCATAACTCAAACGTAAACTTCCTTCTACACCTTTGCGATTTTCGGTTAAAATCTTAAATCCGTTGGCGTTTCCTTCAAAATCACATAAATCTTGATACTCCTTTGGTGCCAATTCCGATTGAAATTGTGTGCCGTTTCCAATCTTAAAATATTCACCAATCGCTTTTTCACCAGAGTGACCAAATGGCGGATTTCCAATGTCATGTGCTAATGCAGCCGCAGCGACAATCGCTCCAAAGTCATTAAATTGAAATCCATGAACTTCTTTTAAATGCGGATATTTTTCTAAGAGTTTGGTTCCAACTTTTCTTCCTAAACTTCTTCCTACCACCGAAACTTCTAAACTGTGCGTAAGTCGCGTATGTACAAAGTCCGTTTTTGATAATGGAACTACTTGCGTTTTGTCTTGCAAACTACGAAAAGCAGATGAAAAAATCACTCGATCATAGTCAACTTCGAAGCCCAATCGGGTTTCGTCTTGTTCTTTTCGCAATCGTTTATGGGTATCTCCGTGACGTTTTAAAGAGAGTAATTGTTCCCAATTCATTAGAAAATAGCATTTTCTCTGCAATATAGTACATATATGAATGAAATACCAATACTTTACTATTATCAAGCCTGAATACACACAATTATTCTTAAATAAGTGATATTTCAATCATTTTTCAGTTATTTGCTATATTTAGCAACGCTATAAGTACGTTAAGATATAACCTTATGGTAACATTACATTTAGCGACACTATTGATATTTGTAAATTATTTTTAATATCCAAGTATGGAAAATATTTACTTACTGATGATCATTGCATTGACGATTTTGGCTATTGCCGATTTAGTCGTAGGAGTTAGTAATGACGCAGTAAACTTCCTGAATTCAGCTATTGGTTCCAAAGCCATTTCCTTCAAAACAATTATGATTGTTGCCAGTATCGGTGTTGCCATCGGTGCTATTTTTTCGAGTGGATTAATGGAAGTCGCCCGAAAGGGGATTTTTACGCCCGAACAGTTCTATTTTCATGAAATTATGATCATTTTCATGGCCGTCATGATCACGGATATTCTGCTGCTCGATTTTTTTAATACACTCGGAATGCCAACATCGACTACGGTTTCTATTGTATTTGAATTGTTGGGAGCTGCCGTAGCCATGGCGCTCATTAAGATTAGCAAACAAGATGCAGGCTATGATACACTGCTTCAATATATAAATACTTCAAAAGCA
Organism: Bacteroidota bacterium; assembly: GCA_039026955.1. GTDB lineage: Bacteria > Bacteroidota > Bacteroidia > Flavobacteriales > Flavobacteriaceae > Kordia. Next base: position 25,220 of record JBCCLH010000040.1, read on the forward strand.
ACCGAAATCATTGTAGGAATTCTGGTTTCCGTCGTCATCGCATTTAGTGTCGGAGCCATTGTCCAATGGATTTCACGTTTATTGTTATCGTATAATTTTAACGACAGAGCGCGCTGGATTGGTGCCTTATTTGGAGGATTTGCCTTGACTGCCATTACTTATTTCATCTTCGTAAAAGGAATCAAAGGAACCGTATATGCAAATTCTGTCATGGAAACTTTGTACACAGGTCCAAAAGATGGTTTATTGGCTTGGGCAAACGAACACTTTGGCAGTTCTTACGAAAGTATCAAAGAGCTTGTTAAAGCCAAAGAAAAAACACTTACAATTGATGAAGATACGGGCTTAGCTACAATTACCTTGAAGAATTTCCTGGAATTACATGTGCTTCCAATTGTGTCCATCAGTTTGGTAATATGGTCTATTATTTCGTATGCAATCATGTCTTTCTTAAAAGTAAATATTTACCGATTAATTATCATCGTAGGAACTTTTGCATTGGCACTCGCTTTCGCTGGAAATGACTTAGTGAACTTTATCGGAGTCCCAATTGCAGGTTGGCAATCGTATGATAAATTTATGATGGATGTGGGTGCAAATGCCGCTGATATTGAGCTTGCCGCGAGAAGCTTCTCTATGGATTTCTTGGATAAAAAAGTACCAACACCTACTATTTTCCTCGTCATTGCAGGATTGATCATGGTAGTGACACTTTGGTTTTCAAGCAAAGCAAAAGCCGTGGTAAAAACTTCAATCGATTTATCGAGTCAGGAACAAACTAAGGAACGATTTAGACCAAATTTCTTATCAAGAGGATTTGTGCGTTCCTCCGTTGCAATGTCAAGAGGAATTTTACAAGTAACACCTGATTCTTGGAAGCAAAGAATTGACAAGCAATTTACCGTTCCGCCTGTAAAAAGCTATAAAAACAAAAAGGACATTCCTGCCTTCGATATGGTGCGTGCCGCCGTGAATTTAATGGTTGCCAGCGTACTGATTTCGATTGCAACGTCTATGAAATTGCCTTTATCAACCACCTACGTAACCTTCATGGTAGCGATGGGTACATCGTTGGCGGATAGAGCTTGGGGCGCAGAAAGTGCCGTGTATAGAGTGGCTGGTGTGTTGAATGTGATTGGAGGTTGGTTCTTCACGGCAATTGTTGCTTTTCTAGCTGCGGGATTGATTGCTTTCTTATTGAATATCAACCTTGAAATCATGTTGTTCTTGTTGTTGAGTTTGGCAGCGTTTTTATTAATTCGAAACTACATCATTCACAATAGAAAAACGAAAGAAGCGAAAGTAGAAGATAGCTTAAAGAAAGCGGAAAGCAGTTCGGTACAAGGTGTGATCCACGAAAGTGCCGATAATATTGGAAATGTACTGAGCAGAGGAAATAGAATCTATACAAGTGCCATCAACGGTTTGGCGCGACAAGATTTGAATATGCTTAAGAAAAACCGCAAGAATATTTCGAAACTTTCGGATGAGATTGATGAATTGCGCGATAATATTTTCTTCTTTATCAAAAATCTCGATGAAGCCAGCAGTGTTGGCGCGAGTAACTTTTATATTAATATTCTAGGTTATTTACAGGATATTACACAGTCGTTAGAATACATTTCAAAAGCGAGTTTAAAACATGTAAACAACAACCATAAGAAGCTTAAATTCAATCAAATTAAAGAGTTGAAGCAGGTTGATGAAGCCATGGAAGTTTTATTTAATAAAACACAAGAAGCATTTGCCTCGCGTTCGTTTGAAGAAATTGAAGGTGTATTGGTGAGCAGAGATTCTATTTTTGAATTGGTACAGCAAAAAATTCAAACACAGGTAGAACGTACACGTACTGAAGAATCGAGTCCAAAAAATACCACACTTTACTTTAGTTTATTACTAGAAACAAGAGATTTACTGAATGCGACGATGGATCTTTTGGAAGTATACTACAAAGAACATGACAGTTCGGTAGAACCTGCGAAGATTAAAGATAAGGAGCAGGAAGAGTAATTTTAATGTAGCAATTTGTTAATTTGAAAATGTATTAATTGTTAGACTGTTAGACCGCTTCGCTTTTGGATACTAGATCGCTTCGCTTTTAGATTTTTTCTGCTTGTGCATAACTTATTGGATCGACTTCACGTTTGGTCGCTCCGCTGCTTAGACTCGTTCCTGCATAGGCGGGAATCTTTTGGAACGCTGCTATTCTAAGTTTGCAAATTAGAATGCTATGAAACTAATAGGTACTATTGTGAGTTTAAAAACAAATAGATCGTTCGGAGTTTCATGCCAAAAATGTTATCTTAGAGCAACCTAAATAACGATTTACTTATGACTAAATATATTTTTACCTGTCTCTTTGTAGTAATAAGTTGTATTTCTTATGGACAAGAACTCACTGGAAACGAATTACTCACAAAAGCCATTCAATACCACGATCCGAATGGAAATTGGGAAGCTTTTAATGGCACTTTGCAAGTCACAATGAAAACACCAAAAAATCCAGATCGTGTGAGTACGATCAAGATTAATTTACCGAAAGAATATTTTTATGTAAAAGCCACACGCGCTGAAAAAACTACCGAATATACGGTTGAACAAAGTGAGTGTACAATTGCTTTTAATGGAAACACTAACGTTTCTGATGAAGTCAAAAAAGAAAATAATCTAAGTTGCGAACGCGCCAATTTGTTTAAGAATTATTATACCTACTTGTATGGCTTGCCAATGAAACTAAAGGATGAAGGCACGATTATCGACTCGAAAGTGCAACGAAAAACCTTTAAAGGCAAGGAATATTTAGTTTTAAAAGTTACTTACAAAGAAAATGTCGGGAAAGATACGTGGTACTTTTATTTTGATCCGAAAACTTATGCTATGGAAGTATATCAGTTTTTCAAAGATGAATCCAAAAACGATGGCGAATATATCTTATTAACGGAAGAAACAGTCGTAAACGGAATTAAAATGCCAAAAAAACGCGCTTGGTATTACAACAAAAATGATGGGTATTTGGGAACTGATATTTTGAACTAGTAAGTTTATTGTTATTGCTGCATAGCTATTGTGAGTCTTAGACTCACAATAACGACTTTGAAAACGAAAAGACTGTTCGGAATTTTCATAAAACAAAAAAGGGAACGTTTCGCAACATTCCCTTTCCTTCTTAGCCGATTTTTTACAAGTTGATATGCTTTACGAGCCACACATGAGGCAATCGTCATCTTCACTTTGTCTCGCTTTTGATAACATTTCTTGTAATTCTTGCGGTGTTAATGGCTCTACAGCGACTGGTTTTTGTGCTGGAGCAGCTGCAGTTGTCGTTGCTGCTACAGGTACCGATTTTGCTGCTTTTCTCACCGTAAATTTAATTGCATCTACTGCTGATTTTGTGCGTAAGTAGTACATTCCTGTTTTCAATCCAGATTTCCAGGCATAGAAGTGCATTGACGTTAATTTCGCCATTGTAGCACCTTCCATAAACAAGTTCAATGACTGCGATTGATCAATGAAATATCCTCTGTGACGCGACATGTCGATAATGTCTTTCATACTCAATTCCCACACTGTTTTATACAAGTCTTTGATTTCCTGTGGAATTTCTTCAATGTGTTGGATAGAACCATTTGCACGCATTAATTCTTGCTTTAAGTCTTCTGTCCATAAGTTTAAGCTTACTAAATCTTCTAATAAATGCTTGTTCACTACGATGAATTCTCCAGAAAGTACGCGTCGTGTATAAATATTAGAAGTATATGGTTCAAAACATTCGTTGTTTCCTAAAATTTGAGACGTAGAGGCTGTTGGCATTGGCGCGACTAACAATGAGTTACGCACACCATTTTTAGCGACTTGCTTGCGCAGTTTTGCCCAGTCCCAACGTCCACTTAATTCTTCATCTTTAATTCCCCATAAATTATGCTGGAATTCTCCTTTCGACATTGGTGAACCTTCATAGGTTTGGTATGGTCCTTCTACTTTCGCCAATTCCATAGAAGCTGTAACTGCTGCAAAATATAGTGTTTCAAAGATTTCTTGGTTTAACTTTTTAGCTTCATCCGACGTAAATGGCATACGCAATTTAATGAAGGTATCTGCCAAACCTTGTACACCTAATCCAATTGGACGGTGACGGAAGTTTGAGTTTTCTGCTTCTTTTACAGGATAATAATTTCTGTCAATTACCTTGTTTAAGTTCTTCGTTACGCGCTTCGTTACACGGAATAATTCTTTGTGATCAAACTCATTATTCTTTACAAACATCGGCAACGCAATTGAAGCCAAGTTACATACAGCAACCTCATCTTTGGATGTGTATTCTAAGATTTCTGTACATAAGTTTGATGAACGAATCGTACCCAAGTTCTTTTGGTTTGACTTACGGTTTGCTGCATCTTTGTACAACATATAAGGCGTTCCCGTTTCAATTTGAGATTCTAAAATCTTCTCCCACAATTCACGCGCCTTAATCGTTTTTCTTCCTTTTCCTTCTGATTCGTATTTTAAATATAATGCTTCAAACTCTTCGCTATGTACGTTGAATAAGTTTGGACATTCATTTGGACACATCAACGTCCAAGGTCCATCCTCTTCTACGCGCTTCATGAATAAATCTGGAATCCACATTGCGTAGAATAAATCACGCGCACGCATTTCTTCTTTTCCGTGATTTTTCTTCAAATCTAAGAAGTCAAAGATATCTGCATGCCAAGGTTCTACATAAATGGCGAATGAACCTTTACGTTTTCCACCACCTTGATCTACATAACGTGCTGTGTCATTGTATACACGTAACATTGGCACAATTCCGTTACTCGTTCCGTTAGTTCCTGCAATGTACGATCCTGTAGCACGTACGTTGTGGATAGATAACCCAATTCCTCCGGCAGATTGTGAGATTTTTGCGGTTTGTTTAAGTGTATCGTAAATACCATCAATACTATCGTCTTGCATTGCTAATAAGAAACAAGATGACATTTGTGGTTTTGGTGTCCCAGAGTTGAATAATGTTGGCGTTGCATGCGTAAAGAATTTTTTAGACATCAATTCATAGGTTTCAATCGCTGCGTCTAAATCGTTTAAGTGAATTCCAACAGAAACACGCATGAGCATGTGTTGTGGACGTTCTACAATTTTACCATTTAACTTTAATAAGTATGAGCGTTCCAACGTTTTGAATCCGAAGTAATCGTAGCCAAAATCGCGGTTGTAAATGATTGTAGAGTCCAAACGATCTGCATTCTCCATAATTACTTTATACACTTCATCCGATAGTAATGGTGCTTCTTTCCCAGTTCTCGGATTGATGTATTTGTACAAATCGGTCATGGTTTCTGAGAATGACTTCTTTGTGTTTTTGTGTAAGTTGGATACAGATATACGCGCCGCCAATCGTGCATAATCAGGGTGTGTTGTGGTCATTGTGGCGGCAATTTCTGCGGCCAAATTATCTAGTTCTGAAGTGGTTACTCCGTCATACAAGCCTTCAATTACTCGCATAGCAACTTTTACAGGATCTACCAAATCGTTTAAGCCGTAGCACAACTTTCTCACTCGTGCAGTGATCTTGTCGAACATCATTGGCTCTTTTCTTCCATCTCTTTTAACTACAAACATACGCTCATCTGTTTTTTATTTTTTCCAAACTTTCGTTCAGAAAAGGGGTTAGTATTTTTACCAATTTTTCGGGAAAAAATTGGCATCTTGGGATTTTATTAGTGTTTTAAAATTTTGATTACAGTGCAATCAAAATCAAAGGAATTTTCTTTTTAGAAATCAGCGTCAAAGCTAAATTTGTCTTTCTCTTCTTCTTTGTTAAGCACACCAGCTTTTTGGTATTCAGAAACTCTTTTCTCAAAGAAGTTGGTTTTCCCCTGAAGAGAAATCATATCCATAAAATCGAATGGATTTGACACGTTGTACTCTTTCTCGCAACCTAATTCTTGTAAAAGTCGGTCGGTTACAAACTCTAAGTATTGTGTCATTAATTTAGCATTCATTCCAATAAGACTTACAGGTAAAGACTCTGTAATGAATTCGCGCTCAATGTTTAGTGCATCTACTAAAATTCCACGAATTCGCTCTTTTGGAACTTTATTTACTAAGTGATTGTTGTGTAAGTGCACTGCAAAATCACAGTGTACACCTTCATCACGAGAAATTAACTCGTTAGAGAACGTTAATCCTGGCATAATTCCTCTTTTCTTCAACCAGAAAATTGAACAGAATGCTCCTGAAAAGAAAATACCTTCAACGGCTGCAAACGCAATTAAGCGTTCTGCAAAACTTGGCGATTCAATCCATTGCAATGCCCAATCTGCTTTCTTTTTGATGGCAGGGAAATTTTCAATTGCCTTGAATAACTTGTCTTTTTCTTTTTCATCTTTCACATACGTGTCAATTAATAACGAGTATGTTTCTGAATGAATGTTTTCCATCATGATTTGGAATCCGTAGAAAAATTTAGCTTCCGAATATTGCACTTCGTTTACAAAGTTCTCTGCTAAATTTTCATTTACAATTCCATCAGATGCTGCGAAAAAAGCAAGAATATGCTTGATGAAAAAACGCTCGTCGTCATTCAGCTTGGTGGCCCAATCAGTCAAATCTTGGTGAAGGTCAATTTCTTCCGCCGTCCAAAAACTGGCTTCCGATTTCTTATACCATTCCCAAATATCTGCATGTTGGATTGGAAAAATCACAAATCTGTCTTTGTTTTCTTGTAAGATGGGTTCTATTGCTGATGACATAAAATTTCGAGTTTTTTAATGTAAAATTGGGTAAAAAGACTATTGTTTGATTTGGGAATAACAAAGATTGAAAATTGTGCGCGAAAAAGAAAGCCTAACTTATTCACAAAGTTTATGAGTTTTTAACAACACTACGGTTTTTTCTTACTTTTTTAACATTTTCAAAATTGGCATTTTATTCTGATTTTCAGCAGGTTACAAGATGTCATTTTTTGCTAGCAGCGATAAAACCAGCGTTTCTCAAAAAAAATGGGAAAATGAAATTAGAGCGATTAACGACGAATTTTTTGTGCCGTTTTTTCCAATGCTGCATACCAGTCTTCGCCAAACTTTCGAATCAAGGCTTCTTTGACAAATTTGTAGATCGGCACTTGCAATTCTTTTCCTAAACTGCAAGCATCATCACAAATAGGCCAACGGTGATAGTTGACAGCCGCAAAGTCACTATACGCTTCCACACGAACGGGATATAAATGACAAGAAACCGGTTTTTTCCAATCGATCACACCTTTGTTGTAGGCTTGCTCAATACCACACATGGCGGTGTTTTTTTCGTCGAACGTCACATACGCACATTCGGCCCCATGGACTAAAGGTGTTTCCAAGTCCCCATTTTCGCGAACGATATAGGTTCCTTGTTCTTCAATCGCTTCTATTCCTTCTTTTCGTAAAAAGGGTTTTACGGTTTCGTAGATGTCGTCCAACTTTTTGATCTCCTCTGCTTCCAATGGCGCACCTGCATCGCCTTCTACACAACAAATTCCTTTGCACGCACTGAGATTGCACACAAAGTCGTTTTCAATAATATCTTCTGAAATGATTGTTTTTCCTATCTGAAACATGCTGCAAAGATACTTTTTCTTCTTCTAATTTGAACAGGTTGGTATTTTTATGGTGTACTTTAATATGAATCTAAATTAACGTCAGTTCTACATAAGTCTTATTCAATAAAAATTATTTTTTCTTTTTGAAACAGAACATAAATAGCCATAATTCTAGTATCTATTTTCGTTTTTTAGTTCGTAAGCCTTCTATTTTGAGTTTATAGGGACTTATGAATCTTTTGATTTCCAGAGTTGTTTTTGATTCGTCATTGTGAGAATTTTTCTCATAGAGCCTGTCGAAATGAAAATTCGTGGCAATATCATTCAAAGAAAACTCTACATATACTTAGAATGCGATTACCGCGCTGTCGCTCGTAAAAACGAATCAAACTTTTTATCAAAATCGCTCGTGTTTGTTTTAGAAATCAAACTCATATTAAAAAAATAACTCGCATCTAGTTCATTCCCAAAAAACATCTAAAAATCACCTTTTTGTCCCTTAAAAAAGACAGCGAAATAAAGAAAACTCAATCGTTTTCAAACACCCTTAAAAATTACCTAAAATTAAACTAAAAAACACATCTTTTCGCTTTGATAATTAGCCGAATAGTGTACTTTTGCCGCAAATTTTAAAACGTATCAAAATGGAATTAAATTTTAAGCACATTGTAACGGCGAGCATGGTGCTTTTTGCCGTGATTGATATTATTGGAAATATTCCTATTATCATTGATTTACGTCGTAAAACTGGACATATTCAATCGGGAAAAGCGACGATTATTGCAGGCATTATTTTAACTGCATTTTTGTTTGTGGGACAAAGTATGTTGAGTTTGATTGGAATTACGCCAAGTCAGTTTGCCATTGCAGGTTCATTTGTATTGTTCTTTTTGGCTTTGGAAATGATTTTGGGAATTACCTTGTTTAAAGAAGATGGCGAAAATGCGATGAGTGATGCTTCCGTATTTCCAATTGCCTTTCCTTTGGTAGCTGGACCGGGAAGTTTGACATCGATTTTATCGTTGAGAGCAGAATTTAGTGATTTGAATATTGCCATTGCAATTTTGGTCAATATGATTATCATGTATGCAGTATTAAAAGCTTCTGTACGAATTGAACGTTGGTTAGGACAAAATGGAATTCGTATCTTGAGAAAAGTTTTTGGAGTGATTCTTTTGGCGATTGCCGTGAAGATTTTCACCACAGGAATTCAAGATATATTCGTAACTAAATGAGATTAAATTTTTATAGCATATTTAGTATATGCACTTTTTTATGTGTGCATTGTATCAGCGGACAAACTGCTGATACAAAAAACACATGGACTAGCAAGTTGATTGATCCGATAGCGGTTGACAGCACTTTGGTAAATTCTGTGGATAACGTTACTCTTACAAGCGGATTTGCGACCAATTTTAAAAAGCAACCCAAACACGTGCGTCAGTATGCTACTTGGTCAGGATATGGTGATGCTATCGTCATGGAAGAAGATACCGTATACTTACATTCGGATGTGTATTTTAACAAAGCAGGACAAATGACTGGGTTAAAAACTGAAGACGAAACCCATCTTTTTTATTACGATAAGAAAGGCAATATTGTGTATCGTGAAATACGCCCCGATCCTTTAGATCGTTATCAAGATATATTTTCTCGAGTAGAGCATATTTCATATGATACGCATGGCAACTTGTTGACCTATTACGAATACGAAATCACTAAAGATTTTGAGTATCAATTTGGCGAATACAAAGAGTATTCATACGAAAAACAAAGAACTGATATTATTGTCACAATTAAAGGTATAGAAACACGAGGTCGCAATTATTACTCATACACTACTACCAAAAAATTTGATAGTTCAGGATTGATTCAGTTAAAACACAATAAAGGCAAGGTACTAAGAGGAACACCTTTGGAATACGAGACTGAATATAGTTATGAAACCATCAAAGGAACATCGTATGTAAAATCTATAAAATATGCTTCTTCCCAACCATCTTCTGTGAAATACGCCATAGATGTATTTACACGAGATGCTTCTGGTCGTTTGCTAACGAAATTTGATAAAAATGTAAAATCAGCTGGTTATTACGGATACAAAGAAGTGTTTGAATATCCTAAAAAGCATACAAAAGTCACCAAAGTATTTTTTGAGACTACACTTCCTAAAGAACAACTTGATAGTTTTGATGAAAAACCAGGCTATCTAAAAACGTTTATAAAAGCCTATGATAGCAAAGGAAATATAATAAAGGAGTCTGAGAGTTTTTTAGATAATGAAACTACTGTGACCATGACAAAATTGGCTGAATATCGGTTTGACAAACATCAAAACTGGACCAAAAAGACGGTGACGGATAAAACTGAATATACGCCAAAGTTTATAGATGAGAATAGAACTGACTATGATACAGAAAGTATTGTGAAATTTTACCGAGAAATATCGTATTTTAGCAGTCCAGAAAAATTGGCAAAACCGCCAAAGCTGGATCAAAAAGCAGAAGAATTAAAAAACGAAATTCTTTTAACGTATTTTAAATAAAATTGTCATGAAAATATTCTCTTATGTATTTATTGTACTTGCAGCTTTTCTATGTATTTACAATGCTACAAAACTAGATTTCAACAATCTTTTAGAAGGCGATAGTTTGGTTGCCGTTGTGGGAATGTTGGCTTCTTTGTGTGCTATTATGATTGTATTGATCTTCTTGACTTCTAAGAAGATTCAGGAAAAAGTTAAAAATTCAAAAAAGTAATGTTTGACGTACTTGTTGTGGGTGGCGGTGTTTCTGGAATGCAATGCGCACTCGTGTTAGGTTCAGCCATCGAAAAACCGTATGCAATTGATAAGAAGATTGGCATTGTGCTGCATCAAAAATCTTCGCATTTGCAAAATGCCTTATTTAATAATGTATTGGGCTTGCCGAAAGGAAAAACAGGCGCTGAGATTTTGACAGAAGGACAAGCACATTTAGCAGATGTGTATCCGCATGTACAACAGATTGAGAAAGAAAAAGTATTGGAAGTTTCAGGAGAAGCAGGCAATTTTCAAGTTATTACGAATAAAAATACCTATCACACAAAACTTGTGGTCATCGCAATGAATTATGCCAAACCGTTTACCATTGATGGTTTGAATGAATTTATTGCACCTCATCCAAGAGCAATCGCCAAGAAAGATCGAATCTACTTAAAAAACAACGATCATTTGGTAAAAGAAGGATTATACGCTTGCGGCACCATTGCAGGTTGGAGAAGTCAATTCGCCATCGCAGCAGGAAGCGGTGCGCAGGTTGCGACTGATATTCTGACACTTTGGAATGATGGTAATCACACTAAGATTCATGATAAAATATAGACGTTAGACCGCTTCGCTGTTGGATATTAGATCGCTTTGCTGTTAGACTGCTTTGCTGTTTTAGACTTGTTTCCGCGCAGGCGAAAATCTCTTAGACCGCTTCACTTCGACAAGCTCATTGTGAACGCTGTTAGATGTTTTCTTAATTGAAAGCTTTTGATACGTCATTACGAAGCACAGCGACGTAGTAATCTGTTTATCGTGTAATATCTATGTTTTTAAAGAAACAGATAGCTTCACTTTATTTGCTATGACGTATTGAAATAAAATTTCTTATTACGACTTTAGGCACGAACTGACTTTTATACCATTCTTGTTGTTTAAATTGACACGAATTGTTTTTGATTTCAAAAAAGCATTTTCAAATTTTCAAATCAACACATTAGTACACTGCTACATTAAAAAATTGATACATTAAAACCCTTCCTCCTCATTCATCTTGCGGAGAGTTTCGCGTTGTTGCGCTAAGGTTTCTACGCCGAATTTGATGCGTTCTGCGTCGGTTACTTTTGTAGTATCAATTTCGCCCATCGTCCACGGTTCGCCGTTGTTTCTAAAATATTGGGTTCCGTAAATTTGTGGCAAACCTTTGCTTCGAAGATATCTGTCTGTGGCAGCAGCTAATAGCCATTTATTGGCTGTTGAGTCAAGTGCGATTGATTTTTCCATGAGTTTGACTGCCATTCCGTACGCTGTAGAATCGTTTCCGTGTTGAAAAACCATCGCTGCACGCGCATAGTCTTTTGAAGTTTTTACTTTTCCTGAATCCAATAATTCATTGACTCTTTTTCGGCGAAGTGAATCGTTTTTGGAAACCACATACCAATCAATATTGTCTGTTTTCCGATCGCTTTGATCGTTTTTATAGATTTCTATGAGTTCAGGATTATCTGCAATTGTTGTTGTTTCTTGCTTATTGGCTTCTTTTGTATCGGTAGCTTCTTTAGTCTGTTTGCACGAAATACATAGTAAGACAAGAAGGAAAGCGTAAAGTTTATTCATAGTGGTATTTTATGTTGTAGTTTTTATCACGAATTATTCTTGATCTCAAAGAAAAGAGAATGCATTTTCAAATCAACAAATTAGTACATTGTTACATTAAAAAATTGATACATTAGTTACCGTGTAATTCAATGACCTTCTCAATCATTGCATCACCTTCGTTGAGTTGTTGCTGATAACCATTAGTTCCATACAATTGCTCAACAAATATTGCTTTGATGTGACGTTTCATCTGATCGGCATATTTTTCAATGTAAATCCGTTGTCCGCGCATTTCACTTAGGAAATCGGTGTATTCTTTCAGTAATTCGTCTGAGATTTCAAAATCGCGCATAAATTCTTCAAACGACATATTGCCATACGTAGTTCTGTCTGTGTCTAATTTGTTGAAGACAAAATCGTCAATATAGCCCACAATTTTAGCACGCAATCCACGTTCCAACGATAATTCTTCTGGCGAACTTGACAACGGCACAAAGACATCCGGAATGATTCCGCCACCGCCATATACAATTTTACCACCTGGCGTTTCAAACTTTAAAGAATCCGCTACTTTTATGCTGTCAATCGATTTTAATTCTCCTGATTTGAATCGCTCGTAATATTCGTCAAAATAATCTTTATTTCCGTTTTTATAAGAACGCTGGATAGAACGTCCTGTTGGCGTGTAGTAACGTGAAATGGTCAGGCGAACTACCGAACCGTCGCCGAGTGGCATTGGACGTTGTACCAAGCCTTTTCCAAACGATCTTCTTCCGACAATCACGCCTTTATCGTTGTCTTGTAAAGCTCCTGCTACAATTTCACTTGCCGAAGCTGATTTTTCATTGATCAACACATAAATTTCACCATTTTCAAAATCGCCTCTGCTGGTTGCATAGTATTTTTCAACTTCTCCTTTTTTGTTTTTGGTAAACAGAATCAATTTATCATCTTCTAAAAATTCATCGGCTATATCGCGCGTGACGTCTAAAATTCCACCAGGATTGTTACGTAAATCCAGCGTTAAATGCTTGGCGCCTTGCATTTTTAAAAGTTCTAGTGCATCTTGAAATTCATCATAGGTAGTTTCTGAAAAACGATTAATTTTTATATAACCCAAATCATCTGTCAACATATAATACGACACCACACTTTTGATCGGAACTTTGGCTCTTTTTAAATCGATAAAGAACTCTTCATCCGTATTTTTACGATAAATTTTCAGTTTTACAGAAGTATCTTCTGCGCCTTTTAATCGTGTGATGATTTGTGAATTACGAAGATTTCTTCCATACAAAGTATCTTGATCAGCCATCAAAATGCGATCGCCAGCTTTGACACCTGCAGCAATACTTGGTCCGCCTTCTAAGGTTCGAACGACTGTGAGTGTATCGTTGATCATTTCAAAACGAATTCCGACACCTACAAAGTCACCTTGCATCGCTTCAGCAACTTTTTTTTCTTCTTCCGAAGGAATGTATACCGAATGCGGATCTAGAGTTTCTAAAATATTGTTTACCGTTACATCCACAATGCTATCCACATTGACATCATCTACATATTCGTAGTCGATATAATCAATTAAACGATTGAGTTTGTCTTTACTTGTGTTGGATGAAAACAGCTTTTCGGGCGTGGCACTGAAATTTAATTTTCCACCAATAAATACTCCTGCGGCAACGGCTGCTGCAATGATTACGGGAAGTAAGTATTGTGTTTTTTTATTCAAAGTATTGTGTGTTATGACGCTTCAACAGTAGGAATGTGTTCTACTTCAACGCCTGCTTTTTTTAAAAATTGTATGCCTGAGTCGTCTTTATAGGCATTTATATATACAACTCTGGTAATTCCTGCTTGATGGATTAGCTTGCTACATTCCTTGCATGGCGATAACGTTACATACAACGTTGCTCCTTTACAAGATTGTGTAGAAGCGGCTACTTTCAAAATTGCATTGGCTTCTGCGTGGAGCACATACCATTTGGTATATCCTTCTTCATCTTCACAGATATTTTCAAATCCTGTAGGTGTTCCATTGTATCCATCGGAGATGATCATTCTATCTTTGACAATAATCGCGCCAACTTGTTTTCGTTCGCAATAGGAAAGCTTTCCCCATTCTTGTGCCATGCGCAAATACGCATGGTCATATTTTGCTTGTTTTTGTTTTGGCATATACAAATTTAACCTTTTTGAAGCGAAAAAAAGCAACTTTAAAAGCTGCTTTTCACGTTCAGTAACGAAGATATTAGGTTTCTGATGGAATCACAATAGCTTCGTTGTTAATTTTTTACCAAAATTATCGTTCGTTATCTATTGAATGACATGGAGTACACTCCGATTTGTCAGTTTTACAATTACACGTCGTGCCTTCAGTACAACCAACAGAGCATTCACAAGAACAGGTGTCTTCACAATCTGAATCAAGTCCTAATACGCCACCACGTAAGCTGTGATAGTTTAGGGTTGAAATTTGCTTTTTGTTCAGTTTTAGTTTAGAGATTTCTCTTTTTTTCATGAATTGAATTTTTATAGTTAATACTTGTTCTAAACTATTAAAATTCGCATGATTTACAAAAAGTTCGTTTCCACAATATGATACGCCACACCTAATACAATGGAAGAAACCACCATAACCCAATCTCTTTTGGAGAAACGGAATACGGTTTGGAATATGAATGAAAGTATCAACACGACTATGACCACAATGATTTGTGCAGCTTCAACTCCTAACGCAAATTCGAGCATTGGTAATAGTTTACTTTCAACGCCCATTGTGATTTCTCTGAAGTAGTTGGAAAACGCCAAACCGTGAATCAATCCAAAGAATAACGCAACCGTTAAAAGGATGTATACTTTTGTTTTGTTGTTGCTTTTTCCTGCTGTGAATATGTTGTATACTGCGGTGGCGATGATCGTTACATAAACCAACATTTCTGCCGTTGTCGCATTGACTGAAATTACTTTGTAAGTGGATAAGGTCAATGAAATGGTATGTCCGATAGTAAATATCGTCACGATCCAAAAGACACGTTTCCAGTCTTTAAATAAATAGGCTACGGTCAATACGATTAGAAATAAGACATGATCATAGCCGTTAAAATCCAATACGTGATTGAGTCCTAATTTAAAGAAAATCCAAAAGTCACTCATAATTGTTTCGTAGGTTTTAGGTTGGGGATTTTGTATTTGGTTTTTGTTTTGTTTCGAATTTAAAAACCGCGTTCTTCTTGCAATTGTTCATAGGCTTTTTGTACACGTTGGAATTTTTCTTCGGCTCCTTTTACGTGTTCTTCACCTAAGTGTTGCACTTTATCCGGATGGTATTTTTTCGCCATTTTACGATAGGCTTTTTTGATTTCATTGATCGTGGCGGATTTATCAATTTCCAAAATGCGGTAAGCGCTGTCAACCGGATCGTAAAACATCGCTTTGATCGATTGGTAATCACGATCGTTAATGTAGAGATATCCGGCTATTTTTTCAATCAGTTCTACTTCTTCTTCGCTTACATGTCCGTCTGCTTTGGTCACACCAAAGAGATAGTGTAATAATTGCAAACGTGACGAATGGTCCATGTGTGCTTGAATTTGCTGACACACTTGACGTGTAGAAATATTTTTTTGCAACAAGCCATTAAATAATTTGAAGGCATTATTGGCGCGATCCTTTCCATACATCTTCACAAAATAATCGCTGACATATTTCTTCTCAGCATCCAACACTTGACCATCTGCTTTCATCACAATTGACGAAAGTACCAATAAACTTACTTCAAAATCGCCCGATTTCGTTTGCGACTGCTTTTCTGCAGTTGATGTTCGGCGTCTTCTGCGCTTTTCATACGAAGGTTCTGCACGTCTACGGCGTTGTCGTTTTTTTTGTTTTGGTTCGTCGAGTAATAATCCTTTTGAAGTTGCTTTATCTACGGCTGTTCCGATGGCAAA
Source organism: Bacteroidota bacterium (assembly GCA_039026955.1). GTDB lineage: Bacteria > Bacteroidota > Bacteroidia > Flavobacteriales > Flavobacteriaceae > Kordia. The sequence continues at coordinate 41,085 of JBCCLH010000040.1, forward strand.
TCCGAGTGCGGCTCCAATAGGTCCTCCAAGTGTCCATCCTAAGGCGCCTCCAATCCAGCTTGCAAATCCACTCATATTATTGTTTTTTCCCAAAGATACATTTTCCCAAGAAAAAATTATTCAAGAGACCTATATTTCTAAATAATCATGTCATTCTTTGCATTTTCTTTAACAAAACAAGATACTTTTTAATCTAAAAACAATTTTGAATAAGCGAGTAGATCCCGCTCTACAGCGGGATTAGTTCAACTTACAATTTTGTATGCGCCTTTGGCTTTACAAAATTGAGTTTCACTAATTAAATCCGTATCTTTGCAAAAATTATTAATGAATTTAATTTAAGAAGATTATGTATCCACCAGAATTGGTAAAACCAATGCGCGAACATTTGACAGCAGTTGGTTTTGAAGAATTACATACAGTAGAAGCTGTTGACAGTGCGATGGCAAAAGAAGGAACAACGTTAGTCGTTGTAAACTCTGTTTGTGGATGTGCTGCAGCCAATGCAAGACCTGGCGCATTAATGTCTTTAGATAACGATAAAAAACCTGATAATTTAATAACGGTTTTTGCAGGAGTTGATAGAGAAGCAACTGATAAAGCGAGAAGCTATATGATTCCTTTTCCACCATCTTCTCCAAGTATGGCATTGTTTAAAGATGGTCAGTTAGTACACATGTTAGAACGTCATCATATTGAAGGAAGACCAGCAGAAATCATCGCTGAAAACCTACGAGATGCGTACAACGAAAATTGCTAAAACAGCATTGAATATAGTATCAAAACCACGCGAATGCGTGGTTTTTTTAAACCCTAAACCAAGACAAATTCGTGAAGATTTTATCCTATATTTTATCAAGTATTTATATGCTCCTTTTTGGATTGTTATTAGTAATTTTTCACGGATTGCAATGGCTTTTTTTAAAGCTTGGTGGACACGACGGACATCAAATTAGCGTGAATGGTTTGCAAATTAGTTTGATGTATTGTCACGCAGTACTAGGAACTCGTTATAAACTTCGAAACAAGTACAAATTAGATACCGATAAACCTGTCATAATCGTTTCGAATCATCAAAGTATGAATGATATTCCGCCTTTAATTTGGATGTTTCGAAAGCATTATCCAAAGTTTATCAGTAAAAAAGAATTAGGAAAAGGCATTCCGAGTATTTCGTTCAATTTGCGTCATAGTGGTGCGGCGTTGATTGATCGGAGAGATCAAAAACAAGCGATTGCAGAGATTATACGATTTGCAAAAATGATCTATAAAAATAATTACGCAGGCATTATTTTCCCAGAAGGAACACGTAGTCGCACTGGCATTCCGAAGGCTTTTAAAACCAAAGGATTGGAAGTGCTTTTTAAATACATTCCGAACGCGCAGATTATTCCTGTGACGATTAATAATTCTTGGAAAACCACCAAATATGGAAAGTTTCCTTTAGGTTTAGGTGTCAAAATTACGATTGATACGCACGAACCTATTTTGTTAAGTGAGTATCCAAAAGCCAAATACCAAGAATTGATTGCGCATTTGGAAAACATCATTACTTCGAAGGTTATTACTGCGTAACTTTTACAAAACCATCACACTATTTATGACGGCAACACAACAAGACGTTATTCAAAAAATAATTGCTTTTGTCAAAAAAACATTACAAAATACAGAAGGCGGACACGATTGGTTTCATATTGAACGTGTGTATAAAAATGCCTTGTTGATTGCAAAAGAAGAAACGGTGGACGAGTTTGTAGTGAGTCTCGGCGCGTTGTTACACGATATTGCCGATGCAAAATTTCACAATGGCGATGAAACGGTGGGACCAAAAGTAGCGCGTAGTTTTTTGGAAGGTCTCGCTGTGGCGGAAACGGACATTGTACATGTAGAACATATCATTACGAATATTTCGTTTAAAGGTGGAAACTTTGCGCAACAATTCAAATCTCCAGAATTGGATGTCATTCAAGATGCAGATCGTTTGGATGCGATTGGCGCGATTGGTATTGCACGTTGTTTGAATTACGGCGGCTTTAAGAATCGAAAAATCTATGATCCAGCCATTGCTCCGAACCTCAACATGACAAAAGAGGAATATAAAAAATCGACGGCGCCTACGATTAATCATTTTTATGAAAAACTCTTGTTACTTAAAGACAAGATGAATACCCAAACTGGAAAGAAAATTGCGGAGCAACGGCATGTGTTTATGGAGCAGTTTTTGGAACAGTTTTATGCGGAGTGGAATGGTTTGGTGTAGACTCGCTTTGTTTTTAGACTGCTTTTGCTTTTAGATTTGTTAGATTGTTAGATAATATATCTAAAACTACCTGTTTCAAAGTACTTCTCGATACTAAATTCTTTCAGAATTTCACTCGAAGTGACGTTTGTATTTTGAAGTTTATGAGTTGTAAGTACAATCGTCAGATCGAGTGGCGAATCTATGATTCGTCATTGCGAAAGTTTTGAAAAAACTTGTGGCAATCTCATTCAAAAAAACCACAACTATACTCTTGGAAACAGATTGCCACGACTTTGTCTCGCAATGACGTTTCTAACAGTTTCAAATTAACAAATTGACAAATCCACAAATCAACGAATGGACAAAAAACATAAAAAACTACTGAATCATCATCTTCATCTCACTACGATACTTAGAAGCGCTTTTCCCTGTAATTTCTTTAAAGAGTTTATTGAAATGTGAAAAGTTATTAAAACCGCTTTCGTAACAAATCTCCGTAATGCTACTTTGACTTTCCATCAATAATTTGGTGGCGTATACGACTCTGTATTCGTTGACAAGTTTGGTAAATGTTTTTCCAGTAATTTTTTTGAAGTAGCGACAAAATGCAGGAACCGTCATATTCACTTCATCCGCGATTTCGTCTAAGCTGATATGTCGCTGAAAGTTACTGTTGATGTATTTAAAAATCGTATCAATCTTGATGCTGTCTTGCGGTTGTGTTTCAAAGGCAAATCCGTCTACGTTGAGCAACTCGTAGTCTTCGGCCAACGCTAGTGCATGCAAGATTTCTAACATTTTCACTACACGTTGAAAGCCATCGTATTTTGGGAGTTTTTCAATTTCTGGTCCGATCACTTTTTTGGTATCTGGCTTGAACCGAATTCCCTTTTTTGCTTTTTCTAACAACAGTGCAATCGGTTGCATTTCTGGTAAATCGTAGAATTCTTTCCCTAAAAAATCAGTTTTAAACTGAATCAATGTTTCTTTTCCTTTAGAAGTCAAACGATCGGCAAAACCATTGTGCGGCAAATTGGAGCCAATCAAAATCAACTGACTGTTATTAAAATACGAAAGATGATTCCCAATATGGCATTTTCCCTTTCCTTTGTTTACATAAACTAATTCTACTTCCGGATGAAAATGCCAAAAAGCAGCATCGCGTTTGCGTTTCTTGGTATTCTGCGCCACAAAAATGGAATTCCCAAATTCGGGCGTTATTTTTTCTAATGTAGGCTTCGTGTTCATAGCATATCTTCCCAACACTGCAAAGGTACTGCTAAAACTATTTAAAATGTGTGTTCTTTTACCCTAAATATATACTATTTTAACTTGTTTGCAAGTTTACAATAATTTAACGGTTAAAATAACACATAAATATGCCAAAATAGCTGTTTTTTGAGATCGAAACCCAAACTACATTTGTCCTGTAAATTATTAAAAGACAAAGTCATGAACAAAAGAATGAACAAAATCGTTTGCATGGTAATGATGATCGTTACAATGCTGAGTTACGCAAACCGTACTTATTCTTTAGACATTCACAAAGAAAGTACGATTCTAACATTTAACAATGTTAAGAAAGGACATCAATTGGTGATTAAAGACGCTAATTTACTGGTAGTTTATAAGGAATCTATCCAACAAAATGGAACGTATTCTAAAGGTTTTGACCTCACAGGTTTACCTGATGGAGACTATTACGTTGAATTGGACAAAGACATACAAATCGTAATGATCCCATTTACAGTAGCTTCAAGCGTCGTCACTTTTGATAAGGAAAACGAAACGGTGATTTACAAGCCTTCTGTACGAGTAGAAGACAATCACGTATTTGTATCTCGTCTTTCCTTAGATGTAGAACCGTTAACCATTAAATTGTATTACACGGAATCTTTCAAGCAAAGCAGAGAGCTTATTTTCTCCGAAGAAATTAAAGATACCAAAATTGTAGAGCGCATCTTTGAGCTTTCTAGAGAGAAAAGAGGAAATTACACTTTCGTATTCTACAGCAAAGGAAGAACATTTACTGAGCGTGTTAAATTATAAAAGGGCAATAAAATAAAATATAGTTAAAGGTTGAAAAGCGTAGTATTTTAAAAATGCTACGCTTTTCTTTGTGTAAATAATCTGATGAAAAAACTAATAGTCTAAGTTCAATGTAAAATTTAACTCATGATTCTGACTTTTAATAAGTCACACTGATGTCACATCGAGCGCAGTCGAGATGCCCATGATTTCGAAGTGTTCTCGTGAGCTTTGCTCGGTGATTTCAGCAATGCTCGAACTGACAATTGTTTATTTTACAGTTAATTATAAGTAATAAGATGTTTTCTATTAATCGAATTCAGGTTAATAACTAATATTGATAATTCCGTTTGTAAACACATGTGCAGGTTCGCCACTTCTGCCTTCCATAATAATGGTAAATGTTCCGATCATGTTGGTATTTGTATGTGTGGTGATAGAAGTTTCTCTGTAACCCAATCCGAATTCGGAAATCCAAGAAAAATCATTTTCTTCGAGAATGAATTGTTCTATTTCATTGGTTTCTTCTACAATTACGAAGAATGAGATTTGTTTCGTATGATGATCAAACGAAGCTTCCACGATCCGCATATCTGCATTTGTGGGATCAATTCGTACTTCATAATCGGTTAGTAAATAATCAACTCCATTTAAGGTAAAACTGATGCTATTTTCTGCTGTTTCAGAGAGGTTTTCATCATCTGACAGACACGAAATAGCAAATAACGCTAGCACAAATACAATAATTTTTTTCATTACAATGCTGAATAAGATTATAATGTAACACGTATGAAAATTGAGGAACTTTTTGTAAATGTATGCTATTCAACAATACAACTTGCAAATTAGTTTGTAAGCGTTGAAAATTTGAAATAAGCGTTGTTAAAATGGACTAATTTGTTTTAAATTTCTTCAATTGAAATTTCTAAAACACCAAAAAAATTAAAAGTCTAGTTGATTATTTTCTGTTTTTTATTTTCTATTTCTTTGCTCGCCCAAAGAAAAGAAACAAAAGAAAAGGCGCTTTTAGTTCGTGAGTTTTCTATTTTAAATTAAGGAACTCATGAATCTTTGATTTCCAGAGGTGTTTTTAGTTTTCCTTTTTGGGAAAAACTAAAACCGCAATGATTTTCCTAAATTCTCTCCAAGGCTTCGAGAATTTTTAACGGAAAATCCTTGCTACACTGCGGAAAAGACAAAAAGTTTCCTTTAACCTTTCTGCTAAAAAATCAAAAAAGCGAATACTGCCCATTTTTATACTGTTCATGTAATTCTGTATTGAGTCTCGGCATTTTTTTCCCTTGAAAATATTTGAGTCGCGCGAGATGAATTAAATTTCGAATTTGCTCTGCGATTTTCCCTTCACCAAGCATTCTGTGTCCGTAGCGACTGTCGTTTAATGTCCCGCCGTGACAGCTTTCGATTTGGTGTAAAACTTTATCCGCTTTGTCAGGCATGGTTTTGCGAATCCAATCGGTAAAAATTTCTCCAGTCGCGCCGTTGAGTCGAATAATGGTAAATGCAATGGACGTCGCGCCCAATTCGGCTACTTTTTTCGCCATCGGCAGAATTTCATGACTGTTAATTGACGGAATGATCGGTGCCAACATCACATTCACAGGAATTCCATTTTCAGCTAAGGTTTTTACGGTTTCTAGTCGTTTCTTAATGGTTGTGGTACGCGGCTCCAGTACGCGACGCGTTTCTTCCGACAAGGACGTAATGGAAATATTCACCCCGACTAAATTGTCTTTTGCCAGTTCTTTTAAAATATCTAAATCGCGAAGTATCAAAGCGTTTTTCGTAATGATGGCGACAGGATGTTTGTATTTTAAAAACACTTTCAACAAATTTCTGGTGATTTGCAGTTCTTTTTCAGCAGGTTGATAACAATCGGTATTACCCGATAATGCAATGGTATGTACTTTCCAGCTTTTCTTTTTGAGTTTTTCCTCTAATAATACTGGTGCATTGCGTTTGACTAATATTTTCCGCTCAAAATCCAATCCTGCGCTAAATCCCCAAAATTCATGACTGTTTCGCGCGTAACAATAAATACAACCGTGTTCACAACCTTGATACGGATTGAGCGAATATTCCATTCCCACATCAGGACTTGTCACTTTATTCACAATGGTTTTTGGAAATACGTTGATATATTTTGTTTTGTTTTTATCAGCGACTTCTCCTTCTTTACGGCAATATTCCAAAAAATCGGAACGTACTTCGTGAGCGTCTTCTAAAAAACGATTGTGTACATTTTTTTGCGCGCCTCTGCCCTTTATTTTCGTTGAATTTTCCACCTATAGCTTCCTTTTTTCAAAAGTAAAAAACACAACAATCTGGCAACTGAAAACTCGATTGAAACCACTGCAACTACAGAAATACTTAATTATTACTTAATGTTACTGTAAAGGGTTTCAATTTTGATTATATTTAGCCTCCTAAAAACACTACATACATGAAAAAAATAATTCTATTTGTATTTGTCTGCATCTTTATGATGCCTACAGGTACTAAGGCCAATGAAGGCATGTGGTTTTTGATGTTTATTGACAGATTGAATCACAGAGATATGCAAAAAATGGGGTTACAATTAACCGCCGAAGAAATTTATAGTATCAACAACAATAGCTTAAAAGATGCCATCGTACAATTTAACGGTGGATGTACGGCAAGTATCATTTCCGATCAAGGATTGGTATTAACAAATCACCACTGTGGATATGACGCCATTGCAGAATTATCTACCGAGGAAAAAAACCACTTAAAAAATGGTTTCTGGGCGAAAAGTTTTAAGGAAGAACTAAAGCCACAAAGTTTATATGTTCGTTTCTTCGTGAGAATGGACGATGTGACCGAGCGTATTTTAGCAAAAGTCAACGATAACATGACTGAAAAAGAGCGTGAAGCAGCCATCAACAAAGAAATAGCGGAAATTGAGAAGGAAAACAATGAAGGTGGAAAATACACGGTTTCCGTACGTTCGTTCTTCCAAGGAAATGAATTCTACTACTTTGTATATGAAGATTATGAAGATGTACGTTTGGTAGGAACACCGACAGAAAGCATTGGAAAATTTGGTGGTGATACCGACAACTGGGAATGGCCACGCCATACAGGAGATTTTTCTTTGTTTAGAGTATATACTGATAAAGAAGGAAATGCAGCAAAATATTCAGAAGAAAACATTCCGATGAAACCTAAAAGACACCTAGCCGTAAACTTAGGCGGTGTAGAAGAAGATGATTTTGCGATGATTTTAGGATATCCAGGACGTACCAATCGTTGGATGCCAGCAGAAGGAATTGCGCAAAATGTAGGCTATGCCTATCCTGCTTGGGTAGAAGCTTCTAAGACAAGTATGGACGCGATGAAAGTACATATGAACAAAAGTGAAGATGTGAATCTTAAATATGCTTCTCAATACGCAGGAATTGCCAATTACTGGAAAAACAGACAAGGAATGATTGATGCATTAACGAAGCACGGAACAGCTGATGAAAAACGTGCCTTGGAAAAGAAATTCAATCGTTGGGCAAATAAAAAACGTAACAAAGAGGAATACGGAACTGTCATTGAAGATATCAACAAGTATTATGCACTTACCAATGACAAATCGCGTCATGACAACTATTTAATCGGAATGTTACGTGGAAGTACGTTTGCCGTAGCTCCTTGGCGTATTGGAAGAAACTTAGAGTATTACGCAGATCAAAACAAAGCCAAGCGTGAAGAATTACTACCGAGATTGAAAGGATTGATTGAGGATACCTTCAAAAATGCGTACATGCCTTTGGAAAAAGATGTATTAGCAGCACAATTAAAATTATATATTGAGAAAGCAAACTACGAGTTACCTGCAATGGTAAAACAACTACAAGAAGATGCTGGAGATGATGTAGAAAGTTATGTAAACGCCATGTTTGATCTAAGTATTTTTACGTCAAAAGAACGTTTGGAAGCATTTTTATTGTATCCAAACAAAGCCTTGTTAGAAAACGATCCGTTGTTTCAATTGTCATCTGATTTAATCACAAAATACAGAGAGCAACCAGAAGAAATCGCAACTGCAAAAGAAGCGTATGACAAAGCTTATAGAAAGTTTGTACAAGGATTGCGTGAGTCTAAATTGAGCAAAGTAAAATATCCTGATGCCAACTCTACATTACGTTTAACGTACGGAAAAGTAGTGGCCTTGCCAAAAGATTCGCGTAACGATGCAAAAATCAACAACTATACGACGATGAAGGGTATGGTAGCAAAATACAAACCAAAAGATCAAGAGTTTGATTTACCGCAAGAAGTATTAGACTTATACAAAAAGAAAGATTTTGGACAGTATGCCGATAAAGACGGATACATGCCAGTAAACTTCTTAACAGATAATGACATTACAGGAGGAAACTCAGGTTCGCCAGTATTGAACGGAAAAGGAGAATTGATCGGATTGGCTTTTGACGGAAATATTGAAGCAATGGCGGGTGATGTGATATTTGACGATAAATTACAACGTACAATTAATGTAGATATCCGTTATGTACTTTGGTTGGTTGACAAACTATCTGGCGCAGATAATATTGTAAAAGAATTGACGATTAAGAAATAAGCGTACGACACGCTAATAAATAAAAAGAAGCTGTCTGAAAAGTTACAGACTTCGTCAAACCGAACTTGATTCGGTTTCTCATAACAGTTGATAATCAGCAACATGAGATTCTGAGTCAAGCTCAGAATGACGCTCACAAAAACTTTTTAGACAGCCTCTTTTTTATATTAAATAATGAGCGTTTAATTAAATTTTACTATAGCTAAATCATTATAATTTGTCATATTTTTTTTGTATCTTGTCCTATGGCATATTCATTAGATTTCAGACGACAGGTATTCAAAGTAAAACAAGAACAAGGGCTTACTTTTGAGCAAACAAGCGATAGATTTGGTA
>JBCCLH010000041.1:0-48459 GCA_039026955.1 Bacteroidota bacterium
AAAAAACGACTGTTACAACTCCTGCACAACCTACTTCAGAAGCATTCAACAAATATTGGTATGCTGGTAAAGCTGAATTGACTTCGTATGAATTAGAGCAATCGCGCTATGGCGAAATTCACAAAGGGAAAGCTGTTTTGGTCTATGTGACTGAAGATTTTAATCCTCAAAAACAAGTCAAAGCGGATCAGCGACGTGCGAATAATGTTCCCATTTTAAAATTAAACGCTACTAAAAAGTTTTACACAGGAATTTATCCGTACAGCGTGATGACAAGCACATTTTTTCCTGTAGCGAACAATCAACATGCAATTAAAGTTACTTCTTCTATGCAAGAATGGTGTGGACATGTGTTTACGCAATTGAACAACCGAGATAAATTTACTATTGAATCCTATTCGTATTTTGAAAGTGAATCTGATCAGAAATTTTCTTTAGACAAAGTAATTCTTGAAGATGAATTGTGGACAAAACTCAGAATCGATCCGTCGCAATTGCCTGTTGGAGCACAAGAAATTGTTCCTGCTTTTGAAATGATTCGCATGATACACATTCCGCTGAAAGCGTATAAAGCTACTGCAACTTTGAACAATTCGGGAGCGACTTCTACTTACACATTAGACTATCCAGAATTAAACAGAAAACTAGAAATTTCATTCAATTCTAGCTTCCCTTTCGACGTTTTGGGCTGGACAGAGTCCTCCACACGCGGATATGGAAGTGCTGCAAAAACTTTGACGACTAAAGCAACTAAAATCAAACAGTTAAAAAGTGCGTATTGGTCTCAAAACAGTGTAAAAGACAGCATCTACAGAAAAGAGTTAGGGCTATAATCTTACAAAACGATTGCACATATCAATGCAAACATGTACTGGTTGTACGGTAAAACCGTAATCAAAAGTTTTGGAATTTCACGAAATTTAAGATAATAATCTGATAAATTATTTACTAAGTATATTTAAGTCATAATTCCACGCTTAACCTGCTGGCTTAGATATCATCTCATTTAGAATAGGATGCAATGTGCCCTCATTGTATCCTTTCTTGTTTTATGATGTTTTTGTGACGAATTTTATAATCTGAGTTCTATCAATAAAAATGCAACATCAGCTATAATTAACTGTAAAACAAATAATTGTCAGTTCGAGCATTATCACAGATACCGAGCGAAGCTCACGAGAACAATTAAGAATTGATACTTTCAAAGTAATCTCGACTGCGCTCTATTTAACATTAGCGTAACTTTATAAAAGTCAGTTTTATGGATCAAGTTTTGAATTGAACTCAGGTTAATAAGAAACACCCAACATCTCATCAATAGTATTTACCGTTACCGAATGATAATTTGGACGTGCTTTTTCATAAATACGCTTTGCTTCTTCCAATCGATTATTGCGCTTTAACGCTCTGTAAATGGTAGAAACATACCAACGGCGACCAACTGTCATCAAGAAATTTTCAATATGTGTATCGACTTCATTTTCATGATAATTGTGAATAATAGCTTGCTCAAACCAAACCATGGCAATGTATGAATTGGTCGCGGTTGAAAATTGACAAGCTTGGTCTAACGCTGTAAATTTTTCTAGTGAAATGTCTCTAGGAATGTTTCTAATAAAGTGAATTTTTTGTTGAATGTTCCAGTCTTTCGTACACAATTCTGTCTCAGTAGTCGTTCCTTGTTTCCAACTTGCAATGGCTTCTTCTACTCTTTGAAACTTGTCAGATACAATTTTTACTGCTGTCTTCGGAATTCCTGGTCGGTAAATCCAATTGTCTACGTCGAACTCAATTCTATTTTTGTCAAGTAATTCTGTTGTCAAATATTCCACAAACTTTTCAGTAGTCATGGTAGAAAATGCGTGTTTTTTGAAATATTCTTTTAAAAAACCGTCCATTTCATCACGTCCAACAGCTTCTTCTATGGTGCGTAAAAATAAATAACCTTTATCATACGCAATGCTGTTCATACCATCATCAGGATTTTTTCCTTCTAAGTTCAATTTCAAATGTGTCGCCTGTGGCTGATCTTCCAGATTTTGGAGTTCTTCTGCCAAATCTTGCTGTCCGATAGAAGCTAACATATTCGCATATTCTTTCCCGTACAGAGCTTCCATAATGCGCATTTCAAAATATACCGTGAAACCTTCATTCAGCCAGAAATCGTTCCAAGTTGCGTTGGTGACTAAATTTCCAGACCAAGAATGTGCCAATTCGTGTGCGATTAAACTTGTCAAACTGCGATCACCTGCAATGACGGTTGGCGTTGCAAAAGTCAACCGCGGATTTTCCATTCCGCCAAACGGAAAACTTGGTGGCAACACTACCACATCAAACTGATCCCAAGCATAACTTCCATACAAATCTTCAGCAGCTTTCACCATTTTTTCCATGTCTGCAAACTCGTAATGTACTTTGTCAATCATCGATTTTTCAGCATACACGCCCGTTCGTGGACTAATTTCTTTATAAACCAAATCACCAACTGCCAAAGCAATCAAATACGGTGAAATAGGTTGTTTCATTTCAAAACTATACTGTCCTGTTTCGTTCTTTTCTTTAGGATTTTCTGCACTCATAATCGCTAGTAAATCCGTTGGAACTTTTACTTTCGCCAAATACGTCAAACGCACTTGCGGACTGTCCTGAATAGGAATCCAAGTTCTCGTTAAAATAGCTTGCCCTTGCGTAAGCAAAAACGGATGCTTTTTATCGGCAGTTTGCTGCGGATTTAAAAACTGTAACGCTTCTGTTTTAGTTGTGGTTTCATAACTAATAGAAACTGTTTTGGAATCTTTTTTAATTGGAATGGTCAATGCTTGTCCCAAAATTGGATCATGAGTACCTAGCGAAAAAGTGACTTCTTTCCCATCTACAAAAGTTTGGTGAATGTTTAAGTGTTTGGCATCAAAAACAATTTCAGAAGCATTCGTACTTTCAATAGTATACGTTGCCGATCCTGAGATGATTTCTTTCTCAAAATCTACCGTAATATCTAACAATAAATGTTTTGCCACGGCTTCATTCGGTTTTGCATACGAATGTGTGTCATTTGCATAAGATCGCATTTTCTTGATTTCTTTCTGGGAATTTGTACAACCTACAGCACACAAAATGAGCAGTAAGAAGGAAGTTTTATTAAAAATAGTCATGTAAGTGTTGGTAATAAATAGTATTCAATCGATTTTTCCAAAGCTAAGGAATTTCTATAACACGCACACAAAACGTGCCAAACCGAATGTTAAGTAAGGTATTTCCGTACTGCGAATTCATTGGTTTTTTATACTTTCTCATCCTTAACCAAAAAATTACAATCATGTTAAAAAACATTTCAAATTTAAAAGGAGCTGAAGTACTCAGCAAGAAAGATCAAAAAACGTTATCTGGCGGAAGACCAACACGACCATGCGGAGAAACAGGAGGCGTAGTCGTAGGCTGGTCACAAGAACGCTGTTTTGGCTGGGGAATCATTTGGGCAAACGGTCGATGCTATATCTGTTATTAAAAGTAGATACTGATGAAGAAAAGAAACATCAAAAACTTACAACTCAATAAGAAAGCGATTTCCAACCTCAGCACCTCCCATCTAACCGGTGGAGGAAGCAATACCAATGCTGGTTGTCAGACATTAGACGTAGATCTATGTGATACCGATTTGAATTCTTGCTATTGGCTTGTTTGTCCTTTTTCCGATGCGGCAGAAACCATCTGTCATTCTGGAAATCAATAATATGTACACACGAAAACTATTAATATTTAAATTAAAAACAATGAAAAAAAGGAAATTAAAAAACTTAACGCTTAACAAAAAATCAATTTCAAACATGGAAGCACCATCAACAACTGGTGGACGCGATTCTAACAATAGATTTTGTTATTCTGAGCAAAACCTAACAGGTTGTTATTGGGACCCAAGATGCGAAACTGTACATCCAAGAGCCTGTGCTTTTTAAGCATCTTAAGGATGAATAGTACAGAATAGAGCGGACTTCGGTTCGCTTTTTTTATGATGTATATCTTTTTTGTTAATTGATAAGTTTATACTAAAAATTCCGACGAAAGTTAAAGAACGTTAAAAACAAACGTCAAATCCTGAACTTTTCTATTTTTGAATGTTATGCTAACCAAATATTTCCTAATGAGAAAATTATTACTGTTTATTTTGGCGAATTGCGCTTTAGTTTCCTCACTTTCAGCACAAAAACCTGATAAACTTTCCTCCACTCAAATCTTTGAGAAAGTACAAAAGTTAAACTTTTTAGGTTCTGCATTGTATGTAGCAGCACATCCTGATGATGAAAATACACGACTCATCGCCTATTTGGCCAATAAAGTGAAAGCTCGTACTGCGTATTTATCGTTGACGCGCGGTGATGGTGGACAAAATTTGATTGGTCCTGAAATCAGAGAGCAATTAGGTGTCATTCGTACGCAGGAATTATTAGCAGCACGTCGTGTGGATGGTGGACAGCAAATATTCTCGCGTGCTAATGATTTTGGCTATTCTAAACATCCTACGGAAACATTTGAAATTTGGGATGAAGAAGAAGTACTAAAAGATGTAGTTTGGGCAATTCGCAAGTTTAAACCAGACGTAATTATCAATCGTTTTGATCATAGAACACCGGGAACAACGCACGGACATCACACTGCTTCGGCAATGTTGAGTGTGGAAGCGTTTGATTTGGCAGGCGATACCACAAAATATCCTTCTCAATTAAATTATACAGAAGCGTGGCAACCTACGCGCCTATTTTTCAATACCTCTTGGTGGTTTTATGGAAGTCGTAAAAAGTTTGAAGAAGCCGATAAAAGCAAAATGCTAAACTTTGATATTGGAACGTATTATCCGCTGAAAGGTTTATCGAATAACGAATTGGCTTCTATGGCGAGCAGTCAGCACTTATGTCAAGGATTTGGGCGATTGAGCTTGCGCGGAACACAACAAGAATATGTAGAATTTTTAAAAGGAGATTTTCCAAAGGATAAAGGCAATATTTTTTCAGGAATTGATACGTCTTGGAATCGTGTGAAAGGCGGAAAAGCCATTGGCGATATTTTGTATGCGATTGAAAATGATTTTGATTTTGTAAATCCTGCGTCACATTTGCCAAAACTGATGGAAGCGTACGCTTTGATTGAAAAATTAGACGATGAACACTGGAAAAATATCAAATTAATAGAAATTGAAGCGATTATTCAGGCTTGCGCCGGATTGTACTTAGAAGCTTCTGCTGCTTCTCCAAGTGCCACACCAAGAAGTAATATCGACGTACGAATTGAAGCGTTAAACAGAAGTACTGCAAACATCAAATTAGTTTCGTTGACGTCTACAAGCGATCAAAAAACAGCGACAAAAGACTTACCATTAGCTTCCAACAAAAGAGAAAATTTAACGTTGGATGTAAATTTAGCAACAGACGCGTATTCTGCGCCGTATTGGTTATTTGCGAAAGGTTCGTTGGGAATGTACGAAGTAGACGATCAACAATTGCGTGGACTTTCAGAAACACCGCGCCCAGCCATGGTGCAATTCAATCTTGAAATTGAAGGAACTCCGATTACGATCACTAAACCTGTTGTGTATCGTTATTCTAAGCCAGACAAAGGTGAGTTGTATCAACCATTTGAGATTTTACCAGAAGTGACGGCAAGTTTTCAAGACAAAGTTATTATTTTTTCTGACAACAACACCAAAGAGATTCCAGTAACGATCAAAGCTGGAAAAGATAATATTGATGGCTATGTAACCATCAAACATCCGTATAGCTGGAAAGTATATCCAGAAAAGCAAAAAGTAAATATTCAACAAAAAGGAGATGAAGTCACTTTAATGTTTACCGTAGTTCCGCCGTCTGACCAAAGTGAAGGTGTGTTGACTCCGGAAGTTTTTATTGGCGATCAAAAATATACACAAGCGCTAAGCGAAATTGAATACGATCATATTCCGAAACAATCGGTGTTGTTGCCTGCGGAAAGCAAAGTGGTTCGTTTGAACATTCAAAAAAGCGGACAGTACATCGGATACATTCAAGGTGCTGGCGATGCTATTCCAGAAAGTTTACGCCAAATTGGCTATGATGTGGAAGTCATCGATCCGAATACGATCAACGGAGAATCGCTTCAAAAGTACGATGCGGTTGTGGTAGGAATTCGTGCATACAACACAGTGGATGCGTTAAAATTCAAGCAAAAATTCATTTTAGATTATGTAAAAAATGGCGGAAATGTGATTGTTCAGTACAACACCAATCGCCGTATCAAAGTAGATCCGACAGAGCTTGCACCATATCAATTACAACTTTCTAGAGATCGTGTCACCGATGAAAACGCAAAGGTAGAAGTCATCGCGAAAGATCATTCCATCGTCAACTTTCCAAACAAAATAGAAGCCAAAGATTTTGAAGGTTGGGTACAAGAACGTGGATTGTATTTCCCAAACAGTTGGGCAAGCGAGTTCACTCCGATTCTATCCATGAATGACAAAGGAGAAAGTGCAAAAACAGGAAGTTTACTAGTCGCAAAATATGGAAAAGGAAATTACATTTACACAGGTTTGAGCTTTTTCCGCGAATTGCCTGCGGGCGTTCCAGGTGCTTACAAACTATTCACCAACATGATTTCCGTCGGAAAAGCACAAGTAGTGACGCAACCGCAACTAAAAAACTAACACATGCACGATTCTAAAAAATTTGTTTGGAAAAAAATGTACACAGTCATTTTAGTAGCAAACTTGGCATACATACTTTTCTTTTACCTCATCATGAAATTATTCTCCTAATCAACAACACATGCAAGCATTAGACTGGACTGTATTAATAGGTACCTTGGCCGCAATTGTTGGTTACGGAACTTGGAAAACACGCGGAAGCAAAAATTCGGAAGATTATATACGTGGTGGAAGCACTACAAAATGGTGGACCATCGGTTTGTCCGTAATGGCAACACAAGCCAGCGCCATCACCTTTTTATCGACCACGGGACAAGCCTTTAGTGACGGAATGGGATTTGTGCAATTCTATTTTGGAGTTCCGATTGCAATGGTCATTATTTGTATGGTGTTTATTCCGTTATATCACAAGTTGAAAGTATATACGGCGTATGAGTTTCTGGAAAATCGTTTTGACTTAAAAACCAGAACTTTAACTGCTATTTTATTCTTAATTCAACGTGGATTGGCAGCAGGAATTACCATTTTTGCACCTGCTATTATTCTATCTATTGTCTTAGGTTGGAATTTAATTACGCTGAATATTATTATTGGAATTTTAGTAATTATTTATACCGTTTCAGGCGGAACGAAAGCCGTAAGTGTGACTCAAAAGCAGCAGATGTTTGTGATTTTTGCGGGAATGTTCGCAGCGTTTTTTATCATTTTAGATTTAATTCCAGATGAAGTAAGCTTTACCAGCGCATTGGATATTGCTGGTGCGAGTGGGAAAATGGAAGTCTTGGATTTTTCGTTTGATTTGGACAATCGCTACACAGTTTGGACGGGAATTATCGGTGGAAGTTTCTTGGCGCTTTCCTACTTCGGAACCGATCAAAGTCAAGTGCAGCGCTACCTTTCGGGAAAATCAGTGAAAGAAATGCGTTGGGGAATGATGTTTAACGGATTGTTGAAGGTGCCAATGCAATTTTTCATCTTATTGGTGGGAATTATGGTGTTTGTATTTTATCAATTCAATCCTGCACCGTTGAACTTTATTGATGCTTCCACAGAAAAAGTATTGGCTTCGGAATACGGCGACACTTATAGAACTTTACAAGACAAACAAACAGCTTTATTCGAGAAGAAAAAAACAGTCAGCATACAATTAGCAAAATCATACAACGAAACTGACAAAAAAGAATTGTTGCGTTTAGACAGTATTGAAAAAAGCTACCGCGCCAAATCAAAATACCTAATCAAGCGTACGATTGATACAGAATATAGCGAGAAATATGACAAACTCCAAAAGGAAGTTGCCGAACTAAAACAAAATCCGGAAAGTGAAGCGTACAAAGAAAAACAAGCTGAACTTAAAACTTTGTACAAAGATGCTGCGAAAGACAATGAAACCAACGATCGTGACTATATGTTCATTTCGTTCATTCTAAAATACTTACCACACGGATTAATTGGTTTACTATTAGCCGTAATTCTCTCAGCGGCGATGTCGTCTACAGCTTCTGAAATCAACGCGTTGGCAACCATTACTTCCATCGATTTATACAAGCGAAATCAAACCGAAGAAAAAGACGATGCGCATTATGTAAAAATGACCAAATTATTCACTTTAGGATGGGGAATTTTAGCCATTATCATTGCTTGCTTTGCGAGTTTAGCTGAAAATTTAATTCAATTGGTAAACATTATCGGTTCTATTTTCTATGGAAATGTGTTGGGGATTTTCTTATTGGCGTTCTTCTTTAAGAACGTAAAAGGAAATGCCGTATTTACCGCCGCATTAATCACGCAACTTATCATTATAGGCATTTGGTATGTAGACATTATGCCATTTTTATGGTTGAATTTAGTCGGTTGTGTCTTGGTGATGTTTATGGCAATTTTGCTTCAAGCTACCAATAAAAATAGTAGTTTAGTCACTGAAACAAATACGTAAATTCATTTCAAAACATACAATTGGACTATCTAGATTTATTGACGCTTTTTAAGTTTGCAATTTCAGGGCTTACTGGAGTTGCGATTAATTTTTCTGTAACATGGTTTTTAAAAGAGATTTTAAAAATACAGAAATACATTGCAAACTCCACAGGTTTGATTGTTGCATTAGCCGTCAACTTTATCCTAAATCGCAATTGGACGTTTGTCGCGCAAGCAGATATTGTGTATGTTCAATTGTATAAATTTATCATTATTACCGTCATTAGCATCCTATTGAATCATGTAATTGTTTACCTTTTTCATCAGAAAATTAAGATCAACTTTTACTATGCGAAAGTGGTCGCTGTATTTTTTGTTTTTTTCTGGAATTATTCCATGCATTCTCTATATACTTTTGGGTAAAATTTTTATATTTGTAAAACACCTAAAGCAAAAAAGTTGCATGAAATCTACTAGACTTTTTATTCCATTCACATTCTTAATATGCCTTATTGCTTTCACAACTGTTTCTTGCGATGAAGATACCATAGTAATTTTAGATCAGCCTCCTACTTGGAATTGTGTAAATCAGAACTGTGAAGTCGTTGATGATGGCACAGGCTTATACACCTTATTAAGTGCTTGTTTGGAAGCTTGTGAAAACAATGGATCAGGTTCAGGTTCAGGATCTGGCTCTGGAAGTGGTTCAGGTTCAGGTAGCGGATCTGGAACAGGCAGCGGTACTGGATCTGGAACAGGTAGCGGAACAGGATCTGGAACAGGTAGCGGAACTGGATCTGGAACAGGCAGCGGTACTGGATCTGGAACAGGTAGCGGAACTGGATCTGGAACAGGTAGCGGAACAGGATCTGGAACAGGTAGTGGAACGGGATCTGGAACAGGTAGCGGAACAGGATCTGGTAGTGGTTCTGGTTCAGGAAGCGGTTCTGGTTCAGGAAGTGGCTCTGGCTCAGGAAGCGGTTCTGGTTCTGGAAGTGGCTCTGGAAGACCAGCTGGTTTGCCTATAACCAAAATAAATCCTAAAACTTTTTAGATTCTTTAGGTTTCGTTGTTTTGCAAACTATATTTCTCAAAAACAAATTTTATATTTCAAAACAAAACCTTGCAATTCTCTTTATCTGTCTTGTAAGTAGATTACCTGCTACTATTTTTTATATAGAAGATATTGATAGCTTACGATTTGCGCTCTCTGCGGTAGACTATAACGTACTAGAATCCAGACCGCATTTTCCAGCATATCCTGTATATTGTTTTGGACTTATCATTATTTACAATATTGTAGGCAATATCGGAATCGCATTTTCTATAATTGGTGCATTATCAATCTACCTCATCATACACTTTTCTCGAAAAATATGGCGCTTGTATTCAAACAAATCTGATCTTGCTTTGATACTAATAATACTATTAAATCCACTCTTGTGGTTATTGAGCAATCGTTACATGCCAGATATTTTTGGGCTAGCATTGTTAATGGCTGGATTGTACTATTTTATTGCTGCCTTGAAATTCAATCAAAAAAAACACTTTATTCTTCTTGGAATTATTGTAGCATTGGAAATTGGTGTGCGACTTTCATTTATTCCTTTTTTTATTCCAGTAGCCTATTTGCTTACACGTTCTAAGGTGAAATATACCATTGTAAGTTTTGTCATTACCTGTCTTGCATGGTTTATACCGCTGGCACTTAAAACTGGTTTTCAAGAGCTTATCAATGTCTCCCAAAGAGGCACCAGCGGACATTTTTATGATTGGGGCGGCACTATTATGAGTTCCGATACTTCACCATTAACGCGATTGATACGTATGTTTGAGTTTATATTTGTGGATGGATTCTCTTTTTGGACGCTGTCTCGCAATTGGTTGGTCGCCATCAATTCTGTTTTTCTGTCGTGCTTTCTTGTCATGGGAACATACATCATTATTAAATATTTCAAAAAGCGTTTGGATACGACTTTCATACTCGTAAGTCTCGCATTTATATGTTATGCGATATGGGTATACTTTTTTCAGAATATTAGCTACAAATCGAGACATATCATTCCTTTTATTCCTGTGATTTGTTTTGTAATCGCGTTAGGAATTTCAAATATGTTTACCAAGAGACAATGGTTTCGCTATGCTATTGTTGCAACAGGATTCACAGTATACGCAACAATTTCAATAATCCTAGTCACACAACATAAATCACCTTCGGCATTGAGTCAGATTAATGATTTTCTGTATGTGCAGCCTCAAAAAACAGTTGTCCTCTCAAATCCGTTAAAAAATTATTACTGGAATTATCATAAAGATACAGATCACATTCGCTTTATCAACATAGAAAATGATCAGTATACCCAATTACTACAAGAACAATACGAAGAGGGCAACATTATATACAGTACGCACAATTTAGTTGACGATTTAGGAAATGCATCGGAAGTCTATAACTTTTATCACAATCCGCATGTAAATCGTCTTTGGAGCCATCTAAAACTATACAAATATGAAAAAGATTAGCATTTTAGGCGGTGGTCCTGCTGGATTGGGAGTAGCATATTATGCAAAACAAGAAGGTATTGCATTTGAACTTTTTGAAGCGAGTACTATTTTTGGAGGAAACTGTATTACGCTCAATCACGATGGATTTTTGTTTGATTCTGGAGCACATCGGCTACATGATAAAGATGCGGAAACCACTCGTATTTTTAAAGAACTTTTACAAGAAGATCTAGAATTAATTCATGTGCCCAGTCAAATATACCGTGACGGTCAATTTATAGATTTTCCAATTTCACCATTAAATTTAATGCGTTATTTAGGAATACCTACTTTTATTGCTGAAGGCTCAAAATTGGCTTGGAAAAATATCACTTCAAAATCAACTTCTGAAAATTTTAAAGTACAAGCCATTCAAAACTACGGCGCTAAAATTGCTGATTTATTCTTAATTGGATATTCAGAGAAATTGTGGGGCATGAAAGCTGACCAATTGTCTTCAAAAATAGCCGGTAAACGTTTAAAAGGGTTGACGGTTGCGTCTTTACTTGTGGAAACGATACTTGGAAAAAAACAGAAAACAAAACATTTAGATGGTGCATTTTATTATCCAAAATACGGAATTGGGACACTTTTTGACGCTTTAGTAGAACATCTAGATACCGCTAATTTACACGCAACAAAAAAAGTAACTGAGATTTGCCATACAGATTTTCAAATAGAAAGTATTCAAGTAAATAACTCACAAACGATTCCTGTAGAACATTTAGTCTCTTCTTTACCGTTGAAAGTTTTTTTAAATATTCTTTCTCCTAAACCACCAGAAGACATATTAAAAATTGCCAACAGTATACGATTTAGAAACATTGTACTAGTGGCCTTTTTTCTAAATAAAGAAACCATTAATTCAAATGGATCTATGTATTTTCCTTCAAAAGAATTTCCTTTTACACGTATGTACGAACCTAAAAACAGAAGTATGCACATGGCGCCCAAAGGAAAAACCTCGCTCATTGTAGAAATTCCCTGTTTTCAAAATGATGCGCATTGGAATATGAAGAATGAAGAAATAGTTACTAAAGTGAAAACGCAAATTTTTGATATTGGTTTCTTTAAAGCTTCCGATATTATTAATGCTGAAGCGTACAAAATACAAAATGCATATCCTGTTTTGGAATACGGATTTGAAGAAAAAACAGCGCAATTATTCCAGTATTTATCAAAATTTAAAAATCTAAACCTAACAGGTCGTAATGGGCTTTTTGCCTACACACATATCCACGATCACATGATAAATGCCCGGAAAGTAATTCAAGACATACAAGGAAAGTAAATATAAATTAACGTGAGTTCGATATAAGAAATCATTAAATTACTAGTAATTCACTGAAAAATAAGCATATCGAACTCACGTTAGAAATGAATCACTTAATTCTTTTGCAGCTTTTAACAATATCACGACAGCAATTGCAGTTAGTAAAAAATCTACACATACTTAAAAAAAGCCTTTCCTTACTCCAGAAAGGCTTTTTTATTATACTACTGCGATACCAAATTAAAAGCATTCACAGCATCCGAAATTTCATAGCCCAAACGCAAACCTTCGGTACAATCCATACGAATATGTACGCCTAGCGGAATTCTGGAAAATGCATTCTCTGCTGCCATGTCTGAAAATGTGAAATAGGTTCTTGGAGTTCCTAAAAATTCAGTGCGTCCTTCATGCGATCGATCCGTGAAATCGGTGTTGTCTCCAAATTCATTTATGAAAATTCCCGCTGCAGCGGATGCAAATGTAGAATGACCTGACGGATAGCCTGGAAAAGAAGGATTTGGCCAATAGATAAACTTATACAAATTCGTCTGAAAATCTGGATCAATAAACTCTTGAATGTACACGCTCGGACGCATTACCATATATTCGTATTTATCTGCCCAGGCGGAAACTGCGGCATCATTCAAAGCAAAGCCAATTTTTAATAACATTGCCAACGAATCTTCAAAACCTAAATCGTATTGCGCAATTAACTGGTTGGCAATAGAAATTTGTCTTCCCGGCGGACTCATCATCAAACTTTCCACATCATCTGACCAAAACTCAGCAATCCACAACTGTTCCGTATCTGTTGATTTTGCAGTATTATTTACGGTGTATACTTCTTCCATTTCTGCATAATATTCACTGTCCGTCGCTTCACTGTAAGCAATTGGCGGCGGAATGCTAGAAGTTTCTTCCGAAGAAATCACAAACGTACGCACTGCGCCCCAATACGGAAACCAAGCACGTTCTTCATCGTCACTATAGGTCCAAAATCCATCGCCTACAGGCGGTTCATATGAAAAAGGTTGCGGATTCAAAATCTGAGCTTCTGCTTCCGTATCTGATTGACTATAGATAATCGTTCGTTGTGCTACATAATTTCCCCATTCAATAGAATTTTGAATGACATTATTGGTCAACTCTTGCGAAAGTGTTGTTCGTTTCTCAGCTTCTAAAATGGCGATTTTATCATCGACATCCGCTTGCACATTGTACATAAAATGATCTAGTACACGTGCATAACATGCATTCAATGCGAGATTCACATCAATATCCGCTTCTCTCCTATTGAAATTGATATTAAATCCTTGTAGTCTGTCCGTATTGGAACTAAAACCGTCCATATTCGCAACCGCAGTTTCATACGCTGCTAAGTGAATATAGGCCAAGGCTCTCGAAGTCGCATTCGGTCGCATGCCAGAAGCATATCGATCCAATTCAAGCCATAGATCATTCCATTCGGTAATGGTTTGTGTTGTCAAATCTGTTACAATAGTAGGTGTTTCGGCAGTCGTTGTGATCACATCATCTGCGTCGTTTGCACAGGAATTTAAAAGTGTCAACGGTAGTGTTACAAATAGTACTACACTAAATTTTGCTGTCTTCATAGTTAGGTGTGTATTTAATTAAACAAAAAGCATTCCTTCACGTTGTCGTTGAAGTTGCTGCCTTTCCAAACATATTGTTGGCGCCATAAAATGTTGAAAAGCGTAAAATTCTAGTGCATATCGATTGTTTTTGGAGTTGTTTTTATCTTGATTCCAATGTTAAAATTGGCTCTTAATGGTTTGTTGCTAAAAAAAATTAAAACTTGTGCACTTGTTTGTTTTTATGAAAAGATTAACAAAAATCTCAAATAAAAAAGAGGCTGCCTTTTCAGACAGCCTCTTGTATTTGTTAAAAGAGTTTCAAATTACATTGACCACTCTTTGATAGAATCTTTGTTCATCTTTACATAATCTTTGTTTCCTGCTTCTTCAGCCAATGCCAACGATTGCTTTGCAATTTTGATCGCTTCTGCTTTTTTACCCATTTTAGCATATACTAAAGATTGTTGTCTTAAGTACCAAAATCTTGGGTTATCGCTCGTCATTTCAATCGCTTTGTCAATCCACATTTTCGCTTTGTCCATATCTTTTTCTTCTTCCAAGTAATATCTTGCGGCAGAAAAATAATCACCTGCTTGTGGTCCAGACATCATTTTTTCAATGCTAGCTGTTGCTTTCTTATCAGTCGGAACTGCAAAAGGAATGACTACCAAGGTTTTTTCCCATCTGATTTCTAAATCAGCTTGATTGCTCTTCAAATTCGCAACATCAATCGTAAATGATTCCGTTGCATACGGCATTGTATTCACTGGTACTACAGTTGTAGCAGCTACTTTAGCATCGTCCCAGCTTCTTGGTGTTCCCCAGTTTTCTACATCGCTGTAAAAAATAACTTCCCAAGTACTTTTTCCTGGCTTAGTAAAAATAGCGTATGTTCCTGCTTTTACTGCACTATTTCCAATAGTTACATCGTCACTGAATGAAATTTTTGTATTCAAGTTTGCTCCTGTTCTCCATAATTGATCGTAAGGAACCAAACCACCAAATATTTTTCTTCCCCTCATTGCTGGTCTTGAGTATTCCACCGTTACTTCTGTCAATCCGACAGTTTGCGTTAATTTCGCACTCGGACTAGGTTGAGGCGTTTCTATTTGTGCTTGAACACTGATTCCTGCGACTAAGAAACATGCCAAAAGTAATTTTTTCATCTGTATTGTTATTTTAGAGTTTTTAATGGGTACGAATTTACGCAGAAACCTTACGTACAAATGTTAACAAATACTTAAAATAAGAAGTAGTACTTTTGAAACTTGCAAAAATAGCACAGCATGAAGAATTACATTTCAGAGTTTATCGGAACATTTACCATGGTTTTTTGTGGAACTGCCGCAATGGTTGTTAATGACATTACTGGAGAAATCACTCATCCTGGTGTTGCCATTACGTGGGGATTGGTGGTGATGGGCATGATTTATGCGTTTGGAGAAATCTCAGGTGCGCATTTTAATCCTGCTGTAACCATTGCGTTTTCGTATGCAAAAAAGTTTCCTTGGAAAGAAGTCCCAAAATACATTGTAGCGCAATGTTTGGGTGCTATTTGCGCAAGTTTGCTCGTCTACATGTTTTGGCCCGAAAGCGAAACGCTTGGTGCTACCATTCCATCCATTGTACCTTGGAAAGCGTTAATTCTGGAATTTTTACTCACCTATTTCTTGATGGTGACCATCATCAATGTATCTACTGGAAGCAAAGAAATTGGCACCATGGCTGGAATTGCCATCGGAGGAATTGTGCTATTGGAAGCCATGTTTGCAGGTCCTATGACGAAGGCTTCTATGAATCCTGCGCGCTCAATTGGTCCCGCTTTGGTCTCAGGACAGTTGGCAGATTTATGGTTATACATCGTTGCGCCCATTTTAGGAGCCTTAGCTGCGGTAATTAGCTGCAAATTAGTCAAAGCTAAAAACTGCTGTGATTCAGACTGTTAATCACAAAAACACCTTTTTTTTCATTGTTAGTTGTGGTCTTTTCTTTTTAGGGAAGAACTTATCAACAGTTGTGAAAACTTTTTGTTTAATTTTATTTAAAAAAAGTTAAACATTTCGTATCTTTACATAGTTTTAAAACATACACCATGGCAAAGAAAAAAAATATTACTTCGCTCTTCATCATTACCGCGTATATGGATCATATTTTGGAGCATGGAGAGCAACCTAAAAACGTATATGCATTTGCGAAAAGCAATAATTTTGATGAAGCCAAATTCTACGAGTTTTTTAGCTCTTTCAAAACCCTAGAAGAGAACATTTTTACCACGTTTGGAACGAACACTATTGAAGTGTTAGCCAACAGTGAAGAATTTGCAACTTTCGATGCACGTAACAAGCTTTTAAGTTTTTACTACACCTTTTTTGAGCAAATCACTGCAAATAGAAGTTATGTAGTGCACAGCTTGACTGCGGATAAGATGCAATTGCAATCGCTCAAACTTTTGAAAGGATTGAAAAATGTATTCACAGATTTCATTGAAACGTTGGATTTAAAAACATTGGATTTAAATCAAGAACGTTTGGAGAAACTTCAAAACAGAGCCATCAACGAAACGGCTTGGGTTCAATTTGTATTGGCGATGAAATTTTGGTTGGATGATACCTCGCCAAGTTTTGATAAAACCGATCAGTACATTGAAAAATCTGTCAATGCGAGTTTTGATTTGATAGACAATACGCCTTTGAAAAGCATTGTAGATTTTGGAAAATTTATTTTTAAAGAAAGATTAGACATTAGAGCTTAATGAAGACAATTGATAAAATTCCTATTACCAAAATTCAACGCGCCACCAAATTGGTTACTACAGGTGCCAAAGTGGGCGTGAATTATTTGAAATATTATGGTGATAAACTCATAAATTCTGAAGAAAAAGCAAAAGAACGCTTGAATGAATCAAATGCAGAAGATATTTATGACGGTTTAAAGAGTTTGAAAGGAAGTGCTTTAAAAGTAGCACAAATGTTGAGTATGGAAAAGAACATTTTACCACGTGCGTATGTGGAAAAATTTTCATTATCTCAATTCTCTGTACCGCCATTGTCGCCTCCACTAGTGATAAAAACATTTAAAAAATACTTTGGAAAAAATCCAAATGAAATATTTGATAAGTTCAATTCTACTTCCTTAAATGCTGCAAGCATTGGACAAGTACACGTAGCCGAAAAAGATGGGAAAAAACTTGCTGTGAAAATTCAATATCCTGGAGTTGCGGAAAGCATCTCTACCGATTTGGCACTTGTAAAACCAATTGCGATCCGAATGTTTAACATTACAGGAAAAGGTTCCGATAAGTATTTTAAGGAAGTAGAAGAAAAGCTTACGGAAGAAACTGATTATTTGCTCGAAATTAAGCAAAGTAAAGAAGTTTCAGAAGCATGCAAACACTTGCCAAATATTCGTTTTCCAAAATATTATGAGGAATATTCGTCTGAGCGAATTATTACGATGGATTGGATGAGCGGTGAACACTTATCAGAGTTTGCAGCACGAAATACCGATCAGGAAGCGGCGAATTTATTGGGACAAACGCTTTGGGATTTTTATATGTTCCAAATTCACGAGTATCGCAAAGTACACGCAGATCCGCATCCGGGGAATTTCTTGATTTCGAAAGATAACGAACTGATAGCGCTCGATTTTGGGTGTATGAAAGCAATTCCAGAAGATTTCTACATTCCTTATTTTGAGTTAGCAAACAGAGCCACTTTGAATGAAGAGGAATTATTTACAAAGAAATTATACGAATTGGAAATTCTTCGCGAAGACGATTCAAAAGAAGAATTAGCGTTTTTCTCTGAAATGTTTCACGAATTGCTCGGTTTATTTACCACGCCTTTCAACACAGAAGTGTTTGACTTTTCGGATGAAGAATTCTTTGGGAGAATTGCTGACATCGGAGAACGTTACGCAAAAAACACACAATTGCGTAGTATGAATGGAAACAGAGGTTCCAAACATTTTATTTACATGAACAGAACGTTTTTTGGACTGTACAATCTTTTACACGATTTAAAAGCACAAAACGTAGTGATCAATAATTTTAAAAATCTGTAATGGCAACAATCACGCGAACAGACATCGATGCAATGGAAAAAATATACCGAATCAACTTGATTAATAGTTGTTCGGGATACAAATCGGCAAATCTCATCGGCACCAAATCCACCGATGGGTTTACCAATGTTGCGGTGTTTAGTTCTGTGACGCACTTAGGTTCCAATCCGCCATTGCTAGGTTTTATAACAAGACCCGCAGTTGTACCGAGAGATACTTACGAAAATATAAGACAAACTGAAATATATACGATCAATCATATTCATCACAAGATAACGCAAGACGCACATCACACTTCTGCGAAATATCCAAAAGAAGTTTCAGAATTTGATCAGACAAATTTACAAACTGAATACAAAGACAATTTTGCAGCGCCATATGTTAAAGGCTGCCATGTACAAATTGGCATGCGCTTTTTGAATGAATATTTGATTGAAGAAAACGACACCATTTTAATCGTCGGAAAAATTGAACACTTACACATTAATGATGCTATTTTAGAAACCGATGGCTTTATAAATCTTGCGAAAGCAGAGACCGCCACCATTAATGGACTCGACGGATATGCGATCCCTGAACAACAGACGCGCTATCCGTATCAGCGTCCCAAATAACAGACACTATGCGAATTCTACTCACAGGCGCAACAGGATATATCGGAAAACGACTGATTCCAATTTTACTGGAAATGGGACATTCGATAGTTTGCTGTGTGAGAGATAAACAACGTGTTCCTGAAGAAGTAGCCTCACACGAACGTATCGAAATCATTGAAGTTGACTTTTTAAATTTGGGAAGTTTATACCGAATTCCAACTGATATTGACGTAGCGTATTATTTAATCCATTCCATGTCATCCTCGATGAAGTTTGAACAATTGGAACGCGATTGTGCCATACACTTTAAAACCTACATGCAAAACACTCAAATAAAACAAGTTATTTATTTGAGTGGAATTGTCAACGATCAGCAATTGTCAAAACATTTGCAATCGCGTAAAAATGTAGAAGACACATTGAAATCTAGTTCTTATGCATTGACAACCTTTAGAGCGGGAATTATTGTCGGTAGCGGAAGCGCTTCGTTTGAAATCATTCGTGATCTCACTGAAAAATTACCCATTATGGTCGCGCCAAAGTGGATTAACACCAAATCACAACCAATTGGAATTCGCAATGTATTGGAATATTTGACCAAAGCTATTGGTAATGAACAAGTATACAATCAATCATATGATATTTTTGGTCCCGATACCTTGTCGTACAAACATATGATGCTACAATTTGCAGAAGTGCGAAAGCTGAAACGTACTATTTTTTCGGTTCCTGTGATGACGCCAAAGTTATCATCGTACTGGTTGTATTTTATCACAACAACTTCCTACAAATTGGCGAAAAACTTAGTCGATAGCATGAAAGTGGAAGTTATTGGGAAACCTAGTAACATTAACGAATTATTGGATGTTCAACCAATGACTTATAAAGAAGCGGTGCAAAAAGCGTTTATAAAAATTGAGCAAAATAGTGTGATTTCAAGCTGGAAAGATGCGTTGATCAGTGGACGTTTTCGAGAAAAAATTTCACGTCATATCAAAGTGCCGGAATACGGATGTTTTAAAGATATCAAAAAGCGTCCAGTGGAAGATGAAGAAGCAACCATCAACAAAATCTGGGCTATTGGCGGAACTAATGGTTGGTATTATGCAACGTATTTATGGAAAATTCGTGGGTATCTGGACAAAATGTTTGGCGGTATCGGATTGCGTCGTGGACGAAGAGACCAAACGACATTAAATGCAGGAGATCCACTCGATTTTTGGAGAGTGTTATACGCAAACAAAGAAGAAAAACGATTGCTATTATTTGCAGAAATGCGTTTGCCAGGTGAAGCTTGGTTAGAATTTAAAATTGAAAAAGATCAATTGCTACAACGTGCCATTTTTAGACCGAAAGGTATTTGGGGACGCTTGTATTGGTATGCAGTATTGCCGTTTCACGGTTTTATATTCAACGGAATGATCAACAAACTAGTTAAAAAAGAGTAACAACATACATGAATAATCAAAACAAAATAGAAATTAATGTCGTCCTGTTTAAGCGCGATCTTCGACTTCAAGACAATGAAGCCATCTACAACGCACTTGCTACGGGACGAAAAACTTTGTTGCTTTTTGTTTTTGAAGATTTACTCCTCAATGATCCACATTACAGTGAACGCCACTGGAATTTTATCAAAGAATCTTTAGTCGATATCAATAATGAACTGACTGCCTACAATAGTGAGGTGCTCATAGTGCAATCGAATATCAATAGAACTTTACAGATCATTCAGGAAACCTATAAAATTTCAAACATCTATTCGCACCAAGAAACTGGTATTAAAGTCACATACGATCGTGACAAAATATTGAAACGTTTTCTGCTGAACAACATGATTCAGTGGGAAGAAAATGTAAACAATGGTGTTTTTAGAGGTTTGAAAAATCGCAACAATTGGGTGGAAATGTGGGAAGAATTTATGGAGCGACCGCAATTGCCTTTTCGACCAAAATCAGAACAATTATTTACTAGAGAAGAAGTCGCGCGTTTGGCTACTTTTTTTCAGCCTAGTGATTTAACAACCGATCCAGATTCGCCTTTTCAAAAAGGAGGCACAACGATCGCATTAAAATATATGAATACCTTTTTTGAGGAACGCAGCGTCAACTACACTGCACATATTTCAAAACCTTTATTGTCGCGCCGTAGCTGTAGCAGATTGTCTCCGTATTTATCATGGGGGAATTTATCAGTGCGACAAGTATGGCAGGAAGCTTCACGTACTATCGAAGCAAAAATCCACAAAAAACAAATGGAAGCATTTCGTTCGCGTTTGCGCTGGCAAGCTCATTTCATTCAAAAGTTTGAGATGGAAGATGAAATGGAATTTGTAAGTCTGAACAAAGGTTACCGAAAACTCAAAAAACAAGTCTCTGATCGTTACATTGAAGCTTGGAAAAACGGAATGACGGGCTATCCGTTAGTAGATGCATGTATGCGTTGTTTGAAAGAAACTGGGTATTTAAATTTTAGAATGCGTGCGATGGTTGTATCGTTTTTTACCCACAATTTATGGCAACCTTGGCAGAAAGCAACGGTGATTCTCTCACAATACTTTTTAGATTTTGAACCAGGCATTCACTTTCCACAAATTCAAATGCAGGCTGGTGAAACTGGAATCAATCTTTTGCGCATGTACAATCCGACGAAAAACGGAATTGCACACGATCCGGATGGCATGTTTATCAAACAATGGGTTCCGGAGCTGGCAGAACTAGATACAGCCTTTGTACACGAACCATCGCGCATGACGCCTATGGAACAACAAATGGCAAATTTCTTCGTAGGGAAAAATTATCCAAAACCGATTGTCAACCTGAGTGAAACCCGCAAACATGCTAGTGATATTTTGTGGAATATGAAAGATGAAAACACGGTGATTGAAGAAAACTTCAGAATCTTAAAAAAGCACACATTAACCAATCGTAAAAAGAGTTCGTAATGATTGTCAATACAACCTATACAGACCGAGAAACAAAAAAAATAATCGATTCGCATTTGGGAGAAGCCTTTCCATTGATGAAACGTATCAAACTAAAAGGCATTGGTTCCAAACGCATGATTATTCATAATGTGAGTCCCAACTTAAAACAATACCTAAACAAAGTGGACGATCTCAATTACGGAAGTATTGAACTGCGCCCGAAAGGAATTTTAGTGCACATTCACAAAAAACTTAACAGTTTCTCTTGGATCATTCCGTATTACAAACTTCACATTTATACATCTTCTTTCTTCAGCATTCATGCCGATGGAAAATTTGTGCAATTCGAGAAGAACAAACTCTACAAAGAAAACAAGGCATTTATTGAAAAAATGCAAACCCAAAAAAATACGGTATTAAATACGACTGATTATTACGAAGGATGAAACACGATTTAAACCCAAGACAAATAGACCGAATCATAGAAATGGCATGGGAAGATCGCACTACGTTTGATGCGATCAAATTTCAATTTGGACTCAAAGAACAAGAAGTCATCAATTTGATGCGTGCCGAAATGAAACCTTCAAGCTTTAAGATGTGGAGGGCGCGTGTACAAGGCAGAAAAACCAAACATCAAAAAAAGCGCGACTTCAATGAAGGGCGTTTTAAGTGCTCTCGACAGCGTTCCATAAATAACAATAAAATCTCCAAAAGATAGATTCTTATATTTTTGTTTAATATTTTGTTAAAAACACTTAACAAAACTTTTTTCTTCGACATTTTTTGTTTAATTTTATTCAAAATAAATTAAACATTTTAAAATATATGAAAACTGCTGACGTTTTAAACCAATTCACTGATACATCCATTTCTTTAAATGGTTTTGATCACGATGAGATTGGGGATGAACACCTTCTTACAGGAATGGAAACTCCTATGCGATCAGATGCTTTCGATATGGCTGATGAAGAGAAAAAAGAAAAAATTGCCTATCACTTCACAGAAATAATGGAAACGTTAGGACTTGACTTAACTGACGACTCACTCAAGGGTACTCCTAAGCGAGTTGCGAAAATGTACATAGAAGAAATTTTCTCAGGGTTAGATCCGAAAAACAAACCTAAAGTAGCGTTGTTTGATAACAAGTATCAATACAACCAAATGCTTATTGAGAAAAACATTCAATTTTATTCCAATTGCGAGCATCATTTTGTTCCTATTATGGGGAAAGCGCATGTAGCGTATATCTCTTCTGGGAAGGTAATTGGATTATCGAAACTTAACAGAATTGTTCAATATTATGCAAAACGACCACAGGTGCAAGAACGTCTTACCAATCAAATTGCTACCGAATTGCGTGACATTTTACAAACTGAGGACGTGGCTGTAATTATTGATGCCAAACACTTATGTGTTTCATCTAGAGGTGTAAAAGACGACACTTCGACCACAATTACATCTTATTATGGTGGCGCTTTCAACACACCAGAGAAAATTCTAGAATTACAAAACTTTTTAAACAATTAAATTATGGCACCTATTTTTTCAGAAGTAGTAGAGTTTGAGCAAACAAGATTTATCTCACGAAGCGATAAAATTACTGCAAGCCGTGAAGCAAAACGTTTAATTTTAGGACTCAACGAAATCTATAAGCAGAAAAAAGATCCTGCAATTATGGAAATTATGAAGCGTTTGACTGTCCTAAAAAGAAAATATGAAAAACGTTTAAGATAATACACACTCTCACCCGAAAAATGTTATGTGATGCTAACAGCAAAGTTCTGTTAGCATTGCTAAACATGATGTGAACATTTACAAACTATCAACCGATTTTTAAATGAAAAATATTGTAGTCATTGGTGGAAGCCGAGGCATTGGCGCTGCCATTGTAGCATCGCAATTAGAAAATAATAAAGTGATCAACATTAGCCGAAATGCTCCTGAGGTAACTTCCAATAACTTAACGCACTATAGTTGTAATATCCTTGAAGATGAACTTCCCGAACTTGAGGCAATAGATACGTTAATCTATTGTCCGGGAAGCATCAATTTAAAGCCTGTATCAAGATTAAAAATTGACGATTTTAGGAATGATTATGAAATCAATGTTATCGGTGCTGTCAAAGCAATACAAAAGTACTTGCCTGCTCTAAAGAAAGGAACCAATCCTAATATAGTATTGTTTAGTACAGTTGCTACGCATTTAGGAATGCCTTTCCACGCTAGCATCGCCGCAGCTAAATCTGCTGTAGAAGGTTTGGTAAAAACATTGGCCGCTGAGTTTGCCCCAACAATTCGTGTCAATGGTATCGCTCCAACTATTACCAATACGGACTTGGCTAGCAAGCTATTGCGAAACGATAAAATGATCGAAAATATTAAAGAACGTCATCCACTAAAGAAATTTTTGCAACCGCAAGAAGTAGCAGATATGGCAGACTTTTTAATTTCTGACAAAGCACGTTCAACATCAGGACAAATTTTTACAATTGATTGTGGTATCGTGAGTGTCAAACTGTAATCTATGAAATTTTACACGCGACTGATTCTGTTTCTACTCATTAATTTCGGTGCGCTCGGATTAGGAGCGTATTTGATGAATAATGGACCGAGAACGGAATGGTATGCAGCATTAGACAAAGCACCTTGGACACCACCAGGTTGGGTATTTGGTTTCGCGTGGACAACTGTGATGATCTGCTTTTCCATTTTTATGGCGAAGCTGACCGAAGCAAAGAATATCAAAATAATTTTAGGCTTATTCGCGATACAATTTGTATTAAATGTTAGTTGGAATTTTGTGTTTTTCAATCAACATCATATCCTACTAGGAATGATTAATTTAATTCTTTTATTAGGATTGATCACTATTATTTTATTCAAATTCAAATCGCAAGTAAAAGTATATACAGTATTCATACTGCCCTACTTTTTTTGGTTGATCGTTGCCAATTCTTTGAATGGCTATATTCTATTTACTAATTAAACTATATGCAAAAATTTAGCACAAAAGGAATTGTGTATCGATTACACAGCAAACAAAACTTTCCCATATCTCTTGAAGAGGCATGGGATTTTTTATCAAACCCTAAAAATCTTAAAAATATTACCCCTGAATATATGGGCTTTGATATTCTCACAGAAGATTTAGGGAAAATGTATGCGGGACAAGTTATACAATATATTGTGACACCTATATTTAATATTAAAACACATTGGGTTACCGAAATTACGCATGTAGAACATCAGCATTATTTTGTGGATGAACAACGTTTTGGACCATATACAATGTGGCATCACAAGCACTTTATCAGAGAAATTTCTGGTGGTGTAGAAATGGAAGATATCATTGATTACAAAATTCCTTTAGGCTTTTTAGGACGATGGATGCATCCGATTTTAGTAAAGCCAAAACTTCAAGAAATATTTGATTACCGAACTAAAAAACTAACTGAACTATTTGGCACTTATGAAGGATAATTATGTACTTTTTTGGCATCGAAGAGATTTACGCATTGAAGATAATATTGGATTACACAAAGCCTTAACATCTGGCAGTAAAGTGATTCCGATGTTTATATTTGATACGGATATTTTGGATAAATTACCTAAAGATGATGCACGTGTCAACTTTATTCACGAGGAACTCAAAAAAATACATCAAACACTTAAAGACGCGCATGATGTATCTTTTATGGTACAACATGGCAATCCTTTAAAGGTTTTAGAAGCGCTAATTTCAGAATATAAAATCAGTGCTATCTATACAAATCACGATTACGAGCCGTATGCAATTGCGCGAGATGCAGAAGTAAAAGAATTCTTAGCTACACAAAATGTAGCATTTCACAGTTTCAAAGATCAGGTGATTTTTGAACGTGACGAAATTGTAAAAGCAGACGGAAAACCATACACTGTGTACACGCCGTATTCCAGAAAATGGTTGGCTACACTACAAGAATCGCATTATGAAAGCGTGAATTGTGCTGAACACTATGGAAACTTTGCGAAAATTCAAATCGATTTCCCTTCACTCGAAACTATTGGTTTTACAATCTCTTCTATCAAAGTGCTTCCTTATAAAATGACAGAAACACTTATTGAAGGCTATGAAGGAACGCGAAATTTCCCTGGTATTGAAGGTACTTCTAGATTAAGTCCACATTTGCGTTTTGGAACGGTAAGTGTCCGCCAATGTGTGCAAAACGGATTGCGATCAGAAGAAAATACCTTTTTAAAAGAATTGATTTGGAGAGAATTCTTCATGCAGATTCTTTGGCACTTTCCAAAATCAGTCACCAACAACTTCAGATCAAAATATGATGGCATTCAATGGCGCAATAATGAAGAAGATTTTAAAGCATGGTGTGAAGGCAACACAGGCTTTCCATTAGTCGATGCGGGTATGCGCGAATTGAACAAATCTGGATATATGCACAACAGAGTACGTATGTTAACCGCAAGTTTTTTGTGCAAACATTTATTGATTGATTGGAAATGGGGCGAAGCGTATTTTGCGAAAAAACTACTGGATTTTGATCTTGCACAAAATGTAGGAAACTGGCAATGGGTTGCAGGAACTGGCTGCGATGCGGCACCATATTTCCGAATTTTCAATCCGACGACACAGATCCAAAAATTTGACAAAGAGCATAACTACATCAAAAAATGGGTTCCTGACTATCAAGAATTCACATATCCTAAACAAATTGTTGATCATAAATTTGCCCGTGAACGCTGTCTGGAGACCTATAAAGCGGGAATTGAAGGCTAATTTGCGTCACTGTTTTGTTTAGCCTTTTAACCATTTTAACAAACAATTAACATATTTTGTTTAATATTTTTTAAAATTCTTTAAACAAAAATATTTATATTTGTATCGATCGTTAAAAACAATTAATCACAAAAAGCAATAAATTGTTATGAAAAAGAAAACAACATTTATCCTTATGGCTTTTGTTATTTCATTAGTTACACTCACATCTTGTAGTGATGATGATAATAACACGGCAAATCCGGCGCCAGAAACCAACACAATTGCAGACTTCGTAGCTGCAAATGCTGATTACAGTTCTTTAGGAGCTGCATTGGGTAGAGCAGGATTAACAAGCGTATTGGACGGAACTACTGAGTATACAGTATTCGCTCCAAACAATGCAGCGTTCGATGCATTTTTACAAGCAAATAATTATGTAAATTTAGACGCAGTACCAGTTGACGTATTGACTCAAGTATTATTAAATCATGTGGTGAATGGCAATAATACTTCTGACGATTTAGTTACTGGATACGTACAGACCTTAGCTGTTGAAGCTAGTACAGAAAACAGACTAAATATGTACATTAATGTAGATAATGGAGTCGTAATTAATGGAGGTATGATGAACGGTGGAGCTACAGTTTCTACGGCAAACGTGCCAGTAGATAATGGTGTAATTCACGCAGTAAATTCAGTTATTAATATTCCTACTGTAGTAACATTTGCAGTAGCTGATGAAGCAACTTTTTCATCATTGGTAGCTGCATTGACAAGAGAAGAATCTTTTCCTTTTGTATCAACATTAACTGGTACTGAAGCACCTTCTCCTTTTACTGTATTTGCTCCAACAAATCAGGCATTTGCAAATTTATTAACTGAAGGTGTATTACCATCATCAGTAACAACTTTAGCTGATATTCCAACCGCAACGTTAGAAGCGACATTAAATACGCACGTAATTGCAGGAGCTAATGTATTAGCATCAACATTAATGGATGACATGACAGTAGATAATACATTAGGAGCTAATTTCACAATCAATGTTACTACTGATGGAGCTACTTTCACAGACTTAAATGGAAGAACTGGAAATATCATTGTAACAAATGTACAAGCTGGAAATGGAGTAATCCATGCAATTGACAAAGTTATATTACCAAACTTAAACTAGATAATCAATAGTTGGCAGAACTCAGATTTTGCGAACTTACAAATAGAACCCGGCGGGTCATGCCGCCGATGTTCAGGCAGTGAATGGTGTAATTCATGTTGTTAATAAGGTTATATTACCGAATCTAAATTAGGTGTATTAGATTCAAAAAAACCATTTTTAAGACTGGTAAGGGCAACTAAATGTAGTTGCCCTTATTTTTTTGTTTATATTTTTGTACCTTTTTCATCCCAAAAGGTATTCCATGAAACAACTACTTATCATCTTGTTATGTAGTATCAGTCTATGTCAGGCACAAGAAGTCCAATTCGACATTTTTTTTGACTCTGGAAGGTATAAGTTATCTTCAAAAAACACTAAAAAAATCACCAAAGAACTTTCCGCTTTAGACAGTACATTAAAGTATAAGTTTGTCATTAAAGGCTATACTGATTTTGTAGATACTGAAAATTTCAATCTGGAATTATCTAAAAATAGAGCGACTTCTGTTTCTACTTTCTTGGAGAAAAATTACGAATCACTTATCCATTCTATTGAAAAAGAAGCGAAAGGTGAATTGCCTACGGACTCTACGAAACAAAATGAACGCGTCGGAGTTAAAAAACACCGAAAAGTTTCTATCAGTATTTCTAAAAACGAAAACAAACCCACGGTCGTTTCTCGCAAACAGAATATTTACAAAGTTCCTATAAATAAACTTAGCGTCGGAAAATCCTATTCTTTTGGGAAAATTAATTTTAAAACAGGAAGAGTTACCCTGATTAAATCTTCCAAAAAAGAACTTGAAAAACTAGTAAGATTCCTCAATAAAAACAGAAAGATACATATTGAAATCCAAGGACATGTATGTTGTGGTGGCAATGATGTTTCGGATGCGTTGAATAGTGTTACGGGCACACATACGTTATCTGTTGACAGAGCGCGTTTTATTTACAAATACTTAATCAGCAGAGGAATTGAAGCCAAACGACTTTCCTATAAAGGCTATGCATTTACGGCGCCACTTCACTTTCCTGAGAAAGGAAAACGTGATCGCGGGGCTAATAGACGTGTTGAGATTAAGATTACTAAGGTTTGATTCTAGGTATTGGGTATTGGGTTTTTGGTGTTAGGAATTAGGGATTAGTGGTTGAACTTGATTTGGTTTGAGGTGCTTTGAAACTTCTCAAAAAGAAAAAAGTCACTTCACAATATGCAAAATGACTCTTTTATATATTTTTGAAATGATTACAAACGTACAATCTTCGCTCCGATAGCGCGCAAACGCTCGTCTATGTTTTCGTAACCTCTGTCGATTTGTTCTATATTGTGAATTGTGGACGTTCCTTTGGCAGATAGCGCAGCGATTAATAACGAGATTCCCGCTCTGATATCCGGTGAAACCATCGTTGTCGCTTTTAATTGCGATTTGAAATCGTGACCAATTACGCTGGCTCTGTGTGGATCGCACAAAATGATTTTTGCGCCCATATCAATCAATTTATCTACGAAGAATAAACGGCTTTCAAACATTTTTTGATGGACTAAAACACTTCCGCGTGCTTGTGTAGCTACGACTAAGACAATACTTAGCAAATCTGGCGTAAAGCCTGGCCAAGGAGCATCGGCAATGGTTAAGATAGAACCGTCAATATAGTTTTGAATTTCGTAGCCATCTTTGTGAGCTGGAACGTGAATGTCATCACCTTGACGTTCTACCGTGATTCCTAGTTTTCTAAATACATCTGGAATTTGACCTAAATCGTCCCAACTTACATTTTTAATCGTAAGTTCGCTTCGCGTCATTGCTGCCAAACCGATCCAACTTCCAATTTCAATCATATCTGGAAGCATTCTGTGTTCGGTTCCGCCTAATGATTCTACACCTTCAATCGTCAATAAGTTTGAACCAACACCGCTAATCTTAGCGCCCATACGATTCAACATTTTGCACAATTGCTGTAAATATGGTTCACAGGCGGCATTATAAATTGTAGTGATTCCTTCCGCTAACACTGCTGCCATCACAATATTGGCAGTTCCGGTAACAGAAGCTTCGTCCAATAGCATGTATCTTCCGTGCAACTTATCCGCTTCTACGCCGTAGAAATAGTCTTCTCGGTTGTATCTAAATTTTGCACCTAGTTTTATAAAACCTTCAAAATGCGTGTCCAAACGTCTTCGTCCAATTTTATCGCCACCAGGTTTTGGAATGTATCCTTTTCCGAAACGCGCTAACAAAGGTCCCACAATCATAATTGAACCGCGTAGGCCGCGACCTTCTTCTTTAAAAAGCTCTGATTCTAAGTATTTTAGATTGATATCATCTGCTTGAAACGTATATGATCCTGGTCCATTTTTTTGAGTTTTCACACCCAAATTTCCTAAAAGCATGATCAATTTGTTGACGTCTACAATGTCAGGAATATTGCTGATCGTCACTTTTTCTGATGTCAATAAAACGGCACATAATATTTGCAACGCTTCATTTTTGGCACCTTGTGGTTGAATACTTCCTTTTAACTGATGACCACCTTCAATCTTAAAAGTCCCCATAAAATATGATAATGAATTTTGTTAGTAACGCTTTCTGTTGTTACGATTTTTGTTATTTCGCTGTTGATTTTTGTTGTTTGAGAATTTCTTCTTCTGTTTCATCAGATTCGAAGCATCTGATAAATCTTCTTTTTTGGCTGCTAAATCAATCTTTCCATTACTCAACTCGAGCAAATGTTTGAAAATAACGGCATCTTCAACCGTGTCTTTATTCCAATTGAGATAGCATTTTTTCATGTGATTGGCAATAGCAAACTCTAGCGCTTCTTTCATATCGCCTTGCTCCCATTTGTTGGCTACATCAATCATTCTTTTGATATTATTGCCGTAGAAACGATATTTTGGAAAGTTTTGTGGATAGTTTAAAGGTTCAGGACGCTCTTGTAGCAATTCCTTGGATGGTTTTGGAAATGGCGATTCTACATCTAATTTAAAATCAGACATGATAAAAAGCTGATCCCATAGTTTGTGTTGAAAATCAGGCACATCGCGCAAATGCGGTTGCAAATTTCCCATCACACCAATAATTGCTTTGGCTTGCTTGTTACGCTCTTCGGCATCTTCTGTGGCTACGGCAATATTGACCATTTTTTGAATATGTCGCCCATATTCAGGAATAATTAAATGTTGGCGTTCTGTATTGTACTCTAGCTGCTCAATCAAAATAAAATGTATTTGTAAGGATAATATGAAGTAAAATAAAGTTCGTGTGAAGATTATTTTGTAAGTGCAAAATAGTAAAAAAAAATTACTTAATGCCAATTACCACTTTAAATTACAGAGAAATTATCCCTTCAACAGTGCTGGCTTCCTTATATTTTTCAATAACGGCATCGGCACTTTTCATGTTTGCTGTAATCGTAACACTTGTGTAGGTTCCTTTAGAAGATTTTTTGGTGTCGATTACGGCGCCAAGATTGTCAAAAATTTGATGTACTTCTTGTATCTTTTCTTCGCTTGAAGGTACAATGAATTTATACATATATAAAGATGGAAATTGGGTGGTTTCCTCTAATTGTGTTTTTAGTTTTGCATAAAACGCTTGTGGATCGTTTTCAGAACTCATACTGTCTTTTTTTCTTAGTGAAGGGCAAAGATACGGCTTCTTGGAAAACTTTTACACCTACTACTTGATTACTTTTTTGATGAAGATTGTATCGGCTATTGATACCTTTAAAAAGTACATTCCAAAGCTTTGTTGTACCGTAGGAAGTTTGGTTTTGTATACATCTATAACCTTTTTTGCAGCACCTGTTAAATTATATAAGTAACATAAAAAAATAGATTACAAACATACTAGAATCTGCTTGTAATCTATATACATGGGGAACTGTTATTTTTATTGCTGCTCAATTGGCAACCATCCACGCCATACAGTACCTTCTTGAAAGCAAATGAAGTACTGACCTTCTCTCGTGTAGGCTACTACTTGAATTTGCCCTTGTCTATCTGTGGCAGCATCTACTCTAACTGCATTCTGTAAAGGTCCATTTGAGCCAGGAGCTGTCCCAAAAAGAGCATTTGGTGCTGACCATACTTGCTTATTGCCAGGTTGTAATTGCCATGTGTGCATTACTGTTCCTTCGGCATCAATATAAAACGCTTCTACGCGTAAATCTGCATTTGTTGCGATTACAAAATTTTCCATGTTGTTTAGTTTTTAGTTTTTCCTACTCTTTTTAAAATTGGCTTTTCGGATTTCACCTATCAAAAATCAAACTAGGTATTTAAAACTTTATTTTTGATTTTTGTACACTACAAATTTGCCATGCTTTCTCGTTTTTTTATAAGTAGGAATTACCTGTTTTTGTGAAACGGATATTATTACTAGGATGTGAATTACACATTATAATTGACAATCAAAACTACCAAACCGACAACAAGGTGTAAATGTTAAATGTTAAATTTTGAATGTTGAATGTTGAATGTTGAATTTTAAATTATAAACAAGTCACAACAAACGAAGCTTAAAAAGTTAAAATGTAAAATACTAAATGCAAAATGAAAAAGTAGTTTCACTGACAACCAGCAACCAGCAACCAAAAATTCCACATTCCTTACCAAATGATTAAATAAACCGTTTTCTTTATGCATTGGAATTTATATTTGATTAGAAATTCTAAAAAAAGAAGTAGCTTTAGATTGATTTTTAAAATTTTCAAGTAATACAAATGGCTAGTAGTTTTATTGAACTCAACAATGTTGGTTTTTGGGCAAGTGACGGTTTTATAGAAGCGATTCAGTACTGTATTATTCATGAAATTGAGCTTCAAAATTTTCCTAAAGATTCTTGGGTATACGAATATAGAAATCAAATAGCTTTACAATCTATTCCGCTTGTATATGGAGGAATGTCTATGTGTTTAGAAGATATTGTTGAAAAACCAATCATTATACGAATAATTGATCAAATTGTATATAAAATCAATAATGACGATGATTATTTTACACTATCAAATATGCAACAAATGCAAAGAAGAACCATGAAACTTCTTCTCAAAAAATATAATATATATCGCAACGACGAAGAAATTGAAGAAGATATTAGAAATGGAAGATGGAGTTGTGGAGTTTGCATTAGCAAATTAAAAAAAAGATACATCTGTGCTTTTGAACTACTTAATACACTTATTAAGGGTGAACTCAATGAAAGTTGTGATTTAAGCACTTATCTAATTAATTTAGAAGATTAAACAGACCACAATACCATATTCATTGATAAAGACAAATTGCAAAATAATAAGTGAAGTAAACAAAACTGTTAGCAAAATCAAAACATTTCATACTTCACAACAATTTGCGTAATTTTACCCCATAAATTATTCAGATTGAACACAAAAAGAGTACTCATTATTGGCGGACCTGGCACGGGAAAATCAACCTTAATTACAGCTTTAGAAGCAAAAGGACATGTTTGCTTTCATGAAATATCCAGAGAAGTGACGGCGGCTGCACAAAAAAAAGGAATTGAACAACTTTTTTTAACCCAACCGTTGTTGTTTAGTGAATTGCTTTTAAAAGGGAGAATTCAACAATTTAATGATGCCGAACCGCTTGATACTGAATACGCTTTTTACGATCGTGGCATTCCGGATGTGGCTGCTTATATGGATTATACTGGCGATGCATATCCAGATCTATTTAGAGATGCTTGTAAAGAACATGTGTACGACATCGCGTTTATGTTAGCACCGTGGAAAGAAATTTACGAGCAAGATAACGAACGTTATGAAAGTTTTGAACAAGCAGAAACCATTCAACAATATTTGAAGTCTGCTTATGAAAATTACGGTTATCAATTGATTGATGTACCTTTCGGAACAGTTTCAGAACGTGTTTCATTCATCCTACATATACTTAAAAATCACGAATGACCCAACCGCTTGCACTTCTAGAAAAATATTGGGGACATACTTCGTTTCGTCCACTGCAAGAAGAGATTATAAACGCGGTCATTCAACAAAAAGATACTTTTGCTTTATTACCCACTGGCGGTGGAAAATCGGTTTGCTTTCAGATTCCTGCCCTGATGCTGGACGGAATTTGCATTGTAATTTCTCCTTTAGTGGCGTTGATTCAAGATCAGGTGGCAAATTTAAAAGCAAATGGAATTAAAGCGATTGCCTTAACGGGCGGATTGAAACCCGAAGAAATCAGTAATTTACTGGACAATTGTGTGTATGGCGATTATAAGTTTTTGTACTTATCGCCTGAACGTTTACAGCAAGAAATCATTCAGGAACGCATTAAGCAAATGAATGTCAATTTAATTGCCGTTGATGAAGCGCACTGTATTTCACAATGGGGAAACGATTTTCGTCCCGCGTATAAAAACATCAATACCTTGCGTGAGTTGTTACCAAAAGTGCCTTGTATTGCGCTGACGGCAACCGCAACTCCTACGGTTATTGATGATATTGAAGTCAGTTTACATTTAAAAGAAGTCGCAAAGTTTCAGCAGTCGTTTACCCGTGAAAATTTAGCGTATACGGTGTTGGAAACTGAGAACAAGATTTTGACCATTGAAAAAACGTTGCGCAAATATCCACAATCCTGTATTGTGTATACGCGCAATCGGAAAAGTACGGTGAGCATTCACGAAGCACTTTCGCGAAAAGGTTTTACGAGTGTGTTTTTTCATGGTGGACTTTCGTCAGAAGAGAAAAAAAAGCATTTGCAGTTGTGGTTACAGGGAAAAGTACAAACCATCGTGGCTACCAATGCTTTTGGAATGGGAATTGACAAACCTGATGTAAAAAACGTGATTCATGTGCAATTGCCTGATAGTTTAGAGAATTACTATCAAGAAGCAGGTCGCGCCGGAAGAAATGGCGAATATGCCAATGCTATTATTTTGACCGATGCGAATGATATTCCAACATTGCAAAAACAATTCATCCACAATTTACCAAGTGTCGATTTTTTAAAACTCGTGTTCAGGAAGCTGTGTAGTTTCTTTCAGATTGCCTACGGTGAAGGCTATGATACCAAACATGCATTAGCATTTTACGAATTCTGCAAAGCTTATCAATTTCCCACACAAAAAACATTCGCAGCGTTACAACTGCTCGACAGACATAGCGTGATTCAACTTTCGCAAAATTTCCATAGAAAAACTTCCCTAAAGTTCATTGTAGATCAGTACAATCTCATGAATTATTTAGAGACCAATACGAATATAAGTTTGATCACGCAAGCGATATTGCGTACCTACGGTGGTGCTTTTGAACAGAAAATTAATATTAATACTCATTTTTTAGCACAAAAATTAGGCATTCCAAAAGATAAAATTACTGCGACTATTCAACAGTTGGCAAAAGATGAAATCATTATTCTGGATGAGATACAAACCGATGCAGAAGTCACTTTTTTAGTCGCACGAGAAGATAAC
Source organism: Bacteroidota bacterium (assembly GCA_039026955.1). GTDB lineage: Bacteria > Bacteroidota > Bacteroidia > Flavobacteriales > Flavobacteriaceae > Kordia. The sequence continues at coordinate 34,943 of JBCCLH010000041.1, forward strand.
AAAACCATTTATCCAATCGCCAAAGAAGTCCGTCAACAAAACGAATTGAAAAAGCAGCGTGTACAATCTGTAATTAATTATGTAAAGAACACCGAAACTTGTAAAAACATACAGCTCCTCTCCTATTTTGGAGAAACTCCGAAAGCTCCTTGCGGTATTTGTTCGGTATGTAGAGCACAGAAAGCAGCAACTCCAAACAAAGAATTGCAATTGTTGGTACGAGATGATATTTTGAAAATTCTGAAAGAAAAACAATTGACTTCCACAGAAATTTGTGCCGTTTTACCTTACAGAGAAAACCTAATATTAGAGATAATTCAATTACTTTTGGAAGCAGAACAAATTACGTTAACAGAAAAAAATACTTATACCTTATAATATATGAGAGATTTGAGAATCGTTTTTATGGGCACGCCTGATTTTGCTGTGGCTACCTTGAAAGCTTTGTTGGATGCCAATTATACTATTGTGGGTGTGATTACGGCGCCTGATAAACCTGCGGGTCGCGGTCGTAAATTGCATCAATCGGCAGTGAAGAAGTTTGCATTGGCGAATGATTTGAACGTTTTACAACCTACCAATTTAAAAAGACCTACTTTTATAGAAGAGTTAAAAGCGCTGAATGCAAATTTACAAGTCGTAGTTGCGTTTCGAATGCTTCCGAAAGTGGTTTGGCAAATGCCGGAATACGGAACGTTCAACCTTCATGCGTCGTTACTTCCGAATTATAGAGGTGCGGCACCAATTAATTGGGCAATCATCAAAGGTGAAACAAAAACGGGCGTGACCACATTTTTTATTGATGAAAAGATTGATACTGGAGCCATGATTTTTCAAGAAGAAGTAATGATAGATCCTACCGAAAATGCAGGTTCGTTACACGATAAATTAATGACTACGGGAAGTGAATTGGTTGTCAAGACTGTTCAACATATAGAAAAAGATGATGTCACTACGACAATTCAGCCAAATTCTGATGAAATAAAGACCGCTCATAAAATTCACAAAGAAACCTGTAAAATTGATTGGACAGACAATATCGATAACATCTATAATAAGATTCGTGGGTTGAGTCCGTATCCTGCTGCTTGGACTACTTTACATTCTGGAGATGCTACTTACACTACAAAGATATATGCAGTAGAAAAAATTGTAGAAGCACATGCGCATACAGTGGGAAGTGTGATTAGCACTAAAAAAGAAGTCAAAATTGCGGTTTCAGAAGGATACATTTCGATAAAGATTTTACAGCTTCCTGGAAAGCGTTCAATGGAAATTAGTGCTTTGTTAAACGGTTTTAGCTTTGAAAAAGACGCAAAAGTCTCGTAACCCTTATATTTACTGATACGAGAGAAAAACAATAAAAAATCGTTGTGTTTATTAACAATCGTGTGAAGTTATCAACAAAAACCCGCTTTTCCCGCGCTATTACTTGCATGACAAAGAAATCCGTATAAATTTGTAGTGCTTTTAAAAATAATGTTTAACCAACAATTAATAATTCAACGATTATGAACAAAACAGAATTAATTGACGCAATGGCTGCTGACGCAGGAATTTCTAAAGCTGCAGCAAAAAAGTCATTGGAATCATTTTTAGGAAATGTAGAAGGAGCTTTAAAGAAAGGAAATAGAGTTTCTCTAGTAGGATTCGGATCTTGGTCAGTTTCAGAAAGAGCTGCAAGAGAAGGAAGAAATCCACAGACTGGAAAAACGATCCAAATTGCTGCTAAAAAAGTAGTAAAGTTTAAAGCAGGATCTGATTTAGGAAAAGCAGTAAACTAATTGTATTTATACATAAATTAGACAAAAAGCACTCAAAATTTGAGTGCTTTTTCGTTTTTAGTAGGTTGTTAAAATTTTCTTAATTTGATTATTCCATTTTTTTTTAATAGATTTAAATAACCTAAAAAATTATAAATGATAGCCTTAAAACCTGATAAAGGACATCTTTTAATTGCTGAGCCATCCATTATTGGAGATGTATCTTTCAATAGATCAGTCGTTTTGCTCGCTGATCATACTGAAGAAGGTTCTATTGGCTTCATTTTAAATAAACCACTAAATGTCCATCTTTCCGATTTAATTCCGCAGTTTTCAAACGCCAAAACGACGTTTAAAGTGTTTAATGGTGGACCTGTAGAGCAAGATAATTTATATTTTATCCATAAAATACCACATTTGGTACCTAATAGTATAGAAATTTCGCTGGGGATTTATTGGGGCGGCGATTTTTCTTCTATTATTAAGTTGTTGGAAGAAGATAAATTACAGCAAGATGATATTAAATTCTTCTTAGGCTATTCGGGTTGGCATGCCAATCAACTGAGTGAAGAGTTAAATTCAAATTCTTGGATTATTGTCGAGAACGAATTTAAGAAAGAGATCATTTCAAAATCCTGTAAATCCATTTGGCGAAACAAAATGATGGAATTCGGTGGCGAATATTTGATTTGGTCGAATGCTCCTGAGAATCCTAGTCATAATTAGGTGTTGGTCGCTGCGCTCTGTTGTCAGTTTTTAATTTCAGTTTTCCTTTTAGTTTCAGAGTAGAAATTTATAAATCTATAAACTTTTTAACTTCTTTTTTGTTGATTTGTTTTTTGTTGATTTGTTCTTTGAATGAATCTCGATACTCATATCTCATTATTTACAAACCTATAAACTTTTCAACTTCTTTTTTGTTGATTCGTTTTTTGTCTATTTGTTGATTTGTTCTTTGAATGAATCTCAATACTCATATCCATTATTTACAAACCTATAAACTTTTCAACTTCTTAATTGTTGATTCGTTTTTTGTCTATTTGTTGATTTGTTCTTTGAATGAATCTCAATACTCATATCTCATTATTTACAAACCTATAAACTTTTCAACTTCTTAATTGTTTATTCGTTTTTTGTCTATTTGTTGATTTGTTCTTTTAATGAATCTCAATACTCATATCCATTATTTACAAACCTATAAACTTTTCAACTTCTTAATTGTTGATTTGTTGATTTGTTCTTTGAAGGAAACTCAATACTCATATCTCACATCTCACATCTTATAACTCACAACTAAAAAACTTCTACATCTTAACTTCCCAAGCGAATTCGCATGTTTAGTTTGGCTAGTAAATCTTTAGCTACTGTGCTTCCGAATTGCTTTTTTCGGTATTTTGTGATTGGAATGATTCCGCGAATGACATTTGTGATAAAGAACTCATCTGATTTTTGGATTTCAAATGGAGAGATACTTTCTTCTTTCAATTCATACGCTGGCGTTTTTTCTAAGATTTCAACCAATTGTTTGCGTAAGATTCCTTTTAAACAACCATCTGTAATTGGTGGTGTTTTGATTACGTTTCCTTTCACCAAGAAAATATTGCCATTTAGGGCTTCTATCACGCTTTTATCTTCGTTGACAAGCAAACAGTTATCCAAACCGTTTTCCTTCGCATAAACGCTTCCTAATACGTTGGTAATCTTGTTATTTGTTTTTAGTGTGGAGAGTAATCCTTTGTTAATGTAAAAGTCTTTGTATAAATCGACTTCGTATGTATCGTCTGAAAGCAAATAAAATGGAGATGTTAATGTGTTTGCTGTAATTACATATTCAACTTCGTTGGAAGTTGGCAGGTACAATCCGCCATCGCCTCTGTATACTGTAAAACGTACTCGCGCATTGGTCAGTTCACTCGCTTTCAACGTATTGAGGATTTCTTCTTCTAGGAATTCCATCGTAAAATTCATCGGAATTTCCATTCTCAGGATACGCATCGACTCCATGAGTCTGAAATAATGATCTTCCCAAAACAGGATTTTATTTGTGACTACTCGTAGTGTTTCAAACAGTGCATCTCCATACTTTACTCCTCTATTTTCAACATTTAACAATGTTGTTTCGCCACTGATATTTCCGTTAAAATTTACCATAAAAAAAGCCTTGATTTTTTCAAGGCAAATATACTTCTTATAAATGGTTTTTCTTAACGAGAACCCAAAACTTGTTTTAGTCCGCTGATTTGATTATCCCATAACATTTTGGCTTCTTCTAGCTCGTCTTCTTCCGTATGGTCAATTACAATAAGAGACACATCTTTCGTAATTTCATCCACAACGATTTTCATTTCAAAATAATACGAGGTATCTTCATCATCTTCCCACTGGAAACGGATTCGCTCATTGTTTTTCTTACCAAGGAGCTTTGCCACTTCTTCGCTATCGTCCCAAATAAATGTAAACATTTCTCCACGCGAATTCACGTTATCTGCAAACCATTCTGAAAGCCCTGAAGGTGTAGATAAATATTGAAACAAAAGTTGCGGCGAAGATTGTATAGGGAACTCAATTTCGTATTTTATTTTATCTGACATATTGTTATTCTTGATTATGTTGTTGACAATATATACATTAATTGATAAGTTTAAAAGAAAAGAACAAAAAAAATAATTTTTGTGTATTATTTGCTTGACAAAAAATTGTTCATATATTTGCAGCCGCAAACGAGGCGAGGTAGCTCAGTTGGTTAGAGCGTCGGATTCATAACCCGGAGGTCTCGGGTTCAATTCCCGATCTCGCTACTACGGTAAATAAAGGAAAAGCTAAGATTTTGAATCTTAGCTTTTTTGCTTTCTGTACAACATATGTACAACAAATTAGTTTTTCAACTTTTATTATGCTTTCCCATACTTTCTAAAAGCAGCGACTGTTTGATAAATCCCGTAGCTGATAAAGATTCTTCCAAGCCATATAATTAAACTAGCATACCATTCAGAATTAAAAGTTTCATATTTTTCTAAATTTAATGAGGGAAAGGAACTTATGAATAATATATATTCTTTCCACCAAAGATTATGTTCAAGTGTTTGCCCTACACTGGATATATATAACCAGTAGAAAAGAAATGCCATAACTAAAGTAAATAAAATCCCTCTAAACCAACTTTTACCATTATTGTTAGACAGCCAATTAAGAGATAACAAAATTGTATCGAAATTAATTTTTTTACCTAAAAGTAGATTTTTGTATTCTAATGATCTGTATTTAAACATCATGTGAATATCCTGCTTTTTTTTAGTTATTTGCTTTAATTGATTATAAACATTTTTTAAGTTTTGACGATTTTTGGACTTATCTGAAAGACCAAATCCAGTTCTTTCATCTTTACTGTAAGATAAGACCTTAGTAGGATAAATAGAGGTATCTAGTCCATCTAAATTACTATCTGCTATTATAATTTCTTCAAAATTATTGATATTCGTATTAATAAAATGCAGATTACCACTATTGGAATTATGTATTGTGAAAAATTTGCCTTTTTTAACATTGGTTAAGGATATACTACCTTTATTGTTCAATTCAGATAGTGATATATTCCAAATTAAAGAGTCTTTAATAAAAATATCTCCAAAATTAATACCACTGAACCACAGATCAAAATAGGCTCTTTCTAGTACGATTGAACCTCTATTTAATCTGTTAATACTTATCATAACCATATTTTCTGTATTAATTGTACGATTATCAAAATTTAGTAATTGTTTGAAGTTATTATTTGAGATATCTAATGATTCTATTTTTTCTATAGATACACTAACATCCTTATCGAATGTACATGAGTGAAAACAGAGTTTTGTTATTACTAAATCTCTGTGAAAATCTTCACCCATATTTTTAAAATCGTTTATATGGATCAATCCATCAAAAGAACTTCTATAAAAATTCACATCATCGAAATTCCCTTCTTCAAAGTCTATTCTTTGAGTGAAGACTGATGACTCAAAATATATACCTTTACATTGTATTTTATCTTTGAAAACTAAATCATTATAAAAATTACCTTGAAAAGTAATATCATCATAAATGCTTTTATGAAAAGAGAGAGATGAATAAGTAGAAAAGGGATTAATAGTTAGTTTTTCAATATTATTATCGACTAAAAATTCTATTTTACTATCTTTTTTTGATGAATTATCATTTATATCTCCAATAGTCATTTTTTGGATAGTGGAGCCAACTATTTGTAAATTCTGATAGTTTCCACTAATGATTACTTCTGGGCTTTTAATTTCTCTTAAAATTGTTTTTGCTGATGATTCGTTAGTAGTAAGCTTAAAGTTAATTTTCAAATTACATTCAGTAAAACCAATAATATTTATTTCAGAATCAGATAAAACGCATTCTTTTTCAAAAATACAGTCAATAAATGAAATCTCCTTAGCTTTTATTTTTTCTAGTATAAAAGCCCTTTTAAATATGCAATTTTGAAAAGTGATAATACTATTTGAATTAATTTCTGGATTATTTTCTTGAACTATTTCTTTGAAGATAAGCTCTTTAAAATTTGTTTCACCGTCAAATAGTATTGCTCCCATTCTTAATAATTTTATATAAATATTTTATTTTCTGCCCAATCAGATAAACCCTGATAAAATTCTAATGAAATTGTACGATAATCATCATCTAAAAGACTTTTACTTTCTAGTGGCATTTTTTTCCATCTTCCAAAACAAAGTTCTAAAAGCTGAAAAAGTTCACTATCTAAGTTTTCTAATTCGTTTAAGACTTCTGAATAATCTATATTCTTGTTAGCATCTGCTTTTACAGAAATATACTTACCAATAAAAAAGTCTGTAGCATTTTTTGAATGAACATTACCTAATTTAAAATTATCTTTTAATTGATTAACTTCAGATTTAGTGAACTTGTTAACATTATAATCTTCAATAAATTCTTTCTCATCAAATCCTAATTCTAAATAAATGGGCAACATCTTTATATGGTCCATACAATTACCAAAATGCTCTAATAATTCATCTGAAATTAAATTTGATAAAACGGGGTTACTTTCTATTAATAGTCGAAAGCTTGAGCCAAAAAAGATTTCTTTCTCTCTTATTAAAATGTGTAATAATTCATGTGTAAATGAATTTATATTTACATTCTTGACTGGCACAAATATGGTAGAACTTTGATTTTCTGAATAGCAGGAATAATGAGTATCAGTCGAAGTTTTAACAACGATTGAATTAATCGCATTTAGATCATTCCATAAACTTTCATTTCTGCTATCTATTAAACCTATTTCTTGTGGATTCATTTAGTATAGTTTTATCAAATTATTTATATCTACTCTCGTCATTATTGGTTTAAACCCTATTTCTCTTTGAAATCTTCTTAATTTTATTCTATTGAAATGGAATTTTTGGATCAATCTTATTTTTAGGTATAATTTATCGCTTTTATTTAGTCTAGTTCCCATTCTAACAAACATCGTTTCATAAAGAGAATATAAAGCTATCAAATACAAAAACGGTAAGGTTACAATGGTCATAATTATTGGGAATAAGAAAGATTTTAATGTACTAAGAGTAATTAGAGAAGTGTAGTTTTGCGATAGTTTATAGATCACAATACCAAATATTATTAGCCCAATAACAATCTGCATATTTACAATCAAGGAAGTTACTTTTCTATGCTTTATATCTTTTTCAATCATTATTTGAAAGATTGCCAGAAAAGCAATTATGGGAAGCAAGATAAGTTCAACTGTTAGTGAAAAACAATAAAAGTTAATTATAAATTCGACAATAACGACCCCAGCCAAGCTAGTTTTCAAAACTTTTCTAATGTAGTTTTCTTCTCTATTTACTTTACTAAAGCTAAATACTAGAGGGACACCTGCAAATAGAAACCAATAAATTGAATCTTTAATGAAATTTAGATTCCAAAAACCTAATATGGTTAAACAAAAAATTATAATCTCTGTATAAATTAGTAAATACAATACTATGTCAAATAAGGAAGTGGAAAAGAATACTGATATTAGTGGTTTTAGCCCTTTTCTTGCTTGCTTGTTAGAAAAAAAGAGTGCCAATATCAAGCTTGTCCATATAAGTATAGCTACTTCTCTAGTATTGAAAATATCTAGCAATAGAAATTTATAATTAATTATTTTACCTAGTATGTAAGTAAAAAAGCTTTTTTGTTACACTACTAAATTTACACGGTTTTTAGTTTTACCTAATATTTATTTTCAATTAATTACTCATTTCTGCATAAATAGCATGGTAATTTACTTTAAGACTGAAACCACTATTTACACGAACATTTTCTCGTTCAACTCGTAAATTATAACTTCCAGGTTGTAGATAAAGTGTAGATGAAGCCGATGAGCTAAATGTAACTGAGGCGCTTTCCCCTTCAAAACTAAAATCAGAGGCAATTTCTTCATCATTTAGGTAAATTCTTAAAATTATTCCTGCATTTCTAACAGGTCCATTGTAGTTTCCATTTGCATTGGCTGTAACAAAAAATAAACATGGTTTATTAATTTCAATAATATCCTGAAAGGTTCCATCAATATCATTATTTATGATCTGATTTGACACTAGAATTTCAACAGGTGTACTTGTTACTGGTACAGGTTCATGAGTATGCGTGTCATCATCGTTATCACATGCTATAAAAACAATTGTTGAAATTAATAATGTTAGAACAAAGAGATAGGTTTTAAATATTTTCATCGTAAAGTGTTTTTTGGTTATACTTAAAATTATCTATTAATATTCTCACCACATTACGGTTTTCCACATTTACAAAGCCATTTTTTTAAATTTCCTTTCACTTTCTGTAATAGGCATCATTCCAAATTCTCAATTAAACATCATTCTCTGACACCTTTTTATGCCATGTGGGATGATCGACCAATAGCAAATATAGCCGTTCGCCTTTGCCCACTTGCAAGACCAAGCCTTTTAGGAACACGAACATTTTTTCTTATTGAAAAAATAACCGCTGTTGTCTTGACCTTTCCCACCGCTATGGCAATTGCCGCATTGTTCGACACCCCAAAATGCCAAAAGGGTTCGATTAAAAAACAATGTTTAATCTTAAAAATTTAAAATCATGGCAACAGCAACAACAGTAAAAGTAAATGGAACGACAAAAAAGACAACAGCGACAACCGTAAAAACAACCGAAAAGCCAAAGGCAAATCAAAGTAAACCGAGTAGTGTCACGAAAAAACTTGCACAAGAAGCTGTTACAAATACAAAACCCGTCAGTTTGGACGACCGTATTAATAATTTTCAAAAACTGCGAGGGTTAGCCAATCAACGCGAACGATTGATGATCACACTGACCAATCTAACCAAGTTTAAATACAATAATAGTGAGTCTTGTGTGTTTCTTATCCGCGATGAAAATGGCGAGGAATTTAAAACCTCGAACACCAATCTCATTAAGCTTGTCACCAATCATCTACAAGATACACTGTTGGTTCGTAAAAATCAGATAGAAGAGGATATTCTAAAGTTTGAACTTTAAAGTCAAAATTGATACTTAAAGCAAATAGCCTCTCAAATCCGAGAGGCTATTTTTATGTTTATTTCTTATAATGACGTGTTGAAGTGAGAATATTTCCCTCACGATCACGAAGTTCCATTCCCATTCCCAAGACATCTAGCCAACAAAGTAAATGAAAAAGTATTGGAACACGTTTGCCGGTTTCCCATTTTGCTACTTGGGAATCTGACATACCCAATTTTTGATTGACTTCTTCTTGTGTCATATTGAGTTCTTTTCGTCTTTTGACAAGTTTGTCTATAATCTCCTTTTTAAAATCCTCTTTTGATTTTCCTTTATAGTTAAATGTTAAGTTCATTAATGTTCTCCTACATTGGTTTTGGTTTGGCAATGTTTTAGAGATTCGTTTTTATTTTGTGTATGGACATAAAAGTCATACGATCCAATGCCTTACATACTATTTTAAATCATTTTATGTGCATAGTCATAAGATCAAATAATCCTTATCACTTCTGATAACGTTAACTTTGAAAAGGAAAACTTTATGGTGAAAACAATTGACAATAACGGTGTTATTCTGATTGATCCAAACCAAGAAGATAAAGTCGTGGCAGAATTGCTCTTTATGCTCAATAGCTTTGTGTCGATCAAAACTGCTGAGATTGTCACAACTTTGGATAAAGCGACGCAATATCGCTTGCGCGTTGAAAAACGCTTTCCACGACTTTATTCGATTACCCCTTTAGGTCAAAGGAAAGCTTATAAGATACTCGATCTGAAAAACTGGCTTGAAAATCCTGCTTCGTATCAACAGTTAAATGATTAGGCTTTTTAAAAACCTGTTCTCGTAACTGATCAAAACTTGGAACGCTCTCAACATCCTTACTATTGATGATAATTTCAATGGCTTTGTTGAGAGCGTTGATCGCCATTTCTTTTTCTTTACTATACGCATACTGATCATAGACAGCCGTAATGCTGTTATCAACATGGTTCAGGCATAGTTTTGTTAAATCACGCCGTCCAAACAAGCCTGCAATCAGTGTTGCCCCAGTTCGGCGTAAATCATGCGGTGTAAATGGTGTTTCTATGCCAAACTTATCCCAATGCCGTTTAATCGGTTGTGAAAGCGTGTGGTCACTCATCGGCTTTAGAGGGTCACTGCTATTCTGTTCTCGGTCTCTATGACCATGAGAGCCAAAGACAATCCCTTTTTCTTTTGAATAGGGTTTAACATTATTAAGGATATTGATTGCCAGATCACTTAAATAAACACGATGTAAATGTCCATTTTTTGTCATGGGAAGTGTCCATATACGATCTGTCCAATTAATATCTGACCATTTCATTAATCGAACTTCACACCCCCGTGCTACAGTCACAAGCATAAATTTTAAGCCCAATCGTGTGACTGGCATCATTGGTACGGTTTCGATAGTGTGCCAAAATTGATAAATCTCTTGTGGTGAGAGATGACGTGAGCGTTTCTTTTTCTTAACATTCAGTTTGATATCTAAACAGGGATTATCGCGTCGGCGCATTAATCCCATATCACTAGCAAAATTAAATAAACGCCTCACATAGCTATACAAATGTGTTGCCGTACTTGGTGCCTCACGCTCGACGATAATCGTATGAAAGATTTGTGATAAGTCTTTTGCTTGAATGGTGGTGATCTTACGTTTTCCCAAAACAGGAATGATATCTTTTTCTAAACATTTACGCTCTGTGTTATAGCTTTTCTTCTTAGCTTTTTTGCAATGTTCTAAATAGAGCGCAATCAATTCACTTAATGTCAGTTCATCAAAAGACTTTTGTTTTTGTTCTTGGCGTTCCAAGAGCGGATCAATACCCCTATCGACTTTCTTTTTTGCCTCTTGATAAAGAACTTTAGCCTCTCGCAAGGTTACAGCCGGATATTGTCCTATACTTAATCGTCTTTTCATAGATTCGATACGATAATAGTAAATCCATGTTTTTGTCCCCTTTGGCGATATGCGAATACCAAACCCTGATAATCCTTGGCACCAATAGTCCATTCGCTTTGATTTGGGCTTTAAATGACGAATTGTGACATCGCTAAATTTAATAATTCGGCTCTTTTGGGGGGCAATTTTATTAATTTTTGACTTGTCCGCCTTTAAATCCTTATGTTTTTTGTTTTCGTTTTGGGTGGCATTTTGGGTGGCAAATTGACCGTTTTTGTATGAATTTGAATGCAACATGATGCACTTATCCTTTCTCAAAAAATAAGCAGTCCATGTTTTATATCGACTCATCAAAGACATCTCTATGCACATAAAAAGTGCTGTGTTGCCCATATAGCTTGGGCTTCAATTTTCTACTGGACAATCGGGCTAAATGTATCTATACACCTAATGACCGTTTTGTGACGGTTTGCCCTGATAGCTCAGTTGGTAGAGCAAACGACTGAAAACCTACTGCAAAAGCTTTCAAAAATTTACTAAACCATTGATTAATCAATATAATTTTTCGTGAAACTACTTAAAATGGTTCTGTGGGTAGCAGTATGGGTGGCATTTTAGCATGAAAATGTGCAAAATGGAATCAGGATTTATCTAAAACCTAAACTTGCATAGTAATAATAATTCTCTGAATAAAAGCTCAATTGCTTTATGAGGAAATCATTATATAGACCTGGCTTAACTGTAGTATCAATTTCAATACGACAACTGATATAGGCAGTTTTACCCTTAATGTTAAAAAGAATATCTTTTGGTTTATTACTATCTTTCAAGAAGTCTTGTGCGATAATTGTTTGTTTCCATGCATATGGATTTGTAGGGCTTGGATCAGGTAGATATTCAAAGACAGTTATTTTATGCCCATTATATGGCTTGAATGTTTTTACATACTTAGACTCTAATATGAGTTTTACTTGCTTTTCATCTTTCCCGTCAAAACTTCCAATTGTTATTGGTAATTCATAAGAAAGACCACTGTAAGATGCATTACCAAATATTCCTGGTTCATCACCCATGTGCGTATTGCCTTGCCAAACTAATTCTGATTGTGAATTTTTCATGATTTTACTTTTATATTGATACGTCAATAAAACTAAAACGAATAGTCTTTAATTCCTTACGGAAAACCGTAAGGAATTATTTATAATTCTTAATAATATTGTAAATATTAACTAACCATATTTACATGAATAGAATATTTACTTTAATATTAATTTTATCTTTTGTCTCTTGTAATAACGAAGAAGCAAGTGATACTTTAGAAAAAATTCAATATAATCAAACATTAACTGTAGGTTATATACCATATTATGATGTCACGTTTAAAGATATTAAGAATAATCAGTTAGAAGGTTTTTTAGTTGAGCTACTTAAAGCTGTTGCTAGAAAGATGAATATCCCATGGGAAAAAATAAAATTCATTGAAACAGACTGGCAAGGTTTTGGTCTAGGAGTAAATAATAATAAATTCGATTTTTCAATAGCTGGTACTTTTAAGACGAAACAAAGAGAAAACATCGTAAGGTTTACAAGACCAATTTTTTATCTAGGAAATGGAGCAGTAGTAAAAGCGGAAGATAATAGATTTAATGATATTAATGATTTTGATAAGAAAGGCATAACTATTGCAGTTATTCAAGGAGAGCAAGGTTATGAATTTGCCAAGAAAAATTTTCAAAATGCTAAACTTATAGAGTTATCAGGAAGCGATCTAAGTTTAGCTCCATTACAAGTGAAAAACGGTATGGCAGATGCTGCATTTTCAGATCAATATATTTTAAAAAGGTATGTAACGAAGAATCCAGATTTGAAAGACGCTTTAGAATTTTCGCCATATTATGTATTACCTGTATGTTGGGCGGTTAGTAAGGATAAAGAAGATAGTAGATTACTCAAAAAATTGAATGAGATTATTTTGGAATTAGAAAATGATGGATTTATTGATTCTCTGAAGAATGTATACAGTCAAAGAATCCCATTTGCAGATAATTATATCAATGAAAAGTATGAGTAAGAAAAATAAACTACATGATATTGTAATCAATATCATAGCAGGTTTATTAGTAGTTGGTATTTTAAAATTATTAGATTTCTTTTCCTCAACTACTAGAAATATAGATATTGATCATTTTTCATTAAATGATTTTTATTTTATATGGGAATATAGACATGCTATAATGAGTGGTTTGATTTATACTGTCTTCGTCTCATTATTATCAATTATCGCAGGAACACTTATAGCTAT